>NZXU01000120.1 GCA_002698425.1 Ahrensia sp. | reverse complement strand
CGCAGGGGCCGGTTGTCCATGCAGGAGGGCAGGCGGAAGCCGTATTCGGCCAGCGTCGCCTTGCGGCGGAAGTCGCCGCGATACATGCCGCCGATCTGGGGAATCGTGACGTGGCTCTCGTCGATGAAGACGATGGCGTCGTCGGGGACATATTCGAACAGGGTCGGCGGCGGCTCGCCGGGATTGCGGCCGGTCAGGTAGCGCGAATAGTTCTCGATGCCGGCGCAGGAGCCGGTGGCTTCCAGCATCTCCAGGTCGTATTGCGTGCGCTGTTCGAGGCGCTGCGCCTCCAGCAGGCGGCCGGCGCGGTTCAGTTCCTCGAGGCGAAGCTTCAGCTCCTCCTTGATCGACTTGATCGCCTGGTTGAGCGTCGGGCGCGGGGTGACATAGTGCGAGTTGGCGTAGATCTTGACCGTCTTCAGCGCGTCGGTCTTCTTGCCGGTCAGCGGGTCGAATTCGTCGATTGCCTCGATCTCGTCGCCGAACAGCGAGATGCGCCAGGCGCGGTCCTCCAGGTGGGCCGGGAAGATGTCGATCGTGTCGCCTTTCACGCGGAAGGAGCCGCGCACGAAATTGATGTCGGCGCGCTTGTATTGCTGGGCGACGAGGTCGGCGAGGAGCTGGCGCTGGTCGATGCGGTCGCCGATCTCCATCTTGAAGGTCATCGCCGTGTAGGTCTCGACCGAGCCGATACCGTAGATGCACGAGACCGAGGCGACGATGATGACGTCGTCGCGTTCGAGCAGCGCGCGCGTCGCCGAGTGGCGCATGCGGTCGATCTGCTCGTTGATGGAGCTCTCCTTCTCGATATAGGTGTCGGTGCGCGGGACGTAGGCCTCGGGCTGGTAGTAGTCGTAATAGGAGACGAAATACTCGACCGCGTTGTCCGGGAAGAAGGACTTGAACTCGCCATAGAGCTGCGCGGCCAGCGTCTTGTTGGGGGCGAGGATCAGCGCCGGGCGCTGCGTCTCCTCGATCACCTTGGCCATGGTGAAGGTCTTGCCCGAGCCGGTGACGCCGAGGAGGGTCTGGGTGCGGTCGTCGTCCTTCAGGCCGGAGACGAGATCGCGGATCGCGGTGGGCTGGTCGCCGGCCGGCTCGTAGGCCGACTTCATGGTGATCGGGATGCCGCCTTCGGACTTCTCCGGCCGCTCGGGCCGGTGCGGCACCCAGAGCTGGCCGTCCTTGAACAGCGGGTTGCCCGAGTCGATCAGCGCCTTGAGGGACTCGACCGTCGCGGTGACGCCGGTGGTGGAGGCGAGCTGCGTGGCTTCCTCCAGCGACACGTTCAGCCCCGCGACCGGATTGAGGCCCGCCGCGGCGCGCTCGCGCGGATCGTTGGTCCCGCCGATGGAGACCCCGCCGCCGGTACGCTTGTCGCCGACCGTATAGATACGGTCTTGCTTCTTTTTTTGCGCTCCGCCCTTAAGCGCCTCGCTTTGCTCGTTGCTGGCGGAGCGGCCCTTCTTTGTCCCTGAAGGCTCACTGGAGGGTGGTGTTCCGTTGCCGGAGGCCTTTCTTCGATGCTTCCCCGCCTTCGAACGGATTTCGCGCATCTCGGTGTCGCGGGCGTCGCGTTCGGCCTCGGCTTCGAGCTGCTTGACCCAGTCCTCGACGCTGCCGCTGAGCGGCGCGCCTTCGAATTCCTGCTGGGGCTGCTCCTCGAATCCGGAGGGCTTGCCGGTCTTCTTCGGTGGGGATTTGGCCATGCGGGCAATATGGAGATGCGATGGGGCGAAGTGAAGGGGAAAACGGGAACAGAATCCGCCTGCTGACAGGATGGTGTCAGGAGGCGAGGTCTTTCGGGCGGATGAAATCCGTCAGGGCCGCGCCGCCGGGCGCGAGCGCGCCGACATCGAAGCGGGCGAGCGCGGCGGTGGGGAATTTCTCCGCCATACGGGCGCGGGCCTGAGGGTCGGAGCCGGGGCTGGCGAGCTGCGCCGCCAGATCCTCCATGCCGGGGTTGTGCCCGACGAGGATGACGGAGCCGGGCGTGTCGGCCTCGCGCAGCAAGGCGAGGAGGTCGTCGGGTTCGGCCAGGTAGATCGCCCGATCGAAGCGGGTCTCGACCGGCGCGGGCCATTCGTAGGCGACGATCCGCCATGTGTCGCGGGCGCGCCTGGCCGGCGAGACGAGGGCGAGATCGGGCCGCCAGCCGCGTTCCGCCATGTATTTTCCGATCAGCGGCGCGGCCGTGCGTCCGCGTTCCGAAAGCGGCCGGTCGAAATCGTCGAGGGACGGATCGTCCCAGGAGGATTTGGCGTGGCGGAGGAGGTAGAGCGTCTTCATCGCCGCATAATGGGGGCGGGCGCGCCGGAAGGAAAGCGGCTACCAGCGCAGCAGCCGGATCCAGCGGGCGAGGTCGAGCAGGCTGGTGAGCGCGGCGGCGACATAGGTGAGGGCAGCGGCGCGCAGGACGCCGCGGGCCGAGGCCAGGTCGCGCTCCTGCAGGTAGTTGCCGGCGCGCAGAATCGGCAGCGCCTTGCCGAAGCTGGCGTCGAACTCGACCGGCAGGGTGACGAGATGGACGAGGACGCGGACGCCGAGCAGCGCGATGCCGATGCCGGCCATGGCGAGCAGCGCCAGCGGCGAACGGGCGATGACGGTCAGCACCGGCGCGGCGATGAAGAAGGCGGAGGCGACCGTGTCGGTGGCCGCCGCCACGCCGACCAGCGACTGGCGCAGTTTCAGGCCCCTCTCGTCGCGAGCATGCTGAAGGGCGTGGCCGACCTCGTGCACGGCGACGGCGACAGCCGTCAGGCTCCTGCCGCCATGGGTCGTGCGCGTCAGGCGGACCGTGCGGGTCCGCGGGTCGTAATGGTCGCCCTTCTCGGTCGTCTCCACCGTCACGCCGTCGAGGCCGTGTTCGGCGATCAGATGTTCGGCCAGTTCGCCGCCCGTGCCGGGAAAATCCGCCCGGTCCGCGCTGTGGCGCTGCAGGACATGCCGCACCCAGAGCTGCGGGCCGAAAATGGCGGCGCCCAGCAACAGGATGAGGACAAGGCCGAGAATGTGCATGCGGAACCTCGCGGCGGATCGGATGAATGCGTTACATCATTACTATGGTAATATGCGCTGCCGATAGCGCTATAATCCCAATTATTGATATTATAAGAAGCGATGCTGGAATAATAACTGCAACCAATCTGTACTTTATGAATAATATTGATGGTGCTATCACGAATAGGTATGCAGTATAAGATAATACATACTCCCACGATTCCCATGTAATCTTGAATTTTTCAATAAAGGCGCTCTCGAATATCGTTTTCGTAGGAAGGTAGATAAATGCCAGTGCGGCGGTCATTATCACGAGCAATAGGTATGTGAAGATTTTCTTCATCGTGTATCTCGGGCGTAGTAGTCGCTGGATCGCTCGTACTCCCGACCGTCCCAGTGGGGGGATGGCTCCCGAATAGTCCGTCTCACTGTACCCCCTCAGGTAGCGTCTGTTCGGCAAACAGGCGCGGCGCGAAACGCTGACGATATCGCATCTATCGCCTATAGGCGGTAGCGGAATTGAACGGCAACCGGATTGGCTTCGATATCGGGCATGACAGCTGGCGGAAGGGCGATCAAATGCGTCGTCTTCGCGTTGGGCGCGGCGTGCACTGTTCAAGCCGCTAACTTGGGGCGCTTGGAAATAGGGCCAAGGCGGACGACGAGAGTTGATCGGGTTCCGTGTGGCCGGGATATGGCTATGCAGGCTTCCATATCCTTTTCCAGAATTGAACCCGCAAGGCGCAAGTCATAATTATGAAGATAGCTGAAGCGCGGCGGTGATAGTCGTTCCGTAGCGATTTATTCGAAGGTAGGCGGTCAGATGGAGTATATCCCGCAAAACGAGGCCATCAGAAAGGCCCATAATCTTTTGTCGGACGGTCGCGTCGATGATGCGTTGACCGTGTTGAGCAATGTTGACCAAGGCGATGAAAGCGAGATTGCGGATTATTATATCGGCTTGATCTACTCCGGTGCCCATGTTGGTCAAAAAGACCTTGAGCGGGCGGAATATCATTTGCGCTCCGCCTCGGAGGTTGGAGTCGTTGATGCAAGAATTGTGCTGGCGAAGCTCTATTGGGGGCAGGGTAAATTAGACGCGGCGATCAACGAAATTAGCCGTATCAAAGACTGCACCCCGGAATGCGCCTATCTCTATTTTCGAATGATCACGGCGAGTGGCAACGAAAGTGCGGACGCTGCTTCATACCTTTCAAAAGCTGTTAGAGAAAGATATGCAAGCGCTCTCGAATGCATGTGGAGGGATTTAAAAAAGAAAGGAATTTTGTCCAAATTGAAATCTTTTTACTATTTTATTCTTTATTTCTTCTATTTTTTCAAGGAATATATTAAACAGCATCGCGATAAAGAGTTTCGCTTTGGTTGATTTCTATTAATAACGTGTATTTCTAAATATATGAAATCACTAAATAATTGGGTTGCGAATTTGATTTTATTTAACTGATTTTCAGTCCGAGCTCGCAAATTCGATGTTCTGACATGTAAATAAAACGAGTATCCAAATCCTTGTCTACCAAAAAAATTACCATACCGAGGTCATATGGATAGGTGTTCCACGAGACGAAAATAGAGTCGTCGTTCGTCAGCGAACCTGAAAATGCAGATGCGTTTATCAAGGTTCCCTTTTCGATCTCAGCAAGCTGCTTCAAGAAACTGTCGGCATATCTTCCGATGACGTAGTCATCGATGAAATCTTCGATTTTTGCGCTCATCCGCTCGAGCCCCGACATGCGGACATGAATGACTCATTTTCATCTTGTAACGAGTGTGAAGTATGGTCCCCAGGCGAGCCGCGCAATATCCATGCCGCGCCCATGACGCGCTGCGGGCGGTCAGGACGCTTTAGCTGGCCGTCGCGGCCATTTCGCGCCCGAGATCATCAGCACGGCGACCGTCGCCAGCGCCAGTCCGGCGAGCTGGAGCGGCGAGAGCGTTTCGTCGAACATGAAGAAGGCGATGACGGCGGTGCAGGCGGGGACGAGGTAGAACAGGCCGGAGACGCTGGCGACCGCGTTCTGACGGATCATCAGCATCAGCAGGAAGATGGCCCCGATCGACAGGACCAGCACCAGCCAGCCGAGCGCGAAGATGAATTTCGGCGTCCAGTGGACCGTCTGCGTCTCGAAGAGAAAGGAGCCGGCGCCGGCGAGCAGGACCGCGCCGACATATTGCCAGACCGTGCCGGCGAGCATGTCCGTGCCGGCGGCGAAGCGCTTCTGGTAGATGGTCGAGGCGGTGATGGCGACGAGGGCCACCAGACAGGCGGCGACATTTGTCGCGGTGATGCCGCTGTCGGCGTCGAAGGCGCGGGCAAGGCCCGGTTCGAGGATCAGCAAGGCGCCGGCGAAACCGAGCGCCAGCCCGATCCAGTGCCGCGCGGCGAGCCGTTCGCCGAGCAGCGGGGCCGACAGGAGCGAGGTCAGGATCGGCTGCAGCGAGACGATCAGCGCGGCGACGCCGGACGGCATGCCGTGGCGGATCGACCAGAAGACGCCGCCGAGATAGGTGCCGTGGATCAGCATGCCGACCACCATGGAATGGCCCCGCTCGCGCCAGCCGCGCGCCCGGCGCCCGGTGACGAGCAGCACCGGAAAGAGGATCGCCAGAACGATCAGGAACCGCAGCGACAGAAAGGTGAAGGGCTCGGCATCCGGCGCGCCGAGCTTGGAACCGATGAAGCCTGTCGACCAGAGCAGGACGAAAATGACGGGCGCGAGGCGCATGAGCATGGGAGCGTTCCGGTTTCTTCGGCCGGCATTGCGGCGTGGCGAGGGCGCTCTCTTGGCAGGCGGAGAGGGGGAGCGTCAATTGGGGGAGTGGTGGGGATGATTAGGCTCTCTGGCGTTGTATGACTTCGCCGAGAAAATCACTGAACGTCCAAAGCCAATCTTGTTGCTGGTCCGAATAGGTCAACTTAACCGAAGTGGGAACTACCAATTGTACATTATAGCTTTGCATCTGATCAGTCTGGGATTCTGAAATGCTGGGTTCTATCGTTGCGAGATGCTTGTTTGGGATCTTGGCGGCCTCCGGCAGAATTTGACGCCATCGATCTTTGCACGTCGATTTCACCCCCAACATCATCAAAATGTGCTCACCCGGTACCGCTTCTTGGTACGTCACCAAATCGGGAAAAATGAAATCCGGCTTCTGATTGTTCTCCGTAATAGCCTGTTGCTCGTATCGTATATCCCAAGCGGTGAATAAGGCGGCGAGATGGTTCTCGAACGCCCTTCCCATCCGGGACTTTCTCCTATTTTGAACTCCAAGTGAGAACTTTAGAAATCCTTCTACGTCGACGTCATCGGTCGTCGCGAATCCGTCTCTAAGACGTTCGCGCACAACTTGGAGTTCCAGACGGCGGAACATCGCCTCCTCATGGGAAAGCCATGTTTCGAGCGCCTTGTCGGGCTCGTCTCGAGGGGCGACCTTCTCACAAGTCTGTCGGGCAAGAAGGGAGAATTCGCGAGTTGTTGGAAACTTGCCATTGAAACGGCTTACAATTTCGTCCAACCGGTCGGCAGCTTCGAGTTGATACTCGATACCGAGTTCATCGAATATAAGCTGCGCAGCAAAGCTTACCTCGCCGTCATCCTTTGAGAGTTCGGTGGACTGAAACCGATCTTCAGGGCGCTGAAGGCCAAACAGCCACAGCAATTGCCTTTCGACCGTAGTTCCGGGCCTTGTGATAATAAATACAAGGCGACTTTCGTTTTTGCGTTTTGCGAGAAACAGGCTATCCCCTGCTTTCATCAGCTCTGTTACGGGATTACCTGTATAGTAAAGGCGCCATTCCGGGCTGCGTTTCGGATTGTTTTCCCGGCTGTCATAGTGGGTGGCAAAATCCTCGTGGACAATTGCTTCTTCATTCTCCTCAAGCCATACGTAGGTAACCTCGAATTTGGTTTTCTCTGCGCGGAGAAACTCCTCTCGCATTGACTTGGTCGTGCCGATTTCGTGTTGATTTGATCCTGTTGGGGTGGCATCGACCATCGACAATGACTTGACCGCGACACCGTCGAAGTAATCCGCCAAGTAGCCCTGCTTCATGTGTTTTCCAACCCAAGTTTGGGAACAGGGAAGTCAGCTCCCTTTTCACGTGTCTCGCATTCCCAGATGACGATAACCTTCCAGCCCAGTGCTTCAAGTTTTGTGTGAATCTCTCTGTCACGCTCGACATTGCCATCGATTTTCTTGCGCCAAAACTCCTCCCGGGTCTTCGGCCACCTGAAGTTTTTGCAATCATGGTGATGCCAAAAACATCCGTGAACGAAGATCACGGTTTTATATTTCGGAAGCACAATGTCCGGTTTGCCGGGCAGATCCTCCACGTGAAGGCGGTAGCGATAGCCGTCCTTGTGCAAGGCCCGGCGGACAATCATTTCCGGTTTCGTATTCTTTCCCTTGATGCCGGACATCATCCGGCTTCGGGTTTCCTTGTCGACGATATCGGCCATCTCAGGCCGCTTTTACCTGTCCTTTCAGGGCGACTTCAAGAAACGGCTTCATGTGCCTGGCAACAGCCTTGACTGCGGGAACACAGACGGAATTGCCGAACTGCCGATAGGCCTGGGTGTCCGAGACCGGGATTTTGAATTTCTGTTCCAGCGGGATTTCGAAGCCCATCAGACGCGCGCATTCACGAGGCGTCAGACGGCGCGGGTTCTTGCTATCCTGTTTCACAAGGATTTCCGAGCCATCCTTGTAGTACCGGGCGGACAATGTGCGCGCGACATCCTCCGGGCCGACGAGGCCGAAACCGAAGCCATTGCCTTTGGCGCGATGTTTCTCGGCGTATTTCTGGAGATAGTCCCAAAGATGATTTGTAAGCGTGTATTTGTCAGATACCCGACCGATATTGCCTCCCGTGTAGTGATTGTCAGGCCCTTCGGAACCATCCTCGGGATGCAGTATCGTTTCCAGCTTCGGGCCTTTCGCCACGTCGGGCATCATCAAATCGTTGAATGAGAATCCGCAATCCTCACGGAAGCCGACAATGAAAATGCGTTCGCGATGCTGAGGTAACCAAGCCTTGGCGTCGATGATCCGATAATCGATGGTGTAGCCCAATTCATCTTCAAGCACAGTTCGGATCGTCGCGAATGTCCGCCCCTTGTCGTGGCTCACGAGATTCTTGACATTTTCCAGAAGGAAGGCGGCCGGGCGGTGATGCGCAATAATCCTCTGCACATCGAAAAACAGCGTGCCCTGCGTGTCGCATGCAAAGCCGTGGGCGCGGCCGAGGGCATTCTTTTTTGACACACCCGCAATAGAAAAAGGCTGACAAGGAAACCCGGCAAGCAGCACGTCATGCGCCGGGATGCTGGCGGCATCGATCTTCGTTATGTCGCCATGGATTTCATGGTCGTCATGCGGGAAATTCGCAGCGTAGGTCTTTTGAGAATACTTGTCCCATTCGGACGTGAAAACGCATTTCCCGCCGATTGCCTCGAAGCCGAGCCTGAGCCCGCCAATTCCAGCGAAAAGATCGACAAAAGTGAAATCGGGTTGCGCAGGGACCGGTTTCCCTCCGTAAATGACGATATGGCTTTCCAGCGCCCTGAGGGTCGGGATTTTCGGATTTGATTCTCCCGCCTCATAGCGTCGTATGGTTTTTTCGCAGACATCCAGATATTCGGCAGCCTCTGCGTGGGTCATTCCGGATTTCCGCAACAGGTCCGCAAATTTGTTCATCTCAACCACCGAATCAGTTCCACGGGAATCATTTGGACAGATTGTCACTATTCGGCACAGAGGTAAACATTTTGTTCTTATTCTGTTCCAATCTTCTCCAAGGCTTTCTGTTTGGGAGCGCTCGCAATGAGTTTTGACTCAACCACGATGCCTTTCCCCTCCCGCTCCCTCACATGGTCCCACGGCTCCGCCGAGGTCTGGGCGCTGTCCGGGGCGCTTCATTATCTGGACCTGACGCTTGCCGGCGGGCGGGTTGTTCGGCCGCTGGCCGAAGCGCCCTGGCAGGGGGAGGCGGCGACGATGGGGGATGCGGCGATCCCGGCGCATTTGCGGTTTCTCGGCGGGGAGTGGGCTTGCGTGCCGTTCGGCAAGTCGGAGGCCGATCGGATCGTGCACGGGTTCGGGACGGACACTTGCTGGCGGTTCGAGGAGGGATCGGAGGACGGCGATGCCGTGGCGCTTGCGATCGACTATCCGGAAGACAGGCCTGTCGCGCGGCTGCGGCGGACGGTTCGGGGCGTGCCGGGGGCGGCGCGGGTGGAGTTCTCGCTGGAGGTAACGGCGCGGCGCGATTGCGTGTTGCCGATCGGGCTGCATCCGATCCTCGCGCCGGGGCGGGAAGGCGAGGAACTGCGGATCGAGGGCGGCTGGTCGCATGGCGAGACGTTTCCGGTGACTTTCGAGCCGGGCGTGTCGCGGCTTGCGGCCGGGGAGCGGTTCAAGGATGCGGGGGCGCTGCAGCTTGCCGGCGGCGGGACGGTCTCCTTCGGCGATCTGCTGAACGAAACGACGGAGGAGGCTTTCCAGCTGTTCGGCGTCGACGGCGCGTTGCGCATCGTCTATCCGCAGTCGGGCCATGCGGTCCGGCTGGAATGGCGGGCGGAGGATTATCCGACCTGCCTGTTCTGGATCTCGACGGGCGGGCGGACGGCGAAGCCGTGGAACGGGCGGTTCCGGGGCTTCGGCGTCGAGCCGCTCAATGCGCGGTTCGAGGCGCGGGACGGCGCGGTCGCGATCGCAGGCGGGCGGGCGTTCCGGGCCGGAGAGGTCTGGTCGACGCGCTATTCGATCGGAGCGGACGGTTTGTGACTGCGGGTCCTGCCCGTGTGGTCTCGCCCCTGAAAGGCTCTAGCCGGCGCGCAGCCATTTCAGGGCGCCCGCCGCCATGCCCTTGAATTTCGGTTCGTCCGACAGCGGCGCGACGAGCAGTTTCTCGGGAGAGGTGCGGCGTTTGACGTCGTGATAGAGCTGGGAGCGCGTGCGGTCGCTGCGCACGAGGTAAAGCCCGTCATCGAGCCTGCGGACCGATGGCCCGCTCGCCACGGCATCGCCGCCGGCGCGCTCGGGCGCCAGCCAAACCACGTAGAGAGTTTCGTCGTCGGAAGTCATCGTGCAGGCTCTCGATAAAGCTTCTTGTTCCCGTTACGGAACCGTAACGCCGCGAACCGCGTTGAGTTCCGGATGACACAGACAGACCAACTCTCCGCTCACCGCCCGACGCGCCGCGCATGGCGTTCGCGGCTCGATCCGCATCACCACCATCCGCCGACCGCGGTTCTTTGGGCCCTGTCGATCGGCGGCTTCGCGCTGTTCGCGCTGCTGGCGGTCGCTATCCAGCATGGCTGGACCGATGCGGCCGACCGGACGGTGCTGCTGTCGCTGCGCGATCCGGCCAATCTGTCGGACGCGTGGGGCCCTCCCTGGTTCGAGGAGACGGCGGCGGAGCTGACGGCGCTGGGCGGCTATCCGATCCTCGTGACGGTCGCCATCGCGGTGCTGGGCGTGCTGGCGCTGTTGCGCGAGCGGGCGGCGACGGCGTTTCTCGCCGCGGCGCTCGTCGGCGGCACAGCCTTGTCCACGGGGCTCAAGCATGTCTTCGAGCGGCCGCGTCCCGAGCTTGTCGACCATCTCGACAAAACGTTCACATCGAGCTTTCCGAGCGGCCATGCGACTGTCGGCACGCTAGCCTGGCTGACGCTTGCCGCCGTGGCGATCCGCTTCGTGCCGCGCCATTCGGTGCGGGTCTTCATCCTCAGCGCCGCCTTCGCGCTCGCGATCGTCATCGGCGCGAGCCGCGTCTATCTCGGCGTGCACTGGCCGAGCGACGTGCTGGCCGGGTGGTCGCTGGGCATCGCTTGGGCAAGCCTGTGCTGGCTGGCGGCGCATTATCTTTCGCGCGGCCATGACGGCTCCGGCGATCTTGGCCATTCGAAAACCTGAGGCGGGACAGATGCACACGGCACGGAAATGGATCGATCCGCTGGCCCGCATGGGCTATGGCGCGCGCGGGCTCGTCTATCTGATCATCGGCGTCTTCGCCTTGCTGGCGGCGATCGGCGCGGGCGAGGAAAAGGGATCGAAGGATGCGTTGCGCACGCTGCTCGAGCAGCCTTTCGGCGAGGGCATCGTCTGGCTGATGGTCGCAGGGCTGGCGGGCTATGTGATCTGGCGGCTGGTGCAGGCCTTTCTCGATCCCGACGGGCACGGCACGGACCCGAAAGGGCTGGTGATACGGGCGGGACTGCTGGTCAGCGCCTTCACCTATTCGACGATCGCGCTCTTTGCGCTGTCGCTGCTCGGGGTCCTTGCCGGCGGGGGCGGCGACGGCGGCAACGATACGCCTCTTGCCGGTGCCGTCGCGGCGGTGGTGGGGCAGCATTACGTGTCCCTGGGGCTCGCCATCATCATATTCGGCGTGGCCTGCGCGCATGCATGGAAGGCGGTGCGCCGCAAATATGCCGACCATTTCGATGCCGGGCCGGACGCCATGGCGATCATCCATCCGGTATCGATCACCGGGCTTCTGGCGCGGGGCTTCGTGCTGGCGGTGATCGCGTTCCTGTTCCTGTTACGGTTTCTCAACGCCGAAGGCGGGGAAGAGCGGCCCGGCCTGGAGGAGGCGCTCAACTACGTCCAGTCGCTGCCGGCGGGAGCGTTTCTGCTCGCCGCGACCGGCATCGGGCTGATCGCCTTTGCCGCCTATTCGGCGATCGAGGCGCGCTGGCGCCGCATCCGGGTGCCGGTCTGAGCGAAGCCGGCCGCGAGCCGGCTTATGACTTCCTTAACGATATGAGCATCCCGCCGGATGTAACCCGTAAATTTTAACGGGTTCGCAAGCGTCGCCGGGCAAATCTGCGCGCCGATCAACGGGGATGTAGATGGACGGGATCGCTATCTTTTCGGCTTTCCTCCAGGGCCTCGGCATTGTCGCTTTCGCGGGACGCCTGCATGAGCTGGCGATCACGCGCTGCACGACGCCGCGGTGGGAGACCGTCGCCACGGCCTTGACCTTCTCGGTGGCCGCGGCGGTGTCGATGACATTTCCGTTGCGTCTCGCCCCCGGCATCGTCTTCGATCTGCGTCATGTCTTCCTCGTGCTGGCCGGCCCCTTCGGCGGCCTGCCCGCGGCGCTGGTGACGGCGACGGCGACGAGCGGATTGCGGTTCCTGGAGGGCGGCGTCGGACTTTACGCCGGGCTGGTCGGAATCGCGATCTCGACGACGGCCGGTCTCGGTTTTGCATGGCTGAACAGGAAGCGCGATTATACGCTGGCGAAGGTCTCCATGCTCGGCCTGCTGGCGTCGGTCTCGATCACCAGCCTGTTCGTGCTGCCGCTGCCGATGGCGCTGGAGATCATGGGACGGATCTCGATCCCCATTATCATCGTCAATTTCGTCGGCGTGATGATCGCGGCGGAATCGCTGAACAGGTTGCGGCGGCAGATGCATCGCGAACAGACGCTCGCCCGCGATATCTCGACCGACGCGCTGACGGGCCTGTCCAACCGGCGCGCCTTCGACGTGCAGGGGCCCGAACTGGCGCTGTCCGGCATCCAGAAAAAGGGCCGGTATGCGCTGATGATCATCGATATCGACCGGTTCAAATCGATCAACGACACGTTCGGCCATACCAGCGGCGACAAGGTTCTCAAGCAGGTGGCGGACGCGATCGCATCGCACGCCCGCGACGACGATCTCGTCGTGCGCTATGGCGGCGAGGAGATCGCGCTGGTGCTGCCGGGNTGCGACGAGNCGCGNACCGCGATGATCGCCGACCGGATCCGCGAAGGCATCGAGAATTCNACCGTCGAGGTCAGCGGCATCAANCTNAAGGTCACNGTNTCGATCGGCTATGTCGTGGTCGACAAGCCGGGCATGGGCTTCTGGTCCGCCTTCGAACAGGCCGACAGCGCCCTTTACAGGGCGAAGAATGGCGGGCGTAATCGCGTCGAAAAGGCGGCCGCCGCGAGAGCCGACGCCGCCTGAGCGGAGGAGAGACGCATGGCCGGGGCATCGGGCTTCGTATTCGTGCATGGGGCCTGGCACGATCATCACACCTGGGACCACGTGATCCGGGACCTCGAGGCGCGCGGATTGCGGGGCGAGGCGCTCGATCTGCCCGGCGCCGGCATTCATGCGAAGATGCCCGGGAGCTATTTCAAACGTCCGCTCGACAGGGAAGCCTTTGCGCGCGAGCCGTCGCCGAATGCCGGCGTCACGCAGGCCGAGCGCACGAAAGCCGTGGCCGAGGCGGTGCGCGCCATGGCGACGCGCGGCAACGGCAAGGCGGTTCTTGTCGGCCATTCGCTGGGCGGCGCAACCGTTTCGCATGTCGCGGAGGAAATACCCGACCTGATCGCGGCGGCCGTCTATGTCAGCGCCTTCATGCTGCCGACGGGCGTTGCGCCGGTGGCGATGATCCAGGATCCGGTGATGGCGGATGCGCTCGTGCCCTCGCTGTTCGCGGCGCCGCCGCCGGAGATCGGCGCGATGCGCATCGATTTCAAAAGCGACGATCCGGCGTTTCGCGAGCGCATTCGCCAGGCCTATTGCGCCGATATCGGGCAGGCGGAGTTCGAGGCGGCGCTTGCCCATCTGCATTGCGACGAGCCTGCGCAAGTGGTCGCCGTTCCTAGCCCGGTGACGCGCGAGCGCTTCGGCCGGGTGCCGCGCCATTACGTGCACTGCACGATGGACCGGGCGGTCACGCCGGCGGGGCAGAAGAAGATGATCGCGATGACGGACGAGGCGATGGGCGGGACCACCACCGTTCACACGCTGGAAGCCAGCCATTCGCCCTTCGATTCGCAGCCCGGCGCGCTGGCCGACATCCTGGCCTCACTTGCGCAATAGGGGGCGCCGCATCGCCGTGTGACGGAGTGCACACCTGCAAGGAGCGGCCCCCTGTAGACATCATGGTCAAGGAGGCGGTGACAGGGATCACCGGCGAGACCATGACGAACACAGATCACACTTTCGGCAGCTTCACCTTTGAAACCGCAACGCGGCGCAACGCCGCCGAGGCCCGCGGCATGCGCCGCGCCCTGGCGCTGGCGATCGTCTCGGCGACCGTGTTCGCCGGCACCGCGCTGGTCTCGGCGAGCCAGCCTTCGGCCGAGCCGATCGAAGGCGCCTACCAGGTGGCCTACGCCAATCTCGACGCCGACCGTTTCGGCGGCGTGCTCGATGGCGTCTACCCGGAAGTCGAGCACGAGATGAACGACGCCTGGATGGGCATGAACGTGGTCAGCGCCGACGGCGTCAACCTCGGCTATGTTACCGACGCCTTCGTCAATGAGGACGGTTCGATCGACGAACTGGTGATCGAGCCTTCCGGCGACGACAGCCCGCTTTTCGCTCCGGTCTACCTGCCGCTGCGCTACGCCTCGCTCGACGCCAGCCAGGTCACCCTCTCGCTCGGTTCGACCCGCGCCGTCGCCACGCTGGTTCCGGCGACCGATCTCGACCGCGCGGGCAAATAAGCCGCCCGCAGCGTCGCCTTGCCGCGTCCCCGACGCCGTTAACCGCGCGTTAACGGCGTTTTCCAAAGTCTTGTTTACCGCGACCGCTTACCATTCGCTCCGGGACAAAGAGCGGATGGAATGGACGCGATGCGAAAAACACCCCTCGCGGCGCTGGCCGCATTGACGGTCGGCTCAGGCCTGCTGGCAGGCTGTATGGCCACCGACATCCTCATTCCCTATGCCGATCCGACGCCGACGGCGGCGATCCCCGTTTCCGAACCGGTTCCGACCGCGCCGCTGCAGATGGCGCAGCCGGTTGCGACGGCGCAGGCGAGCATGGTTCCGCCGATCCAGCCAGCGCCATCCGTGCAGCCCGCGCCGCAAGCCACGCAGCCCGTTCAGCCGATGCAGACGGCATGGGCGTTTCCGTCCGTGCCCAGATCCGTCTTCGGCAGGGGGGAGAGTAATCCGGGCAATGCGATGCCGGCGGAAGAGGTGCAGTGCCGCAAGCGGCTGCAGCGCCTCGGCGTTAAGTATCGCGACATTCCGCGCATCCGCGATTCCGCCTCCTGCGGCATCGACTGGCCGGTCGAGGTGACGTCGCTCGGCCACGGCATCAAGATGGCGCCGGCGGCGAAGCTGAATTGCGCCATGGCAGAGGAAGCGGCGCGCTGGGTGCAGAAGGATCTCGCGCCGGCAGCGCGCACCCGCTATCTCTCCGGCGTTGCCGAAATCCGCCAGATGTCCTCCTATTCCTGCCGCAAGATCGCCGGTTCGCGGTCCATGTCGGAGCATTCCAAGGGCAATGCGCTCGATATCGGCGCGATCAAGCTCAGGAACGGGCGGGTGATCGACGTGCACAAGCCGGGCCTGTTCGCCTTCCGCGAACGCTCCTTCCTGCGCCGTGTACGCGGCGAGGCCTGCGACCGGTTCGGCACGGTACTCGGCCCCGGCTACAACCGCGATCACGCCGATCATTTCCATCTCGACCTGAAAGACCGCCGCAACGTCGCCTGCCATTGAGGCAGGCGCCGCCTACACGTTTTCGCAAGGGGTTTCGCCTAAGGGTTGCGAAACCGGGACACACGCCATGACCGATTTCGCGCAGCCATATCCGGATGCGGATGAGACCGCGGAGACGCGGGCGAAAGACGCGCCGCAGTGGATTTCGGCGGACGCCATTCCCGCGCGGCGGTTCCTGATCCCGGCGCTGGCCGCGCTCGTCTTCCTGAAGATCGTCAACGTGTTCTTCGCCGTGCCGCTGGCCGACGAGGGCTATTACTGGCTGTGGGGCAAGTTCCCGGACTGGTCCTATTACGACCATCCGCCGCTCGGCGCGTGGATGAACATGGCGGCGAGTTTCCTGTTCGGCGACGGGCTGCTGGGGATCCGGCTGGGGACGCTGGCGACCTTCGCGGGCTTGCTCGCCGTGCTCGGCTGGTGGACGAAGAGGTTGACGCCCGGACTGCGCAGGCCGGACGCCTATCTCGTCGCGGCGGGCGTCTGGCTCGCCTCGCCCTGGCTGATGAATTTCCAGTCGATCGCGTTCCACGATCACCTGCTGATCTTCTTCGGCATCCTGGCCGCCCATTGCTTCGGACGGCTGGTGCTGACGATGGACGAGGCCGGGGGACCGAGCTGGCGCTGGCTCTATGCCGGCTGCGTCTCGGTCGGCATGGCGGGATTGTCGAAATATAGCGGTGTCTTTCTCGGCCTCGCCTTCGCCGCCTGGGTGCTCGCGACGCCGAAGGGAAGGGTGCTCCTGAAGAGCCCGCATCTGTGGATCGGCGCGGCGATCGCCGTCGCGATGCAGTCACCGGTGATCTACTGGAACGAGGTGCATGACTGGCCGTCCTTCCAGTACAATCTGCATGACCGGATCGGCTACACGCACCACGATTCCGTGGTCGAGCGCTATTACGACTTCGCCAAGAATTTCGTCCTGCTGCTGTCGCCGGTGCTCTTCGTCGCGCTGGTGCGCTTCGTCTTCGGGCGGACGGCCAAGGGACCGGCCGCGGCGCTGCAGGGGATCGGACGCTTCGCCTTCCTGATCCCGAGCGCGGTCTTCCTGGCGCTCAGCTTCTCGACCTCGGTGCTCTATTACTGGAACATCGTCGCGGTGCTGTTCTTCCTGCCGGTGGCGCTGCTGTTCATGCGCAGCGCCATGGAAGTGCGGCTGCATATGCTGTGGGGTATCGCCTTCGCGTCGATGTCGCTGTTCAACTCGACCTTCTTCCCGCTGACCTTGCTGACCGGAAAATCGATCAGCGACTTCAACATCTCGCACAGCTTGCCGGAGATCGCGGCGATCGTCGAGGAGGAGGAAAAGCGGTTGGGCGCGGAGATGGTGGTGACGACGGATTACCGCACCGCCTCGCTTTTGGCGCTGACGACGAAGCGCACCGACATCGTGCATATCGGCGAGCGGGAGGACATGTGGGACTTCTGGTTCGATCCGGCGACGCACAAGGGCGAGAACGCGGTGGTGCTGGCCTATGACCGGTTCCCGGAAACGGAGCTGATCGACCAAGTGTTCGAGAAGACCGAGGTGATCCGCGAATTCACCGTGGAACGCTACGGCATGCCGATCCAGCATTACTGGCTGGTCTACGCGCAGAACTATAGCGGCGAAGGGCCGCAATAGGTGGGCTGATGACCGATATCGGCTTTGCGGCGGAGGGTCGGGCTTCGGCGAAAGGTGGCGCGGAGGGCGTTTCGCTCGATGCGATCCTGCCGGGCACGAAGGTGCTCGTCGCGGCGCTGGTCGTTCTCGGGGCGCTGAAATTCACCGCGGTCTTCCTCGCCGCGGCGCTGCCGGACGAGGGCTATTACTGGCTGTGGGGCCAGCATCTCGACTGGTCCTATTACGACCACCCGCCGCTCGGCGGCTGGGTGCACGGGCTGACGAGTGCGGTGTTCGGCAACGGGACGGTTGCCGCGCGGCTGGCGACGCTGCCGACATTCGCGGGTACGCTTTACATTCTCTGGTACTGGTGCGGACGACTGGCGCCGCCGGAGCTCAGGCTGCGGGCCTTCCTGACGGGGACAGCGATGTGGCTCGCCTCGCCGATGATGCTGATCTACCAGAGCCTCGCGATCCACGATCACCTGCTGATCGTCTTCTCGCTGGCGGCGCTGCATTTCTTCGTCCTGTTCGCGGAAAGCCGGGAGACGGGCGCGCCGCGCTACCGGCTGCTCTATCTCTTCGCGGTCATGCTCGGGCTGGCGGCATTGTCGAAATACAATGCCGTCTTCGTCGCGGCCGGTATCGGCGTCTGGATCCTGCTGCGTCGCGACCGGCTCGCCTGGCTCGGCGACAAACATCTGTGGCTGGCGGCGCTGTTGACGGCGGCGATGCTGACGCCGGTCCTTTACTGGAACTGGTCGCATGGCTGGCCGTCCTTCCAGTTCTACGGCCAAGACCGGATCGGGTTCGAGGCGACGAACACGGCCGAGCACCTCTACCGTTTTGTCGTGCAGAGCCTCGTCGCGGTCTCGCCGGTGCTGATGGTCGCGATCATTCGCTTCTTGATGCGTGGCGCACCGGCGGTGCCGGCGCAGTTGCGGGGGCCTGCGGCGTCGGTGTTCGCAGTCGGGACCGGCACATGGCTGGCGCTTTGCCTCGTCACGCCGGTGGCGCATTACTGGAACGTCATCGCCTATCTGCTGCCGCTGGCCGTCGCGCCCTTCCTGATCCGTAGCGCGATGGAGTTCCGGCTGCATGTCCTGTGGGGCGTGCTCTATGGCGGATCGCTGCTGTTCACCTCGACGATCCTGCCGATCGTGACGCTGACGCAGCCGCCGGGGCGGCATGACGAGAACATATTGTTCGCCGCGCCCGCCATGCTGGCCGAGGTGGAAAAGGCGGAAGCCGAATACGGCCCCGCGATGATAATGACGACGGATTACCTGTCGGCCTCGCTGCTGTCGCTTGAATCCGGGCGCACCGACATCGTGCATCTCGGGCCGCGTCGCGACATGTGGGATTTCTGGTTCGACCCGACGCTGCACAAGGGCGAGGACGCGATCGTGCTCGCATATGACGCATTTCCGGAAACGGCGCTGATCGACAAAGTCTTCGAGAGGACCGAGGTGATCGGTGAATTCACGGCGGAGCGCTTCGGCGTGCCGGTGATGCATTACCGGCTGATCCATGCCGAAAACTATCGCGGCGAAGGACCGCAATAGGATGTCGCTGGCGACGGAAGCCGAACTCGGTTCGAAGGGGCGGGAACGAGCGCAGGCGACGCTTGCCGAGACGCTGCCGGGCGTGCGCTTTCTGGTCGCGTTGCTGCTGCCGCTCGCGGCGATCAAGGCGGCGCAGCTCTTTGTCGCCCCGCCGACCGCGGACGAGGCCTATTACTGGCTGTGGGGCCAGCATCTCGACTGGTCCTATTACGATCATCCGCCGCTGGCCGCGTGGTTGGAGCGGCTGTCGGGCGAACTCTTCGGGTGGAACCTCTTCGCTTTGCGCGCGCCGGTGCTCCTGACCTTCACGGGGAGCCTGTGGACCCTGTGGTTCTGGGCGCGACGGCTGGCCGGGCGGGACCTTGCGTTGCGCGCGTTTCTCGGCGGTGCGGTCGCCTGGCTTGCCATGCCGATGCTGATGCGTTTCCAGTCGCTGGCGCATCAGGATCATCTGCTGATCTTCTTCGGTCTCCTGACCGCGCATTTCTGGGCACTGTTTTATCAGGGGCTCGAGGGTAGAAGGCGGCCTTGGCGGTATTTCCATGCGGGCTGCGTGGCGCTCGGGCTGGCGGCGCTTTCGAAATACAACGCCGTCTTCCTCGGGCTCGGCTTCGCTTTCTGGGTGGTGATCTCGCCGAAGGGCCGGCCCTTGCTGGCGACCCGGCATCTGTGGCTCGGCGCGGCTGTGGCGCTCATCATGCAGGCGCCGGTGATCGGCTGGAACATCGCGCATGACTGGCCGAGCTTCACCTACAATCTGCAGGGCCGGATCGGCCAATCGGTGCATGGCGGGTTCGGGGGCAATCTACAGGATTTCCTGCTGTCTTCCGTGCTGATGCTGTCGCCGATCGCGGGGCTGGCGCTCTACCGTTTCGCCATCGGGGCCGGGACGGTGAAGACGCCGTTCGAGCCGGCGGGCCGATGGGTTCTGATCGGCTCGACGGCGGTCTTCGTCGCGCTCTGCGCCTCCAACACGATCCTGCATTACTGGAACCTGGCGGCCTATCTCTTCGCGCTGCCGGTGCTGGTCTTCTACATGCGCGGGCGCGCCGAATTCGCCTTTCACGGCCTGTTCGGCATCGCGATGGGCGTCTGGCTGGTGCTGGCGCAGGTCATCTATCCGTCGCACCGGCTGTTCGGCAGCGAGTTGCGCGATGTCGACATCTCGTTCGGGCTGGACCAGATCGCGGCCATCGTCGCAGAGGAGGAGGCGTTCATCGGCGTCGACATGGTGATGACCACCGATTACCGCACCGCCTCGCTGCTCTCGTTTGCCGGCAAGCGGCTGGACGTCGTGAAGATCGGGCTGCGCGACGACCAGTTCGATATCTGGTTCGATCCGGCAGCGCACAAGGGCAAGGACGCGCTGGTGCTGGTCGACGACTTCCTGCCGGAGCAGGAACTGGTGACACATGTGTTCGAGCGGGTGACGCCGATCCGCGAATTCACGGTGGAACGCTTCGGCGTGCCGGTCCACACCTACCGGCTGGTGCTGGCCGAGAACTATTCCGGTCAAGGCCCGCACTGAAGCGCCGCCCGCCGAAGCAGGCGGCGCAGAAGCAATGCGCGGCTGTTACCAGGTCTGGTAGGACGAGGCCTTGTTGTTCAACGCGCCGCCAAGCAGCGACTCGTTGTGCGTGATCGTGCGGCAGAAGCCGCCATAGCCCGGATTCTGGCAAAGCCTGATTTTCGCTCCGCCGAACACGCGCACGGATGTGACGCGGTTGTTCCAGTAGCCGGTCACGTTCGGGTCGCTCACGCCGGCATTCACGCAGACATGCGCGCCGCCGTAATTTTGAAGGTTGTAGACGCAAACCCGCTTCGGCACGGGCGCGGGGCCAGGCGAAGGCGGCGTGTAGCCCGGCGTGCCGAAGGTGATCGACCCGCCTCCCGGCAAGGGAATGGTGACGCCGATCTGGACACCGGATCCGCCACCGCCGGACGGTGCGCCGAGATAGCTGCGCGACACCCAGCCATCCGGACCGGAGTGGAAGATGCGGCACCAGGTATTGGCGGCGTTGCATTCGACCACGTCCACGACTTCGCCGGGGTGAAGCTGATCGACCACCGCGTAGCCGGTTCCGGGCCCGGTCCGGACATTGACCGCCGCCGTGGCGGCGGCCTCGAGCGCCGAAGCGGCGATGCTGGTTGACAGGAAGGCCGCGGCGGCGAGGCCGAGACGGCGAAGAAGCATGGCGAGGGTCATGACGCATTCCTCCGTAACGTCGATGACCGATCCAAGGGCGTCGCGCTGCCGGCGGCATTGATTGCCGTCAATGCGCGATTGCGGCAATCCGCCCCGTCTTCGCGATATCGAGAGGTGAAAAAAGGAGGCGCCGCCCGATCAGGCGGGCGGCGCGTTTCAAAGGCGCGCGCGCAACGCGCAGCCTTCCTCCTCACTTTCCATCTGGCCGCCAGCCACCCCCGGGGCCGGGATCAGATGAGCATTATTCAAGACCGGCAACGTCCGGGCCGCATTGACCCCCGTCAAATCCCAACGGTGAGCGCTCTGCCTTTCATCCGACGATTTTTCGCGGGTCTGGCGCGCGGCGCGCATTCTTGGCATGCTGTCAGAGCCGCAACCATTGCGCCGAGGAGGAAGGCTCATGCGTTGTTTTACTGTGCTCGGTCCGTCGCATGGCGGAAAAACCACACTGGCCGAAAGGCTCGGCGCGCTGGAGGGGGCCGCGCGATCCTCGATAACGCCGCAGGGCCTCGGCGTCGCGGAATTCGACTTTCTTGGCGAACCATGGTGCGCGCTGGATGCGCCCGGATCGATCGAGGCGCTGGCGCAGACGCAGGCCGCGCTGCTGGCGAGCGACGCCTGCATATTGTGCGTGTCGCCCAATCCCGATGAGGCAGTGCTGGCGGCGCCCTATCTGCGAGTCATCGAGGCGGCCGGCACGCCCTGCATCCTGTTCATCAACCGGATCGACGAGCCGAAGGGGCGGGTGCGCGACATCATCGCCGCCCTGCAGGACTATTCGAACCATCCGCTGGTGATGCGGCAAGTGCCGATCCGCGAGGGCGACCAGATCGTCGGCGCGGTCGACCTGATCTCGGAACGGGCATGGCGCTACCGGGAGGGCCAGACCTCGACCCTCGTGAAGATCCCCGAGGATCTGGTGGAACGCGAGCACGAGGCGCGGGCGGAACTGCTGGAGCATCTGTCGGAATTCGACGACTGGCTGCTGGAGGAATTGATCGAGGATCACGAGCCGGCCAACGACGCGGTCTATTCAATCTCGGCGCGGGTGCTGACGGAAAACAAGGTCATCCCGGTGATGGTCGGCGCGGCGGGCCACAACAATGGCGTGATGCGGCTGATGAAGGCGCTGCGGCACGAGGCACCGGCGCCGGAGGTGCTGCGCGAACGGCTGGCGGACCAAGCGGGCGGCGAGGCCGGCGCGATCATGGCGGTCGCCTTCAATGCCTATCACCGCCAAAATGTCGGCAAGACCGTGCTGGTGCGCGCGCTGGCCGGGGGGCTGAAACAGGGCGCGCCGCTCGGCGGTCACGGGCTGGGCGCGGTGCAAGAGGCGGGGTCCGGCAAGGCGGCGGGACATGGCGAGATGGCGGAGGGCCAGGTCTTCGCGGCGGTCAAGTCGGATCACCTCGCCGCGCCGTCGATCCTGACCGCCGGCACCGCGCAGGCGGCTCCCGGCTGGACGCAGGCGCCGACGCCGATGATGCAACGGGTTCTCGCGCCGGAAAATGAGCGCGATGAGACCAAGCTTTCGGGCACGCTGGCGAAGATCGCCGAGACCGATCACGGGCTGCAGGTGGTGCAGGAGGAAGGTACCGGCGCGCAGATGGTCAGCGTGCAGGGGCCGGTTCACATGCGCGAACTGGTCAAGGTGCTGTCCGAGGTGTTCAGAATAGCGGTCGAGGAAAAACAGCCGAGCCCGGCCTATCGCGAAACGATTACGCGGCCCTCGGAGGTGCATTACAGGCATCGCAAGCAGACCGGAGGGGCGGGGCAGTTCGCCGATGTCAAGCTGACGGTGCGGCCGACCGGGCGGGGCGACGGGTTCGCCTTCGACGAGACGGTGAAGGGCGGTGCGGTGCCGCGCAATTTCATCCCCGCCGTCGAGGCTGGCGCGCGCGAAGCGCTGCAAAAAGGCCCGCTCGGCTTCCAGGTGATCGATGTCGGGGTGACGCTGACCGACGGGCAGCACCACTCGGTCGACAGCTCGGAATTCGCCTTTCGCGCCGCCGGACGGATGGGAGTCAGCCAGGCGCTCGGCGACGCGGCGCCGGTGCTGATGCAGCCGGTCTGCCGGATCGAGTTTCACATCCCGTCGGTCTTTTCGGGAAGCCTCGTGCCGATCGTCTCATCCTTCAAGGGACAGGTGCTGGGTTTTGACCGCGACGAGAATGCCAAGGGCTGGGATGTGTTCCGCGCGCTGGTGCCGGGCCATTCGCTGGACGAATTGGCGCATGCGCTGCGCTCCGCGACGCAGGGGATCGGCTGGTTCTCGTCGAGCTTCGACCATTTCGAGGAGCTCTACGGCAAGGAGGCCGATGCGATCGTGCGGGCGCACGGCAATGGCAGCAGCTGAGGCCTGAAACTCAGTCCAGGCCGGCAGCCTTGCGCAGCGCCTTGTTGATGCGGTCCTGCCAGCCGGGGCCGTCGTCCTGGAAATGCGCGAGCACATCATTGTCGATGCGCAGCGTCACGCTTTCCTTGCCGGGAGGGATCGCCGTTTTGCGCGGCGTTTCCGAGGGTGCCGTCGGTTTCGTGGTTGCGGATTTGAACAAGGCTTCCGCCTTGTCCCTGGCGCTGGACGTCCGGCGCGGTGGATAGGCCATGTCGATTACCCCTCGTTGATCGCTGCGCGAATCGCGTTTCCGATTATCGCATGGTTGCGATGACAGGATGAGGGTTGCCGCTCTCGGCCCCCGGGATTCTTCGAATTTCGCGCGGTTTGTCTTGACCCTGTCACAAAACAGGTCTTTACGACCTCTCCCCCCGGCTCCAGCCCAGAGATTCCCGACATGACCAGTAGCGCGATCGGCGTGGATTTCGGCACGTCCAACAGCACCGCGGCCTTTTTCGACGGTACCGATCCGGTCCTGACGCCGCTGGAGGACGGGAAATTCGACCTGCCCAGCACGGTGTTCTTCGATTTCGAGACCGGACAGCGCAAATACGGGCGCAGCGCCATCGACGCCTATGTCGGCGACGGCGAAGGACGGTTCATGCGGGCACTGAAGAGCATCCTTGGCACGAGCCTCGAGGACGACTTCACCTATGTCGCCGGCAAGCGCGTGGCCTTCGTCGACATCATCGCCGGCTTCGTCCGCTCGATCCGGGAGACGGCGGAGGAATATCGGGGCGCGGCGATCGACACGGTGGTCGCGGGCCGGCCGGTGCGCTTCGTCGACGAAGACGATGACGCCGACCGGCGCGCGCAGGCAACGCTGGAGCGGATCTTTCGGGCGGCCGGGTTCAGCGAGATCAGCTTCCAGTTCGAACCGATCGCCGCGGCGCTGGATTACGAGCGGAGCGTCGACCGGGAGGAAATCGCGCTGATCGCCGATCTCGGCGGCGGCACGTCGGATTTCTCGGTGGTGCGGATTTCGCCCGCCGGCAGGACCCGGGCGGACCGGAGCGGCGACATTCTCGCGACCGGCGGCGTGCATGTCGGCGGCACCGATCTGGACCGCCTCGTCAATCTCAGAAAGGTGATGCCCGAATTCGGCATGGACAGCCGGCTGCGGCGCGATTTCGGCGACGGGACCATCACCATTCCGCGGCATGTCTTCGTGTCGCTGAGCACCTGGCAGAAGATCCATTTGCTCTACGACCCGGCGATCCTGCGCGAGGTGAAGGACTACCTGCGGCTGTCGACACGACCGGAATTGATCGAGCGGCTGGCCCATGTGCTGGAGGAACGGCTGGGCCACCGGATCGCGCTGGAGGTGGAACGGGCGAAGATCGACCTGACAGATGCGGACAAGGCCGGGATCAGCCTCGCGGCTATCGAGAGAGGTCTGAGCATCGGCATCGCGCGGACGGAGTTCGAGGAAATCATCGCCCGTGAAACCGACGCGATCCGTAACGCGTTGGACGCGACGCTCACGAATGCAGGCATCGGCGCGGAGCGGATTTCGGCGCTGTTCCTGACCGGCGGCACGACCGCGATCCCGGTGGTGCGGCGCGCGCTGCTGGAGGCCGTGCCGGGCGCGGCGGTGGTCGAAGGCGACCGGTTCGGCAGCGTCGGCATCGGGCTGGCGCTGGAAGCCAAACGACATTTTGGTTAGAGCTTCGCCTCCGCGCGTTCCCAGATTTCCAGCAGCAATTCCGCCGTGCGTTCCGGCTCGGAGCGGTGGGGCGGGTCGAAATGGTGGCGGTCTTCGAAGATCTCGACGGTGAAATCCCGGAACAGACCGGCGGCGCGCTCCTGCATGCGCAGATACATCGCCGGATTGCTGCGCGCGCCACGCATGTAGAGGACCGGGCAGGCCAAGGACTTGAGCGTGTCGAGATCCAGCGTGTGGTTCCGGCAGGCGGGGCCGATGGCGAAGATGCCGGCAGGGCGATGCTCCATCCAGGCGGGAGGATCACCGGGCGGCGGCGCAGGCAGGTCCACGTCATCGGCGACGTTGAGGCGGGCGAAGGCGGCGAGCATCTGGTCATAGGGAAGGTCCTCCGTCGCCTCGACGGCCTCGCGCACGGCGATTTCGTCGGCGCTCTGGCCCTCGTTTCCGAACCAAGCGGGCTCCATCAAGGCGAGGCTCGCAAGGCGGTCCGGGTGGCGAGCGGCGAAAGCGGCGGAAATCGCGCCGCCGCCGGAAAAGCCGCCGAGATGGAAGCGGTCATATCCCGCTGCGTCGGCGGCCGTCAGGATGGCGTCGACTTCGCTGTCGAGGCTGTAGCCGGGCGGCGGCGCGCCGTTTGCGTAGATGGCGAGATCGCGGGCGATGACCGTCGCCCGGCCCTCGAACAGGGGCAGGAGATAGCGGTAGGTGATGTCCGCCGGCGTGATGATGCCGGGCAGGAGGATGACGGGCAGGTGCATGGTTGTGCCGGTCAGCGGGTGATCGGCGAGGGGCGGCCGTCACTGTCGAGCTTGACCATGGTGAAGCGGGCGTCGGTGACCTTTTCCATGACGTGGGAAAGATAGCGCTGCGCCCAGGCCTCGATGCGCAGCACCATGGATGTCGTGCCGACCCGCTCGACCTCGGTATAGACGCAGAGCGTGTCGCCGACCTTGACCGGCATGCGGAAATCCATCTCGTTGACCGCGACGGTGACGATGCGGCCGCCCGCCACCTCGGCGCCGCGTATGCCGGAGGCCAGGTCCATCTGCGACATCACCCAGCCGCCGAAAATGTCGCCGGCGGCGTTGGTGTCGCCCGGCATGGCGAGCGTGCGCAGGGTCAGTTCGCCCTTCGGGCGGTCGTTCGTTTCGTCGGTCATCTGCCTCCTCCTCGGCTGATGTCTTTTCAAAGCCAAACCGGGCGCGAGCGCAACAAGAGTTTGGCATGGCGGATTTTCGACCTGATCGCAAAGGGGCTGGACGCAGCGGTGAAGAAGACGCGCGGCGCTCATCTGAGGCGTGCCGGAAAAAAGTCATTGCAACGTAAAACGAAGAGGGTATGTCGCCGTGAAACGCGTCGCGACAGACCGGAGGCAATAGCGTCCGGCGTCGACTATCGGAGAGCTGAATGGCCGAGACGATCCGGGCGGCGGTGTGCCGCGATTTCAATGCGCCGCTGACGATCGAGAGCGTCACGCTCGCCGATCCCGGGCCGGGCGAGGTGAAGGTCGCGGTCAAGGCCTGCGCCATCTGCCATTCCGACATCGTGTTCGCCGAGGGCGGCTGGGGCGGGATCCTGCCGATGGTGCTCGGCCATGAGGCGGCGGGCGTCGTCGAGGCGGTCGGGCCGGGCGTGAACGGCATCGCGCCGGGCGACCATGTCGTCGTCACGCTGATCCGCTCCTGCGGCACCTGTCACTACTGTTCCGGCGGGCACCAGGTGCTGTGCGAGGAGGTATTTCCCCTCGACGAGACATCGCCACTCTCCAATGAACGCGGCGAGGCGCTGGGGCACGGGTTGCGGACCGGGGCCTTCGCGGAAAAGGTCGTGGTGGAAAAGAGCCAGGTGGCGGTGATCCCGAAGGAGATCGCCTTCGACGCGGCGTCGCTGCTCGCCTGCGGGGTGATCACCGGCTTCGGCGCGGTGACCAACACCGCGCAGATCCATCCGGGCTCCCATGTCGCCGTGATCGGTTGTGGCGGGGTCGGTCTGAACGCGGTGCAGGGGGCGTTGGCGTCCGGCGCGCAGACGATCATCGCGATCGATCTTTCCACTGACAAGTTAAAGGCGGCGAAGCGCTTCGGCGCGACCCACGGGGTCAACCCGACCGACCCGGACCACCGCGAGCAGGTGATGGCGCTGACCGGCGGGCGCGGTGTCGACTTCGTCTTCGTCTCGGTGGGGGCGAAGCCGGCCATCGACGGCGCGGCGCAATACATCACCAGGAACGGCGCCATCGTCATCGTCGGCATGCCGCCCTCGGGCGTGTTCGGCGAATACGATCCCGGCACGCTGGCCGGCTGGAGCCAGAAGATCATCGGCTCCAAGATGGGCTCGGCCCAGGTGGCGCGCGACATTCCGTATCTGGTGACGCTCTATCAGGAAGGCCGGCTGAAGCTGGACGAGCTGGTGACCGGGCGGTTTGCGCTGGAGCAGATCAACGAGGCGATTGCCTCGACCAAGCGCGGCGAGGCGTTGCGCAACGTGATCGTTTTCGATTGAGTGTGCGCCGGGAGAAACGGCCATGCATATCGCAGACATCGAGACCTTCATTGTCGGCGTGCCGGACGGGGCGCCGGGGGGGCGCTATTTCATCTTCGTCAAGCTGACAAGCGACGGCGGCGTGACCGGCTGGGGCGAGGCCTATGGGGCGTCGTTCGGGCCGAAGGCGATGGCGGCCATGATCGAGGATGTCGCGGCGCGGCACCTCGCCGGGCACGATCCGCACGATGTCGAGGCGTTCTTCCGGCGCTGCTATTCATCGGGCTTCACGCAGCGGCCGGACCTGTCGATGATGGGCTGCACTTCAGCGCTGGAGATGGCCTGCTGGGACATTGTCGGCAAGGAGGCCGGCAAGCCGGTGCATGCGCTGATCGGCGGACGGGTGCACGAGGCTCTGCGCTCCTACACCTATCTCTATCCGGCGGAAGGCTCGATCTATCCGGACGAGACGAGCGGGCGCACGGTCTATAACGATCCGGATCTTGCGGCTGAAAATGCGGTGCGCTGGGTGGAGCAGGGCTTCACCGCGGTGAAGTTCGATCCGGCCGGGTCCTATACGCAATACGATCCGCACCAGCCGCTGCTGACCGACATCGAGCGGTCGGCGGCGATGGTAAAGGCGGTGCGCGAGGCGGTCGGGACGCGGGCCGATATCCTGTTCGGCACGCATGGTCAGTTCACCCCGTCCGGCGCGGCGCGGATGGCGAGGGCGATCGAACCCTACGATCCGCTGTGGTTCGAGGAGCCGGTGCCGCCGGACATGCCGGAGGCGATGGCCGAATTCGCGGCGAAGACCTCGATCCCCGTGGCGACCGGCGAGCGGCTGACGACGAAATACGAATTCGCCCGGCTGCTGGTGCTCGGCGCGGCGCAAATCGTACAACCCAATTGCGGCCGCTCGGGCGGGATCTGGGAAACGAAGAAGATCGCCGCGCTAGCGGAGGTTCACCACGCGCTGGTCGCGCCGCATTGCTATTGCGGGCCGGTGGTCGCCGCGGCGAATATCCAGGTCGCGGCCTCGACGCCGAATTTCCTGATCCTCGAAGCGATCAAGGACTGGGGCGGATTCCACGCGGAGCTGCTAAAGACGCCGCTGAAGCTGGAAGACGGTTACACGCTGATCCCGGAGGAGCCGGGGCTGGGCGTCGAGCCGGACGAGGCCGTGCTCAGGGCGCATCCCTATGACGGCGACAAGCTGCATCTGACGATGGCAGAGACGCCGGTGCAGCCCTGAGGCAGACGGCTGGCGAAAACGGCGAAAGCGCCGGTCGGGTTCCCGTTACCAGAAGACCGGATCATTGAACGCCTCGACACAGCGCGCCGGAACCTTCAGGGGGCGAAGGGGAACGCCTGTCAGCGATTGTCCGAGCCAGCCTTCCGGATGCTGCAGCGGAAAGGGTGCGGGAATATCGGCTTCGGCGACCGGCGCGAAGCCGACGCGGCTGTAATAGTTCGGGTCGCCATAGGTCACGGCGATATCGACCCCGCGATCGCGCAGTTCGTTCAGACCGTGGGCGATGAGTTTTTGTCCGATACCCATCGCCTGCCGGTCCGTCGCCACCGCGACAGGACCCAGGACGAAGACCGTGCGGTCGTCGGCAAAGGCAAGGCGTGTGAAAATTATCGCTCCGACAAGCACGTCATCGTCCGACGCGGTGAAGACATGGATGTCCTGGGCGGTCGTCTCTTCCATCAGGCGGCGCGCAAGCGTGCCGATCAATTCGCCTTCCTGCGCGCCTTCGGAGGCGGTGAATGTCGCCGCGAACAAATCTGCGATGTCTTGTTCGCGGTTTCGATAATCCGTCGAAAAGTTCATGATCGTGGTTCCATCGGCGCTACAACCTGCGTTCCCAAGACGGGGTACGGCTGCTCTATCCCGGTATGGAGCCGGATTGAAGCCCCGTTGCATATCGGTTGAGTGCGGCGCGGCGGAGGGGCCGGACGAGCCGAATACCGGCGATCCCGAGACAGCATTGGCCAAGGAACTGACCGGACCGGAAGAAAAGGGATGACGGCGGCAGGCGCCGCCATCCCGCTGGCGGCCGGTGCTGCGAAACAGCATCCGGCCGGCCGGGCGCTCGGGGTCGGGCCGGTCGCCGATCCGGTGATGTCCCGGAGTGCGCCGCCCGAAAACGTCGCTACATCCTGATCTTCTCGATCGAGGTGATGACTTCGGTGTCTTCCCAGACGGTCAATTGCACCGCATCGCCCGCGGCAAGCCCGCTCAGATCGACATCGTCGGCGGTGAGCCAGCGGGTTCCGTCGCGCATGACGAGGATGCGGGTTTCCATGTCGACATGGGCGATGACGCCTTCGTTTTCGCGCGCCGCCGACAGGTTGACCGACGCGAACAGCATGGCGCCGGCGAGCACAGCGGACAGTAGATTTTGCATGGTCGGATACCTCCGTTTCGCAAGGGTTCGTCGCCGCCGGCCCGTCCTGGCTGGTTGGGAGAGGGGCTTTCGGATCGTGCCGGCGGCGACGGGCCGACCTAGGCTTTTCGCGCGCGTCAGTTCAAATCACGATGCGTGTCGAAAATGAAAAGAAAAACAACGGGATAATGCCGAAATTCGGCCACAGTTCCTAACGGATGCGCCCAGTTCGCAGTCAGATCAGGCAGTTGCGGGCGGGCAATTGTGGCGGCGCGAAGATGGAGAATCGACCGCGGCGTTCCCGGGCGATCACGGGCCGTGAGACACGATGCGCGATTTGATCGCGGTCACACGCGGTGACGGACTACGCCGCCGGTCTGTGCCGGCGCATCATCGGCACGAGTTCGACCGACAGCATGGCGACGAAGATCAGCGCGCAGCCGGCCAGTCCTGTCGCGCCGATGCGTTCGCCGAGGAAGAGCGCGCCGAACAGGGCGGCAAAGAGGGCTTCCGACGACATAAAGATCGCCGCCTGCGGCGCGGTCGTGTGGCGCTGGGCGATCGCCTGGATGGTGAAGGCGAGGCCGCCGGAGACGACGCCGGCAAACAGGATTTCGGTGGCGGAGGCGGTGATCATGCTCCAGGCGACGGGTTCGACGGCCAATGCGATGGCGATGCCGAGAAATCCGCAGACGAAGAATTGCGAGCAGGCGAGTTGCAGCGGGCGGGCGCTGCCGACGAATCGGCCGAGGAACTGGACGTGGCAGGCCCACAGGGCGGCGCACAGGATCGTCCACCAGTCGCCCCGCGACAGGCCGGTGAAGGCGCCGCCGGACAGAAGCGCGATGCCGGCGAGCGCCATCAGCGCGGCCGGCCAGACGACCGGATGCGGCCAGAACCGCCACAGGGCGACGCCGAGCACCGGGGTCAGCACGACATAGAGGCCGGTCAGGAAGCCGGAATTGGTGACGCTGGTGGTCAGCAGGCCGATCTGCTGGGCGGCGAGCGACGTAAACAACAGCGTTCCGAGCAGCGAGAAACGCGCCCATTGGCCGGCGTCCGGCAGGAGGGGCGCACCGGCGCGGCGCGCCTCGATGACGGCAAAGGGCAGAACGGCAAGAGCGGCGGCAAGGAACCGTATGCCGGTGAACAGCACCGGACCGATGCTGTCCATCGCGGTTGCCTGGGCAATGAACCCGCCGCCCCAGATGGCACCGGTGATCAGCAGGAGCAGATTGGCGGACGCGCGGTTCATGACGGGCACACGGAGCAGGTTCCGCGCTTGCCGCCCCGAAAAGCCGTGGTTCGGAAGCAAGGAACAATAAACCAGGCCCTGCTAGCTTCTCGCGGATGGCAATGCAAACGGCAATGCGGATTTCGCGGCACATGCGGGTCGGTCTCGTGACCGTGCTTTCGGCTGCGCTGTTTCTGCTCGCCGCGATTTATGCGCATCGCGAGATCGTGCTCGCCTTCAACCGGGAGAGCGCGGCGGACCTGGCGCGCAACACGCTGGCGCGCGCCGAAATCGCCACTGACTATGCGGCCATCCGACTGGGCGAGATCCATCAGGGGGGATTCACCGACTGCAGCAGCGGGGCGATCGAAGCGCTCAATCACGCCATTTTCCGCTCGGGCTCGATCAAGGATATCCTCACCGCGCAAGACGGCCGGGTGTGTTCCGTCGCCATGGATCGCGACACGCTGACGCAAAATTTCCGCGACCCGGTCGACGGCGTGGCCGCGCGCAATCCGAAGATCGTGCTCAATCCGCTGCGCATGGGCGACACGGCGGCCATGGCTGTGACATGGACGTTCGACGATCAGTCGCTGGCGACGGCGCTGGTCAACACCGAGTCGCTGGTCTTCGACGTGCTTCCCCCGGAACTGCGCGCGACCGGAGCGATCCGTCTTTCGCTGACCAATGGCCGCACCGTCGGGGCATTCGAAGGTCCGGAATGGGAGATCGGCGGCGATACGGAGATGTTCGAATTCCGCTCGGCGCGTTATCCGCTGGTGGTGCGCGTCCACATCCCGACCGTGTTGCTGAACGAGTTGAACATGGGCACGAGCACGGGGACGAAATTCGTGGCCGTCGCCCTGTCGTTGCTGCTCGCCTTCTTCGTCGCGCGCGGGCTCGTGCCGCCCGAAAACGCGTCGAGGCGCATTCGCAACGCGCTGACGCATGGCGAGATCGTTCCGCATTTCCAGCCGGTCTACGACATCCGATCGGGTGAGATGACCGGTTTCGAGGCGCTGGCGCGGTGGCCGAAGCCGGACGGGAGCTGGGTGTCGCCAACCGCCTTCGTGCCGCTGATCGAGGCCAATGGATGGTCTGATGATCTGCTGGAAACGATGGTCCAGAAGACGGCGCAGGAAATGCAGGATGTGCTGCAGACGGCGCCGAAGCTGACATTCGCCTTCAACGCGTCTCCGGCGCAATTCGCCAACGCGAAGTTTTGCGGCCGCTTTCTGCAGACCCTGCAAAAGACCGGACTGGATCCGCGCAGGATTGTTCTCGAAATCACCGAGCGCGAGGAGATTGGCGATCCGGAGACGGCGCGCCGCTGCATCGACAGCCTGAGGGCGGCCGGGGTCGCGATCGCGATCGACGATGCCGGCACCGGCCATAACGGGCTGGCGACCATCCGCACGCTGGGCGCGGCGATCCTGAAGATCGACAAGTTCTTCGTCGACGGGATCGAGCGCGATCCGCGCACCGCGACGCTGATCCGGATGCTGGTCAATGTCGCCCATGAATACGGCATGAAGGTCGTGGCGGAAGGCGTCGAGCAGGGCGCGCAGCTCGGCGCGCTGGCCGAACTCGGCGTCGATGCGGTTCAGGGCTTCTTCCTGTGCCGGCCGCTCGACGCGACCGAGGCGAAGCTGGAATATGCGCGTCACCAGGCGGTCCTGCTGCGCGATCGCGTCGCCACGGCCGAGGAAACGGACGGAGCGCAAGGAGAGCCCGACCCGGTCGCGATTTCCGCATAGGCGATCCGGATCGCTGCGGCAGTTTGACCTTTGTCAGCGCCGGTCGCTGCTATAGGTTCCCTGCAAAGGACACAGGGAATAAAGGGCGCCGATGCAACGGTTTTGCCGGGGAGGATCAATGCCGCGTTTCGCGTGGTGGGCGATGGTCGCGGGGATCGCCGCAGGATTGGCCATCGCGGCGGGCGGCGCGTCCGCCAGCCAGTTCAAGAGGATCCGGGACATTTCGGTGAGCTGCACCGACGGGCTGACATGCGATGTCTCGGCCTATAACGCGCAATCGGAGCTCTATACCGTGATCTTCCGCCGCACGGCGCGGCCGGACGCGCCGGTGCGGCTCGTACTCGGCGTGCGCGAGACGCTTGCCGCCGGTTCGGATGTTGGCTTCTCGATCGACGGGCGGCCGGTGCTGACGATCCCGGTTTCAGACCTTTCCTACCGCGCCGCCGTCTATGAATATATCTTTGACGGCGAGGCCGAGATCGCGGCGCTGATGGCGGCGGCGAAGGCGGGGCGCGAATTGCGGGTCACCTTCCGGTCGCGCGGGATCGACACGGTCTCAACCTTCTCGCTCAACGGCTTCATCTCCGGGCTGATCTTCCTGGACGAGGTGCAGGGACGCGTCGGCCGCGACGATGCGCTGCTTGTGGAGGGCGCGACGGGCGCGCCCGAACAGGCCGCGGTGCGCGACATCGCCGGATTGTCCGATATTCCCTTCCAGATCCGGGCCGAGTTCTCCGACCGCGACGGCGCGGCCTGTCGCGGGCTTTCGCAGGACCGGTTCGCGGCGATCGGCGGCTTCGAGGCCGGTTCGGGCGACAATTCCTGGCTGATCGGCCTGCCCTGCGGCGAGGGCGGCGCCTACAACCAGGCCTACGCGTTCTGGGAGCGGACCGGCTCGAAGTTCCGGCGCGTGTCCTTGCCGGTGATGACCGGAGACGGGCCTTCGACGGACGATCTGGCGTGGAATATCTCCTGGGACCAGGAGCGCCAGGAACTGACCGGCTTCTTGAAGGGGCGGGGACTTGGCGATTGCGGCGAATTCAACCGCTGGTCCTGGAAGGAAACGGGGACGGGCCATGTGTTCGTGCTGACGGAGGCGCGCGCCAAGAGCGACTGCGACGGAGAACCGGATGGCGGTCCGGAAAACTGGCCGCCGATCTGGCCGCCGGCCGGCTGACCAAGCTATTCGGCCGGGACCTTCGGGGGCGCGTAGTTCGCCCGAACATAGTCTGGCGCGAAACCGTGGCGGACGATGTTGTTCCAGGAATGCTGGGGATCGCCGGGCACCGCCTCGCCGGTGCAGGTGTGGATGGACTTGCAGCCAAGCTTGTGGGCGCGATCGATGCGTGCCGCGAGGAGCAGGCCCTGGCTGCCGCGTCCGCGAAAGGCCGGCGCGGTCGCGCCCCAGTCTGTCCATGCCACGCCGTTTTCCACATACATGGCGCCGGCGCCGGCCGGCGTGTCACCGTCGAAGGTCATGAAGACGCGCCAGTTGTCGCGGCCGGGCAGGCGGGCCAGCCAAGGCTCGGCGATTTCGCCGAGATCGAAACCCGCGCACACGATATGCGCGAAATCCGCGCCATGGTCCGGGCCGATTTCCTCGACGCGGAAGGGTGTCTGAGGTAGATCGACGGGCGAGGGTTCACGGCTGAATTTCTGCCAGCCGCGCGCCTCCTCGAGGCCGGCATGGGCGATCCGCCGGGTAAGCGAACCGGTCATCGCGTCCGGCGTGACCTGGACGAAAAAGCGGGTGATCCCGGCACCGCGATAGGTTGCGGAAAGGCGGGATACGAGATGCTCGTCCTCGAACTGCGCGCGGGTGAAGCCAAGCGCCCGATTGACGACGATCGCCGTTTGCGGAAGTTTCGACGCCATCGAAACAAGGGCGCCGTCTACAAGGACGGTGTGGAGGCCGAGCGCGTCGCGAAGGTCCTGCGGAGCCGCGGCATGCAAGTCGAATAGCGCGGCGCGTTCGATTGCCTCGGAATTCATGCCTGCCTGCCGGTTTCTTCGGGAACGCGGGATTTGTGCTCCCCGACCGCCGAAAAGGCAAGCTGTTACGGGTTTCGCGTCACCTGTCGAGGCGCTCCATGACGGCTTCCAGGCGCTTGCGGTTATTGCCGCCGTCGGAATAGCCGAGCTGGGCCGCCGCGTAGGCGACGAGGCCGGTTCGGCCGTTTTCCAGCGTCACCGCTTCGAAGGTGTTGGTGTCCGGAAACTTCATCAAAGGCGTGCGGGTGACATATCTGGCCCTGGCCGGATCACTGCCGTCATCGACCCGCCGGATGTCGGCGGCGGCGGCGCGCATGGCTTCGTCGATTTTGGCGATGAGGCTCTTCGGCGAGTCCGCGTAGTCCGGCAGGTCGCGATCGACCTTGACGCCCTCGCAGAGGCCGGGCGTGCAGAAGAGGGCGTCATTCGGCTTTCCTGTGCGAACGGGCGCGGAACGGTCGAACCAGCCGAGGTCCGGATCCCCCGACATCATCTGCCAGGTCCGGGCCGGCCCCACGATCATGAGGAAGAGGCCGGCGGCAGCGATGAGGGCCGCGATGACGAGAGCGATTGTCAGCATGAATTTTCCCATCTCAACCGCGGGTGACGTGAATGATCGCGCCCGGGTCCTCGTCCGTCAGGAGAAAGATCGAGCCGTCCGGGGCGACCGTGACGTCGCGAATGCGGCCGAACTCTCCGTCCAGCATGCGTTCCTCGTCGACGATCTCGCCGGCTTCGTTCCGGTCCAGCCGCACGAGCAGCTGGAATTTCAGCGCGCCGACGAGCAGGTCGCCTTGCCATTCGGGGAACATCTCTCCCGAATAGACGGCGAGGCCTGACGGCGCGATGGACGGATCCCAGTAATATTCCGGCTGTTCGTAGCCGGGCGCTTCGGCGCCCACGCCGATCTTCCGGCCGGAATAGTGGCGGCCATAGGATATGACGGCCCAGCCATAATTCTTGCCGGCCTCGGGACGGTTGATCTCGTCGCCGCCGCGCGCGCCGTGCTCGACCGTCCATAGCGCACCGGTTTCCGGATCGAGCGCCGCGCCCTGCACGTTCCGGTGGCCCTTGGACCAGATTTCCGGGGCGGCGTCCTCGCCGCTGGCGAAGGGATTGTCGGCGGGGATCGAGCCGTCGCGATTGAGCCGCAGGACCGCGCCGGCCGTATCGGTAAAATCCTGGGCGCGGTCGGAATCGCCGCGGTCGCCGGTGGTGATGAAGACGGTGCCGTCACCGGCGAAGACGATGCGGGAGCCGAAATGGTGGCCGGTGCCTGTCTTTTTCTCCATGGAGAACAGCGTCTCGAGGCTCTCGAGCTCCGCGGCCCCGTCCTGCCATCCTTCGAGAACGGCGCGGGCAAGCGCCGTACCCTGGCCGCCTTCGCCGGGGTCGGAGAAGGTCAGATAGATTTCACCGGTGTCCGCGAAATCGGGCGCGAGGGCGACATCGAGCAGGCCGCCCTGACCGACCACGGCGATGTCGGGAAGGCCGGCGATCGGGTCGGACACCGCGCCGTCGCGGACGATGCGCAGGGCGCCTTCGCGTTCGGTCACGATCAGCGCGCCGTCGGGCAGGATATCCATGCCCCATGGATGGGAGAGGCCGTCAGTTACGACATTCGCCGAGATGTCGGCGTGTTCGGTCGTTTCGGTGACGGTGTCGGCCAATGCGGGAAGCGCGATGGCCAAAGCGAGAGCGGAAAGACAGGCAGGTTTGATAAACATCCTGCCTATCTATGGTGTTTTTGCAGCCTGCCAAGGCCGCCTCTTTCAGAAGCGCAGGCGTTTGCGCTCGGTTTCCGCGATTTCGCGGGCGAGGCTGCGGAACATCACCACGCTGACGCCGGCCATGGTGGCGAGCGCCGCCGTCATCAGCGCGATCAGCAAGGCCCGGTGGCGGTCGCCGGCCCGGCCGATCGCCGTTGCCGTTGGGGCGGTTTCCTCGCTGGAAACCTCGACGAAGTTGCGGTTGATCTCCGGGGCGACCGGGCCGATATCGGCGCGTGAAACCGGATCGACCATGACGACCGCCGCGGTCTTTTCCTCGGCCTGGGTATCGACCGAGCGCAACGGCGCCTTCTTTTCTACGATCGTCTTTTCCCATGTCATCGGCGCGTAGTGCAGAGCATTGGGAAAGCCGTCGGCGCGGGCCGTGCTCCCCAGTCCCATGATGGCGGCGAGATTGGCCAGGACCAGCACTGCGATGAGCATGGTGGTGGATCTGGCGCTGCCGGCGGTGCGCCGGTTATTTCCGTTGGCCGTGAACATGACGATTCGTCTCCGCTGCGTCTCGGTCGCATCAATCCGGTCCGGTGACCGGTTGCTGTGACGGGTCACACAGTCATGCGCAATTCGGGCCGGTTCGGGGAGACAAAACGGCGGTTCGCGGGAAATAATGTGGCGATTTGAAGAACTTAATTAAGAAAGTGTTTACGCTGCTTCACCCGGCACGAAGGACAGGGGCACGTAGCCCGGTTCCGCGGCGATGCGGTCCAGCCAGGCGTTGACGGCCGGAAAGCGCGGCATGTCGAAGCCGCCCTTCGTTCCCGCCGAATGGGTGTAGCCATAGAGACAGAGGTCGGCGACGGTGAGCGCGTCTCCGGTCAGGTACGGTGTCTTCGCCAGTTGCGCTTCCATGATGGACAGGGCGCGGTGGCCGCTTTCGAGCAGCGGATCCAGTTTTTCCGGCGTGCGGAGATGGGCGCGCTGCGGATAGCTGAGAATCGCGGCGCGGACGGCGACGGAGGTCTCGTGGCTGTTCTGTTCGAAGAACATCCACTGGTGGCAGAGCGCCTGCTCGTAGGCGTCATCCGGCAGGAAGCGGGTGCCGCGGGCGAGATAGAGCAGGATGGCGTTGGATTCGGCCAGCAGGCGGCCGTCTTCGAGAACCAGCAGTGGCACCTTGCCGGCCGGATTGAGGGCGCGGAACTCCGCCGTTTCGGTGACGCCGCTGCCGTATTCGGCATCGATGTGGCGGTAGGGCAGGCCGAGCAAGGCCAGCAGCAGGCGTACCTTGTAGGAGTTGCCGGAACTCGGCATCGAATAGAGGGTCAGCATCGGCCCGCCTTTTTATCGGAACGTCTTGACGAGTCTGACAGCCGGCGTTTCGGGCTGCGGCCTGTATTGGGCGAGCCATGCGCCGAATTGCGGGCCGGCGAAACGCGGGGCGGCCAGTGCATAGCCCTGGACCAGCGCGGCGCCGGTGCTTTCCGCCGGGCCGAGTTCCCACAGCGCCTCCAGCCCCTCGAGAACGGAGTGGATGCCCTCGCGGTCGAATTGCTGGACCATCAGGCGCAGCGTCGCGATGCCGGACGGCGTTTCCAGCATGCGCTTGACCAGCTTGCCGTCGAACTTGACGATGTCGGGCGCGATCGCCGCCACGCGGTCCGGCCGCGAGGCATGGGCGCCGAAATCGTCGACCGCGACCATGTAGCCGCGGGCGCGCAATTCATAGGTGAAATGGGTGAGTGCGGGCTTGTTTTGCGTTTCCGCCTCGGTGATCTCGCAGACGATGTCGGCCGGCGAAATGCCGGCAGAGCGCAATTCGTCGCCGAGATCGCGCAGGACGCGCTCGAACCGTTCGGGATGCTCGGGAACGCGCGGGTCGAAATTGAGGAACAGGCGGCGTTCGGGCGAGGGGACGTGGGCCGCGTTGCGGATATGCAGCCGCCGCAGTTCCGGTTCCAGCGCGGTGAAGGCCTCCGTGTCGAGCATGGTGAAGAAGGCGTCGTTGAGGACCGGATTGCCGCCGCGTGTGACGCGTAGCAGCGCTTCGCAGGCGACGGGCGTGAGGCGGCCGCTCTCGAAACGGAAGATCGGCTGAAACGCGGTTCCGAGGACGAATTCGCCATAGGCCGCGGTCCAGACGCCCTGGGCGTCCTTTTGCATCCGCGGTTCCGGCAGCGATTTCGACACGGGCCAATTCTCCTTCGAAGAAACCGAGAATGACCCGGAACCGATAAATTTATGGTTAATGAAGCGTTAGCGCGTTTGCCGGACCGCCGCAACGCTTGCGCATTCGGTCCAGTTGGCGCAGATAGCACCCGCTGTCCGGGAGCCGGACAGGGCTCAATCTCAGGAGACATTGAAATGGCCTTCCTCGCCGACACCCTTTCCCGCGTGAAACCCTCCGCCACCATTGCCGTGGCCCAGAAGGCCCGGGAACTGAAAGCGAAAGGCCGCGATATCATCGGCCTCGGCGCGGGCGAGCCGGATTTCGACACGCCGGACAATATCAAGAAGGCGGCGATCGACGCGATCAATCGCGGCGAAACGAAATACACGCCGGTCTCGGGCATCCCCGAACTGCGCAAGGCGATCGCCGAGAAGTTCAAGCGCGAGAACGAACTCGACTATGACTGGACGCAGACGATCGTCGCGACCGGCGGCAAGCAGATCCTGTTCAACGCGCTGATGGCGACGCTGAACCCGGGCGACGAGGTCGTGATCCCGGCGCCTTACTGGGTGTCGTATCCGGAAATGGTGCTGCTGTGCGGCGGCACGCCGGTGCCGGCGCCGACGACGCTGGAGGATTCCTTCAAGCTGAAGCCCGAGGCGCTCGAGGCGGCGATTACGCCGAAGACCAAGTGGCTGATCTTCAACTCGCCGTCGAACCCGTCGGGCGCGGCCTATAACCGTGAAGAAATGAAGGCGATCACCGACGTCTTGATGCGTCATCCGCATGTCTGGCTTCTGACCGACGACATGTATGAGCATCTGGTCTATGACGATTTCCAGTTCGTCACGCCGGTGCAGGTCGAGCCCGGCCTGAAGGACCGGACGCTGACGATGAACGGCGTTTCCAAGGCCTATGCGATGACCGGCTGGCGAATCGGCTACGCGGCCGGTCCGATGGAGATCATCAAGGCGATGGACATGATCCAGAGCCAGCAGACGTCGGGCGCCTGCTCGATCGCGCAGTGGGCCTCCGTCGAGGCGCTGAACGGGCCGCAGGATTTCATCAAAAAGAACAAGGCGATCTTCCAGGGCCGCCGCGATCTCGTCGTGTCGATGCTGAACCAGGCCTCGGGTATCGAATGCCCGACGCCGGAAGGCGCGTTCTATGTCTATCCTTCCGTCGCAGGCATGATCGGCAAGAAAGCGCCGTCGGGCAAGGCGATCGAGACGGACCAGGACTTCGTCACGGAACTGATCGAGGAGGAGGGCGTCGCCGCGGTGCATGGCGAACCCTTCGGTCTTGGACCGAATTTCCGGATTTCCTACGCGACGTCGGAAGAACTTCTCGAAGACGCCTGCAATCGCATCCAGCGTTTCTGCGCGAATTGCCGTTAAATTGGGCAGTTTCCCGGTGCCCTTGCGGCATCGGGAACAATTACCGGTAATTTTTCGCGGGTTAGTCGGCGATTGTTGCCGATTTGCACTGGAGTTTTCGTGATTTAACCGTTTATTAAAAGCCGGATCAGTGACAGATGAGGGGTCTCGTCGCGAAATGGTTATTGGTAGCGGTAAATCGCTGGAAAAGTGGCCGGTGCTGGCCTGTTTGGCGGCATCGCTCTGCGCGGTTCCCGCAAGCGCCGACGAATTCGCCTACGACAATGCGTTCGACCTGCGCGTCACGGATATCGGCAGCCGCACCGCACTGGACAGTTTCGTCATCGAGGCCGTCAACCAGGGCCAGTACGACCAGGCCCTGTCGACGCTGGAAGAAATCATCCTGCGCAATCCTTCGGATATCGGCGCCCGCATCGCGCTGGCGCGGGTCTACTACCAGATCTCCTCCTACGATCTCGCCGCCGCCCATATCGAGCAGGCGCTGCTGACGGCCGGCTGGGAAGCTTTCCAGAAGGAAATCGAGGACCTGAAGGCTAAGGTCGAGCGCGCCCAGGCCGGATGGGACTTCGTGGTGACGATCACCGGCGGCGTCGACTACAAGAAAGTTACGCAAACGGTCTTCGACGGCACGCCGCCTTCCGAGACCGACGGATCGATCACCGCTCCCTTCGGCATGATCAACGGCGTCGTGATTCGCGACCTCGAGACGGCCTCGAGCGACGAGATCCGCGTCGGCGGCATCTTCCGCTATGTGAAGAGCCTCGGCGACCAGGACTTCGACAACAGCTTCGACCGCTACAACCGCTACAAGGGACGCGGCTATATCACCTATTCGAAGGGCCTGCCCGACATCGTCGACACGTTGCGCGCCGACCTGACCGCCTATGCCGATGTGGACAGGCAGGGGGATGCGCGGCAGATCAATGAGTATGGCGGGGAGTTGCAGCTGTCCGTGCAGCCGACGGTCGAAAGCCAGATCCGGACATTCGTCGGATATGGCTGGTTCGGCAGTTCGATTAACTATTACACCGACCACATGCTCAGCTTCGGCGCGTCTGGCGAGTACCGCGTCGCGCCTGGCGTCGCGCTCGGTGTCTATGCGACCGGCTTCAAGGGATGGGGTGTCTCGCCCGAGCCATCCGGATTTACACCCAGCTTTGAATATACGGGCTATGACTTCGAGACCGAGGGTTTCGAGGTCGGCGGTTCGGTCTCGCATTTGCTCTGGGTCTTCGAGGACGGACGGAGCTGGGTTCACGAAGCCGGCGTCCGCTACGGCCAGGCGAACGTTCTGGACTACGCCTCGCTGGAAGATGCGTTGCCGTTCTACAGCATGGTCGACCGGGAGACCTGGGAGGTCTTCTGGAACCACACTGTGCAGATCGTCACAGATACCGCTCTCGATTTCGGGGTCTATTACGGGGAAAGCAAATTCAAGAACTCCACCGACACCTTTAATCGCAACAGCGAGTACTGGGGCGTCAAGGGTGCTCTGACCGTAAAGATACATTGAGGAAAAAACCGATGCGCGTGACAATCAACCGGATATTGGCCGGCGCGGTTTTCCTTGTCCCCGTCCTCGGCGCTGCCACGGCGGCAGCGCAGGATGTCGGCAAGATGACCATGGAGCAGTCGATGGTCACGCGCGGCGGAGCGCGTGTCACCGAAGGCACCGGCATCGCGCTCGGCGACCAGCTGGCCGCGAACGCGACGGGCGCCGGCGTCATCGTCTTCCAGGACGAGTCGACGGCGCGCATGGGGCCGAACGCGGTGCTGACCATCGACGAATTCGTCTACAATCCCGGCCGCCGCAGCGGCACGATCAAGCTGCGCCAGACCAACGGGCTGTCGCGCATCTATGGCGGGCAGATCTCCAAGCGCGGGCGCTCGGAAGTTCGCACGCCGCATATCGTGCTCGTCGTTCGCGGCGGGATCGTCGACATCAATGTCGATGGAGACGGCACGATCACGACGCTTCGGGGCGGTATCATGAAATGCCAGGTGGGCGGCGAGACGCGTACCGTGACCAATCCCGGCATGTCGTGCAGCAGCGACGGGCAGACCCTGACGATCACCCGCAACACCCAGGGCGGCAATTCCATGGTGACGCCGGCCGGGCAGGGCGGCGGCAGTACGTCCGGCAACACATATGATCAGGCGAATTGCGCCAGCGCGAACGCCACATCGGCCTGCAAATCCGACAATGGCGGTCTTCCGCGCCCGGGTACGAATACCCAGGGCAGCGACCCGTTCGGCGGCGGCGCTCCCGGCGGCGGTTTGGAATGCTACGGACCCTACGGCGAAGAGGGCGGTGAAATATATTGCGACGGGAAGTACATTCCCGGTTGAGAATGTTCAGTCGAACGAAGCGCCCGGTCGCGGTCGCCGACATCGCCCACCTTCCGATAAATCGGAGGATTAGAGGCCTTTCCGTGCATCGGTGCGGCAGAGCTTCATGACAGGTCCTCAGAAACCCGCCCGCAAGGCCGTTCGCGGCCGTCTGCTCGCCGCGGTCTTTGCGGGAATCGCCGTCGTCCTCGTCGGTTTGCATATCTTCCTCGATACGCAGTTTTCCGCGCTGCGCGAAAAGACCTACGATCTCTATCAGGCCTCCGCGCCGATCGCCCTCGATTTCAGCCAGGTCGCCGTCGTCACGATCGACGAGGAAAGCCTGCGTACCTTCGGGCGCTGGCCATGGCCGCGCAGCGAGGTCGGCAAGGTTGTCGACGCGATCGCCGAGAGCGGTGCGGCGGCCGTCGGACTCGACCTTTTCTTCGCCGAACCGCAGGGCGGGACCGACGGGGCCGCGAGCGACGCGGCGCTGGCCGATTCGCTCGCCAATGCGCCAAGCGTGCTCGCCATGTCGCTCGATCCGAATGCGGGGCCGCTCGAAATCGACAGCAAGGCCGGCTGGACGGTGGTCGGGCTCGATCCCAACGCGGCCGCGGCCGTGCAGGGCGGCATCGCGCCGTTGCCGCAACTCGCTGATGCGGCAAGCGGGCTCGGCATCGTGCGCACGCTGCCGGGGCGCGACGGCGTGATCCGGCATGTGCCGCTGGTCTGGGCCGAGACGACCGACGGCAGCGACGTACGGCTCTGGCCGACCCTGGCACTGGAACTGCTGCGGGTGGCGCAGGCGCAGCCGAGCTTCACGCTGCGGCTCGAAGGCCTGCCGACCGACGCGGTGCGGGCCGGCGGGGCGACCGTGCCGCTCGGCGCTGACGGGCGCATCCGCATCGTCGACACCACCGTGCCGGTGCCGCATGTCTCCGCAAAAGACCTTCTGGAGAACGGGCCTTCGGATGAGTTGACCGGCCGCGTTGTCGTGCTCGCGGTCGATGTGGCGGGCGTGGACCAGTATCACCTGACCGCACGGGGCGGACACAGGCTCGGCGCGGATATCCACGCTCTCCTGATCTCGCAGATGCTGAACGGGGATTATCTCTTCGAAGCGCCGAATTCGCGATGGCTGGAGCGGGGTATCTTCGTCGGCGGTGCGGTCCTGCTGCTGGTCATCCTGACCGTCTTTTCGCGCCGGCCGCTGCTGGCGGTCCTCCTGTCCGCGCCGGTGATCGCCGCGCCGTTCGTCATCGGCGCGGCGGCCTATGCGACGCGTCATCTGCTGATGGACGGCGTACAGCCGGCCGCTGGACTGCTGATCATGAGCGCGGCGGGCGGCTATATGCTCTACCGCGAGGCAGAGCGGCGGCGCGGCGTGCTGCAGAAGCAGTTCTCGCAATTCCTGTCGCCGGAGGTGGTGAAGCACCTCGCAGAGACCGATGCGGCGGCGGCGCTGAAGGTGGAAGACCGGCAGATCACGGCCATGCTGGTCGACATGCGCGGCTTCACCTCGATGTCCGGCCAGTTGGGGGCCGACAAGGCGGTCACCGTGGTCAACCATTTCCTCGGCATCGCCAGCCGGGAAATCTTCGCGCGCGACGGCACGATCGACAAGTTCATGGGTGACGCCGTATTGGCTTTCTGGAACGCACCGCTGGAGGTTCCGGACCATGCCGACCGGGCTATCGAATGCGCCCAGGCGATCATCGCCGGCGTCGCAGCGGCCAATCCGCAGCTCACCGCTCAGGGCCTTCCGGAAATCCAATGCGTGGCGGCCATCGAAGCCGGCGTCTGCTCGGTCGGCAACATGGGAACCGAGCAGCGCGTCGACTACACGGCGATCGGGCCGACTATCAACATGACCGCCCGGCTGGAGGGCGAGACCAAGAAGATGGGCCAGAAGATGCTGATCGGGCCGACCGCCGCATCGCTGACGAAGCACCCGCTGACCGCGCTTGGCGAGGTCGAACTGCGCGGCGTGGCAGACCCGATCGAGGTCTTCGTGCCGAGCGCGCTGGCGGCCGGCTAAGTGTCCGCCAGAAGCGCCCTTCGGGCCGTCCGTTTCATTTCGCCGATATAGTCGTCCTGCGGCCAGCCGCATTCCAAAGTGAGTTGCTCCCAGTTGCGCACGGACAACAGGGTCCAGAGCAGATCCGTCGCCTTCTCTTCCCCGATCTCCGGCGATAGCGCACGATCGCGGGCGAGCGCGCCGACCGCGGCCTCGCAACCCTCGCGAACCGCCAGCATCCGGCCTTCCCAGGCCATGCGGGCCTCGCTGTCCGTTTCCTGCATGGCCATCAACGCTTTTCCGACGCCGTAGATTTCGGGGATGTAGTTGCCCCAGGCCTCTATATAGGCGTCGAGCCGTTCGATGCCGGTCGCGGCGCCGCGGCTCGCCGCCAGACGGACGTCGACTTCATTCGCCTCGTCGATATAGCGGGTCACGGCAATCAGCAGGTCGGCGCGCTTGGGGAAGTGCAGATAGACCGCCTGGCGGCTGATGCCGGCTTTCTTCGCAATGTCCGACATGCGGACTTCGCTGCCGGCGCCGTCCTCCAGCAGTTTCCAGGCGGCTTCAAGGATTCGTGATCGTGTATCGCTTGACATGATGTCAAGTTACCCGTAATTGACGCCGTGTCAACTTTACATGGTGTCAAGTTGAGAAAACGGAAAGGAAAACCGTCATGAAAGTCATTGTCTTCGGGGCCACGGGAAATGTTGGCCGCCTGGCTGTCGAGCGCATGCTGAAGGAAGGGCACGCGGTTACCGCCTTCGCGCGCCGGCCGGAGAAGATCGGCATCAACGATCCGAAGCTGACGCTTCGCGCAGGCGACGCGTTCGATGCCGCCGATGTCGATACCGCGGTCCGCAGGCACGATGCCGCGGTGATCACGATCGGGGCGGGCATGTCGCGCAAGAGCCTGATCCGATCGCAGGGAACCATGAATGTCATTCAGGCGATGCATCACCACGGCGTCCGCCGGCTGATCTGCCAGTCCACGCTGGGCGCGCATGAAAGCTGGCCGAACCTCGATTTCTTCTGGAAGCGGATCATGTTCGGCGCGCTTCTGAAGCCCGTTTTCCGGGACCATGAGTTGCAGGAGAAACTGGTACGGGCGAGCGGGCTCGACTGGACGATCGTGCGCCCGAGCGCCTTTGAGGACGGTCCGGCCACGGGGTCTTTCAGGGAAGGGTTCGGACCGGAGGAACGCGGCTTGAAGCTGACGATTGCGCGTGCGGACATCGCCGCGTTCCTCGCCCGGCAAATCGGCGACCCGACCTATTTGCGCCGCGCCGTCGGCATTTCCAACTGACCGGCGGGAGGATCAGAACATGCTCGACCAGATCATCCCCTGGCTCCTTGCCGCAGCGTCGGTCGCGGCTGGCCTCGTCGCCGGCGTCTTCCTGACGTTTTCCGATTTCGTGATGCGCTCGCTCGGTGCGGCGGCCCCGGCCGCCGGTATGGAGGCGATGCAGCAGATCAACCGGAAGGTCTACCGCTCTATCTTCATGGTGTTGCTGCTGGGCTTGGCGCCGGTTTCGCTGGCGATCGCCGCGCATGCGGCGATCTTTGCCGGCGGCGCGGCCGGTGCGTGGCTCATCGCCGGCGCGGCGTTCTATCTCCTCGGCGTCTTCGGCGTGACGGGGGCGGGCAACGTGCCGATGAACAAGAGGCTCGACGTAATCGACCCGGTCGAGAATGCGGCTCTGGGCTACTGGGCGCGCTACGAGCGCAACTGGACGCTGCTGAACCATGTCCGCACGGTCGCGTCCGCCGGTTCGGCCATCTGCTTCCTCGTCGGAGCGATGCTGACGGGGCAGGCTGGATGAGGCAATCCGCGAACCGGCAAAAAGGCGCTCTTCCGGACCGGTCGAGCGCCTTTTCTGTTTCGCGCGAAGTCAGCGCAGATAGAGAGTCGTGCCTTCGACCTTCGAGATCTTCGGCCGGTAGTTTTCCGAATCATACATCGCCGCGACATTGACGCGGTGTTCGCCCTGCGTGGAGATGTTGGCGGGCTGGGTGGTGTAATGGCCGTCGCGGATCGACATCATCAGGCCTGTGCGGCCTTCCTCGATCAGATGGACGGCCATGGTGCCGAAATTCTTGGCGACGATCAGGTCGACGGCGTCCGGCGGGCCGGAGCGCAACAGATAGCCGAGGTTCTGGATCATCATGTCGGTGCCGGTCAGTTCCTTCAGCCCGACGCCGATATGCTCGCCGATGCCGCCGAGTTTCTTGTGGCCGTAGGCGTCGGCCTCGCCCTTCTCGACGATACGGCCGCCCTTTTCCATCGCCCCTTCGGAGACGACGCAAACGGTGTAGTTGGACGGATTGGCGGCGCGGTCGCGCGACAGCAATTCCGCAAGCCGCTCCATCTCAAAGGGGACTTCGGCGATCAGCGTGCGGTCCGCGTCGGAGAGGAAGCCTGCGCCGAGCGCCGACATGCCGCAATTGCGGCCGAACATCTCGACAATCAGGAACCGCTCATGGCTCCCGGCCGGAGTGCGCAGATTGGCGATCATCTCGACGGAGCGGGTGACGCAGGTGGAAAAGCCGATGCAGTAATCGGTGCCGAAAACGTCATTGTCCATCGTCTTCGGGATGCACATTGTCGGCGCGCCGCGCTCATGCAGTTCGGCGGCGTAAGAGAGCGTGTCGTCGCCGCCGATGGCCACCAGCACGTCGATCTTCAGCGCCTCGATGACGGCGAGGACATGGTCCGTCGCGTCGACATAGCCGGCGTCCGTGTGCGGCGCGGTCTTCTTGACGAAATCCGGCAGCGACGACGCCTTGATGCGCGAGGGCCGGGTGCGCGAGGAATGCAGTACCGTGCCGCCGGACCGGTTGATGGAGCGAACGAATTCCGGCGTCAGGGCCTGGCGGTGGTCCGCCGTGCCTTCGAGATCGAGCGGGTCGGTTTCCACCGGACCGGCCCAGCCGCGCCGGAAGCCGGTAACGGTCCAGCCGCGCGCATAGGCTTCGTTGACGACGGCCTTGATGGCGGAGTTGAGGCCCGGCACGTCGCCGCCGCCGGTCAAAATGCCCAGATGCATGTCGTCCTCCTGGTCTTGTTGGCGTCGAAACGCCGCCTTGTGACCTGACAATAGAGCAAGTTAGGCGCTGTTTAAATCGATTTGTTAGGCCAAATTCGGCCCGCTCCGATCATTTCGCCGCACAGGATGCGCGCCATTAAGGGGATTTGGCAATTGCCCTTGCCAATATGCCTGAAATCGAGGCACGATAATTTTTTGTGCAGCGCAATAGCAGGATTTCAGGGGACGCATGATCGCGGTCAATGCCCAGCTACGTTCCAAGCTCTTGAGCCTGGTCAAGGAGATCTATCCCGACGTGGACGCCGCGCATCTGTCGCGGCGGATCATTGAGAGTTTCTGGCCCGACGGGCTGGAACCTCGTCAACGGGTTCGGCCGCCGGGCAATACGCTGTGGTCGCAGAAGGATTCGGTCGTCATCGCCTATGGCAATGCGGTCATGGACGGCCAGCACAAGCCGCTCGACCTGCTCTACGATTTCCTCCGGCGCTATCTGTCCGACGCGATCACCGGCGTGCATATCCTGCCGTTCTTTCCCTTCACCTCGGATGACGGCTTTGCGGTGACGGATTACGAGACCGTCAATTCGAGGCTCGGCGACTGGGCGGATATCAACCGCATCGGCGAGGAGTTCCGGCTGATGTCGGACCTGGTGCTGAACCACATGTCCAGCCAGTCGAAATGGTTTCACGAATATCTGCAGGGGCACGAGCCCTATGACAAATATTTCTTCGAAGCCTCGCCGAGCGACGATCTGACATCCGTCGTGCGGCCGCGGGCGCATCCGCTGCTGCGCGAGGTCGAGACATCAAGCGGCACGCGCCATGTCTGGTGCACGTTTTCCTTCGATCAGGTGGACCTGAATTACGCCAATCCCGATGTGCTGGTCGACATGATCCGCATCATGCGGCTGCATATCGCCAACGGGGTGCGCATCATCCGGCTCGACGCCGTCGCCTTCATCTGGAAGGAGATCGGCACGACCTGCATCCATTTGCCGAAAACCCATGCGATCGTGCGGCTGATGCGGTTGTTGGCGGACTATTGCGACGAGCGCGTGGTGCTCCTGACCGAGACGAATGTGCCCAATGCCGAGAACCTTTCCTATTTCGGCAATCGCAACGAGGCGCATGCGATCTACAATTTCTCGCTGCCGCCGCTGATGCTGCATGCGCTGCTGACGGGCACGTCGCGCTATCTCAACGCCTGGCAGATGGCGATGCCGCCGGCGCAGCTCGGCTGCGCCTATCTGAACTTCACCGCGTCGCATGACGGGATCGGCATGCGGCCGGCGGAAGGGCTGCTGGACGAAGTTGAGATCGAGAAGGTAATCAGGACTGTCGGTTCATTCGGCGGGCTGGTCAACATGCGCGCCATGCCGGACGGCTCGCAGAAGCCCTACGAGCTCAACATCACCTATTTCGAGGCGATGAAGGGGACGGTCGACGGGCAGGACGAGTGGCAGTTCGACCGGTTCCTCGCCAGTCAGACCATCCAGATGGCGCTGGAGGGAATCCCGGCTTTCTACATCCATTCGCTTCTTGGCACCGGCAACGACTATGCGGGCGTGGAGCGGACCGGCCAGAACCGGACGATCAACCGCAAGCGCTGGGACTACCCGGAACTGCGCGCCGAACTGGAGGATCCGTCCTCTATCCATGCACAGGTTCTCCGCGCGATGAAGGAGCGCATCCGCATCCGCGCGCAGCAGCCGGCCTTCCATCCCAACGCCACGCAGTTCACCCTGCATCTGGGCGAGAAGCTGTTCGGCTTCTGGCGGCAAAGCCTCGACCGGGATCAGTCCGTCTTCGCCATTCACAATGTCACGAAGGAGGAGGTGGCCATCCCGGCGATGTCGATCAACCTGATCACGGGGATGAAATGGGTCGATCTGTTGTCCGGCGAGGCGATCGATCCGTCACGCGGCGACATCACCTTCGCGCCCTATCAGTGCCGGTGGATCTCCAACCGCGGCTGAACACGGGCAGGAGCCAGACCATCTGCGGAGCCGCTTTCGGCCGGGATCAGCGCCCGGGCCTAACCGGTTGCCGGCGGTCAGGATCTCAGCTGAATTCCGCCTCGTCGGCTTTCACCGCGTCGTGGAGATCGCGCATCAGGTCCGGATCGGCGGCCTGGACGCGGCTCCAGTTCGGGATGAAGGGCGTTTCCATCGGATTGTCGAGGAAGGTCTGACCGGCCTCGACGATGTTGGAGGCGAAGAGCTCGACGGCGCGTTCCTCGGAATGGCGGTCGAGATGCAGCCCGTTCATGCGCGCATCGTTGTGATAGGCCTCGATCATGTCGAGCGCCTCGCGGTAATAGGTCGCCTTGATGGTCCGAAAGGTCTCCTGGCTGAAGATCGTGCCGTCGGTGGCGAGCTTGCGATAGAGCGCCTTGCAGATGTCGATCGACATGCGCGACAGGCCGTCCTGCGGGTTTTCCTCGGAGAGCGGCTGATGCTTGTGATCATAGGCGTCGGACAGTTCTACCTGGCAGACGAGCCGGGTCGACAGGTTGCGCCAGACCTCCGACAGCACGCCGATTTCCAGCCCCCAGTCCGACGGAATACGAATATCCGGCAGGATCGCCGTGCGCATGGCGAATTCGCCCGCGAGCGGGTAGCGGAAGGCGGCGAGATAGGTCAGGTAGTCGCGGTGGCCGATAGTCTTCTGCAAGGCCAGAAGCAGCGGGCTGACCAGCAGCCGGCTGACGCGGCCGTTCATCTTGCCGTCCGCGTGGCGGGCGTAATAGCCCTTGCAGAAAAGATGGGAAAAGGCGGGGTTTGCGACCGGATAGATCAGCCGGGCGAGCATTTCGCGCGAATAGGTGACGATGTCGCAGTCATGCAGCGCGACCACGTCGGAATCGCGGCGCGCCAGCGTATAGCCGATGCAGAACCAGACATTGCGGCCCTTGCCCGGCTCCTCCGGCGAGAGGCCCGCCGCCTTGAGCCGGTCGTCGATGGCCTGCAGGCGCGGCCCGTCGTTCCAGAGGATCGAATGCTGCTGCGGCAGGACCGAGAAGAACTTGCGCGCCTTACGGTATTCGTCCTCATTGGCCCGATCGAGACCGATGACGATGTGGTCGATGAAACGGGCGCCGGAGATTTCCTGGACGATGTTGGCGAGCGCCGGACCTTCGAGTTCGGAATAGAGCGAGGGCAGGATCAGCGTGATCTTGCGGTGCGCGGAGAGGACTTCCAGTTCGCGTTCGAGCGTGCCGGGATTGGTGGACCGCAAATTGTGCAGCGTCGCCACGTGACCGTTCTGGTGAAAATCCGCCATGCGACGCCTGCTCCTAGCTGTCCTGTCGTTCTTCAATAATCCGCAGCACGGATTCGTTCCAACCCTCCGGCCCCGGTTTTTGCGTCCTCGCAATCCTTCCGGCCTTTTCGCCATCCAGCTCGGGCAGGGGCGTGGCGTGCGGATTGGTGACGATTACGCCGATATCGGCCGTTTCCAGCATTTCGATGTCATTGGGTGCGTCGCCGAGCGCGACCATGCGCGGCGATTCGTCGCCGGAGGCATAGCGCGCCGCGATCTCGCGCATGCGGTCTGCCTTGGTGGCGCCGTAGGACAGGGTCAAATAACGCCCGCCCTGGCGCGCGGTGATGCCGTGGCGTGCGAACAGGGTTTCGAACTTGGTCCGTTCTTCCGCGCTGCCCGACCAGAGGCCTGGTTCGGAAAAGCGGCGCATGGCGGCCCGGGCGGCGTCCTGGGGCGGCAGGCCGGTACGAGCTGCGACCTCGTCGACCGTCCAGTCGGAAAATCCGGTGAACTTGCCCCGCAATTCCGGCGGCAATGTATCGAGGGCGGCGATCAGGTCGCGGTGAACCTGGTCATCGTCCGGGGCAGGCCCGCTACCTGCCGGCTCGAGAAGACCGGCGCCGTTCTCGACGATGGCGGGACAGTCGTCAAAGCCCGTCTCGGCGCGCAATTCGGCGATTTCGGCCGAGGTCTTGGAGCTTGCGAGGATCAGCGGGATGCCGCGCTCTTTCAACGCCTCGAGCGCCGGCGCGGCGGCCTGCCAGGAATAGGTGGCGTGATCGAGCAGCGTGCCGTCGAGATCGGAGAAGACAATAAAAGCGGGAATCGCTTTACCCGTCGCATGGGGTTGGAGTGTCGGAGGCATGGGCCGGGAACCGGTCATAATCCTTGTTAGCCTGCCCATGCCTCGCTTGGAAGCAGGAATGCGCAACGTCCGGCGTGCGGCGTCTATTCCTGGAGGCTGTAGATGTAGTCGACCAGAGACGAGATGCGCCCGAGCGTATTAATCTCGTTTTCGACCGGGTTGGCGCTGCCGCTGTCGAGCATGAAGCGGTCGCCCCAGACGGGCATGGCGGTGCCGTGCGGGCCGGGCTGTCGCTCGGCGTTTCGCCCGTCGATCATCTGCATGAGTTCCTGATAGGGGAAGGCGCCGTTCCGGCGCTCGGCGATTCTCGTCAGGTCGGGCACCGGCACGCTCATATACTCCGCAACCGGCCCGTCGCCCTGGCCCGCCGCCCCGTGGCACGCGGCGCAGGCCTGTTGGTACTCGATCTCGCCGGCTGTCGTCTGTGCCGCGGCGGCGCCCGGCATCGCCAATGCGGATGCAGCGGCCAAGGTCAGAACTGTTCTTATTTTCATGGTCTCACTCCTCCATCTTCTTGTTGTGCCGGCTGCGAGCGTTGCCCCGTATCGAGCCCGGATTCGCACCGGCGTCTGAAACGTTATGCCGCCGTGGCAGAGGCGGATTTGACAACCGTCAACGGAAAACGTCCCGGATCCGGGAAGATGCGGGGAAACCGGGTTCAGATACCGTGGCATTATCCGTCATTTCGTTGAAAGTCCGGTGAGGCAGGGAACCTCCACTCCGCCAGAAGCTTGTGAGAGGATATCAATCACGCCGTCCGGCACGTCCGCCGGCAGGGGAGTGACAGAGGCGAGGTAACCGTGAGACTCTACACATGTCCGAACTGCGCAACGGCGCTCTCATTCGAGAGCCTCGCATGTGGCTGCGGGGCCGCGGTTGCCTACGACGTCGACGGCGACCGGTTCACCCCATTGAGCATCGGCTGCGCCAATCGCGAGACGATCGGGTGCAACTGGGCCGCCGATGCGCCAGGCAATCTGTGCCCGTCCTGCGCGACGACCGCGGTCATTCCGGATACATTTCATGACGAGAACCGGGCCCTGTGGGCGGAGACCGAGCAGGCGAAACGCTGGGTGCTCTCCAATCTCGCCCGGTGGGGCTGGTTCGTTTCCAGCGATGACGGTCCGCGGCCGGTGTTCCATCTGTTGGCCGAAGAAACGGGGGGCGGGACGGTGCCGGTGACGATGGGCCATGCCGACGGCGTGGTGACGATCAATGTCACGGAGGCCGACGAGGCCGAGCGAACACAACGGCGCGCCGAACTCGGCGAAAGGCTGCGCACGATGATCGGCCATTTTCGCCACGAACTCGGCCATTTCTTCTTCTTCGAGCGGCTGGCGCCGCAATACGGCTTTACCGAGCGTTTCCGCATGCTGTTCGGGGACGAGACGGCTGATTACGGAGCGGCGCTCGAAAAGCACTATCAAGACGGGCCGCCGGCGGACTGGAACGCGCATCATGTCACGCCCTATGCGTCGAGCCATCCGCATGAGGACTGGGCGGAGACCTTCGCGCACCTGTTGCATCTGACGGATATCACCGACAGTTTCGTCGCTGCCGGCCTCCAGTCGCCCGATCTGCCGGGAGCCGACTATGACGCCTATCGCGAAACCGATACGGAGCGTCTGATCACGATCGGCGCGGGTCTCGGCATTGCGCTCAACCACGTCAACCGTTCGATGGGCCTGCAGGATATCTATCCCTTCGTGCTGACCCCGGTGATCCGCGAAAAGCTGGCCTTTGTCGACCGCTGGATGAGCGCGGGCGGCGGGAGCGGTACCGGATAGGAAGCCTGCGAGGCGTCTGGCCTGACGGCGGGGCCGCCCGACTTCCCGGCAAGGCCGCGCGTGGTCGAACGCCGAAACGCGCGCTTATTTCCTCCGGCAGCGCTCCCGGCAGGACCTCAATTGGCCTTTTGCGTAAAAAACATGCGGTTGTCACAAGGAAGTCGATGCGGAGGCTTGTGATTGTCTTCATTGCGAAGATAATCGCACCCCGGAAAACCATCGAGGAGAAGGCCATGCCCCACAAATTCAAGATCGTTCCGCGCAAGGACGGCCAGTTCGGCGTACAGTTTCTGTACAATTCCGAGGTCATGGTCTGGTCGGAAAGCTACAAGTCCAAGTCGAGCGCGCAGAACTGCATCGATTCGATGAAGAAGAACACGCCCGGCGCCGCGATCGTCGACCTGACGAAGGACCAGGACGGGTCGGGCTATCGCTGGGAGATCGTCGGTTCGAAGGACGGTCAGTTCTTCAACCGGTTCGTCGCCTCGAATGGCGAAACCATGGTGCGGTCCGAAACCTATACCGACAAGCGCAACGCGATCGGTTGCGCCGAGAGCGTCTCGAAGAACAGCCCCGCGGCTGCGACCGAAGACGAGAGCTGATCCTTCACCGGTTCACAGCGATGACAGGCGGCGCGGATATCCGTTGCGCCGCCTGATTTGTCTCCGGCGCCCGGAAACCTGCGAAATTTCGCTAGCTTGCCTCTTTCCCCCGGGGCGAAGGGTTTCTCCTGCGCCGGGCGCCGGCAAAAGCCAGCAGGCCGGCCGCACTGCCGAGAAGCACGATACCGGCCGGCAGCGGAACGGCGATCGAGGAGGAGTCGAAGGGGGTCGCGTCGAACGCCGCCACCAATCCGTATTGCGAGGTTACCCTCCCGTACGGGCTGGATGAGTTGACGGCGTATAATCTCGATGTCCCGGTCGTCGGCGATGTCCTGGAGAATTCGGCCGTGATCGCGTCGCCCGCAGACACGGCGTCAAACTGCGATGTGACCGGGAGGAACGGCAGGACCATTTCGAGAAGCAGCGAGCCCACGGTCGGGTCGTAGATAAAAGGCGTGTCGAACAACAGGGTCACGTTGAACGGATTCGTCGAACCCGGCCCGGTTGTCCCCGACACCGAGAAATTCGAATCGACGAGGGTCTTGTCGACACCGTGATTGAGGTCGAAAAACTCCGTCAGCGACTTGGAGCTGTATTGGCTCGTCGACAAATAGACCATCGATCCGGGAAAAGCGGCAAGATCGAACGAACTGCCATAGTTGCCGTCGAGCCGGAACGAGAGCGAGTCGATCCGGAGCGTTTCGGTGCCGAAGAGGCCGGAATCCCAAATTTGCTGATAGCGCTGGCTCTCGGCCCAATAGCCGTTCAGCGGAAGGCCGTTGTTGCGACCGCCTTCTGTCGCCTCGTCCAGAATCGGGATGAGAGTCGCGCCGACGCTCTGCCCGGAGAATCCCAAGAGCAGGGCTAGCATCGCAAATATGCGAAATACAGACGGATAAGCACGCATAACTAGAAAATACGCAATTTTATGTCTCTTTTGCGCCTCTCTGTTTCACTATGGGTAAGTTTTAAGAGGATGGCAATTGGGTAAGGTCGGACATTCCACAAGCGCGGTTAACTGCTGACATTTGACCGCGTGGCGGGATTGGGCTTGTGATTGTCCGGTTTGCGGTCGGAGAGGCCGCCTGATTTCCGGGAGAATTCCATGCATGTTTTCTGGATCGCGCTTGCGGCCGTCTTCGCCGGAGGGATTGCGCTCGGCGTCCAGGCGCCGATCAATTCGGCGCTCTCCCGGGCGACCGGGGACAGCACCTTGGCGACGATGGTTTCCTTCGGCGTCGGTTTCCTCTCCCTGTTTCTCGTCCTCGCATTCAGGGGCGGTTTCGCCGGGTTCTCGATCTTCAAATCAGCGCAGCCCTGGATGTTCACCGGCGGACTGCTCGGCGCATTCTATGTCTGGTCCGCGATATGGAGCGTGTCGCGCCTCGGCGTGGTGACGATGACCGCCACGCTGATCCTCGGGCAATTGCTGGTCGCCGTGGTGATCGACAGCACGGGCGCCTTCGGCGTGCCGGTCAACGAGATCGGCTGGCAACGCATCGCCGCGATCCTGCTGGTCGGTGCCGGTCTCGTCATGTCGAGGCTGTGAGCAATTCGGTCCCCCCTCTTGCCGTTTTTTTGAACTCGTTTTACCATCTGATCAAAAAATTGGCGGGTTACCGGATTTCCACGCAGACAGGAGTGCGCGCAATGTCCCACAAGTCCTTCACAACAACCCGTCGCAGGCTGCTTCAGGCCGGCGCCGCGGGTGCATCCATTCTCGCCATGCCGGGCCTCATCGGCCGGGCAAGCGCCCAGGAGAAGCTCAAGGTCGCGGCGATCTACACCGTGCCGGTCGAGCAGCAATGGGTGAGCCGCATCCATATCGCGGCCAATGCCGCCGTCGAACGCGGCGAAATCGAGTATGTCTTCTCCGAGAACACGTCCAACAGCGACTATGAACGCGTGATGCGCGAATATGCCGAGGCCGGCCACGACCTGATTATCGGCGAGATCTTCGCGGTGGAGGACGCCGCCCGGCAGGTGGCGCGCGACTATCCCGACAAGGCGTTCCTGATGGGATCGTCCTTCATGCCGCAGGACGACACGCCGAACCTCGCGGTGTTCGACAACTACATCCAGGACGCGTCCTATCTCTCCGGCATCATCGCCGGTGCGATGACGAAATCGAAGAATATCGGCATGGTCGGCGGCTTCCCGATACCGGAAGTGAACCGCCTGATGCACGCCTTCATGGCCGGTGTGAAGGAGATGGCTCCGGACACGACCTTCCAGGTCGCCTTCATCGGCTCGTGGTTCGATCCGCCCAAGGCCAAGGAAACCGCCTTCGCGCAGATCGATGCGGGCGCGGACATCATGTATGCTGAGCGCTTCGGCGTTTCTGACGCGGCCAAGGAAAAGGGTATCCTGGCGATCGGCAACGTCATCGACACGCAGCCGGACTATCCGGACACGGTCGTCGCCTCGGCGCTGTGGCATTTCGAGCCGACGCTCGACGCCGCCATCGCCAAGGTCAAGGCCGGCGAGTTCAAGGCCGAGAATTACGGCACCTATTCCTTCATGAAGGAAGGCGGCTGCTCGCTGGCGCCGCTTGGCACCTTTGAAGGCAAGGTGCCGCAGGAGGCGCTCGACCTCGTTGCCGAGAAGGAAGCGGCTATCAAGGCTGGCGACTTCACCGTCGAGATCAACGACGAAGAGCCGAAATCGAGCTGATGGGCTCACAAGGGGGCGGAGAGGCGGAGACCGTTCTCCGCCTCTCCAACATCACCAAGCGTTTCGGCCCGCTGACGGCCAATGATTCCGTCTCCTTCGAATTGAAGCGGGGCGAGGTGATCGCGCTGCTCGGCGAGAACGGCGCCGGCAAGACCACGCTGATGAACATCCTGTTCGGCCATTACGTGGCCGACGAGGGCACGGTCGAGGCCTTCGGCAAGGCGCTGCCGCCGGGCGAACCGAACGCCGCACTCGCCGCCGGCATCGGCATGGTGCATCAGCATTTCACGCTGGCCGACCAGATGACGGTGCTGGAGAATATCGCGCTCGGCACGCAGACGCTGTTCGCGCCGCGGTTCGACCGGGGCAGGGCGCTGGCGCGGATCGCGGAACTGTCGCGCGATTTCGGCCTCGAAGTCCGTGCGAATGCGCTTGTCTCGGACCTGTCCGTCGGCGAACGGCAGCGCGTCGAGATCCTCAAGGCGCTTTATCGCGACGCCCGCGTGCTGATCCTCGACGAGCCGACCGCCGTGCTGACGCCGCTCGAAACCGAGGCACTGTTCGCCACGCTGAAGAAACTGGTCGCAACGGGTCTGTCGATCATCTTCATTTCGCACAAGCTGAACGAGGTGATGGCGGTCAGCGACCGCGTGCTGGTGCTGCGGTCGGGCAGGATTTCCGGCGAGCGGCGGACAGCCGAGACGGATCGCGGCGAACTGGCGGCGCTTATGGTCGGCGAAACCATCCGGGAACCGGAGGTCGTCGAGCATTCGCCAGGCGACACCGTGATCGAACTTGCCGGCGTCTCGACTGCCGGACGGGCGGGCGGGGCGCCGCTCGACGCCATCGACCTCGCCCTGCGCGACGGGGAGATCACCGGGCTGGCGGGCGTTTCCGGCAACGGCCAGGCGGCCTTGGCGGCGCTGATCGCCGGAACCCTGAAGCCTGAAAGCGGCACGATCCGCATTCGCGGCGAGGCCGTCAGGGACTGGTCGGCGCGCGCGGCGCTGGCTCACCGGATCGGCCGCATTCCCGAAGACCGCCACGCGACCGGCATGATCGGGGACATGAGCGTCACCGAAAACGTGATTTCCGAAGCCTATCGTTCGCCGCGCTTCAGCCGGATGGGATTTCTCGACTGGAAGGCGGCGGAAGGTTTCGCCGAGGCAATCATCCGCGACTATGACGTGAAGTGCCCGTCGCCCAATGCGCGGGTGCGGCTGCTCTCCGGCGGCAACATGCAGAAGCTGATCCTCGGCCGCACCTTCGACGGCGAGCCGCAGGTGATCCTCGCCAACCAGCCGACGCGCGGCCTCGATGTCGGCGCGGTCGCCTATGTCCACACCAAGCTGCTTGAAGCGCGCAATCGCGGCGCGGCGATCCTGCTGATCTCGGAAGACCTCGACGAGGTGCTGGCGCTGGCCGACCGGATCGTGGTGATCTCGAAGGGCCGCCTGTCGCCGCCCTCGAAACGCGGCGAGTTGTCGGTGCGCGCGATCGGCGAGCGCATGGCCGGGCACGGCTTTGCCGAGGAGGCGCCGGATGCGGCTTGAACCGAAACCGGCGCCGGGCCTTGCGGTCACGCTGCTCTATCCGCTCGGCGCGATCCTCGCGACGATCGTGATTGCCTCGCTTCTGGTGCTGATCGCCGGGGCTTCGCCCTTCAACACATTCTGGCTCGTCGCCAAGGGCGCGGCGGGTTCGCAATTCGCGCTGCTCGAAACGCTGACACGGGCGACGCCGCTCATCTTCACCGGGCTTGCCGTGGCGGTTGCGTTCCGCGCCAAGCTCTGGAACATCGGCGCCGAGGCGCAGCTCTATATCGGCGGGGTCGTAACCGTGGTGCTCGGCACCGGAGCAGTCGCCATGCCCGCACCGGCGCTGATTCCGCTGATCATGATCTGCGTCATGCTGGCCGGCGCGCTGCTGCTGCTCGGTCCGGCGGTTCTCAAGGTCCGGTTCGGCGTCGACGAGGTGGTGACGACGCTGCTCCTGAATTTCATCGTCATCCTGTTCGTCTCGATGCTGCTGGAAGGCGTGCTGAAGGATCCGACGGGGCTTGGCTGGCCGCAATCGAAACGGGTGATTGCCGAAGCGCAACTGCCGCGGCTGATCCAGGGCAAGCGGCTGCATTTCGGCTTCGTCATCGCGGTGGCGAGCGCCGTGATCATGTGGGTCGTGATGAAGAAGACGACGCTCGGTTACGAGATGCGCGCGGTGGGCAACAATGCGGAGGCGGCGCGTTTCGCCGGCATTCCGGTTAACCGCGTGCTGATGAAGACCGCGCTCCTGTCGGGCGGTCTGGCTGCGCTTGCCGGCTTCTCCGAAGTTGCCGGATTGAAGGGCAACCTCACGCTCGATCTGTCGCCGGGCTTTGGCTACACCGGCATCGTCGTCGCCATGCTGGCGATGCTCAACCCGCTCGGCGTCGTGGCGTCGGCGATCTTCGTCGCCGGCATCTTCGTCGGCGCGGATGCGATGAGCCGGTCGGCCGGCGTGCCCAGCTACATCGCCCAGGTGATGGTGGCGACGGCGCTTCTGACAATGGTCACCGCGATCATGCTGACGCGTTACCGGATCAAGTGGAGGTGAGGATCGTGCCCAGCCACTGCGGCGTTTGCCAGCATATCGTGAATAGGGTGGGACAGAGGACATGACCGGCATCGGGCACCTCCCTCTGTCCTGCCGGACATCTCCCCCACAAGGGGGGAGATTGGCCCGCGCCGAAGCCCGCGTTTCACGGAAGGCGGAGGGTGGGCCTGCGCAATCTCCCCCCTTGTGGGGGAGATGTCGGCGGAGCCGACAGAGGGGGGTATCTTCCAGAGGGAGCCGGTGCCAAGCATGATTGAAGCCTTCGACATTCTTCTGACGACGAGCTTCTGGGTGGCGGCGATCCGGATCGCCTCGCCGCTGATCTTCGCGACGATGGGCGAACTGATCTGCGAGCGTGCGGGCGTGCTCAATCTTGGCATCGAGGGGATCATGACGGCCGGGGCGTTTGCCGGCTGGATCACGGTCTATGCCGGCGGCGATCTGTGGCTGGGTGTTACGGTCGCGGCGCTGACGGGCGTCGCCTTCGGGCTGCTGCACGGGTTCCTGACCGTGCCGCTCGGCCTGTCGCAGCATGTCACCGGCATCGGCATCACGCTGCTGGCGACGAGCCTGACCTATTTCACCTACCGCGTCTCGCTGCCGGAGGTGACATCGCCGCCGAAGATCGAGCCGTTCCAGCCCTTCGCGATCCCCGGCCTGTCGGAGATCCCGCTGATCGGCCCGGCGCTGTTCAACCAGACGCCGCTGACATATCTCGCCTATGTCACCGTGGCGCTTGTCGCCTGGATCCTCTATCGCACGCCAGTCGGACTCGCGGTGCGCGCGGTGGGCGAGAATCCTTCCGCCGTCGAGGCGCAAGGGATTAGCGTCACGGCGATGCGCATGGGCGCGGTCGCCGCCGGGTCGGCGCTGATGGCCGTGGGCGGAGCGTTCCTGACGATGAGCGCCTTCAATTCCTTCTTCTTCGAGATGATCAACGGGCGCGGCTGGATCTGCATCGCGCTGGTGGTGTTCGGCTCGTGGCGGCCCGGCAAGGCGTTGATTGGCGCGATCCTGTTCGCAGCGTTCGACGCCTACCAGGTGCGCCTGCAGCAGGTAACCGGCGGGGTAATCCCCTACCAGATCTTCCTGATGCTGCCCTATGTGCTGTCGATCCTGGCGCTGATCGTCGTCGCCCGGCGCGCGACCTACCCGAAGGCGCTGATGGTGCCCTACCAGAAAGGCGAGAGATGAGTTTCGATCTGCTGCTCAAGGGCGGCGTCCTGCCCGATGGGACTACCGCCGATATCGCGATTTCCGGCGACACGATCGCCGCGATCGAGGCTGACATCAACGCCGACGCGGGCGAGACCATCGATATTTCCGGCAATCTCGTCTCGCCGCCTTTCATCGATCCGCATTTCCACATGGACGCGACGCTGTCCTACGGACTGCCGCGCATCAACGAGAGCGGCACATTGCTGGAAGGCATCGCGCTGTGGGGCGAATTGAAGCCGCTGCTCACCGAGGAAGCGGTGATCGAACGGGCGCTGGCCTATTGCGACTGGGCGGTCTCGATGGGACTGCTGGCCGTGCGCAGCCATGTCGATACTTCCGACGATCACGCGATGACCGGCGTGCGCGGACTGCTCGCGGTGCGCGATATTGTCAAACCCTATCTCGATTTGCAGATCGTCGCCTTTCCGCAGGACGGGTTCTACCGCGCGCCGAAAGCCCGCGAACTGACCCTGCAGGCGCTCGACATGGGCGTCGACGTGGTCGGCGGCATTCCGCATTTCGAACGGACGATGGAAGACGGGCGCCGCTCGGTGACCGAACTCTGCGAGATCGCGGCGGAGCGCGGTTTGCGGGTCGACCTGCATTGCGACGAGACGGACGACCCGATGTCGCGCCATGTCGAACAGCTTGCCTACGAGACGCAGCGTCTCGGCCTGCAGGGACGGGTGAACGGATCGCATCTGACCTCGATGCATTCGATGGACAACTACTATGTCTCGAAGCTCTTGCCGCTGATGGCGGAAGCACAGGTCTCGGCCATTCCCAACCCGCTGATCAACATCACCATCCAGGGCCGGCACGACACCTATCCGAAGCGGCGCGGGCTGACCCGCGTACCGGACATGCTTAAACACGGCATCACGGTCGCATGGGGGCAGGATTGCGTGCTCGACCCGTGGTACCCGCTCGGCACGGCCGACATGCTCGATGTCGCCTTCATGGGGCTGCATGTGGCGCAGATGACCAGCCCGGCGGACATGCGCCGCTGTTTCGACATGGTGACGACGGAAACCGCGAAGATCATGGGGTTCGAGGATTACGGCCTCGAAAAGGGCAAACGCGCGAGCCTTGTCGTGCTTGACGCGGGGGATCCGATCGAGGCGATCAGATTGAGACCGGAACGCCTGCTCGTCGTCTCGAAGGGCAATGTCGTGGCGCGGCGCGACCGGCAGGATACGGCGCTTTCTCTTCCCGGGCGCCCGGCGAAGGTGAACCGGCGACACAAGCGATAGGGCGACCGTCCGGCGGCAAGACCGTCGAAATCCGGTCCGTTGCGGCCTGCATCAGCATTCGGCATCGCATCTTAGGCATTTGTTTCGACTTGCCGCGTAAGGTTGCGCGGGGTGCATTCGGATTCCGCGATGCCGGGAGGCCTCTACGGAATCCAAGACTTTGCAAGGACGCCATGCCGGGATTTTCCGTTAGCCGACTGAAAATCGACCGATCGATATTCAGACCAAGCGTCGTCGCCGTCGGTATCGCGCTCGCCGTGACTGTCGTCATGGGGCTTTTTGCAGAGTATCAGAACCGGCTGGTCCATAATCAGCAAATGCGCGCCGATGTCAGCGAACAGCTCGGCCTGGTCCGCGCCAAGCTCGAAGGCAATATCAACAGCAATCTTCAACTGGTCCGCGGCCTCGTGGCCGTTATCGCCGCCGAGCCCGATATGGATCAGGCGCAATTCAGCCGCGTCGCTTCCGGCCTGCTCGGAAATCGCTCGCAATTGCGCAACATCGCCGCGGCTCCCGACCTCGTGGTCCGGCTGATGTATCCGATCGAAGGCAATGAGAAAGCGATCGGGCTCGACTACCGGGAAAACGAACAGCAACGCGATGCGGCGCTCAGGGCGGTGGAATCCCGGCACATGGTGCTTGCCGGACCGGTCAATCTGCTCCAGGGCGGGCAGGGCTTCATCGGTCGCTTTCCCGTTTTCATGGAAGCGGAGGACGGCTCCAAGCGTCTCTGGGGTCTCGTATCCGCCGTGATCGATGTCGAGCAGCTCTACGAGGATAGCGATCTTCTCGTCCCGGATAGCCCCATCGAAATCGCCATTGCCGGGCGCGACGCACTTTCGTCCGACAGCACGGTCTTTTATGGCCGGCCGGGCGTTTTCAACGAGGATCCGGTCGTGTCGACCATATCGCTGCCGACCGGAAGCTGGCGCATCGCGGCCATCCCGACGGATGGCTGGTCTGCAAGGCCCGCCAATGCATGGGGGTTCCGCTCCCTCATCCTGATCGCCGGTCTGCTCGTCATCCTGCCCATTCTGATCGCCGGTCTGCTCTACGACCAGCGCCGCACGCATATCCGCGAACTCAGCCGGCGGCAAAACCAGATGCAAAAGCTTTCGCAACGGCTGAAGCTTGCCCTCGACACATCGAAAATCGGCATCTGGGAGCTCAATCTCGATACGAACGAGATGAAATGGGACGATCGCATGAAGGAACTCTACGGCGTTCCCGAGGACGAGGATCCGACCAAATACGACTACTGGTCGGCCGCGCTGCATCCCGACGATCTGGAGCGGGCCGAAGAGGAATTCGCCGAAGCGATTTCCACCGGCAACACCTACAATTCCGAATTCCGGGTGGTTTTCGACGGAACGACCCGCTGGATCCGGGCGATCGGCGCCATTCACAACGACCTCGACGGCCAGCGCTACATCGTCGGCGTCAACTGGGACGTGTCGTCGGATATCCAGCTCAAGACGCATCTGATGGCGGCGAAACGCAATGCGGAGTTCCGCAACCGCGAACTTGAGGACGCGCGCGCCCAGATGGAGCGCAATTCGCTGCATGACAGCCTGACCGGCCTGCCGAACCGGCGTTTCCTCGACGAGCAGCTTCTCAATGGCCGCGCCGGTCGGACGATCACGGCGCTCCTGCATATCGATCTCGACCGCTTCAAGCATATCAACGACACGCTGGGTCACGCCGCCGGCGACGCCATGCTGGTCCATGCGGCCTCCATCCTGAAGGCGAATACGCGTTCCGACGATTTCGTCGCCCGGATCGGCGGCGACGAATTCGTGATCGCTATCACCTCGCCGACGGACGAGCGGCAATTGTCGTCTCTGGCCGACCGCATCGTCGAGGAGATGCGCCAGCCGGTGCCCTATGAGAACCACGAATGCCGTTTCGGCGTGTCGATCGGCGTGGCGCTGGCGGATGCCGGCGAAAGCGGATATGGCCAGCGCCTGCTCATCGATGCCGACATCGCGCTCTACCGGGCCAAGAGCAACGGCCGCAATCGTTTCGAGTTCTTCTCCGAAACGCTGAAAGCCGAGATCGTGCGCAACAAGCGGGTGGCCGACGACATCCTCAACGGGCTCGATCGGCAGGAATTCCTGCCCTATTTCCAGCCGCAATTCGATGCGCGGACGCTCGATATCGTCGGTGTTGAGGCGCTTGCCCGGTGGGAGCATCCCACGGAAGGCGTGCTGACGCCCGACAGTTTCCTGAAGATCGCGGACGAGCTGAATGTCGTGCCGCTTTTGGACCGCACTATCCTCGAACAGACGCTGTGGCAGGCGACCCGCTGGAAGGCGGCCGGCATCTCGATCCCGAAAATGTCGGTCAATGTCTCGGCCGGCCAGTTGCACGACGCCGACCTGATCAGCCGCCTCAACGGCCTTTCGATCGAACCGGGAATACTGTCCTTCGAACTGCTCGAGTCAATCTTCCTCGACGAGGGCAACGACGTGATCGCGGGCAATATCGACCGCCTGGAGACACTGGGAATCGATATCGAGATCGACGATTTCGGCACCGGCTATGCCTCGATCATCAGCCTGATCAATCTTCACCCGTCCCGGCTGAAAATCGACAGGCGGCTAGTCACGCCGATTACCGGTTCGGACAGCCAGCGCCGCCTCGTCGCCTCGATTATCGAGATCGGCCAGGCGCTCGGGATCAAGGTCGTCGCCGAAGGCGTGGAGACCGCAGAGCACGCCGCGATCCTGCGCGATCTCGGCTGTGACACGCTGCAGGGCTTCGCCTTCGCGGTGCCGATGCCGTCCGACGAGTTGATCGAGTTCGTCCGCCAGGAACGCTGGCGCGATCCGGAGCGCCGCGGGACAGCCGGACAGGGGCTTCGGCTTGCGAGGTAGGGCAGGGCCGCGCCGATAATTCGGCCGTGACGCTGGACATCGCGCGGCCGGCGCGACATGCATGGCGCACGATTGTCTACGCGAAGTTTCTCATCATGCGCCGCATGCAGATCCTCGAAGTTTTCCACAAGCCGGGACAGGCCAGCCGATGAGCGAGGCGCCGCTCACGGGTCTTCGCGTGCTGGAACTGGCGCGCATCCTCGCCGGTCCATGGATCGGCCAGACGCTTGCCGATCTCGGCGCCGACGTCATCAAGGTGGAGAGTCCGCAGGGCGACGATACGCGCCAGTGGGGGCCGCCCTTCATCGAGCGGGACGGCGAAAAAGCGGCCGCCTATTTCCATGCCTGCAATCGGGGAAAACGGTCCGTGATCGCCGATTTCCGGAATGCCGACGATCTCGACATGGTGCGCGGTCTTGCCGCCGGGGCGGATGTGGTCATCGAGAATTTCAAGGTCGGCGGGCTTGCGAAGTTCGGCCTCGATTATGCGAGCCTGTCGGCGACCAATCCGGGGCTCGTCTACTGCTCCGTCACCGGCTTCGGCCAGGACGGGCCCTATGCGGCGCGCGCGGGCTATGATTTCCTGATCCAGGGCATGAGCGGGATCATGGACCTGACCGGCGATCCTGCCGGCGAACCGCAGAAGATCGGCGTCGCTTTCGCGGATATCTTCACCGGGCTTTACGGCGTCATCGCCATCCAGGCGGCATTGGCCGAACGGCAGCAGACCGGAAAGGGCAAGCATGTCGACATGGCGCTTCTCGACAGCATGACCGGGGTCCTCGCCAACCAGGCTATGAACTACCTCGCCTCCGGCGTCGCGCCGCACCGGCTCGGCAATGCGCATCCCAATATCGCGCCCTACCAGACCTTCGAGACCGCCGATGGCTGGCTGATCGTCGCCGTCGGCAATGACGGCCAGTTCGCGCGTCTGTGCCAGGTGCTGGAGCTTGACGGTGCTGCCGCCGATCCGCGCTTTGCGACCAATGCCGTACGGGTCGAACACCGCGATGCGCTGACGGCGTTGCTGAGCGACAGAACAAAGGCGTGGGCGCGCGACGATCTTCTCGCGGCGCTGGAAAAGGCGATCGTCCCGGCCGGGCCGATCAACACGGTCGAAGACGTGCTCGCCGATCCTCAGGTCGTCCATCGCGGCATGCAGATCGCGCCGGGCGGCGTCCCCGGCCTGCGCACCCCGATCCTTTTCGAGGGCGCGCCGGCGCCCGTTTCGGGGCGGCCTTCGCCGAAACTCGGCGAACATGATGCGGAGATTCGCGAAAAAGGTTGGGGTTGAGAGTCGAAACGTTCGCCGAGGGGGAGTTCGGTCCCATCGCGTTGCGAGCGTATCGCAAAACGCGGTTGGAATGGTGCTGCCGGAGAGATTTGAACTCAAGCCTTCTGCGCATAAATTATTGATTTTATTTGCAATTATATCTCTGTGGTTGCGCGCTTTGTAACATTGTTACGAGCGAAATTTTGTCAGTCGATTATGTGGATAATTCGTGCCAGAGGTAGATAACGTCATCGGTTGAGGCTTTCGATATCGATCGCAGCATTGGCGACGACCGCCATCTGTTCGAGCATACGTCGCACCGCCTTGTCCGTCAGGTCGACCGCAAGCTCCTGACCGCCCACAAGCAAGTTGATGCCGGATACGACAAGATCTACCAGCGCCTCCCCGCCGGCGTCCAAGTGAGTTGAGAGCACTTCATTGATGCGGATGCTTGTCTGCTGTGTCGGACCGGGATTTCGGTAGTTGCCGAAACGCCGGCGTAGGTTCACGGCTTCACCAATGTAATGACGGGTCCCGGTGGCGCTTGAAAGGCGCAACCGATACAGAGCTGGAATGGCAGGCGCATCGGGGAATGAGAGTTTCATGTCGTCGTCGAGCGTGATCGCGCCAAGCTGCTTCCAATTCATCGATGCGTTGATCGAAACGCTGCCATCGGTGGCATGAGGCAACTGATCGATATCAACGCCGGTATTAGATTTCTGCGTTGAGCGAATGGTTTTTTCGTCGGATGGGCCTATGCTCGCAGTTCGGATGTTGTCGCTTCGTCGAAACGAAACAGTCTCGCTCGCGAGATCGAGATGTTCGGTTTGCCAGCCTGCCGACAGCCAAGACATCGACTGCCTACCGTCGATCGGATTGTTCGCCCACCATGCCTGATATCGCCTGGCGCTTGCAGGCAAGTGAAAATCGAGGATGCTTTCGATCTCGGCAAATGTCATGCGTCGGGCGGACGTTTCAAGCGTTTGTAGGAAGTCTGTTATTTTTGCGTATTTGGTCACGGTCCTGACTGTCATTGCTTGTTACAGAGAATCTCCCCACAAGTGGGCTACTCAGCGACAAGAAATTCTCTGAGTAACTCCAACGAGCGTTCGCATTCCGGTGGCCACAGACGCTCCCGGGCCCGTGTGGTCGCAACGTGAAGCACGTCGCATTCGGTGTCGTAGTCCTACTCTAGAACATGTTCGTCGCTACTCGAGAATTTCTCCTCGTCGAGCCGCAAGCTTCGCTTCGGTTACACAAGGAATCTGGCTGCAGGGAGGTTTACCGTAGCGAGGACAAATACACCCAAATGGTCCATCTGCTTCCGACTCTATCGTATCACCATCGAGCGGACGCTGAGGCTCGTTGCTCTTAGGGACGAACGAAAACAGATCGCCGCCTGTTTCGTTCTTTTCGGTGTTATTCCGAGGTCTTCTGCCGAGCTGCGCCGGTCTGCTTTCATATCTGTCTTTTTGAGGGGGACTGAGTTTTTCCTCCAGCATCTTCAAGATGTCTTCGGCATTGATGCCAAATGGCTCGAGGTGTGCTGCCGCTTTACTCGCGCGACTTCGCATATCTTCGCGCGCGCCAGCTGCCAGCCGGGCTAAACCGGCCTTCTCTATCTGCGCTTGCTCGTATTTAAGCCCAATCTCAACCAGTTGTCGCTGCGTCGGTTGTATTGGCAACGAAATGCCGGCGCTACCGATAGCCTGAGCTGTGCCTCTCACTTGCGATTGCGCAACACGAAATCGGTCGGCTGTCCACGCTATCTGGATCGGATCGGTCGCCGGAGGTTTCTTTGCGTGTCCTATGATGAACCAAGACGGCACACGCACTTCAAGCGGCCAATCGCCATCTATCGTGAAGCCGACCGAGTAGCCGGTCATTGTTATTTGGAGGCCGCCGTCGCGGTATGAGACAATTGCCTCTTCCGGGTGGCCGGCGGGACTGAGCCGTTTGAGTGGTTTCAAAGCTTCGATGAAGTCGCGGCGCGAGACTTGCACAACGGCTTCCATTTCACGCCCCATTCTTTCCGATGAGGGCATGGTCGAGGACTGATGCTTGAAGCACTCGATTCGACTCCGAGCTGAAGAAACAATCTCGGCTTGACAGATATTTGAGAATTCCCGGCATCGAAGATCCACAGTTGGCGAATGCGCAGCGGATTCTTGGGGCAAGAAAATTATGGATGGAGAATGCCATCAAGAACACCTGCAGCGCGACGATACAGAAGGTTTCGTTGGGCGAATAGATTCCTTCTACGCTCTGCCGTCAGCGGCCGTTTACGAAATACCCATGACCGGCGGAGTTGGTCCACCTTGGATTGATTTTCGAGGGACTTGCAACTCGGCCTACGGTGCGTGACGTTTGCGACCACCTCGCAAAGTGCAACTGTGATTCTGTTCTAGGAAACGAGTGTAATGAAGGCCTTCGATTTCGACCGAAAACTCATCGACGATTATGCGGCCTTCTCGCGTTCCTTCACCACGATCCGATCTGAAGATCTCAAGACCCAGATCGATCGCGAATACGCGCAAGGCGAGTTCTGGCCTGATCCGCTCCTGTCGATCAACCCGGCTTACGAACAGGGGCATGGTGTAGACCAGCTATCTTTGGATGGGGTGGTTACGTCTCAAACTGCGGATGTCTTCAGGATTGATGGCAAGCCAATTCGCTTTCACAAGCACCAGGACGAAGCGATATCGAATGCAAAGCGCGGGCAGAGCTTTGTGGTGACGACGGGCACGGGGTCGGGCAAGTCGCTGTGCTTCTTTGTGCCGATCGTCGACCGCGCAATCCGTGCCCGGCTTGCGGGTGAGAAAGCGCGCACTCGTGCCATTGTCGTCTACCCCATGAACGCCTTGGCCAACAGCCAAATCAAGGAAATACAGAAGTTTCTGGAGCAATCCGATCTGCCCGAAAACCTACGCCCCACGATCGCTCGATACACCGGCCAGGAGAGCGATACCGAACGGCGTAGCGTCGCCAGCAATCCGCCAGACATTCTGCTGACAAACTACATGATGCTCGAATTGCTCATGACCCGACAGGATGACCTGGATCGGCGTGTGATCGAGAATGCTCGAGGTATCGAGTTCATCGTCCTCGATGAGTTGCACACCTATCGCGGCCGGCAAGGAGCGGATGTGGCAATTCTCGTCCGTCGTCTGCGCGAAAGATGCAGAGATGGAAATGACCCTATCTGCATTGGAACGTCGGCAACTATGGTGAGCGACGACATCGCGGCAAATGCGAAGTTAGAGGTGGCACGCGTTGCTTCCCGCCTCTTCGGTTCAAGCATCGGGCCAGAGGCGGTTATTGAAGAAAGCCTGCGACGAGCCACCGACCCGAGACTTTCCTTGGACGACATCCGCCCCAGGCTGGCTTCAGCAGTCACGCAGCAGCTTGATAAGAACCTGACGGACGACGTTTTGTTTCAACACCCTTTGGCGGTGTGGACCGAGCTTGAACTTGGCATCGATGAAGCCAAAAGCCGGAAGCGCCGAAAGCCAGAAACCATCACACGCGCAGCCGAGGCTCTCGCATCTGCATCAGATTTGGATCCCGAAACCTCAGGCAAACGCTTGGCGGAGTTTCTGAGTGTGATGGCGTTGCCGGAAGAGGAGCGCGGAGGGGCCGCAAAGAACGCCTTCATGGCTTTCAAGCTTCATCGGTTTATCTCCGGCCCTGGTGAAATACACACGACCCTGAAAACGAAGCCTCGAAACGTCTACTTGGAGGGACAGCGAAACGATCCGCAAGATCCCGAGGCTCGCCTCTACCCGACGCGTTTCTGCCGGGAGTGTGGGCAGGAATATCACTCCGTGACCTTGGTTGAGGACGGAGAAGGCCTTTCGGTTCTGCCAAGGGACGTGGACGAGGAGCCATCCAGCGAAAGGGATGAGTCTGCTGTTGCGGGCTATCTGACTCCGACAGAAGTGCCCAGCGACAGTTTTAAGTTCTCAGGTGATGCCGAGACATATCCTGAAGACTGGCAGGAGCAGAGAGGCGGGAGTTCGGTTCTTCGCGCAAGCCGCAGAAAGCAGATGCCGCGAGCCATTGAAGTCAAGCTGGATGGGCGCGTCGGCGAGGATGGCGAAAGCTTCTGGTTTCTGCCTGGCCGGTTTGGCTTCTGCTTGGCTTGTGGTGACCAACCGGTGCCGCAGCGTCGCGAACGCAACAAGCTTGCAGGTTTGACCGCTGAAGGACGAAGCTCTGCAACGACGACGATCGTGACGGCTATGCTCAAAGCGTTGAACGACGCTGACAGCGGCGTTTCGAAGGAAAAGCGAAAAACGTTGGGCTTTACTGACAACCGTCAGGATGCTGCACTTCAGGCGGGTCATTTCAACGACGCAGTTTTCGTAACACTTCTTCGTGGAGCGATACTGCGTGCGATTCTCGACTCTGATGTGAACGGGCTTTCAAGCGATGAATTCGGCCTAAAGGTTCAACAGGCGTTGGGCTTCACTGTAGAGAACGAAGCTGTCCGGCGTTTCTGGATGGCGGACCCGACGATCAAGGGAGCCAACCGGATCAACGCGGCACAGATTCTGTCGAGTGTTCTCAGTCACAGGGTATGGTCCGATCTCCGCCGTGGTTGGCGTTTTACCTATCCAAACCTTATCGGCGTCGAACTCGTGCGACCCGTGTTCCTCGGGCTCGATGAACTCGCGAGTGATGCAGAAGCGATTTCCGGCGCCCCGCGTGTTCTAGGCGATATGGATGCGGAATCGCGCGAACAGTTACTCTACAAGTTGCTTTTCAGCATGATTGAAGGGTTGGCCGTAGCTGCTGGTTCGCTTGACCCTCTCCAACTTGACGGACTGAAAGAGCGCTCCGGCCCAATGCTTGCTCCCCCATGGTCGATCGATCCAAGCGAAGAACTGCGGATGCAAGCTGCACTGGTGCTCGTTTCGCCACCCCGACGTGGCGCGACACGGCGCGACGACCTCCTCATATTGAAAGCTGGTCCTAAGAGTGGCCTAGCGCGCGCACTAAACCGGCCGTCGGTCCTTGGTCAACGGCTCAAGGAGCATGAATATCTTGAAATGATGGAGTGGGCTCTGCGTTCACTCGAATCCTACGGAATTGTTCGCCAAATGACCACGGCCGCGGACATTCCAGGTTGGCAAGTCCTCCCCACAGCTTTGCGACTCGCGAAAGGTCCCAGCGTAGAAGATCCGGCTCGCTCGTCGAACAGCTTCTTTCACCAATTGTATGCGGACGTCGCAGCCGAACTTCGATCTGGCCCTTCTACCCTCATGGGTATGGAAGCTCGGGAGCACACTGCTCAGGTCTCAAACGATCAACGTATTTGGCGAGAGTGCCGGTTCCGTTATGAAGATGACGACAAGGCCAAGATCGAACAGGATCGTGCCGATATGGTCAAAGCCGGAGAAGGGACTGAGTTCCTGCCTGCTCTCTTCTGTTCGCCTACAATGGAGCTCGGCGTCGATATTTCGGCCCTGAATGCCGTTTATCTGCGAAATGTGCCGCCAACGCCGGCGAATTATGCACAGCGCGCGGGCCGAGCAGGCCGGTCCGGCCAGGCGGCGGTGATAACCACCTATTGCGCGGCCCAAAGCCCGCACGACCAGTATTTTTTCCGCAAGCGCATGGAAATGGTCGCTGGCAGTGTGCGTCCGCCTGCGCTCGATCTGGCGAACGAGGAACTCGTGAAGGCTCATCTTCACGCGGTTTGGCTCTCGACGTCAGGTCAACCACTTTCTGCAGATATCCCGGACGTGCTGGACCTGACAGAAGACCAGTTCCCAATCCGCAAGGAAATTCGCGACGTAATGTCAGCGCCAGATCTTGAGGTTCGTGCGATCGCACCGATGCGTCAAATCATCGATGCCATCACTGACCATTTTGATGGCCCACCTCCGGATTGGCTTGAAGATACGGAAGATTATGTGAGGCGCGTCGCTAATGAGGCATTTGGTCGGTTCGACCACGCCTTCAGGAGATGGCGCGATCTCTATGCTTCCGCGCAGCTTCAGATGGAGGAGACTCAGGCGAAGCTACGCCAGACTGGCTTGTCCATGAAGGACCGCAGGGCTCTCGAAGCCCAAGAGCGCGCCGCAAGCCAGCAAGTCGGAATTCTCGAAAACGGAAAAGCGACAAACGGTTCTGATTTCTACACCTACAGGTATCTGGCGACTGAGGGATTCCTACCAGGTTACAATTTCCCGCGCCTGCCGCTTTATGCATTCGTTCCCGCGACGATTTCGAACAAACAGGCAGCTTATCTACAACGTGCGAGGTTCCTTGCGATATCGGAATTCGGTCCGCTTAGCCTAATCTATCATGAGGGCCGTGCTTACCGGGTTCACAAGGTCAAATTGCCGCCGGGTAGTGTTTCGGCGGACGGCCAGACGGTCGCTACCGGCCAGATTTTCATCTGCCCCTCCTGTGGCGCTGCTCACACAGAGGAGCGAAACAAGTGCCATGCATGCGACGCTTCGCTTGCAGGGGCCCTGCCGATCCGAAAGACCTTCCGAATTGACAATGTCGAAACCGCTCCCGCCGAACGCATAACTGCTAACGATGAAGAGCGCGTCCGCCAAGGTTTCGACGTCCGCACAGTATTCGCATGGCCGCGGAAGAATGGAGCCTTGGATCTGACTGAGGTCCGATTACTGCGCGAAGGGGAGACTATCGCGACCCTCCAGTATGCCAATAGCGCGGACATCATGCGACTGAACCTTGGCCTGAAACGACGTGCCGACAAGAGTATAATGGGTTTTGGCATCAATCCTGCGAACGGACGATGGGTGTCGGCGGATCCCCAGAATGGTGATGATGATACGCCAGACCAGGCGGCCCCGGAACGTATTGTTCCAATCGTTCAGGATAGGAAAAACGCGCTCTTGATCCGGTTCTCTGAACCACGCTCCTGGTCACAAACCGCGCTCGCTACATTACAGCATGCGATGCTGAGAGGAATTGAGGTCGTCTTCCAGTTAGAAGAAGGGGAGGTGCTCGGAGAGCCCCTGCCTTCCCGCGATGAGCGCCAAACAATCCTGCTATACGAGGCCACTGAAGGTGGCGCGGGCGTGCTCGGGCAGATCGTAAGAGAGCCGGGGATCCTTCGCGAAGTAATGTCAGAAGCGCTTTCCATCATGCACTATGATGGCGTTGACCAGGCTTTGTCAGCCGAGGATGTTACGCACCTTTCGAACCAAGACGACGCGGAATGCGTTAAGGGCTGCTATCGCTGCCTCTTGTCCTACTACAATCAACCTGATCATGAGGTGATTGATCGAACAGACCAAGATGCCCTTACCCTGATCCTGGCGCTTGCGACCGCTGACGTTGCTGAAGGGAAGGTTCGCGCGACCGACGACGATTGGCTGGATGCTTTCGAGGAAGCCGGCTTGAAGCGACCCGATGGCAGCCCATTCTCGTTTGGTGATACGGAAATAACCTATGTCTGGGCCGCGGATTACGTTGGAGCCACAACGCAGGCGCTTGACGAAGAAGGACGGGCGGAAGCCAGCCGAAAAGGCTGGGAGATTGTCGAGCTCCAAGAAGATCTATCGAAGGGCGTTCCTGCAAGTCTAATCGAACTGTTGGGAGGTCTCGCATGACCCACGCGTTCGCCCCGGGAGATCTCGTGAGGGCTCGAGGAAGAGAATGGGTTGCGCTGCCCAGCCCACGAGAAGGGTGGCTTAGTCTGCGACCCCTGTCGGGCGGTGAGCAGGAGGCGGCACTCATCCTACCTGAGCTGGAACTAGAAGCGGTCACGCCGGCACGCTTTGAATTGCCAGAAGACGCGGGAATAGCGGTCCAGGCATCCGCCTCAATCCTGGCAGAAGCGCTTCGGTTGTCACTGCGTCGCGGTGCGGGTCCTTTTCGATCGGCTGCGAAACTGAACTTCGAGCCGCGCAGCTATCAGCTCGTGCCTTTGTTGATGGCCCTGCGACTATCCGTTCCCCGGCTTCTCATTGCGGACGACGTCGGTATCGGCAAGACCATTGAAGCTGGCCTAATCCTGCGGGAATTCATGGATCGTGGCGAAATCGATCGATTCACGGTTCTTTGCCCACCCCACCTAGTCGAGCAGTGGACCGTCGAACTGAAGGATCGGTTCGGGATCGACGTTGCAGCCGTTACGGCCGCGTCCGCCGTGCGCCTGGAGCGGGGCTTGCCGGTATCGCAATCGCTGTTCGATGCATATCGTCATACGGTGGTGAGTCTCGATTACATCAAGGCCGAGAAACGACGAGAAGCCTTTTCGAAGGCGTGCCCTGGATTCGTGATCGTCGATGAGGCCCACGCTTGCGTTGGGACAAACAAGGGGAAGCAGCAACGCTACGAGCTGCTCAAGGGGCTCGCGCGCGACGACTCTCGATCGATGATCCTGCTGACTGCGACGCCCCATAGCGGCGATGAAGAGGCGTTCGCGCGACTTCTTGGCCTTCTTCAGCCGGAGTTTGGAAGCGTAGATTTCGAAAGTGATCAGTTTCGCCGCCGTTTGGCGCGTCATTTCGTTCAGCGGCGAAGAATAGACTTGACCGAGGGCGACTGGCACGAAGAGCGCGCCTTTCCACGCCATATGACGAGCGAGGCGCCGTTTAACCTAACGCCTGAGCATCGAGCGTTCCATGAAGCGGTGCTCGATTACTGCTTCGGAGTGGTGGAGAACGCTGGAAGCGGTGTTCGGGAGCGGCGACTGGCATTCTGGGGGACACTCGCGCTCATGCGTTGCGTTGGCTCATCGCCCGCTGCAGCGTTGTCTGCTCTTCGAAATCGTGCCGGCATTGAGGCAGAGCGGATCGAGCCGCAGCTGTATGACGAAGATGGAGACGACGAAGATGCGGTCGATGTCGAACCATCAGCAATGCAGGTGGATGATGCCGCGCTCGCGGACCTGATCGATCAGGCGAAAAACCTGGCGGCTGCTCCGGATCCCAAGCGTGATCATCTCGTGAAGCAGTTGAAACCGCTGATTGCGAAGGGTGCCCGTCCCGTCGTGTTCTGCCGGTATATCGCAACCGCCAATCATGTCGGTGCTGCGCTCGCGCAAGCATTCCCGCGTGCTCGTGTGGAGGTCGTGACGGGCTTGTTGACGCCGGATGAGCGACGAGACCGGGTCGCTGATATGGCCGCGGATGAGAGCCGGATCCTGGTGGCGACCGACTGCCTTTCTGAAGGCATCAATCTTCAGCTTCAATTCGATACGGTTGTTCACTACGACCTTTCTTGGAATCCGACTCGTCATCAGCAGCGAGAAGGCCGCGTCGACAGGTTCGGCCAGCCTGAAGACGAAGTGCGCTCTATTCTCATGTTCTCGCCTGACAGTGCGATCGACGGTGCGGTGCTTGATGTAATTCTGCGCAAGGCTGAAGCGATCAGGAAGGCGACCGGGGTAACTGTGCCATTGCCCGATGAACGTGGCCCCGTCACCGATGCCTTGATGGCATCCATGCTCCTGAGACGCGGCGCAAGTAAACAATATGACTTCTTCGACATGCTTGCCGATGGTCAGCGACAGGTCGAGGCAGTCTGGAAAGATGCGGAAGAGAATGAAAGCCGGTCGCGCAGTCGTTTCGCCCAGAACGCACTGAAGCCTGATGATGTGGTGCCCGAGTGGAACAGGGCGAAATCGATCATCGGCAGTCCCCAAGAGGCGCGATCTTTCATCTCCTCGGCGATGGCTCGCTTCGATGCTCCGGTTGAGCCTCGCAATGGGATCGTCGCGGCACATCTTGATGCCTTGCCACGCTCAATTCGCGACAGGCTTGCCGACAACGGTCTTCAGGGAACGCAACGTCTGGCCGAGGCAGAGCCGGCCCCTTCGGGAACGACCCTCCTGGGCCGCGCGCATCCGCTCGTGGCAACCATTTCGGAAGCAATCCTCGAAGCCGCGCTTGAACCTGATGCGCTGCCGGGGCTTGGGATCGGTCGGGTTGGCGCTTGGCCTTCAAAAGGTGTCTCGGAACGAACGATGCTGCTGCTACTGCGGCTGCGATTCAAGCTTACTGTTCATGCGCGTGCCGAGAGGGTGCTGCTTGCCGAAGAGGCATCTGTGATAGCTGTCAATCCGGGCGGTGAAATCAGCGGAGGCGAAGCCGCTTGGACGATGCTTCGAGCGGAAGCGACAGGAGATCTGACGGACGCCGCCAGGAGCCGTATCATTAGCCAGGCAAGAGATACTCTAGTTGGTCTGATATCGGGACCTGTAGCCGATTATGTCTGGCAACGCGGGAGGGTGTTGGAGGAGGATCATGCGCGCGTCCGAGCGGCGGGGCAGGGCGGTCCCAGGGTCACGGTCGAACCTGTTTTTCCACCTGATGTCATCGGGTTGTTTGTGCTGCTGCCCGGAGCGAACACATGAGCAGAAAGGCAGCTGCTGATACCAGCTTCCCGGCACTGACGCTGGAAGGAAGTCTGATCAGTTCGGCAATGATTAGCGCGATCCATGCGCTGGATGCTGACGAACAAGACCCTGATAGCTATGGTATCCGCCAGGGCCTCTCGCTTCGCGATGAGCTTTCGGCCTCTTTCCGTGTTGCCCAGGCCCATTTCGACAAGTTCGCCAAGTTGGAGCAGCCGGGCCGTCCGGCAACGATCCGGTTCGTTGATGGGATGCTCAAGGAAGCATTTGGATTTGCGGACCTGTCTCAGCCTAACTCATTTGTGTCGCTGGTAGCCGGCGGTGACCGCGTTCCGGTCGTCGTAGTTCCGCCTACTGATGAGTTGGACAAGGTTTCCGGCAGTCTCTCGACGGATCGGCGCAAGTCGGCCGCGTTCGCGCTTCAGGATTACCTCAATGACCGCGAGGAAGCGTTGTGGGGGCTGGCGTCGAATGGCGTTGTCATCCGGTTGATGCGCGACAACGCTTCGCTGACCCGTCCGGCTTTTATCGAAGCGAACCTCGCGCAGATCTTCGAGAACGACGACATCGCCTCTTTCGCTGTTCTCTGGCTTCTCATCCATCGATCGCGTTTCGGCAAAGCGGAAACGCCGGCGTCGGACTGCGCCCTGGAGCGATGGCGCGATGCCGGTGCGCGCGAGGGTGAGGCGGCACGTGACCGTTTGGCGGGGCAAGTGGAAGAGGCGCTGAGGATCCTTGGATCAGGATTTCTGGAAGCGAATCCGGAACTGCGTGCTGACCTGATTTCCGGCAAGATCGGGCTCACAACCTGGTTTAATGAGTTGTTAAAGCTGGTCTATCGGCTGATTTTTCTGATGGTCGCCGAAGACCGCAACCTTCTCCATCCCGAGAATGTGAAGCTCGACGCTCGCGAAGCCTATGCGAGCGGTTTTGGCCTGGCCTACCTGCGATCTCTTGCCATTCGGCGTAGTGCCTGGGACAGGCATCACGATCGGTTTGAAGGTATGAAGGTCGTGTTCGGCGCTCTTTCCCACGGTGAACCAAGGCTCGGTCTGCCGGCCCTCGGTGGACTGTTTGCATCTGGTCAGATGCCGGACTTGCGAAGCGCGAAGCTGCCGAACCACGCGTTCATGGGTGCGCTGTTCCAACTGGGGTGGCTCCGGCAGGACGGTGCGCTTGTTCCGGTCAACTGGCGTGCCATGGAAACGGAAGAACTGGGTTCGGTCTACGAATCTTTGCTGGAGCTTCAGCCGCAACTTTCAGATGATGGACGCAAATTACGATTTGCAACTGAAGCCGCGGAAATGGTCGGCAACCAGCGAAAGACAACAGGTTCCTATTATACGCCCGACAGCCTCGTGCAGGCCCTCCTCGATACTGCTCTCGACCCCGTGCTGGATGACACCGAGGCCGAGGCGGACGATCCCGCTAAGGCGCTGCTGAAACTCTCGGTCATCGACCCCGCCTGTGGTTCGGGCCACTTCCTGCTGGCAGCCGCGCGCCGCATCGCAACGCGGCTGGCCCGCATCCGGGCCGAGGGCACGCCGGCGCTCGCCGATTTCCGCCACGCGCTTCGTGATGTTGCACGTTGCTGCATCCACGGGGTGGACCGCAACCCGATGGCGGTGGAGCTGACCAAGGTCGCTCTCTGGATCGAGACGGTGGACCCCGGCCTTCCCCTAGGCTTCTTCGACGCGCAGATCCGCTGCGGCGATGCGCTGCTCGGGGTGTTTGACCTGAAGGTGCTGGAGGACGGCATCCCCGATGCTGCCTATAAGCCGCTAACCGGCGACGACAAGGACACGGCCAAATACTACAAGAAGGCCAACCAAGACACGACGAAGGGTCAGGGCGGTTTCGACTTTGGAACTGGGCAAGCCGCCATGCCTGCCATAAAGCCGCTGGCGCTGGATTTCTCGGGATTCCGCGACCTGCCTGAGGATACGGTAGAGCAGATCGGGGCCAAGGCCGCCCGGTTCAAGGAACTGCGCAAGGGGCAGACTTTCGTCCGCGCCAAGGCGGCTGCGGATCTCTACGTTTCCGCCTTCCTGCTGCCCAAGGTTGGCGGCGCACCGGCGGGGGCTTCGGCCCGCACGGTGCCGACGACCGAAGAACTTTGGATGGCCCTCAATCAAGGCAAGATGCGTCAGGCGATGGTTGATGCACCCAAGGCCGCCCGCAACGCCCGGGCCTTTCACTGGCCGCTGGAGTTTCCCGACGTGATGCAGCGCGGCGGGTTCGATGTCGTTGTTGGGAATCCACCCTGGGACATTCTTCAGCAAGAAGACGGTTCGTCCTCTGAGCTGGCCGACAGATTGAAAGAGGTTTTCAAGTTTAAGCCCTACGACGCCCTCTCTGGGCGAAGGGATCTCTACAAGCTTTTCCTGTGTAGACTGCCCGACTTGCTGAAGCCTGATGGGGTATCTGGGCTGCTGGTTCCGGTTGGTTACCTTGTTGAAGAGGACTGCACAGGGCTGCGTCACCGTCTTTGGGAAAATGGCACTATCGAGAAGATCGCACATTTCCAGAATGCCAAGCACGCCTTCTTTTCCAGGGTCCACGCGAGCTATCGTTTTTCAATCATCGAATATAAAAAGAGCAAACGAGAAGAGCACTGGTTTTCATATACGATTACAGATCCCACCTTCATACTTACCGAAGACTTGGGTGTATCCCTGCGCGGAAAACCTTTCGAGGAATATCTCGCTTCCGGAGCGTTTGGCGAACTGCACAAAGACATTAATGGGCTGAGGGCACATCAATCCATCCTCGCTGCACCCGCCTATGCACCGTCCCTTCGGTTTGGCTTGACCGCCGAATGGCATGCGACGACTCATAAGACATTCGCGATTTCCCATGACAATCCGAATGCTCGCCCGGTTGGGAAGAATCGAGACATTCACCAGTTCAACGATAACTTCGCGGATGCGTCGTTTTTTGTTTCCAGCCGAGATGCCGACCTTAGAGCTCAGGAAAAAGGAGTTCTCCTCGATGAGGATCGTTCAAGAATTCTAATTCGCGATATCGCTCGCAACGACGACACAGTGACCCTTATATCCTGTCTAACGAAAAAAAAGCTGTCTTCATATGATACGCCAGCTGTTCAAATAACCGGGTTGCGAGCCGATTCTATTTCCCGTGAGGCCGCATACCTTCTGTTGGGCTACCTGAACTCAAGAATTGCAGATTTTATTATAAGGCCATTCGTAGATAAACATATCAAGGGATACGTTCTGCGACGCGTGCCAGTCCCTCAAATTGACACCGATAGTCCGAAGGCGAAAGCAGTAATCCAGATAGCGAGCCAGCTTAACGACCTAGGCAGCGATGCCGGGAGCCAAGTCTTGTGGGATGTTCCGCGCGGGAAGGAGTTGTTGCGCAATCTTGACGTAGTTGTCGCGGATTGGCTCGGCATAAATCAAGCTGACTGTGCAGTTGTATTTAGAGAATTCCCGCATCTCTATGACGAGCTTCTGGTGGTGGCATGAACTATGCATTTTTACCAGCGCGCCGAGTTAGGCGCTTTCTACACCCGCGCCTATAGCCTGACCCGCGACGAGCTGCGTTACATCTTGGATCCCGCCGATGTAAACGGCCCAGACTACTTCTCGGAATGGAAACGGACGGCACCTTCTCGGCGATGGATCTCTAAGCCAGATCATCTTCGCAATCCTGAAAGCTTATCCGAGAGGAACACCATGAACGACGACTGGTGGCTGCTTGTCATCATCGCAATTGCTGCAACCATTTTCTGGAATTTGCACAAGAACCACCAGCAGTATCTCGCAGAGAAAAAGGTGGTTGATGATGAGCGCGAGAAGGCTTTGGCCCGTCCGGCCCCACCCGAAATCCAGCGGTCGATCCGGGAGTTCAGAGCCGGCACATTTGAGGGCGAGGAAGCGTCACCTCTCGCCTATGTCGGATACCGGGTCGGAATAACGAAGGGATTGCCGATATCGGATCGCCATATAAGGCTCGACTACTGCTATTACATGGAGCTGCCTGAGGGATTGCCAGCCAAGTATGACAGCTGGGGCAAGCCCGCTACCTGGCGTCGTTTCGAGCGCACGCACTCCCACCTGACCATGCTTGCCAACCAGAGGCGGCCGCTGAACAATTACCGGCACGCCGTCGAGCACTGGGATCTCGATCGGAACTGGTTCAAGGCGGAGTTCGAGCCAACCGCCCAACGCTATCGCAAATATGGCTATCGCGAGTGAACCGCTCGACGGCGTTACATCCGCATCCCTGTGGCGCGCCGGTCGCGACGCCTATTGGTCGGCCTATCGCCTCGTTCTCCCATCTGGTGCATGCTAAGACGATGAAGATTGAGTCTCCGCAAAGCTGGATCGTCAGGACCGAACTTGAGAAGGCGGCCTATGACAATGGCTGGCGTATCCCCCACGAGGAGAATGACGGCTGGCTGATCCGGGAGTCAGCTACTGCGCCGGGAGAGGTGGCTCTCGCTGGCTGCGGACAGAGTGGCCCGTGGGCACTTTCCATAAATCACCGCGGAGTGGCCGCAGAGCTCGGCCAACCTCATGAGGGCCTCACCGGACCCGGAATCGCGAGCTATGTCGTTGCCACGATCGGCGAGCTGCATGCCCTGCTTTCGCGTGTCTATGACCTTTCAATCGCGCTCCCGGATGATCCGCTGAGGCGATTTGAAGACCGGACCTCCAGTCTTCCGAAGACAACCGAAGCCGAGCGTTTGGTCGTCCAGCGAGTTGGCCAAAACATCTTCAGGGATAGCCTGATGCGGTTCTGGAACAAACGCTGTCCCCTTACTGGCATTGCCGAGCCGGATCTGGTGCGTGCCAGCCACATGAAGCCCTGGGCAAAATGCAAATCCGATGCCGAGCGCCTGGATGTGTTCAACGGGCTGCTTCTGTCCGCGCTCTGGGATGCGACCTTCGATGCCGGCCTGGTCAGTTTTACGGATGTCGGCGAGCCGCTCTGGTCCCCCGCGCTTTCCGAAGCGTCAAGGGATCATCTCGAACGCACAATGACAGGAGTGCTTCAGCTCAGCCCGGGCCATTTGCCGTATCTGGCGTTTCACCGCGATCAGGAGTTCAAGGCGTAAGCCTCCATTCCGCAATTGTATGTCGTGCTTGAAACCGGTCTCGTTGTCCGGTGCGCCGCAAACGTCCGACAAAAAGCGGCTATGAAGCAGCCGGCACCACGCCATCGATCGGGACTTCTGTCTCGGTTGCCTTTCTGATCAAGCGCTCATGCACACCGTGCAACGCCGGAGCGACCATGTAGCCCGACGATAAATCGCCGATCATCACTGATCGATCTCGTGGCGCAGTCATCCAGTGAAGTCCGATGAGCGCGCATATCACCGCGTCGAGCTTGTCTTGGTCAGCCTTTCTCGGTCGGTCTAGCAGGAGCTGGTCGCTGCACCATTGTCTGATGCCGGCTACGTCTAAACTGTTTCCGAAAACTTCAATGACGTTCACGACGCTTAGCCAGTGCGTCGAATTGAAGGTCCTCCTGCGGGCCGGGTTGTAGCGTGGAGCCCCGAGCTGAACGCAAAATGCCTCGTTGATGCCGGCGAGCGCTAGAGCAGGAAACACCTCCATCACAAATTTGCCGGCCGTCGCGCGTCGCGCTTGTTCTGGATCCTCCACAGCGGCGAGCCGCTCCTTGAATCTCCATATCGGTGCGTCGTCGTCGAACATGCCTTTCTTAGACCGGTTCGCCGGCTGAACGCCGCCCCCGATCCACGAGATCAGTGACGCTGCCACCCGATCCACCGGGCGCAAGCTGGTCATGTTTGGAACGATTGTCGGCTGGTCAATTGCCACAAGAGACATACGCGAACTCGAGCGTTCAGCTTCGATGATCTCCAATGCCTGCGCGAATGATGCAAGCCGGGGATCCACGAACTCAATCGCGTTGTCGAGGACTCGGACTATGCATATCGCCCCTGGGGCCTTTGGCTTGTCGGTCCAGGCGGAATCGAAACCGATCACTGAGAACGATCGTTCGACCATCGACGACTACACTCCCTCGAAACCTCCGCGCCTTGAAGGGGTAAACCAGGCTCAATTGACAACAAGTGCTCCTTGACGCGAGGATCGTCTGTGGCGAGCGCCGACCTGATCGATGCGGAACTACACACCCGAAGCAAACGCTTTTCTATGACTCGCTGTATGTCGAGCCAGCAAGAGCATGTCGGGCCGGCCCGCGCCACCGTTCACTTGGTCACCCGCAGTTCCGACAGCCAAGCTGAAAGGCTTGCTTGGCGCCATCTCTAACAGAATTTCTGATCCCTTCTGACACCGTTATTGCAACTTTTTCCCACCAAATCCGAAGTGCTGTCGAGTAAGCGCTTACTTATCTCACAAGGGTTGAGGGGTGATCCGCTGCTGGCGATCTAATAACTTGTCTAAGGTGTAAGCCTTCTACCCTACTGAACCGCCCCGGGTTTGCCGGAGGCTGGTTGATATAAGCTACGCGGCCATTTCTGACGTTTCCAGAGCTGCGTAGAAGGTTGCTTCGGCCTCTGCTGGCGGGACATTTCCGATGGGTTCCAGCAGACGGCGGTTGTTAAACCAGTCGACCCATTCGAGTGTGGCGTATTCCACGGCGTCGAAGCTGCGCCATGGTCCACGACGGTGAATGACCTCTGCCTTGAAGAGGCCGTTGATCGTCTCGGCGAGCGCGTTGTCGTAGCTATCGCCGACGCTGCCGACCGACGGTTCGATCCCGGCCTCGGCCAGTCGCTCGGTGTATTTGATCGACAGGTATTGCGATCCGCGATCGGAGTGATGCACCAATCCCGCTCCCGGCCGTCGTTGATGAACGGCCTGTTCCAGGGCATCCAGGACGAACCCGGCATGGGCCGTGCGGCTCACGCGCCATCCGACAATGCGGCGCGCGAAGGCATCGATGACGAAGGCGACGTAGACGAAGCCCTGCCAGGTGGCGACATAGGTGAAATCGCTCACCCAAAGCATGTCCGGCGCTGGCACGCGGAACTGGCGGTTCACCTTGTCCAGCGGGCATGGCTGGGCCTTGTCGGGAAGCGTGGTCTTGATCTTCTTGCCGCGAATGACGCCTTCGAGGCCCATGTCCTTCATCAGTCTCTCGACGGTGCATCTGGCCACACTGAACCCTTCGCGCCGCATCTGGCGCCAGACCTTGCGCACGCCGTAGACTTCGAAATTGGCATCGAAAACGCGCTGTATCTCGGGACGCAGTTCGCCATCGCGCTTGGCTCGATCCGAGAGCCGTTCCGGATCGGCCTGCTTGGTCAGATGATCGTAATAGGTGGACGGGGCAATCGGCAGATGTCTGCAGATCGGCTCGACCCCGAGTTCTCCACGGTGATCGTCGATAAACGCAATCATGACTTCGGTCGGCGGTCGAGCTCCGCCAGGGCAAAATACGCAGATGCCTTGCGCAGGATCTCGTTGGCTTGTTTGAGCTCCCGGTTCTCCCGTTCCAGCGCCCTAAGCCGATCGGCCATCTCGGTCGTGACGCCGGCCCGTTCACCGCGATCGACTTCGGCCTTCTTGACCCACTCGTTCAGCGTCTGCGGCGCACAGCCGATCTTCGCTGAAATCGACATGATCGCCGACCAGCGGCTGTCATGTTGCCCTTGATTGTCGAAAACCATGCGCACGGCGCGCTCGCGGACTTCGGGAGAATACTTGTTCGTTGTCTTGCTCATGATGCTCCATCCTACTCAGGAGTTGGAGCCTCCGGCAAACCCGGGGCGGTTCAGTCCACCGCAAGCTGTCCGGCCGTTGACCGCATAAGCCCGACACTTCCTCCCAAGTCGCGCGGCTTTACTATGACGGGCATATCGGGGGGGATAGAGAGCAGTTGGTCTTTGTGAAAGGTTTTCGGAACGGCGAAACCGCATTCTCGTGCTATGAGGCTTGCTGTGTCCTTTCGTTCGCCAACAATGAGAACATCCGCCTCAGATGGAAAGGGTTTGATCCCGCACCAACTGGCGACCGACGGAACCATGCTCCAGTGGTGGATCGGAGTGACACCGGCATTCAAATTAAACGCGCAGACCACCTCCGGAAGCGAACCATCCAAGGCTTGTCGAGCGAATGTCGCTGCATCGACGAAATATGGATGTAAGCCCACTTCCTCAAGCGCACTCCCATATGACGAGATCACAGAACTGCGCCACTGATCGTACCAGATTTGTGTAAATCGTCCGGCCGGTGCAAATCCGTAAACGACCGCGGCGGACTTACCCCGAAGTGACGTAATCTGTTCCCGAAACTGCTTTGCCGAGTGGAGATCGCCCGTCACAATAATTCTCAGTTATCGTAACCGCGCCGCTCAAGTGAGTGAGCGTCGCAATTCGGGGACGCTTCAGGGTTTTGCAGAAAACGAAACTGAACCCATTCGCCGTTACGGAATGCCCCGCGACATGTCCGGTCGAAGACTATCGGACGTTTTGACAAAGCACGGATTGGTTGTAGGGTCGTTTTCGTCGAACGATTATTGCTGAAGGCAAAATATTCGGGAGGGGGCCATGCCGTATTACAGTAAACTGCGAAAGAACGCGCGACTTGGCGAAGACCGGGAAGCGATCCGGCTGCGCACGATCAAGGGGCTGCGCGCTCTTCGCAAAGCCCTTGCCGCGCACTTCCCCAAAAACGTGGACCGCATGACGACCGTTCGGATCGGCACCTGGAACATCCGCGAGTTCGGCGGCAACAAATATGGCGGCCGGAAGTCCTACGAGCCGCTCTACTACATGGCCGAGATCATATCGAATTTCGACATCGCGGCGCTGCAAGAGGTTCGCGGCGATCTCGACGAGTTCCTCGAACTGAAGCGCATTCTCGGTCCGGACTGGGACTATATTGCAACCGATGTGACCGATGGCGGCGCCGGCAACGGCGAACGCATGGTATTCCTGTTCAATCGCGATCGCGTCCGTTTCCGCCATATCGCCGGCGAGCTCACCCTGCCGGACGGGAAAAAGGTGCTCGCAAGCTTCGGGGAGCGGGTCAAGCTGGAAAACGGACTGACCCTGGAGTTGCCGGAAGGAACCGATCTCTCCGGTGTCTACAAGGCCAAGTCCGAGACGAAGAAGAACGGCACCATCCAATTAGACCAGGATCTCGAAATCGCCCTTCCAAAGGGGTCATGGCTATCCCTCCCGGAGGGCTGCGCGCTGGCCCTCACAAAAGGAACGAAGGTCACGCGCCCGGCGAACACGCGCGGGAAGGTGAATGTCGAAATCCCCGGCGACAGAGTAACCGGGAGGCATTACAGGCTCCGGTTTCCTGGCGACACGCTTGATGAGAGTTTCAAGCAATTTGCCCGTACACCCTTCCTGGTCAGCTTTCAGGCGAACTGGCTAAAAATCGATCTTGCGACGGTCCACATTTACTATGGCGATGCGTCCGACAAGAAACTGCTTGAACAACGCCGGCAGGAAATCGTGAAGCTCACCGAAGCCCTCGGCGCTCGCGCCGCCGAGGAGCTCGACGCCAATCCCGCCAACAAGGTCCTGACGGCGCTGCTCGGAGATTTCAACATCCTGAGCAAGGAGCATGAAACGATGCAGGCCCTGGAAGCCAATGGCTTCAAGGTGCCCGACGATATCCGCAAAATTCCCGGCTCAAACGTCAAGAAGGACAAGGCGTACGACCAAATCGCTTTCTGGAAGCCTGACCATGATCGCGGATACGTGGCCCTCGAATTGCGTGGCGCGGACGTCTTCGACTTCTACAAATATGTCTACCAATCCAGCCAGCATGCCGAATATGCTGATCATGTGAAGGAAGGCGATTTCGAGGACTGGCGGACCTACCAGATGAGCGATCACCTTCCCATGTGGGTCGAGATCAAGAGCGACTTCTCCGATGCTTATCTCGAGGACTGTGAAACTCCGGATGCCGATGAGTGAGGCATTAAGGCTGCGACAACCCGACCTACTGGCGTGAGATCAAACCAATCATCACCGGCCAATGGTCCGAGACCCCGGAGGTGACATGACCGAAACGATCGCTTGGCTCAAAGCAAGGGCACATGGGTTTAGTCACCTATCACGCGCCGAGCTTGACGCGATTTCCGACTTCTCGCTCTTGTGGAGCCTGTTTGAGTCCAGGATCCTGAACGCCGAGGGCAGTGCCAGCGCCATCTGCGACGCTGTCGACCGCTGGCGGGGAGAGTGCACGCTTGATGCGCCAATGCTTGAACCTGAACTCGCCTATTTCCGCGCGCGATATTTTGAAGGCGGTGCGGTCACCGATCATTTCGAGCATTTGCACCTTCCCGCCAACGCTCTTGGCGACATGGTGCTTGCGGTGATCGATGGCAGCAACAATGGCGACCGGGATCGGGTCGCGGCCGTCCTGATCATCATCTTTCGGTACCGCAACAACCTGTTTCACGGCGTTAAGTGGCAATACAAGCTGGCTGGGCAGCTCGAAAATTTCACGAACGCAAATTCCGCCCTGATGAAGGTCCTCGATCGACATGGCGCACTTGAAGAAGGCTAGCGCTCTTTCGGCGCCCATCGATCTCTGGGATTATAGTTCCTTCGATGATGAGCTGCGCCAAGTCCTGGAGCCGCACCGCCAATTGATCCAGGACTATTTCGAAACCGACCACGCCATCTTTTTATCCTATGACCTCGGTCGCGGTCCCGGTCGATCACCCATCCGGCCAGAAAACCCCCATGCCAGCGCGTATTATGACCTGCTCGAGGAAGTGAACGAATTGATGCGCGTGCGTGCGATACGAGCATATCACTACACCCGCCTTACAGATCAGGAAGTCGAAGACCTACACCGATCGGGCATCCATCTTTCTACGCCAGAGACCTTGCAGCACCGGCTCGATGCTCTCGTTGCTTCGGGCCAATTGTTGGCCGCCGACGCAGAGGTTCTTTTCACAAAGAGCCCGTTCCACAGCGAACAGCGCCATGGCAGATCCGGCAAATTTTGGATGACCTCGCACCCCGTTTCCGTGGAAGATGGTGGTGTTGTGCCTCTAATGGAACGGTGGGGCGGGGAAGTCGCGTCATTTTGGCTCCGCGATCCGCGATTATCCGCTTCTTTGGCGCAGATCGGCACAGCGCGGGTAATTGAGATGGCAGTGCCCCTTGAAAAGACCAGCCGATCTCACTCCGCGGCCGCTGCGGCGGTAGCCACCCTTGGATGGAAAGCCGGGGCAATTCCAGAGAAATCGGATTTCGACCTCTACGCAAACGCGCCGCTCGAGCCAGGCTCTGTGCTCGCGGTTCACACGGAGGGCGATGCCACCTTTGCGGAGATCGGAAAGTCATATCCGCCGGGCTACATTGATGTCGATACCGGCCGATGGAAGGAACTTACGGGCGAGGATGATTGAGGACGACCGGGAGGAAACCCAAGGCAGCGGGGTACGCCAGCAAAGCTGAGCACCATTTTTTGGGCGGATGTCTGGCGTCGCCCTTCGGGCCGGGCTGTTGGCAGAGCTGAAGCCCGCAAGCGGTCTTCCCCCATCCGGGCGGACATCCCTGACGCGGGGGGCGACGGGGAGGATTGGAGAGCAACGGAAACACCCCTGGTGCCGCTCGCTCGCAGCGGCCGGCAAGGGAAGCTGGCGCCGCTTCTGGCAGGGAAACATGCGACCCGGCACAAATGCCGGCTTGCCAGACGCGCCCTTGTCCTGCCTTGCTCTTCGCGGCCTCCGGGATCCGCCCCGAGAAGATCGGGAGCTTGAACCCGAACAGAGGACGCGCCGGACGCGGAAGAGAAAATGGAAAAAGCAGAACTCGAAGAATTGAGGGGAAAGGTCGCCTGCAGCGCAGTGCTCGAAACCGCCGGCTTTGCCGTCGATGTCAAGGAGAGCACCCGCCGCGCGGTCAAGTACCGCCGCGGCGAGGAGATCATCATTGTCATTCATGATGGCCAGGGCTGGTTCGATCCCCTGTCCGATGCCAAGGGCGACGTGTTCCGACTTGTTGAGCATCTCGACGGGCTCCCGTTTGCCGCGGCCCTTTATGTCGTCGCCGATCTGGTCGGCTTCGCGCCATCCGAGATCCTATGAGTAATGGTGGCGACCTGCTTTGATGCTGCAGTCGTTGTTGGCCGTTGCGGAAAGGAGCAGGAAGATGACGCAGAACAA
>NZXU01000119.1 GCA_002698425.1 Ahrensia sp. | reverse complement strand
AGGCGTTTGACGGACTCGTCCCAGTCAAAGATGCCTCCTCAGCAGGCTTATGGCCTGCTTGATGTCGTCGACGAGCGTCGCGGTTTCGGCGCGCATTTTCTGTCCCTCGGATTCGTGAAAATCTGTTCAGGCGCCGGGTTTTAGGCACCCGGCGCCCATGTGTAAAGGCCTGGCGATATCAGAAGAGACCGCCCTGCCCGGACTGGATGGCTTCCTGGGCGCGCGGTGAAATCTTGCGCTGCTCCTCGATCTGGACGGCAACCGTCTCGATGCCGATGACCTGATAGGAATCGGCCGGACCGGTTCCCGGCTTGAATGCTTCGAGGATCGTGTCCGGGCCGCCCTGCGAGCGCATGCCCGTCTTGCGGTCGATCTCGACGACATTCATGCCCTCCGGCAGCCGGAAATCGGCAATCGGCGCATCCTTGAGCGCGGCGGTCAGAAATTCCTTCACGACCGGAGCCGCCAGACCGCCGCCGGTCGAACCATGGCCCATCGGCTTCGGCGTGTCGAAACCAATATAGACGCCGGTAACGAGATTCGGCGTGAAGCCCATGAACCAGGCGTCCTTTTCCTCGTTGGTCGTGCCGGTCTTGCCGGCGAGCGGGCGGCCGAGATCGCGCAGGATCGTGGCGGTCCCGCGCTGGACGACGCCTTCCATCATGGAGGTGATCTGGTATGCGGTCATCGGGTCGAGGACCTGATCGCGGTTGTCGATCAGGGTCGGCTCTTCCTGCCCTGCCCAGCGCTCGGCGTTACAGCCTTCGCAACCGCGCTGGTCGTGCTTGTAGATCGTACGCCCGTAACGATCCTGGATGCGGTCGATCAGCGACGGCTCGATGGAGCGGCCGCCATTGGCCATCACCGAATAGGCGGACACCATGCGCAGCACGGTGGTTTCGCCCGAACCCAGCGCCATTGAGAGCAGCGGCGGCATGTCGTCATAGACTCCGAAGCGCTCGGCATATTCGGCGACCAGCTGCATGCCCATGTCCTTGGCGAGGCGGACCGTCATCAGGTTGCGCGACCGCTCGATACCGAGACGCAGCGTCGAGGGCCCGGCGAAGCCGCCGCCATAATTCTTCGGCTGCCAGACCTCGCCGCCGGAGACGAGCTGGATCGGCGCATCCAGCACCACCGAAGCCGGCGTATAGCCATTGTCGAGTGCGGCTGCGTAGACGAAGGGTTTGAAGGCAGAACCGGGCTGGCGATAGGCCTGCGTGGCGCGGTTGAACTGCGACTGATTGTAGGAAAAGCCGCCAACCATGGCGAGCACGCGACCGGTGTTCGGGTCCATCGAGACCAGAGCGCCGGAAACCGCCGGGATCTGCTGGAGTTCCCAGCCGTCGTCCGACTTCTCGACATAGACCACGTCGCCGACATTGAGCACGTCGCCGATGCCGCCGACCTTCTTGCGGTTGCCGTCGATATTGGTGGTCTTGATCCAATCGAGGCCTGCCGCAGTAAGCTGTATCGTGTCGCGCTCCGGCGCCACGTCGCCGGAAATCTGGCGATCGGGACGCAGCCCGAGCTTCGCACCGTCATCGCCGACGGAGAGAACGACGCCGAGATTCCATTCCGGGACGTCGCTCAGCCGCTCGACGCCGGCAAGCGGCACGCCCCAGTCTCCCGACACGTCGATGGTGGTGACCGGGCCGCGATAACCGTCATTCTCGCGGTCGTATTTGATCAGCCCGTGCTGCAGCGCCTTGCGCGCCATGATCTGGAGCTTCGGATCGAGCGTCGTGCGAACCGACAGGCCGCCCTCGTAAAGCGCGTCATTGCCATAGCGATCGACGATCTGCTTGCGCACTTCTTCGGTGAAATATTCGGATGCGAAAACCGTGTCTCCCGACCGCCGGTAATTGACGCCCAGCCCTTGCTGCTTCGCCACGGACGCCTCTTCCTCGGTGACGTAGCCGTTCTCGGTCATCCGGTCGATGATCCAGTCGCGCCGCTCGGTAGCCGCTTCCGTGTCGTTGAACGGATCGTAATTCGACGGCGCCTTGGGCAGCGCCGCGAGATAGGCGGCTTCCTGCAGGTTCAACTCGTTGACGGACTTGCCGAAATAGGTCAGCGCCGCGCTGGCGAGGCCGTAGGAACCTTTGCCGAAGAAAATCTCGTTCAGATACAGCTCGAGGATCCGGTCCTTGGAATAGGCCTGCTCGATGCGGAAGGACAGGACGGCTTCCTTGATCTTGCGGTCGATCGAGCGCTCATTGGTCAAAAGGAAGTTCTTCGCGACCTGCTGGGTGATCGTCGATGCACCCACAAGACGCCGATCGCTGCCCGAGGCTACGTTTTCCAGATTGGTGATGACCGCGCGCGTCAGCGCGAAGAAGTCGACGCCGTGATGCTGGTAGAAATTCTTGTCCTCGGCCGAGATGAAGGCCGCCTTGACGCGGTCCGGAACCGCCTGGATGGGGATATAAAGGCGCCGCTCGCGCGCAAATTCGCCCATGAGCTGGCCGTCGGAGGAATGGATACGGGTCATCACCGGCGGCTCGTAATTGGCGAGCACCTCGTAATCGGGCAATTCCTTGGTCAGATCGCCGACATAGATGATGACGCCGGCGGCCACCAGAAGGGCCATAACCGTTCCGATTCCGAAGAAATATCCAAGAAGTCGAAGCATCTGTTCTCTTTCAGTCGCACCCGGCGATCCATTGAAGGCCGGGAATCCGGACAGGCGCCAAAGCTACTAGAGTCGCGCCAAGCTTGAAACCAGCCATTCTACCGAAATTGGACGGGACCATGGCACGGCAGGAAAAAAGCGTGCCTTTTCAGCAACACCCGAAAGGCCGCACTCACCGGCCGGCCGCCACGCTCGACTCGATGTCGCGCGACGACAGCGCGGCGAACTTCTCGATCGCATTGGCGAGGCGGTCGGCAAGGCCGTTCTGCCATTCCCTCTGATTGAGCAGATGCTCGTCGTCCTTGTTGGACAGATAGCCGAGCTCGATCAGGACAGACGGCACGTCTGGCGCCTTGAGCACGCGGAATCCCGCATAGCGGTGCGGGTTCTTGATCAGCCGCGCAAAGCCCTTCATGTCCGATATCGCCAAGCGCGCGAACTGCACCGAAAAACCCAGCGTCTCGCGCCGCGCCAGATCGACGAGGATGTCCGACACGCCCTCGAACTCCTCGGCGTTTTCGACGCCGGCGACGGAATCGGCCAGGTTCTCATTGGCCGCGACAGCCGCCGCGACCTCGTCCGAGGCCTTTTCGGAGATCGTGTAGACGGTCGCCCCGCGCACACCGTGCTGGCGCAGCGAATCCGCGTGGACGGAAATGAACAGATCGGCCTGATGCTCGCGGGCGAAAACCGTGCGGTCCGGCAGCGAGACGAAGACGTCGCTGTCGCGGGTCAGAAAGACCTGCGCGCCGCCGTAACGCGAAAGCCGATCGCGCAGCGTTCTGGCGAAATCCAGCACGACATCCTTCTCCAGCGTGCCGCGAACGCCCTTGGCGCCATTGTCGATGCCGCCATGGCCGGGATCGATGATGATGGTGAAAGGCCTGTTGTCCTGACGCACCGAGCCCAGCCGGTCGCGCTTCTCGACGCTGTTGACCACCGCGCCGGTGGTCAGCGAGCGATCCAGCGCTTCGGCGAATTCATCCGCTCCGGCAGCCTCGAGGTCGATCACGACATTGTGACGGCTGGTTTCCCGGTCCTCCCGGGTCTCGATGCTGGCGATCTTGAACGGATGCCGGGTGCGGAAGATCAGGCGTGAATGGTTGCCGCCCATGTCGCCGTAGCGGAGCCCCGAAACGAGGCCGGACGTGTTGATCGCCTCGGCGTCGAAACCATAGCCGATCTTGTTGAAATCAAGGACCAGCCTCCAGGGACGGTTGAGCAGCCGGTGCGAGACTTCGACCGGCCTGTCGAACTCGATGACGATGCGCGTGACCGCCTCGTCGCCGGCAATGCGCATGTCGAGAGCGATCGGAGCGCGTTCGGCGGAGGCAGCGAGCGGGGTGAGCAGAAAAAGGACGAGCGCCAGCGCCGCGGTCGCGAAACGCCGAGCCGCGCCGGGTGAAAATTCATGTCCGCCTTGCCGAGCCATCGCCTCCCCGATACCGAAACGCCGTTGCCGCCTATCGATCAAGCTGCCGGTGTGGATAAGCCAACATGGTTAACCGGTTCTTTACCCGATCGGCGGAAGTCCAGCGTTGTCAGGCCCCAAGATCATGTCACGCAAAATTAAAACGCTTGCAGCGCGTTTAGCAAAATTCTAAATTGGAAATGCAGTGGAGCGTCAATCCGCACCCTGACAGTTAGAAGGTTTCGCCTGCCAGTCCGGTTGTAAACTGGCGGCATTATCCAACGGGTTCCGGTTATCGCGAGCCCGGCTCTTGAGTAGAGCGAATGAACCGGCTCCATCCACGGAGCCCTAATGCAGTCGTTTTGTTGGCCCCTTTATTCATGGCGTTTTTTTCGACCAGAGCAGACAGAGAACCGCGGCAAAGACGAGAGATCCCCTTTCTCGCCGCGATGTCGCTGGCGCCGGCAGAACATACAATGAGCAGCTCAACACCGCCGGCGAGACGCCGTGCGATGCGCCACCGGGTGCAACCTCCGGGTGAATGCGCGGCTGCCGGAACAAGAATCAATGTCAAACAAAATGCTGATCGATGCCTCCCATCGGGAGGAGACCCGGGTAGTTGTAGTCAAAGGTAACCGCCTAGAAGACTTCGATTTCGAATCAGAACACAAAAAGCAGATCCGCGGAAACATCTACCTTGCCAAGGTAACCCGCGTTGAGCCTTCGCTGCAGGCCGCCTTCGTCGACTATGGCGGCAATCGCCACGGCTTCCTCGCCTTCAGCGAAATCCATCCCGATTATTACCAGATCCCGTTGGCCGACCGTCAGGCGCTGCTGGCGGAAGAAGCGCGTCTTGCCGAGCAGGAAGATGAGGACAACGACGATGACGGCGACAGCCGCTCTGCTTCGTCGTCGTCGTCGCGGCGCAAGCGCGGCGGACGCCGCAACCGCTCCAGCCGGCGCGACAAGCCGCGGGTCGCAGCTGTGCCCGATGCCGAACCCGTCGCCATGGACGCGATCCTGGCCGCCTGGGAAGAAGCTCAGGCAGCCGAGGCCGACAAGGCGGAAGCCGAGGCATCCGCCGACGACGCGGCGGACGAAGGCGACAGCACGCCGGACACGATGGCGGCGCGCACCGTCGACGACGGCAACGTGATTTCCGAGGATCCGGAAACGGACGAGGACGACGACGACGCCGAGACGGCGTCCGACGACAGCGATGACGATGACGGCGACGAGCAGGATGGCCGGGACGACAACCGCCGTTCGCGCGGACGCCGCAGCCGCCGGGGCCGCCGCAACACCCGTGGCCGCCGCAACGACAATGACGATGACTCGGACGACGATTCCGACGACAGCGACGATGACGAAATCGACACGGTCGGTTCCGAAGACGCGATGGACGAGGCGCGGCCGCGCCAGCGCGCCCTTCGCAAGCAGTACAAGATCCAGGAGGTCATCAAGCGTCGCCAGATCATCTTGGTGCAGGTCGTCAAGGAGGAGCGCGGCAACAAGGGCGCGGCCCTGACCACCTATCTATCGCTTGCCGGCCGCTATTCGGTGCTGATGCCGAACACTGCGCGCGGCGGCGGCATTTCGCGCAAGATAACCAATGCGACCGACCGCAAGCGGCTCAAGGACGTGGTCAAGGATTTGCAGGTGCCGCAGGGCATGGGCGTGATCCTGCGCACGGCTGGTGCCAACCGCACCAAGCCGGAAATCAAGCGCGACTACGAATATCTGATGCGCATGTGGGACAGCGTCCGCGAACTGACGCTGGCCTCCACCGCGCCATCATTGGTCTATGAGGAAGGCAGCCTGATCAAGCGGTCGATCCGCGATCTCTACAACAAGGACATCAGCGAAATCCTCGTTGCCGGCGAGAACGGTTACCGCGAGGCGAAGGACTTCATGCGCATGCTGATGCCGAGCCACGCCAAGATGGTTCAGCCATGGCGTGAATCGCAGCCGGTCTTCGCCAAGACGGGGATCGAGGCGCAGCTCGATGCGTTGATCCAGCCGAGCGTGCGGCTGAAATCCGGTGGCTACATCATCATCAACCAGACCGAGGCGCTGGTCGCCATCGACGTCAACTCGGGCAAGTCGACGCGCGAGCACTCGATCGAGGACACGGCGCTGCAGACGAACCTGGAAGCGGCGGAGGAAGTGGCGCGGCAGTTGCGCCTGCGCGACCTCGCCGGCCTGATCGTCATCGACTTCATCGACATGGAGGAGAACCGCAACAACCGTGCGGTGGAAAAGAAGCTCAAGGAGTGCCTGAAAAACGACCGCGCTCGCATCCAGGTCGGCCGTATCTCGCATTTCGGCCTCATGGAAATGAGCCGGCAGCGCATGCGCGCCAGCGTGCTGGAAAGCACCATGCAGCCCTGTCCGCATTGCGGCGGCACCGGACATATCCGTTCGCAGCAATCGGTGGCCCTGCACGTTATCCGCTCGCTGGAAGACTATCTGATGCGCAACGGCAAGCACCACATCACGGTGCGCACCGACGCCGACACCGCGCTCTATATCCTCAACCACAAGCGCGAGACGCTGACCGAGATGGAAGGCCGCTTCGGCCTGCATATCGAGATCGTGTCCGATCCGATGATCGGCGCGGATCTGTATGCCTTCGACAAGGGCGAAATCTCCGACCTTCCCCGCGTCGAGCCGATCCGGCCCGACTACGGCGATTTCGACGAGGATGACGACATCGTCGAGGAATTCGAGGAGGAAGAGACCGGCAGCGCCACGTCCGAGGAGGACGAGGAAGACGACGACCGCCGCTCGAAGAAGCGCCGTAAGCGCCGGCGTCGCGGCAAGGGCCGTGACGAAGAGCGCGATGAGAACGACAGCCAGGATTCGGCCGAAGCTTCCGATGACAACGAGGATGACCGTGACGAAGGCCGCGGCGGCAAGCGCAAGCGTCGGCGTTCACGCGGACGCCGTGGCGGACGCGATCGCCGTCCGTTCCGCCTGCCCGATGCCGAACCGGTCGGCCCGCTTGCCGACCTGATCGCGGCCGAGGCCGCCGAACAGGAAGCCGAGAACCGCCGCAAGGCTGAGGAAGCCGCAAAGGCCGCCGAAGAACAGGCCGCCGCCGAGCAGGCTGCGCAGGCAGAAGCGGCCGAGACGCCCGCCGAGGAAGCGCCTGTCGTTGAAGAGGCTGCAAGCGAGGAAGCACCGAAGGAAGCGGATGTCGCCAATGACAATGCCGCCGAGGCGGAGGAAACCGACGTCGACGAGAAGCCGTCGCGCCGCCGCGCTACCGCCGAAACGCTCAATCTCGATGCCGAACCGGTCGTCACCTCGGAGGGAACAGCCGCCGAGGAAAAGCCGAAGCGTACCGGCTGGTGGTCCCGCAAGGGCTTCTTCTAAGCCGTTCGGCGCGTCAGGCGGTCATGGCAATGTCCCTTGCCGCCGCCTTCAGCCCGAACCGGGCCATAAGGGCGCTGAAAAACAGGCGAAACGCCTTTGTCGACCGGATTTTCCGGAACCGGAAGGCCGCCGATGGACGGGCCCTTGCAGCGCATCTCGCCGGCAAGGGCGTCGCCTTTCCCTGCTTCGCGATCGCATTCAACACGCCGTGGGTGATCGATCTCCTCACGGCGGGTTGGAACAGGCACTGCCGCGGCGCCGATCTCGTCATTCTGGACAATTCAAGCAACCCCGATGCGCGCGACGCGATCCGTCGGATCTGCGCGGAACGAGGGATTGCCTACCTGGCGCTGCCGCGCAATCCCGAATGGAGCCCGAACCGCTCTCACGGGATTGCGATGAACTGGGGCTATTACAACGTCGTCCGGCATATACGGCCCCAAGCCTTCGGCTTCATCGATCATGACTGCATCCCGGTCGCCGATTACGATTTCCGCAAGGTTTTGGCTGGGCGCAGCGTCTTCGGACGGCCGAGAAACGCACCTGGCCGCTGGAGCCTGTGGGCGGGTTTTTGCTTCTTTCGCTATGATCTCACGGACGGCCGGGCCATCGATTTCAAGCATCGCATCGAATGGGGCCTCGACACCGGCGGCGGCAACTGGGAAACCCTTTACCGCACACTCGACCTGTCGACGGTTGGCTTCTCGGTCACAACGAAAAAACCCGCGGACGTGGGCGAATCCGAAGCGACGGACCAGCTCATTGAAGGCAGTTTCGTCCACGTCGGCGGCGCGTCCTACCGGCCGGAGAAGACCGACGCGGTGGCGATGCGGAATCTCCGCAACCGGCTTTGGCGGACCTATCTGCCGGATTGCCAACCGGTGATACAGGATCCTTCATGAAGGCGAACGGGAGACGGGTACATGGCGATCTGGATCGTTCTTCTGCGCGGCATCAATGTCGGCGGCAAGCATGTCGTGCCGATGAAGCGATTGCGCGAATTGCTTGAAGAGTCGGGCTTCTCTGACGTCCGGACCTACATTCAGAGCGGCAATTGCGTATTCGGCTCGGATGAGACCGACGCCGGAAATGTGGGGCAAACAATCGCCGGTACAATCGAAAGGGAATTCGGGTTCAGGCCATCGGTCTTCGCCCTCACCCTCGACGACCTGGATGCCGCGATCGCCGCCAATCCGTTCCCGGCCGATGCGGGCAAGGCGCTCCACCTGATGTTCCTCGACGGCGCACCGGCTGACGCCGATCTCGACGGACTGCGCGCCATCGCGCCCGAAAACGAAGCCGCGAAGATCCGCGGCAATGTCCTCTATGTCTACACGCCGGACGGCTTCGGCCGCTCGGTGATGGCGCAGAAACTAGATCGCTTCGTCAAGGCGGACAAAACCGCGCGCAATCTGAACACCGTCCTCAAGCTGGCGGAGATGGCGCGAGAGGCGAATTAGCTCTTCAGCCAGGTCTCCATGCGGTCGAGCGAGCGTGCAATCATGTCCGTCGAGCCGGCATAGGAAAAGCGCATGAAGCGTTCGGCGTTCGCCGGATCGAAATCGAGCCCCGGCGCCGCCGCGACGTGGATCTCCTGCAGCATGCGCTTCGCGAATTCCATGGAATCGTTGGTATGGGCGCTGACGTCGCACCACGCATAGAACGCGCCATCCGGCGGCGCGGCAAACGTGATTCCCATCGAAGGCAGCCGCTCGAGCAGAAGCGCTCGGTTGGCGCGGTAGCCGTCCTTGATCGCCTCCAACTCGTCCGTGCAGCCAAACGCCGCAGGCGCCGCGATCTGCGACAGGTCCGGCGCGGAGATATAGAGGCTTTGGGAGAGCCGCTCGACCGGGCGGACCATATCTTCCGGCAACACCATCCAGCCGATGCGCCAGCCGGTCATGCAGTAATATTTGGAGAAGGAATTGATGACGATCACGTCGTTGGAATGCGACAGCGCGGAGCGGTCGTCGCCGGTGTAGCGCAAGCCGTGATAGATCTCGTCGGAGATGAAGGCGATGCCTTCGTCGCGGCAGAAATCCATCAAGGCGGCCATGTGCTCTCGGTCCGTGACGGCGCCTGTCGGATTGGCCGGACTGGCGATGAGGAGGACATCGATCGGCCTGTCGCGATGCGCGGCTTCCAACGCCGCGACGGTGAGCATGTGGCTGTCGGCCGGATCGGTCTCTATCTCGACGGCTTCAAGGGACAACGCCTTGATAATGTTGCGATAAGCCGGATAGCCCGGAGCGGTGATGGCAACCCGGCCGCCCGGCTCGGTCACCGCCAGAAACGCCAGCGAGAAGCCTGCCGACGACCCGGTGGTCACGGCGATGCGTTCGGCCGGAACCTCGACGCCGTAGCGCTCTCCATAGTGACGAGCGATGGCGCGACGTGTCTCCATTCGGCCGAGCGCGTCGGTATAGCCGAGCTTGGCGTCGCGCAGCGCAGCGGCCGCCGCATCAAGCACGCCCTTCGGCGCGGAATGGGACGGCTGGCCGACAGCCAGCGACAAGACGTCATGGCCAGCTTGGGCGAGCGCGTTCTGTTCGCGCAGTACATCCATGGCGTGAAAAGGCTCGACCGCACCGCGCGCCGACAAACGTGTCATTGAGGCCTGCTCCCGGCATTCGCCCGCCATCACGTTCCGGTGTGCGGGCCTTGATTTCGCTATGATTGGCGGGCAAATCGCGTTAGCCCACCTGACTGTGAGCGCTGTAAAAGCACAGACGATGGAGTTTTGCCAATTGGCGAAAAAGATGGCGACGTGGATAGCGGCGTTTGCGCTGCTGTTTGCCGCTGTATCGGGCGCCGCGGCCCAAAGCCGGGGCCCGATCGTGCGCGATGCCGAGATCGAAAAACTCCTGCTCGATTATGCCCGTCCGCTGTTGAAAGCGGCAGGCGTGCGCGCTGACCGCACCGAGGTCGTGCTCCTCAATTCTCCGGAATTCAACGCCTTCGTTTCCGGGCGCAAGATCTTCGTCAACACCGGCACCATCGTGCAGTCGGAAACGCCGAACGAGGTGATTGGCGTTCTCGCACACGAAATCGGCCATCTGGCCGGCGGGCACCAGGACCGGCTGCGCCAGCAGATCGACCGCGCCCAGGCGATCCAGATCGCCACCATGGTTTTGGGCGCGGGAGCGGCGATCGCGGCCGGTGCGACCGGCAACCGCTCCGCCGTCGGCGCGGGCAGCGGGCTGATGATGGGCGGCGCGGAAGCAGCGAGACGCGGCCTGCTTTCCTATCAGCGCGGCGAGGAAACGAATGCCGACCGCGCCGCGGTCACTTATCTTGAGAAAACAGGCCAATCGCCCAAGGGGCTGCTGACGACCTTCACGCGGATGGATCGCAGCATCTCGCTGATCAGCGACCGCATCAATCCCTACAAGATCAGCCATCCCCTACCCCGCGACCGCATATCCGCGCTGGAGACCATTGCGCGCAAGAGCCGCTATTTCGACAGGAAGGACCCGCCGGCCCTGCAGACGCGCCATGACATGGCCCGCGCCAAGATCATAGCCTATACTGATGGCCCGTCGGCGGCTGAAAGCTTCGCGGCGAAGACCAAGAGCAGCAAGGCCGCGCTCTATGCGCGGACCATCGCGCAATTCCTCTATCGCTCGCCCCGCTCGGCGCTGCCGATGATCGACAAGATGATCGCGTCCGACCGGTCAAACCCCTATCTCTATGAGATGAAGGGCGAAATCCAGCTGAAGGCCGGCAACGCCAGGGGCGCCGCGGAGGCGTTTACCCAGGCCTCCCGGCTGGACAAGACCGGGTCAAGCCTGCTGCAAACCGGGCTTGGTCACGCCCTCGTACTGCAGGGAGATCGCCAAAGCCTGCAGCGCGCTGTCGGCGAACTGGAAGTGGCGCTGTCGCTCGATCCGGAAAACGCGGAGGGTTACCGGTACCTCGCCATGGCCTATGGACGGCTGGGCGACACCGGCAGCGCCGACCTCGCGACCGCCGAACAGCATTTCTACTCCGGTCGCTACAAGGAGGCGAAGGTGTTCGCGGCGCGCGCGAAAAGGCGCTTCCCGCAGAACTCGCCGCAATCGCTTCGCGCCGACGATATTCAACGCTTTGAAATTCCAAAGAGCCGTCGCTAGATCGACGGGATAACAAGAGGATTGCTCATGCCGAGCCTGGATTGGAAACTGATCGCCCCTGTCGCCGTCGCCGCAATTGGCGGGCTGGCCTTCGCCACCTATTTCGCCGCGCAGCCGGCAACTGAACAGGCGCCGGCGGAGACCGCCGTCGAGGTCGCCGAAGCACCGGCCCCGCTCGACAAGGCGCAGATCAATGCCGCGATCCGCGAATACCTGCTGGAAAACCCCGAGGTCATGCTCGAGGTGCAGGACGCCCTTCAGGAAAAACAGCTGGCCGCGCAGCGCGAAGGCCAGGCCAAGGCCATCGAGGACCAGAAAACCGCCATCTTCGACAGCATGGCCGACCCGGTGCTCGGCAATGTCGACGGCTCGGCGACGGTGGTCGAGTTCTTCGACTACAACTGCGGCTACTGCAAACGAGCCATGGCCGACATGGTGTCGATGATGGAAGGCGATTCCGAGCTGAAATTCGTGCTGAAGGAATTCCCGATCCTCGGTCCGGATTCGGAAGCAGCCCATCACGTGGCGCTTGCATTTCACGATCTCTATCCCGAGCAATATCCGCAGTTCCATCTGCGCCTGCTCGGCTTCGACGGGCGCGCAAGCGACGAATCCGCCATGGGTATCGCAACCGAGCTTGGCGGCGACGAAGCCGAGATCCGCGCCCGCATGGACGATCCGAGCATCGGCGAGCGCATCCGCGCCACATACGCGCTAGCCAACGAACTCGGCATCAGCGGCACGCCGGCCTATGTGATCGGCGACGAGGTCGTTTCCGGCGCGCTCGGCGAGAGCGTTCTGGCGACCAAGGTCGCCAATGTGCGCGAATGCGGTTCGACGGTCTGTTAGGCCCGACGAAACCCTAAACGCGCGATTTTACGACAAAATCATGTGCGAACAGGGGCTTGAGCCGGCAAAAGCCGGCTTTTTCCCTTGCCCGCGACCGCTGCACCCTCTACCGAAGCGCGACGGCTAACCCGCGACAAAACGTAACGGCGAATGCGCGATGACAGATCGCATCCTCATCCTCAACGGTCCCAACCTGAACTTGCTCGGCACACGCGAGCCGGAGACCTATGGGACGACGACGCTTGGTGACGTGCATGCGGCCTGCGAGCGTCTTGGCGCGGAACTCGGCTTCGAGGTCTCGACCTTCCAGTCGAACCACGAGGGCGAACTTGTCGGAAAATTGCAGGAGGCCGGCCGGGACGGGGTCGGCGTCGTGTTCAATCCGGGCGCCTATTCGCATACGTCGATCGCCTTGCGCGACGCGATCGAGGGCGCCCGCACGATGGTCGTGGAAGTACACATCTCCAACATCCACGCACGTGAGCGGTTCCGCCACCATTCCTACGTCACCGCAGTCGCCAAGGGCATGATCTGCGGTCTGGGAACGGAAGGCTATCTGCTTGCGATCCGTGCGCTGGCCGTCCATATGAAACGCTGACGGGAAGAAGGGCAATAACATGGGTGAACGCAAGCCGGCGATTGATACGGAGCTGGTGAAGGATCTCGCGGCCATACTGACCGAGACCGATCTCACCGAAATCGAAATCGAACAGGGCGAATTGCGCATCCGCGTCTCGCGCGAGCTCATGGCGCCGTCCTATTACCAGGCAAGCGCTCCGGCGCCCGCGCCGTCCGCTCCCCAGCAGGCCGCGCCCGCCGCCGCCGAGGCTCCGGCCGACGCGCCCGCGAAGCGCTCCGGCGACGAAGTGCCCTCGCCGATGGTCGGCACCGCCTATCTGGCGCCGGCGCCCGGCGCCGCTGCCTTTATCGAGGTCGGGCAAACGGTCAAGGAAGGCCAGACGCTGCTGATCATCGAAGCCATGAAGACGATGAACCAGATCCCGGCGCCGCGCGCCGGCAAGGTGGTCGAGATCCTCGTCGAGGATTCCCAGCCCGTGGAATTCGGCCAGCCGCTCGTGGTCATCGCATAGGCGCGGCCCGGCATGTTCAACAAGGTCCTCATCGCCAATCGCGGAGAAATCGCCCTTCGAGTGCTGCGCGCCTGCAAGGAGCTCGGCATCGCCACCGTGGCGGTCCACTCCACCGCCGACGAATCGGCCATGCATGTGAAGCTCGCCGACGAGAGCGTCTGCATCGGCCCGCCGCCCTCGCGCGACAGCTACCTCAACATCCACCAGATCGTCGCGGCCTGCGAGATCACCGGCGCGGACGCGGTGCATCCGGGCTATGGCTTCCTGTCGGAAAACGCGAAATTCGCCGAGATCCTGGAAGCGCACAACATCACCTTCATCGGCCCGACCGCCCAACACATCCACACGATGGGCGACAAGATCGAGGCCAAGCGCACCGCCGCCAGGCTCGGCATCCCGGTCGTGCCCGGCTCGGAAGGCGGGGTTTCCGACGAAAAGGAAGCCAAGCGGATCGCCGCCGAGATCGGCTATCCGGTAATCATCAAGGCGACGGCCGGCGGCGGCGGACGCGGCATGAAGGTCGCGCGCTCGGAAGCGGACCTCGTGATGGCGCTGCAGACCGCGCGCTCGGAAGCGGGCGCGGCTTTCGGTAATGACGAGGTCTATATCGAGAAGTTCCTCGGCCAGCCCCGTCATATCGAGGTGCAGGTGGTCGGCGACGGCAAGGGCGCCGGCATCCATCTCGGTGAACGCGACTGCTCGCTGCAACGCCGCCACCAGAAGGTCTGGGAAGAAGCCAATTCGCCGGCGCTCAACGCGAGGCAGCGCAACGAGATCGGCGAGATCTGCGCCAACGCCATCGCGGAGATGGGCTATCGCGGCGCCGGAACGATCGAATTCCTCTACGAGAATGGCGAGTTCTATTTCATCGAGATGAACACGCGCCTGCAGGTGGAGCATCCGGTCACCGAGGCGATTACCGGCATCGACCTCGTGCACGAACAGCTGCGCGTGGCAGCCGAGGCCGGCCTGTCGGTGCGCCAGAGCGACATCACCTTCGAAGGCCATGCTATCGAATGCCGCATCAATGCGGAGGATGCGCGCACCTTCGTGCCCTCGCCCGGCACGATCACCCATTACCATACGCCCGGCGGGCTTGGCGTGCGCGTCGATTCCGGTGTCTATGCCGGCTACAAGATCCCGCCCTACTACGACAGCCTGATCGGCAAGCTGATCGTGCACGGGCGCAACCGGGTGGAATGCATGATGCGGCTCAGGCGCTGCCTCGACGAATTCGTTGTCGACGGCATCAAATCGACCCTGCCGCTGTTCCAGGACCTCGTACAGAACCACGACATCGCGAATGGGGATTACGATATCCACTGGCTCGAGAAATATCTCGCGGCGTCCGCCGCCCACTGACGGGCGGCCGACCGGAATGCGGGCGTCATGACGCGGAGCGCCGACGAGGCGCGCAAGCGCGGCCTGACGCCGCAAATCCTGCTGCGCGCCTATGCGGCCGGCATTTTCCCGATGGCCGACGATGCTGACGACCCGGAGATCTTCTGGGTACAACCCGAACAGCGCGGCATCATCCCGCTCGACGCCTTCCACGTGCCGAAGAGCCTGTCGAAGACAATTCGCCAGAAGCCGTTCGATATTCGTTTCAACACCGCGTTCCGGGCTGTGATCGGAGCCTGCGCCGAGGCGACGCCGGACCGGGAACGCACCTGGATCAACCGGACGATCCGCGAGCTCTATGTCCAGTTGCACGAGATGGGGCACGCCCATTCGGTGGAAGCCTGGGACGACGACCAGCTCGTCGGCGGCCTCTACGGCGTTACGCTGGGAAGAGCCTTCTTTGGCGAGAGCATGTTCTCGCGCAGGACAGACGCCTCGAAGATCTGCCTCGTCTATCTGGTCGAGCGGCTGAGAGAACGCGGCTTCGTGCTGCTCGATACGCAATTCACCACCGAACACCTGAAGCGCTTCGGCGCGGTCGACGTACCGCATGAGGACTATGAGGAATTGCTGGCCGAGGCGCTTGTCGGCGAAGCCGAGTTCGACTGAGCGTCAGTTGACGCCGGCGCTCTTCTCCGGCGGCGGAACATTGGAGTTCTGCTTGCAGCTCTTCAGCCAGACATCGTAGACCGCATGCTCGACGGCGTTCAGGCCGGGGCTGTCAGCATACATCCAGCCAGTGAAGATGCGGCGAATCTTGCGATCCAGCGTGATCTCGTCGACCTCGACGAAGGAATCCGAACCCGGCGCCTCATTGTCGGAGCGTGAATAGCAGACGCGCGGCGTCACCTGTAGCGCGCCGAACTGCACGGTCTCATCGATATAGACATCGAAAGTAATGATGCGGCCGGTAATCTTGTCGATGCCGGAGAATTCCGCGACCGGATTCTGCGCGCGTTCCGCCTGCGCGGGAACCACCGCGAGCGTCGCCGCCAAAACCGCCGATCCTGCCAAAGCCCTGAAAAATGCGCGCATCATGATCCCGAATTCGTCCCGGTTCCGTTCCAGCGGTGAATCACTAGACCCAATCTGTGGCAGAACCGCGATGAAAATGCGAGCCGCGAACCGAAATCGGCCTATTCGCCGGGGGTCCAGGCGTCGTAATCGCCGGTGACGACCGGACGGCTCTCCGGCGTGTACATCGAGCCATGCGGGCGATAGGCGCCGGCTGTACCCGTCATGTTCGGCTTATGAGGCTTCTGCCATTCGCGCGGCTTGTAGTCTTCCTTCACCGGCGGCGTGTCGACGCGGTGATGCATCCAGCCATGCCAGCCGGCCGGAATGGAAGAGGCCTCGGAATAGCCGTTATAGATCACCCACCGGCGCGTGCGGCCTTCCGCATCCTTGCCGCCCTGGTAGTAGATATTGCCGAACTCGTCCTCTCCGACCCGCTCGCCCTTGCGCCAGGTGTAGAACTGCGTGTTGAACGTCTGGCCGTTCCACCAGGTGAAGAAGCGGGTGAGGAATTTAATCATCGTGATCTGATCCGGCGCGGTTTCTCGCTTCCCCGCTTATGGCGCTGCGAATGAACGAATGCAAGGGCGCAGCAGCGCGCAAATCACCCGAGTTTCATCTTGAAACCGACATGCGACTTCGCGAAGCCGAGCCGCTCGTAGAAACGGTGCGCATCGGTTCGCGCCGCGTTGGACATCAGGTCGACAAGGCGGACGCCTCGCTCCCGGCCAAAGTCTATGCATCGGCGCATGAGCACCGCGCCGTAACCGCGGCCACGCATGTCGGCGCGCATTTGTACCGCCTCGATGGTCATGCGCGATGACCCCCGCCCGGTCAGCGAGGTGGTGAATGTGATCTGCGCCGTCCCGACGACCTCGCCGCCGACTTCCACGACAAAAAGCCGGTTGTCCGGGCTCTCGGCGATGTGACGGAACGCGGCCAAATAGGAGGGAAGCGCCGCCGGATCGGCGGTGTCGCCGTGACCGCCCTTGTCATCCTCGGTGAAGATGGCGGCAAGCGCGGCGATGTCGTCTTCGCGCGCATCGCGGATAACCGGTGTTTCGACGGGCATGTCCATCAGCGCTAGCCGATGCTCATGGCGAGCGTGCGGCTTGTTTCCTTCATCGACCGGCCCGACTGCTCGCGCCATGTGTTGAAGGCGCTCTGGACCGCCGCCATGGCCGCTTTCGAAGACGGCTCCTTGTCGATGACGCCCTCGGCGATCAGCCGGGCGATCACGTCGCGGGACAGGACGTAGCTGTCCTTGCCCATGAAGCGCAGGAAATACTGGCCGGTATTGCCGCCGAGGCGCGAACCTCGTTTCTTCAGCAGGGCCAGAAGGCCGGCATAATCCGTATCCGGCCAGCCGGCGACGAAATTACCGACCGAGCCGTGTTCCTTCGCCAAGTCGCCGAAGAACACGGCGTTCTCCTGAACCGACCAGATCTTGCTGCCATGGCGGACGATGCGCGTGTCGGAGGCGAGCCGGGCTATATCCTCGTCATTGAGCATGGCGCATTGGCCCAGATCGAAACCGCGAAAGGCGTCCTCGAAGCCCGGCCACATGGCGTCGACCACCTTCCAGTTGAAGCCGGCATTGAAGATGCATTTGGTCGACTGGGCGAGCCAGCGGTCATCGGGGATGGCGGCGAGATCCGAGGCGCCAAGCGGCGGTTCCAGCATCGCGTTCAGCGCGTCCGCGCCGCCCTTGCGCTCCGCGGCCATCGCGAAGATCTCGTCAAAGGAGCGCATCGGTTCCCGTTTCCTCGATCGTCACCTTGTTGGCGTAAAAGGCGATATGGCCGCGCAGTTGCTCCGACCATTCGAAGGGCCGGTCATAGGTCCACGCGATCTCCTCGCCATTCAGCGTAAAATAGGAAGCGTCGCCCTTGAGCGGACAATGGGTGGACTTGCCGGCGACCGGTTCGAGCGGGCCGGGCACATCCGTCTCGGGGATGTAGATCACAGGGTCGTAAACGTCCCTGCCCGTTTCCTGCACCCGCAGCGCATTGCGCGATTCGGCGAGCAGCGTTCCGGCGCGACTGACGCGCACCGTCGCCTTGACGGGCTTCACCCGCATGAAATGCGCATCATTATCGGGATTGTGAATCGTCAGGCGGCTCATGGTTCAGACTTCCGTGAGGGTCGCCGGCGAAAAGAGGACGCCGAACTGTTCGCACCAGATGACCACCGAGCCATAGGCGTCGACATCGGTCCCCTCGGGCACGATATAGGTCTGGTCGCCCTTGTTGCCCTTCAACGGCCCCAGAGAGACCCATTCGCTCTGCTTGACGTCATCGGAGGATTGCGGATCCGGCGCCTTGACCAGCCACACCTCGAGATCGGGCCCGTTGGTGACCGAGAACTCGGTGAGACGCACAAGCGCCGTGCCGGCGGTGCTGCGCATGATCTGCGCCCTGCCCTCGCCCTTGTGAGCCCGATCGGCATCGCGGAAGCGGCCTTCCTTCACCGCCATCGCCATGAATTCGGAAGGCAGCGCCTCGTTGACCTCCCGATCGATCCATAGCGGCGAAGCGAGATACCAGAAGGCGTTGCCGGCAACGAAACCGACGATGAAGACCGGAATGGCGATTTTCAGAAAACGGATCATGGGTCTCCCCCCTCGAAGAAGCGAAGCGACCGTATTCCTGTTTTCCGCGGCGTGCTAGCCTGCCGCCATCACGATGCGGAGAGCGACATGGCCAGGCGACTTCACCTTCTCATCCTTCCGGCGCTACTGCTTGCGCTTCCCTCGGCCGCACAGGACGGGCCGCAGGGCATCGCCTTCGTGCAGGCGCCGGAACAGGGAGCGGGCGTCTGTCTCGGCGCGTCGCCAGAGGAAGGGTTTTCCTGCGCCGTTTCGCAATGCATGGAATCGGGCGCGGCGAACGAGGACTGCATCCGCACCAACTGGTGCCAACCGGCCGGCTGGAGCGTCGACATCTTCGTACAGCACCAAGAGGGCCTGCACTGGCACGAGGTGATCTGCGGCCTGCCGACGGAGGGCATCGCAAGGAAGGCCGCCGAAGCGGCCTGCGACCCGGCGGAACGGGATTACCTGCTCGAGTGTTCGGTGGTACAGATGTACGATCCGGAGGGTAACGAGCAGATCAGCTATTAGGTCCGCTCACGACGTCGCCCCGCGCAACATAGCCAGCCTTGTCCCGAAGCCGATGAAGACGAGGCCAGTCGCCGTCTTGAGCAGCCGCTGCATCGCTCCACTGCGCATAGCGCCCGTCAACCGTGCGAACAGCAACACCAGCGCCCCAAACCAGGCGAGGTTGATCGCCGCGTGCAGCGTCACCAGCGTATAGGCGTCGAGGACAGAGCCTCCTCCCGGATGGATGAATTGCGGGAAAGCGGCAAGATAGAACATCGACACTTTCGGATTGAGCGCGTTGGTGAGGAAGCCTTCGCCAAATGCCCGGCGCAAATCGCGGACTCGCTTCGCGGGCGCCACCGCTACGGGTTTGACCACGCCGCCCCACGCGTCCCGCAGAGACTTGAAGCCGATCCAGCACAGATAGGCAGCGCCGGCGAGCTTCACGGCTGTGAAGAGTTCCGCCGAGCGCATCAGCAGGACTGAAATGCCAAGGATCGACAGAGTGCCATGGAGATAGAACGCCGCGACGAAGCCCGCGATATTGGCGAAACCGGCGGACCGGCCCGAGGTCGGAACCGTACGGGCGATCAGCACGCCATTCGGGCCGGGCGACATGACCAGAAGCGCCGCGAAGGTTGCGAAAGTCAGGAGTGTCGCAAGATCCAACGCCGTAACGCCTACCAGATGACCTTTTCCATGATCACCGCCGGGATGCCGGAGCCCTTGACGCCGCAATCTGGCGTTGTGCCGGTCTGCTTGAAGCCCTCGCGTTCGTAGAAGGCGACGGCGCGGTCATTGGCTTCCTCCACCTCGAGGCGGATCTTGCGCACGTCCGGGAAACAGGCCTCGACCTCGATCAGCAGCTTCTTTCCGACGCCCTGCCCCTGAGCCGATGGGCGCACATAGAGCTGGTGCAACATCGAGGTTTCCGAATCGACCTGCGAAACGAAGGCCATGCCGGTGATTTCGGCACCGTCGTCGCAGACGATGAATTCCGATCGCGGCTTGGTCATGCGCTGCTTCAGTGCAGGAACCGAATGCCAGGCCGCGGTCAACTCGGCGACCTTCTCCTTGCCGTAAATGTCGTCGTAGGTGGCGTGCCATGTCTCGGACAACATGGCGCTGATGGTCTCCAGATCATCCGGCGATGCCGTCCTCAGCCACATGGTTTCCTCCCTAATCCTCCAAACCCAGCTTTTGTTTCACCAACGCCTGCACGGCCTGCGGATTGGCCTTGCCCTGCGTGGCCTTCATGACCTGTCCGACGAACCAGCCGGCGAGCGTCGGCTTCGCCTTGGCCTGTTCCACCTTGTCGGGATTTGCGGCGATGATCTCGTCGACCGCCTTTTCGATGGCGCCGGTGTCGGTGACCTGCTTCATGCCGCGGGTCTCGACGATTTCCGCCGGCTCGCCGCCCTCGTTCCAGACGATCTCGAACAGGTCCTTGGCGATTTTGCCGGAAATGTCGCCGCTCTTGATCAGGTCGATGATGCCGCCGAGCTGGGCCGGGCCGACCGGCGTCTCGTCAATGGACAGGCCGGCCTTGTTCAGCGCGCCGAGCAGATCGTTGATCACCCAGTTCGCCGCAGCCTTCGCGTCGCGCCCATCCGCCACCTTTTCGAAATAGTCCGCGATCGCCCTCTCCGACACCAGGATCGAGGCATCATAGGCCGAGAGGCCGAGAGAAACAAATCGCTCTTTTTTCTCATCCGGCAGTTCCGGCAGGTGCTTTGCCAGTTCGGCCACGAAAGCGTCGTCGAACTCGAGCGGCAACAGGTCCGGATCGGGGAAATATCGATAGTCGTGCGCGTCTTCCTTGGAGCGCATGGCGCGCGTCTCCCCCTTGGCGGCATCGAATAGACGCGTCTCCTGGTCGATCGTGCCGCCATCCTCGAGGATCGCGATCTGGCGGCGCGCCTCGTATTCGATCGCCTGGCCGATGAAGCGGATCGAGTTGACGTTCTTGATCTCGCAGCGCGTACCGAACTCACCGCCCGGCTTGCGCACGGAGACATTGACGTCGGCGCGCATCGAGCCCTCGTCCATATTGCCGTCGCAGGTACCGAGATAGCGCACGATCGAGCGCAGCTTGGTCATATAGGCCTTGGCCTCGTCGGAGGAACGCAAGTCCGGCTTGGAGACGATCTCCATCAGCGCGACGCCGGAGCGGTTGAGATCGATATAGGACATGGTCGGATGCTGGTCGTGCATCGACTTGCCGGCATCCTGCTCGAGATGCAGCCGTTCGATGCCGATCTCGACATCCTCGAAATTGCCCTGCTTGTCCGGCCCGACCGAAATGATGATCTTTCCCTCGCCGACGATCGGATCCTTGAACTGGGAGATCTGGTAGCCCTGCGGCAGGTCCGGGAAGAAATAGTTCTTGCGGTCGAAGATCGAGCGATTGTTGATCTTCGCCTTCAGCCCGAGCCCCGTGCGCACAGCCTGCCTGACGCATTCCTCGTTGATGACCGGCAGCATGCCGGGCATCGCCGCGTCGATCAGCGAGACGTTGTTGTTCGGCTCGGCCCCAAATTCGGTCGAGGCGCCGGAAAACAGCTTCGAATTGGAGATTACCTGGGCGTGGACTTCCATGCCGATGATGACCTCCCAATCGCCTGTTGCGCCGGGAATGAAGCGTTTCGGTTCGGGTATGCGGGTATCGACGAGGGTCATTATGCGCTTTTTGGGTTCTGAACGTTTCCCGTTTCGTTAGTGCAACGCAATAATGGCTGCAAGCCGCTTTTGCTTGTCGGAAGCCGCGCGACCCGCGTGCCGGGGATCCTTTCGGTCCGCGATCACTGGGTCTCGACGGAGAGACCCTTTTCCCCGAGCTCTATCTTGATGCCCTCCGGCTTCTGCCTTTCCTGATAGTAGAGATAGCCCAGCACGGCTACCAGCACCACGAGCGCGGCAATAACGATATTGAGAACATTTCGGTTCATTCCGGCGGTTTCCTGACTGGATTGCGACTCAGGCCGCGAGCCTATCCGAAATCCGCCCGGGCGGGGAGACGGGCGAGGCCCGCTTGCGTCGGGGCATTTGACCAGGATCAATGTCGCCACCCGGAAAGCGCGGAAAACTGCTTTCCGACACGATTGAAGGAGGGGAAATCCGATGCTGTCCATTCGCCATTTCTTCGCAGCGCCCGAAAAGGGCTGGCTGTTTGACATCATGGTCAACAAGCTCGGAATGCGCACGGCATTGCAGTCGCGCGCCAACAGCGAGGCCGTCGCCAAGCGCGCGCAGGCGCGTTGCGCCGAGTGTGACCGCGAGGACAGCTGCCAGAACTGGCTCGCATCGAACGACAAGCCGGACGAAGCCCCTTATTTCTGCCGGAACCATGATCTGCTCGCGCGTCTGAAGCACGACACCGAGGTCGAGGCGACTCTTCAGACGGCCTGATTCCGCTCCCGGTTCCGGCCATCCGGTTGTTCCTCCCCGTGCCGGAACCCAAAAAGAGCCCCCGGACAGCTCCGCCCGGGGGCTTCTTTGATCCGGTCGTGCCTATTCCACGGTTACCTCTGACCGCTCCGCGGCAGCAACGGTCGCCGAGACTTCCTTCTTCTCTCCCTGATTGTCGCCGATCGTGGCGACGACCAGATAATCGCCCGGATTGAGGGTGATCTGGAATTCCTCGCCATAGGTTCCGTCGATCTGCTTGCGCTTGCCCTGCAGGTCGGTCTTGCCCTCGTAAATGTCGATGCGATAGGCGCCCGGTGCGGATGCGTGGAGCACGCCGGCATTGATGTTCACCACCGCGTCGGTCATCTCGCCGCGCGTCACCGTAACCGGCTGCTCGGCGATCGCCTTGTCGAGGCGGGCCTGGACGACATAGTCGCCAGGCGGCAGCTTGAACTGGTTGCCAGGACCGTAACCGCCGTCGAACTGCGTGCGCTTGCCGTCGAGAGATTTCTTGCCCGACAGAACGTCGACGCGCAGACCACTCGCCTCAACGGCCGGGCCGCCTTCGGCATAAACGGCGTTGATGGAGAGGATGCCGATGCCCATGACGATATCGCGCTCGACCGTTTCGCCTGCCCTTAGGGTGAAGCCCTCCTCCGCATTCGCCTCGCCAAGGCGCGCGGTCAGCTTCACCTCGCCGGCCGGTACGACCTTCGTGCCCTCGCCATAGCCGCCATCGCGCACGCCGCCGATCTCCAGGTCGAAGCGCGCCGCCGTGTCCACATCCGCCCCGTCATCCGGCAACACGCGGATAGTGACGACGCCGGCATCGAGGACGAGGTCGCGATCGATCTTCTCGCCTTTCGTCACCTCGACCACCGTTTCCGATACGACCATGTCCTTGCGGTAGCGCAGCAGGTAGCGGCCCGGCTCGAGCGTCGCGGTGAAGGCCGTATCGTATCCGCCCTGCACGGATTTCTTGGCGGGCGTATCGCCCTCCATCGGGAAAAAGTCCCAACGGCCGTTGAGATCGTATTCCGGGCCGCCTTCGGAGAGAACAGCCTTGAATGTAACGTTGTCCTGGAGCGCCACCCGATCGGCGATCACCCCGGAAATGCAACAATCGTTCTCGACCGCTTGAGGCGCCGGGGTTTTCAACCAGCAGCGCGCCTGTTCGCCCTGCACGCCCGGTTTGACGAATGTCCAGGCGATACACTTGTTCTCGCCGGCGCATTCGACTTGGCACAGCGCCGGATCGGCAGTGGCCAGATCAAGGGAGCGGAAATCGCTTCCCGGACGGTCGATACCGTCCTCCATGCCCTCGCCGAGCGAATAGGCGGGCTCCGGTTCCGGCTCCGCCGCGACGGTCTGCGTCAGGGCATCGGAAAGCTCGTCCGCATCCTTCGCCTGCAGATAGCGCCCGCCGGTGTTCTCCGCGAGACACGAGACCTGCTTGCCTTCCTCCTCTGACAACCCGAAACCGATCACATGGACGGTGAAATCCACACCGGCATTCTCGAGTTCGCTTGCCGCCGCGCAGGGATCGGCCTCGCAGGTCTCGATCCCGTCGGTGACCAGGATAACGGTCGCCTTGTCCTCTGTGAATTTGAGCGATTGCGCCGCCTGGCGGACAGCGTTGGTGAGCGGCGTCTTTCCTTTCGGGTTAAGCCCGTTGACCGCATTGGCAATGCTCTGCCGCGTGTCTGGCCCCGGCGCGACAACCTCCTCGATATCCGAGCAAACGCCCTTTTCGCGGTGGCCATAGGCAATCAGGCCCAGTTCCATGTCGCCCGGAATGGACGGCATGACGCCGGCAAGCGTTTCGCGCGCGATCTCGATCTTCGTCTTGCCGCCAATCCTCCCCCACATGGACCCGGAGGCGTCCATCACGATGATGGCGCGATCGGCGCCGAAAGCCGATCCGGCGGTCAACAGAACCGAGAAAAGAATGAATAGTCGCAAGGCAGCGCGCATGGCCTCATCTCCATTGTCGGGAAATCGATAACCTGCAGGCTTAATCCTTCAACCCTGCGGCGCGTGTGCCATTGCGCACAGAAGGATCCGAACTCGGGCGCCTGCAAGGCAGCGTTGGCCGGTTTGTTAACGCGAACACGTTACGGTTGCGCCCGCATTGAAGAACCTCCGCATTTCCGACCGGAAGGAACCCGCGATGTCCGTCAAACTGGTTGCCGCCGTCCTCGTGATCGCAGGCGGTGTCGGCGCGGCCGCAAGCGTCGTGCAGCACAATCCGCAAGCCCTGAAGTCCCTCGGCGGCCAAATGCTGGCGTTTCGCGGCCCGCTCGCTTCAGCCAATGATCGCGACTATGTGCCGGGCAGATATTACCGGATATGCCGCACGGAATATGCGAGGCATATCAAGGACATGTCGCAAGCCGAGCAACGCGAGGCCTGCAAATGCTTCGACAGGGAATTCCAGACATGGTCGCCTGACATTCAGGAAGCGGCGAAGATGGCCATGCACACGGCGATCGTGTTTTCGCAAGTCCCCAACAGTTTCGATCAGCGCCCGCCAAAGCCCGGCACCGTGTCCAATCACGAAATGCAGGTTCGTGCGTCGCAATACCGCGACAAGATGGGTGCCATGAAGCGCAATTACACGGATGGACTAAGCGAAAAAGCGCTGGAAAAGGCGAAAGCCAATCCGGTGACGACTGCAGTCGCGACTGCGCGGGTGACAGCGCTCGCGCGTAGCTGCAAGATCATCGGCAACTCGCCCTTCGGGCTTCCCGGCATGAACTCGGTTTACAATTCGATTGGCGGACGCCACTAGATCCCGGTGCGATGGCGCGTCCGTTCGGACGGGGTGATTGCGGCGGCAGTCGACGTACTCAATACGCTGTCGACGAGGCGCACGCCGCCGCATTCCATGCACTTGGCATTACCCAACCCCGTGAACCGCCTGTCGCCAGTCGGCCGTGGACCCCACGAGATTACTCACAAAACGCGACGGGGCCCGCAAGCAATAAAAGCCTTTTTTCAACAGCTAACGACCGGATCCTCATGCGGCGATGCGCCGCCTGTGGCATGCGCGCAACTTTTCCGAGCAGAGTGTTTCAATTCGGAACAATTGATATCTGGGATCACGTCAGGCACAATTTGACTATTCACGCCCCCCGCTATCCATTTCGTCGTAAAGCCGGGTGACTTCATCCAGCAGCAGTTGCACATCCTGGCGGGAGTGCGCGATGAAGTCCTTGTCATCTTTGGTCGCGCCTAAGACTTCGATATCGGGGCCACGATCTCCTCCGATACCGGTTACGATGACGTCATCTCCGCCCCAGTGATCCCTGCCTTCGATATATGAAACCCATTGGGCCGGGCTTGCCCTGTCCAGCCGCTCGCGTATCTCGTCAAGTTTATCTCTCGCTATCATCCTATTCCTCTTTACGGATGGACTGCATGGCCCCACTGAATGCCGCCCGCATGCGCGTCCACTCTTCTTCGACCGTATCCTGCCCACGCTCCCGGCCGGCGCGGCGATACCAGTAGCCGGCGTTCCAGTCGTCGCCTTCGATGCGGTGGCAGAGTGCATGCAACCAGTCGAAATCGGCGTTTCCCTCGTGGTCCTGCGCGATTTCATGTGCCCTGTCCCAGTTCGGTCCGAGCTCGAAGCCCCCGGTTTTCAGGCTGTCGAGCGCTTCGGCAAGCAGATCGGAGTGTTCAGCCATCCGACGCTATCTCCTTCATATCGTTCATGTGTTTCTACAAGCGGCGATCCGGAAGTACTTCGTAAAATACTGCACGAATTTCATCACTTTCAATTCGCAAACTTCTCATTCGACCACGCATACGGTTTTTAAAGAAAACTGCGGCATATCGGACCCTGAAGGAGGAATAGGTGCAGTATTCGACGGTCCTCATGTTCTCGATCCTGACTGCCGGCGCGGTCGGCGGCGCTGCATCCTATCTGGGTGGCGGCGGCGATACTGATTCCGTCGGCGCGGCGATTCACGAGGCGCGCTCCTCCTTCCGCGACACGATGCGCGAAATGGACAGTTCCTATTACAAGCGCAGCGAAGCCTATGAAGCCTGCGCACAAGCCTATGGCGGCAGAATTGCCGGCAGACTCGCCAATGGCGACATCACGCTTTCCTGCGAATGTTTCGACCGCTCGTCGAGCCTGCTCGGCGGGCTCGATCGCGAAACGGCCATGAAGGCGCTCGGCCCGGGTCCCGACACGAATCCGGGCGAGAAGATCAGGATCACCGTGGCGGCGAAGCGCGTGCTCAAGCATTGCGACATAGAGCCCTGGACCGGTGGCCCGGCCATGCCCAATATCAAGTTGGGCGATACCGACAGGATCGCGGCCACCCAGCCGCCCCCGAAAGCGCCGGCACAGCCTTTCTCGGACGGTCTTCGCGGCTCCTATTGAAACGGGGCTTCAGCCGCTCTCAAAGCTTTTCGATAAAGCTGCTGATCGCGCTCGCCGCCTGCGGCGCGTCGATCACTTCGAGATGCGACAGTCCCTCGATGATCTCGTAGCTTCCCTTTGGATTTGCCGCCGACATGACCGGCTCATATTCGCTCGCGACGAAGGCTTCGTCGTCGCTGCCGGCGACCAGCAGGAAGCGAGGCACCGCCGCAATATCCGCCTTGTAGTCGTTGCGTGGCGCATAGGACGTGTTCAGGCGAAACGAATAGGCCTTTGTGGCGGTGCCGCCCTGCGGCCCGTCGAGAACCGACTGCGGAAAGGCGAACTGGATAGCCGGCAGGAAGTTCAACGCCGTGATGCGGATAGTGTCGAGCATCGTCAGGCCGATGATCCGGCGCGTCAGCGGGTGCGCCCAACCGCCGGAATTCGGCCGCACGGTCGGCGCCTTGTAATGCAGATAGGGCGCGAGAAGCACCGCACCTTCGGCCATCTCGCCATAGGCACCGCCGCAAAACCGGATCGCCAGGCCTCCGCCCGAGGAATGGCCGCCGATCATAAGCGTCTGGCCCGGCTTGCGTACAATCCCGATCAGGTCAGCAAGATCGTCCTCGAACTGGCCGATATAATCGATATCCCCGCGCCGTCGGGGATTTGGGCCATGACCACGCAGATCCGGCAGGACCACATCCGCCGCGCCGCTTGCCGCAATCGACCTGGCAAGCCCGTCATAGCCAAGACTATGCCAGCCGGAGCCGTGGATGAAGACCAGAAGCGGCGCATCGTCACGACCGGACGCGTAGGACCGGAAATAAAGCTGCGAACCGTCCCGCGCCGTATAGGGCTGCAAAGCCGCCGGTTCACCCGTCTCGCCGCCGGTCAGCGGGGAAAAATCAAGACCGCCCTCGCCCGCAAGCTTTAGCGGGCGTTGCGAGGCGATCAGGCCGAGTGCGATGGCGAAATAAATACCAACCGAGATCGCGGCGAATTTGACGATTGCGGCGATCAACGGACCGCGCCTACCACCACTTCTCCGGTGCGAACCTTCCCGCCGCCTGCTCCAGAACATGGCCGGTCCGGAACAAAGTTTCCTCGTCGAAGGGCTTGCCGATCAGCTGCAGGCCGAGCGGTAGGCCCTGATGATCGAGGCCGGCGGGGACGGCGATGCCGGGAAGCCCGGCCATATTCACCGTCACCGTGAAGACGTCGTTCAGATACATCTTGACCGGGTCCGCATGCAGGTCCTGATCGGCGATGCCGAAGGCGGCCGACGGCGTCGCCGGGGTCAGGATCGCGTCGACGCCATCGGCGAAGACGGTCTCGAAATCGCGCTTGATCAGCGTCCGGACCTTCTGCGCCTTTAGGTAGTAGGCGTCGTAGTAGCCGGCCGACAGCACATAGGTGCCGATCATGATGCGGCGCTTGACCTCGGCGCCGAAGCCTTCAGCGCGGGTCTTCTCATACATGTCGATAATGTCCTTGCCCGGAACGCGCAGTCCGTAGCGCACGCCGTCATAGCGCGCCAGGTTCGACGAAGCCTCCGCCGGCGCGACGATGTAATAGGCCGGCAGCGCGTATTTCGTGTGCGGCAGGGAAATATCGACAATCTCGGCGCCAGCGTCCTTCAGCCAGGCGATGCCCTGCTGCCAGAGCGTCTCGACCTCCTCGGGCATGCCGTCCATGCGATACTCGGCCGGAATGCCGATCTTCATGCCCTTGACCGAACCGCCGAGCGCCGCCTCGTAGTCCGGGACCGGCAGGTCGACGGAGGTCGTATCTTTGTCGTCGACGGAAGCCATGGATTTCAGCAGGATCGCGGCGTCGCGCACGTCGCGGGCAATCGGACCCGCCTGGTCGAGCGACGACGCGAAGGCGACCATGCCCCAGCGCGAGCAGCGGCCATAGGTCGGCTTGATACCGACCGTGCCGGTGAAGGCGGCCGGCTGGCGGATCGAGCCGCCCGTGTCGGATGCGGTCGCGGCGGCGCAGAGATGCGCGGCGACGGCTGAGGCAGAGCCGCCCGACGAACCGCCTGGCACGAGGTCGCGGTTCGAGCCCTTGGCACGCCACGGGTTCTTGACGGGGCCGTAATAGGAGGTCTCGTTGGAGGAGCCCATCGCGAACTCGTCCATGTTCAGCTTGCCGAGCATAACCGCACCGTCGGCCCAGAGATTGGCGGTCACCGTCGATTCGTATCGCGGCTCGAAGCCGTCGAGCACGTGGCTGCACGCCTGGGTGTGAACGCCCTCGGTGGCGTAGAGATCCTTGACGCCGAGCGGAATGCCCTCCAGCGCGCCCGCCCTGCCCGCGCCGATGCGCTCGTCAGAGGCTTTCGCCATCTCGCGCGCCTTGTCCGCCGTCACCGCGACATAGGCGTTCAGCGCCCCGTTGGCGGCGTCGATGGCGGCCAGATAGGCGTCGGTCAGCTCGGTCGCGGTAAATTCCTTGGCGGCCAGCTTGTCGCGCGCTTCGGCAATGGTGAGGCTGGTCAGGTCGGTCATGCGGTCAGCTTCTTTTCGTAAAAGACGTTGTATTTCGTATCGGGATAATCGGCGAAGACATGGCCGCGGACGAAGCCGCAGCGCTCATAGACGGTCCAGGTGCTCTGAAACGCCGGCGTGCCGCCCGTTTCGAGCTTCAGTTCGGCAAGCCCGCGCTCGCGCGCCTCTTCCTCGATGGCCTCGAGCAGCTTCCGGCCGACGCCGGTGCCGCGCACCGCGGGATCCGTGTACATGCGCTTGACCTCGCCAAATGTCCCGTCATGGATCTTCAGCGCACCCATGCCGACGCAGTCGCCGCTGTCCTCGTCGCGGGCAACGAACAGGACCGTTTCCGGCCCCGCCATCTGCTCGACGGTCATCTGGAACTGGAATTCGCGCGGCGACAGCGGAATGAGGTGATCGTTGAGCGCGCCGACCATGGCGCGCACATCGTCCTGCAACGGCGTCTCGCGGGTGATGGTGACCGCCATCGGCGATTACTCCACGACCTTGGGCACCAGGAAGAAATTGTCCTCGGTCGCCGGCGCATTGGCGACGATGTCAGCGGCCTTCTCGCCATCGGTCACCTGATCGGCGCGTTTCTTCATCTCCATCGGCGTCACCGAGGTCATGGCCTCGACGCCTGAGACGTCGACCTCGTCCAGCTGTTCGACGAAACCGAGGATCGTGTTGAGTTCGCCTTCCATCGTCGCCGCCTCCTCATCGGTGACGGCGATACGGGCGAGTTTGGCGACGCGCTTGACGGTAGCAAGGTCGACGGACATGGAATTCTCCGGGAGATCATTCGCTTTCGCTCGCTATAGCGGGGCGAATTGCGCGGCGCAACACGCGCCACGCATGACGTCAGCGGAGAAAGTAAGGCGAACGCTTACTTGCCGAAGCGGTATTTCAGCACGACTTCGAAGCTGTGGCTGCCGAAGTCATTGAGACCGACCGGAAAACCGTTGCCGTCGGTGTAACCGGTCGAGCCGATATGCGTGTAGCGGTAGCGGCCGCCGATCGAGGCGCGATCGGAGAGCGCGTAATCCACGCCGGCGAAGACCTGACCCGCAAGGGCCCAGTCGCTGTCGTCGATGCCGGAGGCGAAATCCACGTCGAGCGAAACCAGGGCTGCGCCGATACCCGCGCCGACATAGGGACGCCACGCGCCGTAATCATTGCCGATGACGGCGTTGCCCATGATCGTGAAGACGCTGCCGTAGCCGGTCGTCGGCTGGGTGACAAAGAACGGAGCACCGACATCAATCGAGCTGACATCCGAGCGCACATATGACAACTCGACCTCGGCGGCGACATTGTCGTTGAAGTCATAGCCAAGCGCGCCGCCAACGCGATAGCCGGTGTCGGCATTGACGTTGCCAATCGGCTCCTGGCCGCTCAATCGGAACGAGGCGGTCGAGTCGTTCGGCAAATATGCACCGGCGTGAAGACTGGCATAGAAACCGCCCGTCACAGGCGCCATGGGCTGATAGTCGTCCGCCGCAGCCGCAAGCCCGGTCGAAATGCAAAGCGCGCCAATCGCCGTGGAAACCGCAAGCAATGTTCTCATGGTCATATCCTTTTAGAGGTCGACCGCCGGCACTTCCGGCGACTCAACTCCACCAACGGGACCGATAAACCATGATTTGCGTCCGCAGCGCGTCACCCTTCGGCAACACGGCGTAAAAAAGCTAGGCAACGCCAAAATTTAGCCTATCCGGCGCCACCCCGCGCGTGACGTGAAATCGCTAGAGATCAAACGGCTTGCCGATCTCCGGCACCAGCACGCTGTCGGCGTCCCCCTCCATCGCTTCGATGAACGTGTCGGCCGTCTGGTCGATCATCGGGAAAGTGCCGTAGTGGCACGGAATCACCTTCGAGAAGGAGAAGAAGCGCCGGCAGGCTATCGCCGCGACCGCGCCGCCCATGGTGAACCGGTCGCCGATCGGCACGACGCCGATTTCCGGCTTGTGCAATTCGTTGATCAGTTCCATGTCGCCGAAAATGTCGGTGTCGCCCATGTGATAGAAGGTCGGTTCGTCGGGGAAGTGCAGCACCAGCCCCGCGGGATTGCCAAGATAGACATTCTGGCCTCCGCCGGTCTGGCTGGAGGAAGAATGATCGGCGCGCACGAAAGAGGTGGTGAAACCGCCGCAATCGACCGTGCCGCCGTGATTGCCCGGATTGATCTTGTTTCCGTCGACGCCCTTGCCGACCAGGTACATGCAGATTTCGAAATTGGCGACGAGCATCGCGCCGGACTTCTTCACAATGGCCTCGGCGTCGCCGAGATGGTCGTCATGGCCGTGGGTGAGCAGGACATGCGTGACGCCCTCCGCGACATCCTCCCATCCGCCGTCCCATTTCGGATTGTCGGACAGGAACGGATCGATCAGGATCTGTGCGTCGCCCGTTTCGATGCGAAAACCGGAATGGCCGTACCAGGTGACTTTCATGCATGCCTCCTCGCAATGGATGTCGCTGCGTTGTATGGACCCAACATAGAGATTTGACGAGCGCAGAAAACCGGGCATGGCAGAAATCGCAATCGAGGAGATCGCTTCGGCGCTGAAACCTGGTCAGACGATTGCCGGCCTCGACCTCGGCACCAAGACGATCGGCGTGGCGGTCAGCGACCGCGGCCTGTCGCTGGCGACCCCGCGGCCGGTGATACGGCGGACCAAATTCACCGCCGACGCCACGGCCCTGCTGGCGTTGCTGGCAAAGGAAAATGCCGGAGCCATCGTGCTCGGCCTCCCCCTCAACATGGACGGCTCAGAAGGTCCCCGCGTCCAGGCAACCCGCGCCTTTGCGCGCAATCTCGCGCAGAAGACCGATATGCCGATCTCGTTCTGGGACGAGCGCCTGTCGACGGTCGCCGCCGAGCGGTCGCTGATCGAGCAGGACGTGTCACGGGCAAAACGCGCCGACCGGGTCGATTCGGCGGCGGCGGCCTTCATCCTGCAGGGTGCGCTGGACAGGCTCTATTCGGCGGGGATCTGAGCGGGAACGCCCTCGCGCGGCGCTTCGGCGATCTCGGCCTCGGCCCGTGAGCGTCGATTGTCCCACCAAGCGCGGATCTGCTTGCGCTTGCGGAAGGCAATGATTCCGAAAATCAGGAACGTGTCGAAGATGCAGGCCTTCAGGAACAGGACCGGGATCGTCGACGGCTCGATACCGAGCAGCGAGCCGTAAATGTTGAAAACGAGATCATGCAGTTGGCGGCTGAAGATCGTCAGGCCGAAATTCACGTCGTAATAGGACAGGCCGAACCAGCCCCAGAACAGGGTCAGCGGCGTCAGCCAGAGCCACAGGAGATAACGCATCAGCGTGTCCCCCGGTCATTGGCCGGAGAGCCGAAGGCGGAAAGACGAAGCGAGGCCACGGAAAGGGCGGCGCGCTGCTGGCCGGCCTCGGTTTCGGCGACCTCGGACGGCGATCCGGCCAGTCCGAGCTCCCACGCAATCTCGACGCCGACAGCCGCGAGAAGGGAAAAGAGCGTCGCCATCTGGATGGAAAACAGCATGCCGACGACCTGCGAACTCCCGGCGACGGTCGCGACAAATATCAGAATGGAACACACCAGCAGCGCAACGGAGAATGCGGCGCCGAGCGCCGTGACCCGCTCGCGCCTTTCCTCTTCGCCGGTCGCCAACGCGAACATCAGCGCCCACAAAGCGGCAGTCAGCGTCAGGACGATCACACCTGTAAGGATGCCCCGCGCCAGTTCGGCGGTGAGGGAAAATGCCGGTGAATCAACCAGCATCAGCTGCATTTCGTAGAGGAGCCCCTGTTCGCCGATGCCCGTGCCGCGCACGACCGCGCCGGCAAGGAACGCTATCCAGCCCAACAAAATACTGCCTGTGAGAATCCGGCGCATGTCGCCCCCGTTCGGTCTTGCCGGACTATCGGTCCCATGGCCGCGCGTCGCAACGTATACCCTTTGTTAAGGTTAACGGCTTTCCACAGGCCTTGCCCAGCGCTACGCAACTGGGGCAAGACTGTCCGGACGCCCTCGCGAACCCCCTCTCCATGCTCGCCATTTTCGCCGCCATCCTCCCCATTTTCCTGCTGATCGTGCTCGGTCAGGCGCTGCGTCGGCTGCCGCTTTTTCCGGCGGACTTCTGGCGCGGGCTGGACGTGATGGGATTCTACGTCCTTTATCCGACACTGCTTTTCGTGACGATCGTGCGCGCCGACTTCTCGGCGCTCAGCATGGATGCGATCATCGTCGCGCTCGGCCTGCCCGGAATTGCGATCGCGATCCTGACGCTCGCCCTTTGGCCAGTCCTGCGGGCGCGGATCGGGCTCAGCCGGCCCGGTTTTTCCTCGGTATTCCAGACGGCCGTGCGCTGGAACGGCTTTCTCGCCTTCGCGGTCGCCGAGAAACTGTTCCCGCCCGAGGGCGCGGCGATGGTCGCGCTGGTGATGGCCATTGTCATCATTCCGATCAATGTCGAATCGGTCGCTGCGGTCGCCTGGTTTGCAGGCCGCGACCCCAATATCGGCGGCGTATTGCGAAAGATCGCGGTCAATCCGTTGATCCTCGCGACGGCCACCGCGATCGTCGTGCGGTCACTGCCCTTCGAGATACCCGTCCCGCTCATGGAAATGCTGAATTTGGTCGCCCGTGGGGCGCTCGGCATGGGTCTCATGGCGATCGGCGCCGGATTGCGGCCGCAGGATGCGCTCAGGCCCAATCTCGCGGTGTTGATCGCCGCCGCGCTCAAGCTGATCGTCTATCCGGCGATGGTGCTCGGTCTCGCCGTGATGCTCGGCCTGACCGGCCAGCAGGTCTCCTACCTGGCGCTCTGCGCGGCGGTGCCGACGGCAATGAACGGCTATGTGCTGGCGCGGCAGATGGGCGGCGACGCGGAACTCTACGCGGCCATCGCCACGGTGCAGACAGCCGTCGCCTTCCTGACCATCCCGCTGGTCCTCGCCGTCGCCGGTCAGCTGTCCGCCGGATAGAGCGCGTCGAGCAGATGCGCCGCGTCGAAGCGGCTGTCGATCATTCCGTAGCTCGACCGCCATGCGCCGGCCAGGCGCGTTTCGACGAATGCGTCCGCGAGCTTGCCAGCGCCGAGCCGGTAGAGTTCGGCGGCGGCGGCGGCCAGCGCCAGTTGTTCCGCGACGATACGGGCGGCCCCCTCGTCGGTACGCACCAGGTCGAAAGCGGCGCTCAACACGTCGAGCGTGCCCGGACCGCGGCGGCCAAGATGGCGGCCGATATTCTCGAGGATCATGTCGTAGGATTCGGGCGAGCGGTGCAGAACCCGCAGCAGGTCGAGCGCCATGACATTGCCCGAGCCCTCCCAGATCGAGTTGACCGGCGCCTCGCGATAGTGGCGTGCGATCGGGAAGTCCTCGGTGTAGCCATTGCCGCCGAGACACTCCATCGCCTCGCCGATCATCGGCGGCGCGACCTTGCAGACCCAGTATTTGACCACCGGGGTCATGGCGCGGGTATAGGCAGCCTCGAACTCGTCCGTGCCTGCATGATCGAAAGCATAGGCAAGCCGCATCGCCAGCGCCGTTGCCGCCGCCGCGTCGATGGCCATGTCGGCGAGGACGCGCACCATCAACGGCTTGTCGGCCAGTACGCCGCCGCCGACATGGCGGTGGCGGGCGTGATGGACGGCTTCGGCCAGCGAAGCGCGCATCAGGCCTGCCGAAGCAACCGCGCAATCAAGCCGGGTCAGCGTCACCATTTCCAGGATGGTGCGCACGCCGTCGCCCTCTTCGCCGAGCAGATGCCCGGTCGCGGCATGGAATTCGGCTTCCGAGGATGCGTTGGACCTGTTGCCGAGCTTGTCCTTCAGCCGCATGAACGCGATGCCGTTCGCCTCGCCGTCCGGCCGCAGGCGAGGTACGAGGAAGCAGCTGAGGCCGCGCGGGGCCTGGGCGAGCACCAGAAAAGCGTCGCTGGCCGGCGCGGACATGAACCATTTATGACCGGTCAGGCGGTAAAGGTCCCTGCCCTCATGCACGGCTTCCGTCATGTTGGCGCGGACATCCGTGCCGCCCTGTTTCTCGGTCATGCCCATGCCGACGGTCAGGCCCGCCTTTTCCATCGGCGATTTGTTGGCCGAATCATATTTGCGCGAAGCGATTCGCGGCGCCCACTGGCGGGCGAGATCGGGCGACGACGTGATCGCGGCAAGCGAGGCGCTGGTCATGGTCATCGGACACAGATGGCCGCTTTCCAAGCCCGCGAGCATGTAGAAGCTTAGCGCACGGCGCAGATGGCCGGGCGCCGCGCCCCTGTCCTTCGGTTCCCAGATAGACGCCGTCATCCCCCAGCCGGTCGAACGGCGCATCAGCGCGTGATAGGCCGGATGGAATTCCACCCGGTCGAGGCGGTGTCCGTATCGGTCGTGCGATTTCAGCTTCGGCGTCTCGGTATTCGCGAGCCGGGCGAGGTCCTGCGCTTCCGCCGAACGGACATAGGCGCCGATCTGCTGCCATTCGCGCAGTTGCGCCTCCGGCGTTCCGGACGCCAGTTGCAGCAAAAGCGGGTCGTCGCGGAAGGCGTTGCCGGCCAGCGGCGGAACCTGGTTGATGACGGTATGCGTGGCAGTCACGAAAAAAGCCCTATCGAGATTATGTACGGCGCCGACATTACACGAACTCGCAGCCGGCGGACCCATGATAATAAGTTGGCGAAAACATAGCCGTAACGCGTCCGCCGGCTTGCTGCAAAGGGCGATTCGACCTAGAGGCTAGCCTCGACATGAGCGACGAACCCGCCTTCCCCGTCTTTCCCCATCGCCATCTCCTCGGCATGGCGGGACTTTCCTATCCCGACATCCAGACCCTTCTCGACCGCGCCGACGCCGATGTCGACGTGTCGCGGCAGCGCGAGAAGAAGAAGTCGGTGCTGCGCGGCCGCACGCAGATCAACCTGTTCTTCGAGGCATCGACGCGCACCCAGTCCTCCTTCGAACTGGCGGGCAAGCGGCTCGGCGCCGACGTGATGAACATGTCCGTCGCCTCGTCGTCGGTGAAGAAGGGCGAGACGCTGATCGACACGGCGATGACGCTGAACGCGATGCGCCCCGACATCCTGATCATCCGCCACGCTGCGGCGGGTGCCGCGGCGCTTCTGGCGCGCAAGGTCGGCTGCGCGGTCATCAATGCCGGCGACGGCGCGCATGAGCACCCGACGCAGGCGCTGCTCGACGCGCTGACCATCCGCCGCGCCAAGGGCCGGCTGGACGGGCTGACCGTGGCGATCTGCGGCGACGTCCTGCATTCGCGCGTCGCGCGCTCCAACATCATCCTGCTGAACACGATGGGCGCGCGCGTCCGTGTCGTCGGACCGTCGACCCTGATGCCGGCCTCCATCGAGCAGATGGGCGTCGAGGCCTTCACCACCATGAAGGAAGGCCTGAAGGACGCCGACGTCGTCATGATGCTCCGATTGCAGCGCGAGCGCATGGCGCAGGCGCTGGTACCGTCGGTGCGCGAATATTTCCGCCATTACGGGCTCGACGCGGCGAAGCTGGCGCTGGCGAAACCCGACGCGCTGGTCATGCATCCCGGCCCGATGAATCGCGGCGTCGAGATCGCTTCGGAGATCGCCGACGGGCCGCAAAGCGTCATCGAGGAACAGGTTGAGATGGGCGTGGCGGTGCGCATGGCGGTGATCGAGGCGCTGCTCGATGCGCGCAAGAACGAGGACAAGGCCGCCTGATGCTGAGCCCCTATTCAGGTACCGCCCTTTACCGCAACGCCCGCATCGTCGACCCGTCACGCGGCATCGACGAGATCGGCACCGTGTTCGTCGCCGACGGGAAGATCGCCGCGGCGGGCGCCAGCGCACTGAACCAGGGCGCGCCGGAAGGCGCATCCGTGCATGACTGTACCGGCATGACCATCGTACCGGGCCTGGTCGACATGCGCGTCTTCATCGGCGAGCCGGGCGGCGAGCATCGCGAGACCATCGCCTCGGCCAGCGCCGCGGCCGCGGCGGGCGGCGTGACCTCGTTGGTGATGATGCCGGATACCGACCCGGTCATCGACGACGTGGCGCTTGTGGAATTCGTGCTGCGCACAGCGCGCGAGACGGCCAAGACACGGGTCTTCCCCGCGGCGGCCATCACCAAGGGGCTCAAGGGCCACGAGATGACCGAGATCGGGATCCTGCTCGATGCCGGCGCGGTGCTGTTCACCGACGGGCGCGAGACCATCGCCAACGCGGCCGTCATGCGCAACGCCATGCGCTATGCGAAGGATTTCGGAGCGACCATCGCGCATGAGACCCAGGACGCCGACCTGTCGGCCGGCGGCGTGATGAACGAGGGCCTGTTCGCCAGCTGGCTCGGCTTTTCCGGCATTCCGCGCGAGGCCGAACTGCTGCCGCTCGAACGCGACCTCCGCCTCGCCGCGCTGACCGGCGCCAACTATCATGCCGCGAAGATCTCGACGGCGATGTCGGCCGAGGCAATCCGCGCGGCCAAGGATAACGGATTGTCGGTTTCGGCCGGCGTGTCGATCAATCATCTGTCGCTGAACGAGAACGATATCGGCGAATACCGCACCTTCTTCAAACTGTCGCCGCCGCTGCGCCACGAGGATGACCGGCTGGCGATGGTCGAGGCGCTGAAGGACGGCACGATCGACGTGATCGTCTCCTCGCACGACCCGCAGGACGTCGACACGAAGCGCCTGCCCTTCTCCGAATCCGCCGACGGTGCGGTCGGGCTCGAAACGATGCTCTCCGCCGGCCTGCGGCTCGTGTACAATGGCGACCTGTCCCTGTCGCGGCTGATCGAGGCGATGTCGACCGCACCGGCGAAATTGCTCGGCATCGAGGCCGGAACGCTGGCGCCGGGCGCGCCGGCGGATTTCGCCGTGCTCGACCTGGAATTCCCGTGGGTGCTCGACGCCGAGACCCTGCATTCGAAGTCGAAGAACACCGCCTTCGACGAGGCGCGGTTCAGCGGCAAGGTCATGCAGACCGTGGTTGCAGGCAACCCGGTTTACGGCGCATAACGGCAGCGCGAACACTCAAGCCGGGGGGACCCTGACATGGATTTCGCCGACACATCGCCGGTCGCACTCGTTCTGTCGCTCGTTATCGGCTACCTGTCCGGATCAGTGCCCTACGGCCTGCTGCTGACGCAGATGGCCGGGCTCGGCGACGTGCGCAAGATCGGCTCCGGCAATATCGGCGCGACCAACGTGCTGCGCACCGGGAACAAGAAGCTGGCGGCGCTGACTGTGCTCCTCGACGGCCTGAAAGGCACCGTGCCGGTCGCGCTCGCAAATCACTTCCTCGGGCTGGACGCGGCGATTCTCGCGGGGCTCGGTGCGTTTCTCGGCCATCTCTATCCGGTCTGGCTGCGCTTCAAGGGCGGCAAGGGCATCGCCACCTTCGCCGGAATTTCGCTCGGCTATTCCTGGCACGTGCTGCTGCCCTTCGCGATCGTCTGGATCGGCATGGCGGCTGTCTTTCGCTACTCTTCGCTTGCCGCGCTTGTCGCCAGCGTTGCGACGACCATCGCCATCTTCTTCGTTGATCTTCCCAAGCTCGGCTTTCTCTATATCGTCCTGACGATCCTCGTCTTCTGGAAACACCGCCAGAACATCTCGCGCCTGCTCTCCGGCACGGAAAGCAAGATCGGTTCGAAGGGCTGATCCGATGACCGGGGCGGACAAACAGGCCAAGAAGCCGGTCCGCTTCGTCCTCTCCGACAAGCAGCGCCTCGCCTGGCTCCGGCTCTATCGTTCCGACAATGTCGGCCCGGCCACGTTCCGCGACCTGATCGCCCATTGCGGTTCGGCCGAACTGGCGCTGGAGATGCTGCCGGAACTCTCGGCGCGCGGCGGCAATCTGAAATCGGTGCGCATTGCCGATCCTGACGACGACGAACGCGAACTGGAAGCGATCGCGGGTCATGGCGCCCGCCTCGTCGGTCTCGGCGAACCGGACTACCCGCCCATGCTGCGCCTCACCGAGCAGGCGCCGCCACTGGTCACGATCAAGGGCGATCCAAAGGTCTTCACACGCAACGCAGCGGCCATTGTCGGCGCACGCAATGCCTCGATGAGCGGCATCCGGCTGACACAACAGCTGGCGCGCGGCCTCGGCGAAGCGGACTATGTCGTCATTTCCGGCCTTGCGCGCGGCATCGACCGCGCCGCGCATGAGGCGGCTCTCGACAGCGGCACCGTCGCGGTTCTCGCGGGCGGCATCGACCGGATCTACCCGCCGGAGAATGCCGAACTGCTGGCCGCGATCGAGAGCGGCATCGGCGCGTCGATCACCGAAATGCCGTTCGGCTGGGAGCCCCGGGCGCGCGACTTTCCGCGCCGCAACCGCATCATCGCGGCGCTGGCGCTCGGCCTTGTCGTCGTGGAAGCGGCGATGCGCTCCGGCTCGCTGATTTCCGCGCGCCTCGCCAACGAACTCGGACGGCTGGTCTTCGCCGTGCCCGGATCGCCGCTCGATCCGCGCTCCGAGGGAGCCAACAGCCTGCTGAAGAACGGAGCCATCGTCACGACCTCGGCCGACGATGTGATCTCGGCGCTGGCGCCGCTCGATCAGCGTGCGGGCGCAGGCCCGAAGGGACAGATCCCGCTGTTCGAACCGGAGGAAACGCTGTCGCTGCCGCCCGACGAGGACCAGCGCGCGCAAATCATCGCGCTGCTCGGCCCCTCACCGGTCGATGTGGACGACATCATCGCCCATACCGGCATCGCGCCCGCAAAGGTCTTCCTCTCCATTCTGGAACTTGATCTGGCCGGCCGGATCGAACGTCACTCAGGCAACCGCGTCTCGCTTCTTCCCGCGATCGTCTGACGCTTTGTCATTATCCTGAATGTGACGCGCTTCCAAGCAAGCCATCTCGATGAAATAGCTCAACACCGGAAAGCGCTTCGCATCGGACATCCTCAGGAGTTCGACCAGCATGGCGGAGACATATTCGATACGCTCCCGATCTTCCCGACGGATTTCGGCCACCCCGTTTCCCCTGTGACGTCCCGATGCAAATGGCGGCCGGAACTAGCCCGCCGCAGCGAATTCCACGGAAGTTACATGCCGCGGATTAGCCTTCCTGCGAGCTTATCATTGCCATTTCAGATTGCAATAATTGATAAAACAATCTTGACGTGCATTCGACGCGAGCAGCTTCAATTCACGTGCTGCCCCCTTGACCAAATCGCGCGATACAGCCATTTGCGAGGACACCGCCGGTCGACCGGCGCCTGATTTTTCCTCTTTTTGCCTGCCGATCATAATGGATGTCGTCGTCGTAGAATCGCCTGCAAAGGCCAAAACAATCAACAAATATCTCGGTTCCGGTTACACGGTGCTGGCCTCTTTCGGCCACGTGCGCGACCTGCCGGCCAAGGACGGCTCCGTGCGTCCGGACGAGGATTTCGCGATGTCGTGGAGCGTCGACACGGCGTCCAACAAGCGGCTGAACGACATCGCCACGGCGATGAAATCCGCCGATTCGCTGATCCTGGCGACAGACCCCGATCGCGAGGGCGAAGCGATTTCCTGGCACGTGCTGGAAGTCCTCAACAAGAAGAAGGCGATCAAGGACAAGCCGGTCCGCCGCGTCGTCTTCAACGCCATCACCAAGAAGGCCGTCACCGAGGCGATGGCCAATCCGCGCGACATCGACACGCCGCTGGTCGACGCCTATCTGGCGCGCCGCGCGCTCGACTATCTGGTCGGCTTCACCCTGTCGCCGGTGCTGTGGCGCAAGCTGCCAGGCGCCCGCTCGGCGGGCCGCGTGCAGTCGGTGGCGTTGCGTCTCGTCTGCGACCGCGAGGCCGAGATCGAGCGCTTCAAGCCGGAGGAATACTGGCAGATCGCCGCGCATCTGAAGACGGAAGGCGGCCAGCCCTTCGTCGCGCGCCTGACCGGCTTCGACGGCAAGCGCGTCACCAAGATGGATATCGGCAATGGCGACCAGGCCGGCACGATCAAGGCGATGCTGGAATCCGCGTCGTTCACGGTCGAGTCTCTGGAAGCCAAGCCGCAGAAGCGCAATCCGGCTCCCCCCTTCACCACTTCGACGCTGCAGCAGGCCGCGTCGGCCAAGCTCGGCTTCGCGCCGGCGCGCACCATGCAGGTGGCGCAACGCCTCTATGAGGGCATCGATGTCGGCGGCGAGACGGTCGGCCTGATCACCTATATGCGTACCGACGGCGTGCAGATGGCCCCGGAAGCGATTACCGCCGCGCGCGACGCCATCGGCAAGGAATTCGGCGCGAATTACGTGCCGGAGCAGGCCCGCCATTATTCGACCAAGGCCAAGAACGCGCAGGAAGCCCACGAGGCGATCCGCCCGACCGACTTCATGCGCACGCCGGCCTCCGTGCGCGCCGCGCTCGATGGCGACCAACTGAAGCTCTACGACCTGATCTGGAAGCGCGGCATCGCCAGCCAGATGGCGTCCGCCGAACTGGAACGCACCACGGTCGAGATCGTCGCGACGGATGGCGGCAAGAACGCGACGCTGCGGGCCACCGGCTCTGTCGTGAAATTCGACGGCTTCATCGCGGCCTATACAGAGCACCGCGACGACATGAAGACGGATGCGGACGAAGACGACGAGTCCAACCGCCTGCCGGAAATGCGCAATGGCGAAAAGCCGTCGCGCGAGAAGATCGACGCGACCCAGCACTTCACCGAGCCGCCGCCGCGCTTCTCGGAAGCCTCGCTGATCAAGCGCATGGAAGAGCTCGGCATCGGCCGCCCGTCGACCTATTCGGCGACGCTGACGACCCTGCGCGACCGCGAATATGTGAAGCTCGACGGCAAGAAGCTGATCCCCGAGGCGAAGGGCAGGCTCGTCACCGCCTTCCTGGAGGATTTCTTCGAACGCTACGTGGAATACGACTTCACGGCATCGCTGGAGGAAAAGCTCGACGAGATTTCGGCGGGCAACCTCAACTGGAAGGATGTCCTGCGCGACTTCTGGCGCGAGTTCTCGGCCCATGTCGAGGAAACCAAGGAACTGCGCATCACCGACGTGCTCGACGCGTTGAACGAGCAGCTCGAGCCGTTGGTCTTCCCGGCGCGCGAGGACGGTTCCGATCCCCGTATCTGCCCGAAATGCGGCACCGGCAAACTGTCGCTCAAGCTCGGCAAATTCGGCTCCTTCGTCGGATGCTCCAACTACCCGGAATGCAATTTTACCCGCCAGCTTGGCGAGGAAGGCCCGAAAGGCGACGAGGCGGAACTCGCCGACGGCCCGAAACTGCTCGGCAAGGACCCGTACACGGACGAGGAAATCACCCTGCGCTCCGGCCGCTTCGGCCCCTATGTCCAGCGTGGCGAAGGCAAGGAAGCCAAGCGCTCCAGCCTGCCGAAGGGCTGGAAGGTCGAGGATATCGACCATGAAAAGGCGCTCGCCCTGCTCAACCTGCCGCGCGATGTCGGCCAGCATCCGGAATCCGGCAAGATGATCTCGGCGGGCCTCGGCCGCTACGGACCCTTCGTGCTGCATGACGGCACCTATGCGAACCTGGAATCGATCGAGGACGTCTTCTCCATCGGCCTCAACCGCGCCGTCACCGTACTGGCCGAAAAAATGGCCAAGGGTCCCGGCCGCCGCTCCGCTCCGGCAGCGCTCAAGGAACTCGGCGAATATCCGGAAATCGGCGGACCGATCACCGTACGCGACGGCCGCTACGGGCCCTATGTCAATCACGGCAAGATCAACGCGACACTGCCCAAGAACACCGACCCGATGTCGGTGACCCTGGAGGACGCGGTCAAGCTGATCACCGAGAAGGCGGAAAAGTCCGGCAAGAAGGTCGGCGGCGGCAAGGCCAAGAAGCCGGCCGCCAAGAAGGCCGCGGCGAAAAAGACGACAGCCAAGAAAGCCCCGGCCAAGAAGAAGGCTCCGGCGAAGAAGTCTGCCGCTTCGGACGAAAATGGCTAGGCGCAAGGGCGATCCGAAGCCGCAGCCGAAGGAGCGCTCCGCGCATCTGCCGACCCGTGACGACGTCATCGCCTTCATCCGGGACAATCCGGACCGGTCGACCAAGCGTGACGTCGCCAAGGCCTTCAACCTGAAGGGCGAAGACCGGGTCGCGCTGAAACATCTGTTCAAGGAACTGGAGGAAGACGGCGTCTTCCAGCGGCGCGGCAAGCGTCTCGTCACGGCTGGCGCGCTGCCCCAGGTCATGGTGCTGACCGTGACCGGCCGCGACCGAGACGGCGGCCTTCTCGCCCGGCCGCTCGAATGGGACGAGGCCGAACAGGGCGAACCGCCGCTGATCTCGATCCGCATGCCGCGCAACGCCAAGCAGCGCGCTCCCGCCGCCGGCGTCGGCGACCGCGTGCTGGCGCGCATCTCCCCGCCCCGCGAGGAAGGCGAAGCCCATCTCGCCCGCGTCATCAAGAAGCTGGAGAAACGCCGCGCCGCGATCCTCGGCGTCATCCGCCGCATGGACGACGGCGGCTACCGGCTCGAACCCGTCGAACGCAAGCAGTCCGAACTGATTATCGACAAGGACCAGCTCGGCGACGCCAGCGTCGGCGATCTCGTCGAGGTCGAGGTCACGCGCTCTGGCCGCTACGGGCTGCAGCGCGCCGCGGTGACGCAGCGCATCGGCTCCTTCGCCTCCGAAAAGGCGGTCTCGATGATCGCCATCCACGCAAACGCCATCCCTCATGTCTTTCCCGAATCGGTAATGGAAGAGGCGAAGGCCGCGAAACCGGTCAAGCAGGGCGGCAAGCGCGAGGACTGGCGAAAGCTGCCGCTGGTGACGATCGACCCGCCGGATGCCAAGGACCACGACGACGCCGTGCATGCCGAACCGGATACCGATGTCGGCAATCCCGGCGGCCATATCCTCACCGTCGCCATCGCCGATGTCGCCCATTATGTCCGGCCGGGCTCGGCGCTCGACCGCGAGGCGCTGAAGCGCGGCAATTCGGTCTATTTTCCGGATCGGGTCGTACCGATGCTGCCCGAGCGCATCTCCAACGATCTCTGCTCGCTGCGCGAGGGCGAGGACCGCCCTGCCCTTGCCGTGCGGATGATCTTTGGCGCCGATGGCAGGAAGCGCAGCCACTCCTTCCACCGCATCACCATGCGCTCGGCGGCGAAGCTCTCCTACCAACAGGCGCAGGCCGCCATCGACGGCGCACCGGATGACCAGACAGGGCCGCTGTTGGAACCGATCCTCAAGCCGCTCTGGGAAGCCTATCGCTGTCTGCACAAGGGCCGCATGGCGCGGGCGCCGCTGGAGCTCGACCTGCCGGAGCGCAAGATCGTGCTCAATGCCGAAGGCATGGTCGATCGCGTCATCGTCCCCTCCCGCCTCGACGCCCACAAGCTGATCGAGGAATGCATGATCCAGGCGAATGTCGCCGCGGCGGAGGCGCTGGAAGGCAAGCGGCAGAAGCTCGTCTACCGCGTCCACGACTCTCCCTCGCTCGCCAAGGAAGAGGCGCTGCGCGACTTCCTCAAGACGCTCGACATCTCGCTGGCGCGCGGCGCGCAGCTTCGCCCGGCCGCCTTCAACGTCATCCTCGACGCCGTCAAGCACACGGACCACGCCGCGCTCGTCAACGAAGTGATCCTGCGCAGCCAGGCGCAGGCCGAGTACACGCCGGAGAACTACGGCCATTTCGGCCTCAACCTGCTCCGCTACGCGCATTTTACCTCGCCGATCCGCCGCTATGCCGACCTGATCGTGCATCGCGCGTTGATCCGGGCGCTCGATCTGGGAGACGGCACGGACGGCCTGCCGGACGTGTCGGAAGACCAGCTCAGCGAAATCGCCAGCCAGATTTCCGCGGCAGAACGTCGCGCGGTCAATGCCGAGCGCGACACCGTCGACCGGCTGATCGCGCTGCATCTGGCCGACAATATCGGTGAGGTTTTCGACGGCCGGGTGGCCGGCATGTCGTCGGCCGGCCTCTTCGTCTCGTTGCCCGCCTATGGCGCGGACGGCTTTGTTCCCGCTTCGACTCTCGGCGACGAATATTACCATTACGACGAGGCGCAGCACGCCATGGTCGGCGAAAACTCCGGCCAGGGATACCGGCTCGGCGATCCCGTCACGGTCAAGATTGTCGAGGTGCTGCCGCTCGCCGGCTCCATGCGCTTCGAGATGATCAGCGAGCCGCGCAAGCTTGGCACGTCGACGAAATCGTTTCATAAGGCGCGCAAGGGCGCGCGCATGGCGGCGCGCGGAAAACGCGGCGGACCGGGCAAGGGACGGCCGCAAAAAGGCGGACAGAAATCGGGACGCAGACGATGACGGAAACGATGATCTTCAACGGCGACGAGACGGCGCGCCCGAAGCGCCGCGTCATGCAGGCGATGAAACGCGGTTTCGCGGGCCGCTGCCCGCATTGCGGCGAAGGCCGGCTCTTTGCGTCCTTCGTCAAGCCGGTCGACACATGTTCGGTCTGCAGCGAGGATCTGAGCCACCAGCGCGCCGACGATTTCCCGGCCTATCTGAACATCTTCATCGTCGGCCATATCGGCGTCGGCGGCTTCACCATGGCCGAAGCGTTTTCTGATATGTCAGGCTGGGTGCATCTCGCGATCTGGGTGCCCATCATGCTGATCATGTCCGTCGTCCTGATGCAGCCGCTGAAAGGCTCCGTCATCGGCTTCCAGTGGGCCAACTACATGCACGGCTTCGGCGGCGAGGACGACATGCCGGAGACCCATCCGGAACTCGACGCCTGATAGCGCCTTGATGATCGAGAAACTGACCGCAACCCAAAAGCCCTATGGCCCGGCGCCCTACAGGCGGCCGCGCGACGCCGCGACGCTCATCCTCCTCGACAACAGCGGGTCCGTTCCGCGGCTGCTGATGGGGCGGCGCAGCGAACAGCTCGCCTTCATGCCGGGCATGTATGTGTTTCCGGGCGGGCGAATGGAACGCTCCGACCTGACCGCGCCGCGCACCGGCGCATTGCATGCCGGCGACGCCGAAAGGCTGGTCAAGGGCATGGGCCGGACCGGGACGCCCCGCCGCGCCGAGGCGCTGGTCATGTCCGCGATCCGCGAGACGCAGGAAGAGACCGGACTTCTGATCGGCAAGGCCGGATCGGCGCGATCGGCCACCCGCTCGCCGGCATGGCGGACATTTATCGACAAGGGCGTCCTGCCCGACCTCTCCGCCATCCGATTCGTCGCCCGCGCGATCACGCCGCCCGGCCGCGTCCGCCGCTTCGATACGCGGTTCTTCGTCGCCGATGCCGGCCATGTCGCCAATCCGGACGAACTGATCGCCAATCCGGCGGAAGAGCTGGACGAGGTGCGCTGGATCGGCCTCGATGCGCTGGACAGCATCAGCATGCCGACCATCACGGAGGCGATTCTCGACCTGCTCGCCGAGCGGCTGCGCGAGGACCCCGCGCTCGACCGCGACCTGCCGGTGCCTTTCATTCGCGCAGAAAATCGCCGTTACGTCCTCACCCACGACTGATCGCCGCCGGAGACGCTTGACTTTTGGCGCGTAATCCATAAGTTCCGCGCAAATTCGCCGGCGGTCTTTTCCAGTGATCCGTTTCGGCTCGCCCTCAGAAAAAGACAGGTAAGACCATGGCAAAGGCCACGACGATCAAGATCAAACTGCTGTCCACGGCGGACACCGGCTTCTTCTATGTCACGAAGAAAAACAGCCGTACCTTCACCGAGAAGATGGTGAAGACCAAATACGACCCGATTGCCAAGAAGCATGTCGAGTTCAAGGAAGCGAAGATCAAGTAAGATCGCGCCATCCAAGCTAACCGGGAACCGCCGCTCGCAAGACCGGCGGTTTTTTATTGGCTGTGAGGCTCAGGCGGCCTTGGAGACGACGCGGTTGCGGCCGGTCTGCTTGGCTTCGTAGAGCGCCTCGTCGGCGCGTTTGAGCAGCGCCTTGGCGGTCTCGGCCTCGGACTGGATCAGGCTGGTGACGCCGACGCTGACCGTAACCTCGATCGACCGCGCGCCGTTCTCGATGGAAAAGCCGTCCGATTCGATCTGGGCGCGCAGGCGCTCGGCGACCTCGGCGGCAACGTGCGGCGGCGTGTCCGGCATGACGATGACGAATTCCTCGCCGCCATAGCGGCAGGCGAGATCCATGCCGCGCACATTGATGCGCAGGCGCCGCGCGAATTCGCGCAGCACGTCGTCGCCGGCATCGTGGCCATGCGTGTCGTTGACATCCTTGAACCGGTCGATGTCGGTGATCAGCAGCGACAATTGCTTGTCGCGATTGAGCGCACGGGCGACAAGCGTTTCCAGATGCGTATCGAGATAGCGGCGATTATGCAGCCCGGTCAGGCCGTCGGTGACCGCGAGCTCGATCGAAGCGGCGACATTGTCGCGCAGGCTGTCATGGTAACGCTTGCGGCGGACCTGGGTGCGCAGCCGCGCGGTCAGTTCGTTGGGATCGACGGGGCGGACGATATAGTCGTTCACGCCCAGCTCCAGCCCGCGCTTGACCAGATCGTCATCATCGGTCTCGGCAACCAGGATGATCGGCACGAAGCGCGTGCGGTCGAGCGAACGCAATTGCGAGCAGATGCGCAATGCGTCGAATTCCGTGAACCGCGCCGTGACGAAGACGCAGTCGAAATCGCCCTCAGCAGCCGTCATGACGGCGGATTGCGGCTCGGCCGCGTGGACGATCTCGAAATTCTTGCGCAGCGGCTTCACCAGACGCTCGAAGGAAGATTCCCGCTCGTCAACAACCAGGACTTTCGGTTTCGCCCGGCCCTCGTCGCCCTTGTCGCTGAGCAGCGTATCGAGCCCGATGTCGCGGGCGGTCACCGCGCGCAGGCGCAATTCGTCGGTCAGCATCTTCAGGCGCAACAGGCTCTTGACTCGCGCCAGCAATTGCATTTCGTCGACCGGCTTGGTCAGGAAATCGTCGGCCCCGGCCTGCAGGCCGCGGACGCGGTCGGCCATCTCGTCAAGCGCGGTGACGATGACAACCGGGATATGACAGGTCGCGGCATTGGCCTTGAGCTGCTCGCAGACCTCGAACCCGTCGACCCCCGGCATCATGATGTCTAGCAGCACAAGATCGACCGGCGTTTCGGCGCAGATGCTCAGCGCTTCCTGCCCGTCGCTGGCCGTAATGACGTTGAAATATTCCGCGGTCAGCCGCGTCTCGAGCAGATCGCGGTTCGCCTCGATGTCGTCAACTACCAGTATACGCGCGGTCATTGGACGCTATCCTGTTCCGGTTCAAGCGTCGCCAAGATACGACTTAATGGTTTCGATAAATTTAGGAACGGAAATCGGTTTCGAGATGTAACCCTCGCAGCCGCCCTGACGGATCCGCTCCTCGTCGCCCTTCATCGCGAAGGCGGTGACGGCGATCACCGGGATCGTGTGCAGGTCGTCATCGTCCTTCAGCCAGCGCGTCACGTCGAGGCCGGAGACCTCGGGAAGCTGGATGTCCATCAGGATCAGGTCCGGGCGGTGCGCGCGAGCGAGATCGAGCGCCTCCAACCCGTTGCGGGTGCGCACCGTATCATAGCCGCTGGCCTCGATGAGATCGCGAAAGAGCTTCATGTTGAGCTCATTGTCCTCGACGATCATGACCGTCTTTGCCATCTGTCTCTCCCGACCCTGCTCGGAAGCCGGCGCCTGCGCCGAATCCGGTGTCGTTTTTGCCTTCATCCGAAGCTATAACGCGATTCCCTTGAAAAAGAGCGAATGGACGGGGAAATGACCGAGGAAACAGGCGAAACCGGCCCGGAAGCGGTAGCCGTGACGGCGCTCGGCTGGATCGCGGGCAATGAGGACATGCTGAACCGCTTCCTGGCGCTGACCGGCATCGAGGCCGGTCAGATCCGGCACGCGGCGGCCGAACCGGGCTTTCTCGCCGGAGTGCTCGATTTCCTGCTCGCCCATGAGCCGAGCCTGATGGCCTTCTGCAACGAGACCGAGACGGACCCGGATCTCGTGCAACATGCGCGCGAGGAACTGCTCGGCAATCCGGGCGATGAATGGCTGTCGACGTGACGCCGCAGGAACGCGCCCGCATCGAAGCGCTGGCCCGCTCCGACCGGCCACTGATCGTCGCCGATATCGACGAGGTTGTGCTGGAATTCGTCGCCCCTTTCATGGCCTTCCTGGAAAGCCACGGCCATGAATACCGGCCGACCTCGTTTCGCCTGACCGGCAATGTCTACTTCAAGGAAACAGGACAAGCTTCTGAAAAAGAGACAGTTTCCGATTTTCTCGAACGGTTCTTCGGGGAGCATGACACCTGGCAGAAACCGGTGGCCGGCGCGCTCGACACGCTCGCAGACCTCGAACGGACACACGACGCCGACATCGTCTTCCTGACCGCCATGCCGCCGCATCATCATGCGCGCCGCCGCGCCCTGCTCGACAGTCATGGCTTTACCCATCCGATGATCGCCACCAGAGCCGCCAAGGGCGAAGCGCTGGCGGAATTGATGCGCCATCATCCCGGCAAACCTGTCGCCTTCATCGACGACCTGCCGCCGAACCACATCTCCGTGCTAGAAACCGTGCCCGGCGCGCTCGCCCTGCAGATGATGGCCTATGCGCCGCTACGCCCGCATCTGCCGGCCATGCCGGACGGCGTGACCAGCGTCGAGGACTGGCCCACGGCGGCGCAGGCCATCACGGATTTCCTGGCCGAACGCGCCCGCTGATCGCATCAAAGCGCCAGCCGCATCAGCGGTCTGCCCGGCTTGCGCAAAGCCACCTCCCCGAATCCCGCCTGGTCGAAGACGCGCGTCGAGCCGACAAAGAGGCCGACCGATTTCGCCTGTTTCGCGTGATCGATCGGACAGGCCTCGAGCATCCGCGCTCCCTGCTCGCGCGCATAATCGATCCCTGCAGCGACCATGGCGTGCGAGAGACCCTGCCCTCGCACCGCGGACTTGATGAAGAAGCAGGAAATCGCCCAGACACGCTCGTCCTCCGCCGGCCCGTCTTCTAGCGGTGCGCAGACCCTGCCGGCATTGTTGAATTGCGGCACGTCGGCGCGCGGGCCGATCTGCATCCAGGCGACGGGCTCGCCATCGAGATAACCGAGAAGCCCCGGCGGCGGCCCCGATTCGATTCGGGCGCGGATGAAGGCCTTGTTGTCTTCGGCGGAATTGGTCTTGCGCAATTTCGGCGCCAGCCGGAAATAGGTACACCAGCAACCGTAGCAGGCGCCCTGCCTGCCGAACAGCGCCTCGAAATCCGGCCAGTGATCGGCGCACAGCGGAACCACGTCCAACTTTGCCATGACGCCCCTCCGGCTTGATGGTAACTTCCGGCAGCGCTGTTACGCGCCACTTGTTCATGATATGTTCTCATCGATGACAGCAACTGTCAACATGTCCGGCTCCGGCTTCTGCCGCGATTGTCTCGCCCCGCTTGCCGGCGCGGACAGGCGCTGCCGCGCCTGCGGCAGCCCGCGTGTCGCGCGGCACGCCGAACTGGACGCGCTGTCGATCGCCCACATCGACTGCGACGCCTTCTATGCTTCGGTGGAAAAGCGCGACAATCCGGAACTGCGCGACAAGCCGGTGATCGTCGGCGGAGGAAAACGCGGTGTCGTCTCGACCTGCTGCTACATCGCGCGGATCAACGGCGTTCGCTCGGCCATGCCGATGTTCAAGGCGCTCGACGCCTGTCCGGACGCCATCGTGATCAAGCCGGACATGGAGAAATATGCCCGCGTCGGCAGGGAAGTCCGGGAAATGATGCGCGCCCTGACGCCGCTGGTCGAGCCGATCTCCATCGACGAGGCCTTTCTCGACCTGACCGGCACAGCGAAACTGCACCGCGACACCCCGGCCCGCGTACTGGCGAAATTCGCCAGGCGCGTCGAGGACGAGATCGGCATCACCGTCTCGGTCGGGTTGTCCTACTGCAAGTTCCTCGCCAAGGTCGCCTCGGATCTAGAAAAACCGCGCGGTTTCTCGGTGATCGGCCGCGCCGAGGCGCTGGCCTTCCTCCGCGACAAGCCGGTGACGATGATCTGGGGCGTCGGCAAAGCCTTCGCCGCGACGCTGGAGAAGGACGGCATCCGCACCATCGGCCAGTTGCAAACCATGGAAGAAACGGCGCTGATGAAGCGCTACGGCGTCATGGGCCGTCGGCTCTACCATCTGTCGCGCGGTCAGGACGACCGGATGGTGCATGTCGAGCATGAGGCGAAGAGCATCTCGGCGGAAACCACATTCAACGAGGATTATGCGACCGCGGCCGAGCTTGTGCCGGTGTTGCGCGCCCTGTCGGAAAAGGTGTCGGAACGGCTCAAGGCGTCCGACCTCGCCGGGCGCACCGTGGTCCTGAAGTTGAAGGACCGGCAGTTTCGCATCCGCACCCGCAACCGCCAGCTCTCCGACCGCACTCAGCTCGCCGACCGCATCTTCCGCACCGCCCGGCCGATGCTGGAAAAGGAGCTGGACGGCACCCAGTTCCGCCTGCTCGGCGTCGGCGTATCCGATCTCGCCCATGACGCCATGGCCGACCCGTCAGACCTTGTCGACACGGATGCGACGCGCCGCGCGCTCGCGGAAGCGGCCATGGACAAGGTGCGGGCGAAATACGGCTCGAAATCGGTCGAGACGGGCTACACGTTCCAGACCGGCAGCCGCGGCAAGCCGCAACGCGATCAGGAGAGCTAATCCTCTTCGCGATCGAGCGCCGGTTCCTCCACAGGTTCCGCCTCTGCGGCCGGCGGCGCCGTCTGGCCGGAGGCGATGGCGAGATGGTGGCAGATGCGCCAAAGATGGTAGGCCGTGCGATGCAGCCAGCGCACCGCGTCGAGCCGGACAAGCGTCGTTCCGGTCCCGATCGCCCCGTGGGCGGCGGAATCGATGGTGCGCTCGCGGACCACATGGCGCTGATCGCGCAGGATCGAGCGCAGCTTGTCGAAGCGCGGAGCCAGCGCCGCCATGTCGCCGCTCTGCGCCATCCGCCCGGCAAGACCGCGCAGCAGGCCCGCCAGCCGCCACAGCCTGTGATCCGGCCGCAGAGCGACAATCCGCTGCAGTTGTTCGCACCGGTCGAGCAGCCGGTTCAGATGGTCGAGCGCATGTACTGCGGACAGATAGCGAGTATGCAAGGCCGCCTGCCGGTGGTCCGTCTGGATTCGCTCCATGAACAGACGCGTGGAATCGAGCGCATCGCGCAGCTCCGCTGCCCGCGTGGCATCGAGCGGATAGGTCCTGTTAGGCGCAAGCAACGCGTTGATCGCGCCCGCCAGTTCCAGCGCGATCCCGCGCAGCGTCGCGATCGCCGCGTCGAGCGCGGCTGAGGGGCTCGGAAGGAGGCGATCGTCCAGGCGGTCGACGAGTTTCGCGCCCTCCTCGGGCACCAGCCGCATGACAAACCGGGCAAAAAGATTGGTGAAAGGCAGGACGAGGATCACGCCAAGCGCGTTGAACAGCGTGTGAAAGGCGACCAGCGCGAATTGGGCGTCGCCGCCCGCGGACAGGTACTCTCCGGCCTGCCAGACATAGAGCGGCAACAAGAGGAACGCCATGACGCCGGTCGCCAGGTTGTAGAGCACATGGGCATAGCCCGTGCGCCGCATCTGGGTGGACCCGCCGAGCACGACGATCGCTGATTTGAACGTCGTGCCGACATCCATGCCGATCACCATCGCGCAAGCCTGGGGAAAGGAAATCGCCCCGCCATGCAGCGCGACCAGCGCGGTCGCGACACCGGCGCTCGACGACTGGGTAACGAGCGTGATGGCGATGCCGATCAGCACGAGCTCGAAACGACCGAGCAGCGTGTCGGCGGGAAAGCGATCCGGCGTGACGATGCCTTCCAGCGCGGCCAGTCCCGCCTGCATCATGTCGATCCCGATGAACAGCAGCGCGAATCCGGCAAGGCCGAGGCCGAGCCTGGCGAGACGGCCGGATGCGAACACGCGAAGCAGCGCGCCGGCGAGCACCAGCGGCATCGCGGCGAGGCCGAGCTTGAATTTGAAGCCCAGCGCCGCGACCAGCCAGCCGGTGATAGTGGTTCCGATATTGGCGCCGAAGATGATGCCCAACGCGTGCGGAAAGCTCATCAGCCCGGCCCCCACGAGACCGATGGCGATCATCGTGGTCGCGCTGGACGACTGGATCAGCGCGGTCGTCACCGCGCCGGTGGCCGCGCCCGTCACCGGGCTTTTGGTGAAGGCGGCAAGAACCTGGCGCAACCGGTCGCCGGCGAGCGCGCGAAGCCCGTCGGTCAGCAACTGCATGCCGAGAAGAAAAAGGCCGATGCCGCCGGCCGCCTGCAGCAGATCCGGAATCATGGAGAAATTCTAGGACGATGCCGGATCGTCCGCCAGCGTTCCCCCATCAGATTACCGGCAGGTCCCGGGGGGTGCGCCGGGTCAGCAATTCCGGTTCGCCGTCGCGGATGACGATATTTTCCTCATGCACCATGATCTTGCCCGGTCCGATCCGAATGCCCGGCTCCAGCGTGATCACCATGCCGGGTTGTAGGACCGTGTCGTCGAAACCGACCAGCGAGGGCGGCTCGGTCAATTGCATGCCGATGCCGTGGCCGCAGCGGCCGACATCGCCGCCATTGTCGCCGACGATCGCAGCCATCGCCTCGAACAGGTCGCGGCAGGTCGAGCCCGGCCGGGCAGCGGCCAGCGCCGCCTCGGTCGCGCGCCACAGCGTATCGTGGGCCTGTTTCGTTTCAGGCGATGCATGGCCGATCGCGAAGTTTCGATCGAAATCGCAGAAATAGCCGCGCAGCGTCGCGCCGGTGTCGAGCATCAGCACGTCGCCGGCTTCCAGCCTGATCTCGCCTGGCGGCGAGATCACGTCGCCATAGCCACCCTGCCCGGCCCCGCCGACAAGATAGGGGACATCCTCAGCGCCGTTCTTAAGAAGCTCGATCTTGAACGCGCGGAAAGCCTCCGAAAGCGTCTGCCCCTCCCGGAACAGCTCCGGCGCGGCCCCGAAGCTTTTGGAAGCAATCGAACAGATCTCGCCGATCAAGGCGATCTCCGCCTCCGACTTGACCATGCGCTGGCGCTGCACCATCGCGGTGGCGTCGATGAACTCGCTACCCGCCAGATCGGCGCGCAACCCCTCGAAATCGGCCAAAGGCATGCGCAACGCCGTCTCGCGGCCCGTCATCATGCCGATGCGCGCATGGGGGCGTAGCGCATCCGCGAGCAGCGTCCGGCCATCATCGTCTGGATGCGGCGACGCCCATGTGCGGATCTCACCGACAAAGGCGGACCGCATCAGCTCCGCGCCGATTTCGGGAATGATCGCCACCGGCATGCCGGAACGCGGCAGGATGAGAAACCAGGGCCGCGTCGGGCTTTGCCAGAACTGGGTGCGAAAACCGGTGAAATAGCGCATTTCGGCTTCGCTGGTGAAGAAGAGCGCGTCGAGGCCCGCTTCGTGCATGGCCGTCTGCATCGTCTCCAGCCGGCTCTCATATTCGGCGCGCGGGAAGTCAGGCCCCGCCATCGACCGACCCTTCGGAGACATAGGCGAGCACGCGGGACCGCCCGTCAATTCCAAGCCTGTCCCGCACCTCGGGCGCGAGGTGCAGGAGTCCCGCGATGCCGGCAACGCCGGACGGCGTCGTCTCCATCCCGTGGCCGGCAAGCGTCGCCACCGCGCTGTCCGCCTCATCGTCGGCAATGGTCATGAAGAAGTCCGCCTTTCGGGCAAGGCAAGCCAGCGCCAGATGCGACGGTTCCTTGCAGTCGAGGCGCCCCATATTGGAGTCCGGCCCGCCGGCATGGACGGGCCGCCCAGCCCGTATGCTCTCCTGAAGCGCCGGGGCCCGGTCAGGCTCGACAATCGTGATGACCGGCGCGTCTCCCCATATCGTCCGTGCCGCGGCGGTGCAGGCCGCGGCCAGCCCGCCGACGCCCGCCTGCAGGAAGATATGGGTCGGCGGATCGTCGATCGCGTCGGCAACCTCGCCAGCCATGATCAGATACCCCTCCATCACGTCGCGCGCGGGAGCCCAATACCCGTCCCAGGAACTGTCGGAGAGCAGGAACCAGCCATTGGCCGATCCGGCGGCAAGCGCAGCGGCCATGCTGGCGTCGTAGTCGGCGCCTTCGCGAATGACAGTCGCGCCCTTCGCCTCCAGCCGCGCTGCAAAACCCTCCGGCACGGTCTCGGCAATATAGATGACGGCCTTCGCCCCGAACAGCCGCGCACCGGCCGCGACGGACAGGCCGTGATTGCCGGCGCTTGCGCACACGAAGGTCGTGTCGTGCAGCGCGTTTCGCGCGGCGACAGCATCGCCGCTCGCCCGCACCATCGCCATCTTGGCGATGGCATAGGCCGCGCCAAGCGCCTTGAAGGAGCCAAGCCCCATGCGGTTCCGCTCGTCCTTGAGGTCGATCCGTCCCACGCCAATCTCCTCGGCAAGCGTCAGCGCGGCGCGCAAGGGCGTCCGCTCGGCCGCCGGGCACTTCGAAAACAGCGCCCGCGCCGTGTCGATATCCGTCGAGACCGGTTCGTCGGGCAGGCCCGGTATCGTCGCGAGCCCCCTGCCCCTGTACGGATTGGCGATCAGCTCGCGCATCGCGGCGCTCTTGAAGGTCGCATTGGCTCTTTCCAGTTCGGGATCGAGCTTACCGGCAAACGACAGGGGAAGGAAATACGGGTTCGACTGTCAGGCGGCGCCCGGCGACGCGGGCCGGGCGGCCTTTTCTTCTGCCTCTGCGAGGCGGCGTTCATGCAGCGTCTCCACCGCCAACATCGCGCCGATCGGTTCCGGCTTGCCGAACAGGTAGCCTTGTACCGCAGAACACCCGACATCCTTGAGAAAAGCCATCTGCTCTTCCGTTTCGACGCCTTCGGCGAGGATCTTCTTGTTCAGGCTGTCGCCGAGGATGATCGTCGCACGCACGATCGCCGCCGAATGCTCATTGTCCTCGAGATTGCGGACGAATTCGCGGTCGATCTTGATCTTGTCGAACGGGAAGTTCTGTAGCGTCGAAAGCGAGGAATAGCCGGTTCCGAAATCGTCCATCGCGATGCTCACGCCCAGCGCCTTCAACTGCCGGATGATATTCAGCGCATGCGGCAGGTCGCCGATGATGCCGCTTTCGGTGATCTCCAGTTCCAGCCGCCCGGGCGCAAGGCCGGTCTCCGCCAGCACCTGGGCGACAAAGGGCACGAATTCGTTCGATGCAAGCTGCGCCGCCGCAACATTGACCGCGATCGTCCGCGGCTTTTTCCAGCAGGCCGCCTCCTTGCAGGCCGCGCGCAACGCCCAGGCGCCGATTTCGACAATCAGGCGTTTGTTGTCTTCGGCGATGGGAATGAACTCGGCCGGCGACACGATCCCGCGTTCGGGATGGTGCCAGCGGATCAAGGCTTCATAGCCAATGATCTCCCGCGTCATCGTGTCGTTCTGCGGCTGGTAGTAGAGTTCGAATTCGCCCCGCTCGACGGCACCGACAAGGTCCATCGCCAAGGCGCTGCGATTTCGCTTCGCGGTGGCGTGACCCTGGTTGAAGGCCACCACGCCGCGAATGCCGTCCGACTTCGCGGAATACATGGCGAGATCGGAGCATTCGACCAGGGCGGCGGGCGTCTTTGCATGGTCGGGATATAGCGCATAACCGACGCTTGCCGAGCTCGACAGTCCCTTGCCCTTCCACTCCACGTCCAGGCCGGCGATATCCAGCATTTTCTGCGCGAAGGCGTCGGAGTCCTTGCGGGTATAGACCGGATGCTTGACCGCCACGAATTCGTCGCCGCCGAAGCGCGCCAGATACTCACCGGCAACGAGGGCCTCGCTCGCACGGGAGGCGAAGGTCCGCAGGAGTTCGTCGCCAGCCGCGTGGCCATGAACGTCGTTGATCTCCTTGAACCGGTCGAAATCGATGGTCACGACCGCGATGCGCGCTGCGCTTCCGGGATGGGCCGCCAGCAGCTGTTCGAGATGATCTTCCAGGCCGCCGCGATTGCCGACGCCGGTCAGCGGATCGTGCAGCGCAAGGTGGCGATAGCGTTCTCCGGCGCTGCGCGCGTTCTGCATGTCGATGAAATAGGTGATCGCGGTAATCAGCCCCAACAGGCTTGCCACCATGACCACGCCGGCCGCCAGCACGTTCGGCGACATGAAATTGTTGCTGCTCAGGACGATCGCGTAAGGAACGATACTCATCGCCGTCATGCCGGTGAAATGAAGCGAAACGATGCCGAGAACGAGCGCGACGACGCCTCCGAGCCGGCAGAATCGGGTGACTGGACGCGCGACGCGATTCACCGCGAGCATGCCGAACAGGACGGCAAGAATGATGGAGGCAGTGACATAAGCCCCGTTCCACTGAATCTGGCCGTGCATTTCCAGAGCGGACATGCCGACATAGTGCATCGCCGCCACGCCAGCACCGACGACCGCCCCGCCGGCCTCGATGCGCCAGGAACTCGATGTGGAGGCTGCGAGATAAAAGCCCGCCGTCGTCGTCGCAATCGCGATGACGAGCGACAGGATCGTCAGCGGCGCGTCATAGCCGATCATCACGCTCGACTTGTATCCAAGCATGGCGACGAAGTGGGTCGACCAGAATGTGGCGGCCCCCATCAGGCCAGCCAGCGCCAGCCACAAATTCTTCAGCACGTCCTCGCTGCGCCTCACCCGGCTGAACAGCTGCAGCGTGAGGATCGAACCGGTCACGCAAATCAGGGCTGCGATTACGGTGAAGAGAAAATTGTGATCGACCACGACACAGGAAAGGACTTTTAGCAACGCATGCTCCCTAGGACGGGAATCTCATATCCTGAAAAGATGTATGCAAAATAAATCATATGAAAAAAGTTCGCGCTTCGATGCATGACGTGACATCGGCGAAAACAAGCACGTGGCAACAGACTGGTTTGCCACAATTTTTCCGCAAAGACACCGCTTCGTGTGCGGTGCAGCATGTGATGCCCGCGCAGACCCCGGACTGGCGCGGGCTCCAGACATATTGAGGGACAGGATGCGGCGTCGCCAGTTTAACTTTGCGATGGCGCTCGGCGCGTTGGCGACAACGACGCTGGGCCGCCAGGCATTGGCACAGGACAACAACCAGCCAGGCGCCGCCGAACCTCCGGACGACAGTTTCCCATTCGATTTCGACATATTGAGCGAGGACGCCCGCAAGCGCGCCGGCGAGGATTACCGTGCGCCGTCTCAGGAGCTGCCCGAGGCGTTGGCGGACCTCACCTATGACGATTATCGCCATATCGCCTACGATCCGGACCGCACCGTCTGGCGCGGAAACCAGTCATTCGGATTGCAGGCCTTTCACATGGGCTGGCTGTTCCGCGAACCGGTCAACGTCTTCGCGGTTTCCGAGGAAACGGCGCGTCCCGTCGGCTTCTCCGCGCAAGACTTCATCTACCGCGAACCGCTCGACGCGCCGAAGCTCGAACAGGTCGACATGCCGGGCGTCGCCGGTTTCCGGGTCCTCTACCCGCTCAATTCGCGCGAGGTGATGGACGAACTGATCGCGTTCCAGGGTGCGAGCTACTTCCGCGCGCTCGGACGCGGTTCGCGTTACGGCCTGTCGGCGCGGGGTCTCGCCATCGACACGGCCACCCCGGACGGCGAGGAGTTCCCGCGATTCTCCGACTTCTATGTCGTGAAGCCGGAGAAATCGGACGGGGTGCTGACCATCTACGCCTCGCTCGACAGCCCGAGCGCGACAGCAGCCTATCGCTTCCTGATCACGCCCGGCGACACGACGCAGATGGAAGTAACCGCGCGCATCTTCCTGCGCGAAGGCGTCAATCGGCTTGGCATCGCGCCACTGACCTCGATGTTCCTGTTCAACGGTCTCAACCGGCACGCCTTCGATGATTATCGCGAGAGCGTCCATGACAGCGAGGGACTGAAGATCGTCCGTGCCAATGGCGACGAGCTCTGGCGCAGTCTCAACAATCCGAACAGGCTGGCGACGTCGTTCTTTTCCGAGGAAAATCCGCGCGGCTTTGGCCTGTTCCAGCGGTCCCGGGCCTTCGACGATTACCAGGATGCGGGCGCGCATTACGAAATGCGCCCGTCGGTGCTGGTCGAACCGCTCGGCAATTGGGGCCGCGGGACGATCATGCTGATCGAGATCCCGACCGACCTCGAAGTCAACGACAACATCGTCGCATTCTGGGTGCCCGACGGCGAGACGAAGGCCGGCCAGCAATATGAATACGGCTATCGCCTGACCTGGGGCACAATTGACGAGGACATATCCCGCCTCGCCCGCGTCTGCGCGGTGGCGACCGGCGAAGGCGGCGTCTCGGGCGTCGATGCCGAGGACAAGGAAGCGGCCCGCAAATTCGTCGTCGACTTCGAAGGTGGTGCGCTCGGGAACCTTTCGCCCGATGCCGACGTTACGCCGTCAGTGAACCTCTCCGAGGGCAAGATCGTGCATGCGACGGTCTCACCGGTCGAAACGACGAAGCGGTGGCGCATGGTTCTCGACCTGCAGCTTCCCGACGATAAGCCGGTCGAGATCGCGGCGCATCTGGCCCAGAGGGATGTTCGGCTATCCGAAAACTGGCTGATCCAATGGAGAAATGGCGATGAACAGCGGTCGTGATACGACAACCGCAAGGACCGACGGAGATCTGGCTCCGCCTTCGGCGCCGATGGCCATGCCCGAACAATCGATCGCGCGCCGGCGGCGCGCACCGGGCTTTTTCGGCCTCTTCGCGCTGCGCTTCTTCACCGTGAAGTAAGGGGCCGTCGTGGTTTGGCCCCGGCGCTCGGCGTCCTTCCTCTTTTCCATCGCCATTGCGGCGGTCGCCTCGTGGCTGGCCGCCAATGTGTTCCTGTCCGACGGCTTCGACCCCGTCGATGTTGTCCGCATCCTGCTGCTTGCGATGACCTCGGCCTGGATCGCCTGGGGCGCATCGCTCGGCCTGCAGGGTGTGCTGACCCGCAACCGGCCCGCGACAGCGCCGCAAGATCCGCTTCGTGCCGAAAAGATCGCGGTCGCGGTCCCGGTCTATAACGAGGATCCGGTCGCGGTTATGGCCCGTGTCCTGGCGATGGCCCAATCGGTCCATGCAGCCGGCGAAGGATCGCGCTTCGAATTCGTGGTTCTTTCGGACACGCGCAATGAGGAAATCGCGACGCAGGAGCGCTTCTGGCTTGAGCAGTTGCGCCGCGACGGCCCGCAGGACGTGCAATTCTTCTACCGCCGCCGCGACGACAATACCGGCAAGAAGGCCGGCAACATCGCCGAGTTCCTGCGCGCCTCCGGCGGCCGCTACGAATTCCTGGTCATTCTCGACGCCGACAGCCTGATGGAAGGCAAAACGATGATCGAGATGGCGCGACGCATGGAGGCCGATCCGGCGATCGGTCTCCTGCAGACGCTGCCGAAGATCGTCCATGCACGCTCCTGGTTCGGCCGCGCAATCCAGTTTTCCGCGTCGTTCCATTCGCCCTATTTCGCCCGCGGGCTCGCCGCCATGCAGGGACGGACAGGCCCCTTCTGGGGGCATAACGCCATTGTGCGGACCCGCGCCTTCGCCGAAAGCTGCGGCCTGCCCGCGCTCACCGGAAAGCCACCCTTCGGCGGCCACATCCTCAGCCATGACTATGTCGAGGCGGCGATGCTGGCGCGCAAGGGCTGGACGGTGCGGGTCGATCCGGACCTCGAAGGCTCATACGAGGAAGGCCCGGATAACATCATTGACTTCGCCAAGCGCGACCGGCGCTGGTGCCAGGGCAATCTGCAGCATGGGCGGCTGATCGGCGTTCCGGGCCTGAAGGCCTGGAGCCGCTTCACGCTGGCGCAGGGCATCATGGCGTATCTCGCCTCGCCGCTCTGGCTGGTCTTCCTGATCGCCTCGATCCTCGCGCCGCTGCTGGCGCCGCCGCCGAATTACTTCCCGGTGCCGCACATGCCGGCGATCTTCCCGACCCCGGAGACCGCGCAGGCAGTGACGCTGCTCGTCGGCATTTTCGGCCTGCTGATCGGCCCAAAGCTGGTGATTGCGCTGCATGCATCGCTTACAGGTAAAGCCCGCGCCTTCGGCGGCCCCGCCGCGGTGCTGCTTTCCACGGTGGTCGAGATCATCTGGTCGAGCATACTTGCCCCCATCACGCTGATGTTCCAAAGCCGTTCCGTGATGCAGGTTCTGCTCGGCACCGATGGCGGCTGGCCATCGGCGAACCGTGACGCCGACGACATCGGCATGCGCGAATCCTGGGCCGCGTCCTGGTGGATCGTGCTGACCGGCATCGCGCTCCTCTACGGCTCCGCCCAGTTCGAGGCGAATTTGTTCTACTGGTTCCTGCCGGTGGCCATGCCGCTAATCGGCGCCCCGGCGATCATCAGCTGGTCCTCGACGCGGCGAAGCGGCCGGCGCGCAGCCGAAAGCGGCCTTTTTCTGACCTCCGCCGAACTGGCCCCGTCCGACGTCATCCGCGCCTACGAATCCAACCTCTCGCACTGGCAGAATGCAGGGACAACCCGGCCGCAGGGCGGAACAGCGCCGGCGGATGCGGGCGAAGTCGCGGTCTGATGCCATGAGCCAGCCATTCGTACCCAACGCGACCGGACGGGATCACCGCCTGGATGTGATCAGGGGCCTCGCCCTGCTCGACATCTTCATCAACCACGTTCCGGGCAATCCGCTCGAATACTACACCTCGCGCAATTTTGGATTTTCCGATGCGGCGGAGGCCTTCGTCCTGATGTCGGGCATCGCCGTGGCGCTCGCCTATTCCGGCGGCTTCTTCAAGGGCCACTACCTTAAAGCGATCGGACGCGTTCTCAAGCGGGCGCGCACGCTCTATTTCGTCCATATCGCGATCATGTCGCTGGCGCTCGTGATCGTCGGAACCGGGCTTTACATGTTCGGCGTCGAGACGATCGCGAAAAATGTCAATTTCACGCGCTTCCAGACCGACACGGTCAAGGCAGTCATCGGCGTGCCGCTGCTTGGCTACCAACTCGGCTATTTCAACATCCTGCCGCTCTATGTGGTGCTGCTGTTCGCTGCGATCGGTTATCTCCTGGTCGGTGTGCGCAGCATCTGGGCGATGCTGGCGATATCCTTCGGCATATGGGGCTTCGCCCATCTCAGCGGGATCAATTTTCCCAACTGGCCGGGCAAATGGGGCTGGTTCTTCAATCCGCTGGGCTGGCAACTGGTCTTTGCCTTCGGCCTCGCAATCGGCCTCAGCGTCAAGACCGGCCGCGCCTTCGTGCCGTTCAGCCGCGTGCTCTACGCGCTTGCATGGGCCTTCGTCGTCTGGTCCGGTTTCTGGGTGAAAATGAAGATGGGCGCCGTCCCAGGCCTGGCCGCCCTGCCGGACCTGTTTGCCGATACCGACAAGGGCCCGCTCGCCTTCCTGCGTCTGCTCCATGTTCTGGCCCTTGCCTATGTCGTCATCCACACGCGCTTCATCGGCTGGCTTCTGTCGACGGTCGTGTTTCGGCCTGTCGCGCTTGTCGGCCGGAACGGGCTCGCGGTCTTCGCCAGCGGATCGGTGCTCGCAATCTTCCTGCAGGTACTTTTTGAGGTTTGGCCGGTCGGCGACGCAGTCAAGGTCGCCATTATCGCGGCCGGGCTGGCAACGCAGTTTCTGATCGCGCTCATCTTCGACCGCCGCAAGACGGCGGCGAAATCCGTTCGCTCGGCTCCTTCGGGCGGCCACCCGCCGGTGCTCGGGACGAGCCAGCAGCGCTCGGAAGTCGCCGCTTCCTGATTGACCGATTGCCCAGATGAAGGCTGCTCGCTTCTGCGCCTCATCATCGGTATGCTCCCGCCGAAACGAAAACCGGAGAATCCGCCCTCATGCCTGAAGACCGCTCGCCACGCCTCGCCGTGCTGATCGACGCCGACAACACCTCGGCGCGGATCGCCGACGGCCTGTTCGAGGAAATTGCGAAGATCGGCGAGGCCAGCGTGCGGCGCATCTATGGCGATTTCTCCAGCCCTCGCATGAAAGGCTGGAACGAGATCCTGCTGAGCCACGCGATCGTTCCCCAGCAGCAATTCGCCTACACCACCGGCAAGAACGCCTCGGACATCACCTTGGTGATCGACGCGATGGATCTCCTCCATTCCGGCCGCTTCGACGGATTCTGCCTTGTGTCCTCCGACAGCGATTTCACCCGGCTTGCCTCGCGCATCCGCGAACAGGGCGTCGATGTCTACGGCTTCGGCGAGAAGAAAACGCCGGAGAGCTTCCGCCAGGCCTGCCGACGCTTCATCTATACGGAGAACCTGCTGCCCGACAGCGGCCCGGCGCAGAACAGTGCGCCGAAACGCGAACCGGCGAAGAACGCCGTCCCGCTGATCGAGAAGGCGATGGAGCAGATGGAAGCCGAGGAAGGCTCCTGGGTGGCGCTCGGCGCGGTCGGCACGCAGCTCTCCAACCTGTCCTCCGACTTCGATCCCCGCACCTTCGGTTCCCGCAAGCTTTCCGACCTCGTCCGCAAGACGGGAGCCTTCGAGGTGGAGCACCCCGAAGGCGGCAGCACCCGGATCCGCAAGAAGCAGCAGCCCAAGGGCCGGAAGAAAAGCTGAGCGGTCCGTTTTGCCGCAGCATATTGCAATACGGCTTCGCGCCTCCTAAGTCTTCGCCAGACAATTTCGATGAAAAGGAGGAAGGTTTTTATGATTGTGCTCGCAACCCGGCAGGCCGGGCGGAGACAGTAGGCGGATCTTATCCGGCCGGCGCGGAACAAACCGCATAGCCGGCCAGCATCTGGCCTCCGATACCGGCAGAACGGACGAAAGCGTGCCCGCGAGGCGCGGCGCTTTTCGTTGTCTTTTACGGCTGATCCTGAAAAACGGGAGACGCCCTACCGGTGTTGCAACAATGACAATCGATCCTTCGAGACTGGCCGAATTCGGCTGGAACGCGCATTTCACATCACAACTCCAAACCGACGACTTCAAAGACCTGGCCGCCGCGCGCGTGGCCGCCGTCCATCGCGGCCACCTTCAGATCGCGGGGCCCGACATCGCGACGAATATCCCGCCCTATTTCTCCGATGAAGAGGAAGGCGCGGCGACAGTCGGCGACTGGCTTCTGCTCGATCCGGGAACGCTTCGCCCGAAGCGCCTGCTGGAACGAAAGAGCCTGTTCAAGCGCCGCGCCGCCGGAACCGGCCGCAAGCTGCAGCTGATCGCGGCGAATGTCGACACGCTCTTCGTCGTCACCTCCTGCAACTACGACTTCAACATCGCAAGGCTGGAACGCTATCTGGCGCTGGCGCGCGAGGCCGGCGTCACGCCGGTGATCGTCTTGACCAAGGCGGACCTTTCGGAGGCGCCCGAGGACTTCGCGCGCAAGGCGTCCGGTCTGATGCCGGGGCTCTTCGTCGAGACGGTCGACGCGCGCGATCCGTCCAGCGTCGCGCGGCTTTCCGCCTGGTGCGGGCGCGGCGAGACGGTGACGCTCGTCGGATCGTCGGGCGTCGGCAAGTCGACGCTGATCAATACGCTCACCGGCACCGATCATATCGCCACGAGCGGCATCCGCGAGGACGACGCCAAGGGCCGTCATACGACCACCGGCCGCATGCTGCACCGGCTGCCGTCCGGCGGCTGGCTGGTCGACACGCCGGGCATGCGGGAGATCCAGTTGACCGACGTGCAAACGGGCATCGACGATGTGTTTTCCGATGTCGTCGAGATCGCCGAGACCTGCCGCTTTCGAGATTGCCGGCACGAAAACGAACCGGGATGCGCCGTCAATGCGGCCATCGACGGCGGAACGCTCGATCCGGACCGCGTGCGACGCTGGAAGAAACTGGCGGCGGAAGAAGCCTTCAATTCGGCCAGCTTGGCGGAACGCCGGGCACGCGACAAGGCGTTCGGCAAGATGATCAAACGTGTCATGGCGGACAAGAACTCCCGCAAAGGCGAATGAGCATGGCCGCCTCGCTTCGGCGAGGCGGCTTCGCTATGCTCGCGCGACTCGATCCGGAAAGTGGAACAAGAAGCATTTGAGCGGGGCAGCACCCAGATCCGGCGGGACATCCCGCATCCTCGTTCTCGGCGCCTACGGGCTGATCGGGTCCGGTGTCGCGCGACATCTGCGCGACCGCGGACACATCGTCAGCGGGCTCGGCCGTAACCGGGCGACAGCGCAACGTGTCCTGCCGGAGATCGACTGGATCTATCGCGACATGGCGGAGATGCTGTCGCCGGACGACTGGGCACCCATGGTCGGATCCTGCGATGCCGTCGTCAATTGCGCAGGGGCTTTGCAGGACGGTGCGCGCGACCAATTGGAGGCAATCCACTCCGATTGCGTGGCGGCGCTCGCCACGGCCTGCGCGGACAAAGGCATCCGGCTGGTGCAGATATCCGCGGCAGGCGTGTCGCCGGACGCCTCGACGGCCTTCTTTCGAACCAAGGCGGCCGGCGATGCGGCGATCCGCGCGGCCGGAGGCGATTTCACGATCCTGCGGCCGGGCCTCGTCATCGCGCCGACCGCCTATGGCGGCACCGCGCTCTTGCGCATGCTCGCCGCCTTCCCGCTGATCCAACCCATCGCCTATGCAGACACGCCGGTACGAACCGTTTCGCTCGCCGACCTCTCGGAAGCGGTGGCGATGGCGGTGCGCGGCGAACTCGGCTCGGGCGAGACGATCGATCTCGTCGAGGAGCACCCGCACAGTCTTGAGACGGTCGTTTCCGGCATGCGGCGCTGGCTCGGTTTTCCCAAGCCCCGCATGCAAATCGCTCTCCCGCCGGCTTTGGCGAGACCGATAAGCCGCGGCGCGGATGCGCTCGGGCATATAGGGTGGCGCTCGCCTTTGCGAACCACCGCAATGGAGGTCATACAGGATGGCGTCGACGGAGACCCGGTGCGCTGGCGCGCCCTGACCGACCGGACTGTCTCATCCTTCGAGGAAACGCTCGCTGCCACACCGGCCCGCAGCGAAGACCGGATCGCCGCGCGAATGGCGCTCGCCATGCCATTCGCGGTGACGGCGCTGGTCTTTCTCTGGGCCGCATCCGGGCTCGTCGGGTTCTGGCGCGTGGAGGCGGCGTCCGGAGTGCTAACCGCGGGAGGCTGGCCCGCCGGGCTGGCGAAAGCCTCCGTCCTGTTCTGGTCGGCGGTCGATGTCGCGCTGGCGGCGCTGATCCTCATTCGCCGCCATGCCGCCCGCGCCTGCCTAGCTATGGCGGCCGTCAGCCTCTTCTACCTGGTCGCCGCCACAATATTCACGCCCTGGCTTTGGACGGATCCGCTTGGCTCGCTGGTTAAGATCGTGCCGACGATCGTGCTGGCCCTCGTGACCTACGCCATGCTGCAGGAACGCTGATGGACTATGAACTCGTCCTGCGCTGGCTGCATGTCATCGGCGCCTGCGTCCTGCTCGGCACCGGCGCGGGCATCGCCTTTTTCATGTTCATGGCCGAGCGCACGGGCAAGCCCGCCCTGATCGCCCATGTCTCCGCGACCGTGGTCATCGCCGACACGCTGTTTACGGCTACCGCCGTGATCGTCCAGCCTGTCACGGGCTACCTGCTGGCCCGCGAAGTCGGCTGGCCGCTGACGGAAGGCTGGGTCGCGCTGTCACTCATTCTCTATGTCATCATCGGCCTGTTCTGGCTGCCGGTCGTGTGGATCCAGATCCAGCTGCGCGATATCGCACGGCGAGCCGAAGCAACCGGAACCGCCCTGCCCGACCGCTTCCACCGCCTCTACCGCATCTGGTTCGCCTGCGGCTTCCCGGCCTTCGCAGCGGTGCTCGCTATCGTCTGGCTGATGCTCTCGAAGCCTTCTATTTCCCTCTAGACCAGTTCCACGTCCACCACGCCGGGGATGGCCTTCACCGCGCCGGCGACGGGTGGGGAAACCACGTAGTTCTCGCCGATCGAGATCTCGACCTCGCCGCCGCCCTCGCCCTTGATGACGATCAGCGAGACGGGGCTGTCGCCCGTCGTCTTCAGATGCTTGGCTATGCTCTTGAGCGGCGTATGGTCTCGCAGGAAGATGCGTAGCGCATGGTTTTGGCGATGCGTCTCGTCGTCAAGGCGTCGCACCTTGTTGGCGCGGAGGCTGATGCCTTCATCGCGATTGTCGGCGCCCACCTCGATCACGACGGAGGATCCCGGCTCCATCAGTTCCTCATAGGCCAGCAACATCTCGGAAAACATGACGATCTCGAACTGGCCGGTGGCATCCGACAGGACGAAGATGCCCATCTTGTTGCCCGTGCGCGTACGGCGGACCTGCTTGGAGGCGACGGTGCCCGCAAGCCGACCGGCCTTCGCGCCCCGTTTCACCGCGATAGCGAAGTCGGCATATTGCTGCACGCGCATGCGCTCCAGCACGGTCGCATATTCATCGAGCGGGTGGGCGGAGAAATAGAAGCCGAGCACCTGGAACTCGCGCATCAACTTGTCGGCGCTGCTCCACGGATCGACATGCGGCAGATGCAGGCGCTCCGGCTCGACGGCGGACAGCGCGCCGAAGATGTCGCCCTGCCCGCTTTCCACCTGGTCGACGGCCCGCTGCGACAGGCCCATGATCCGGTCGATCCCGGCGACCAGCGCCGCGCGGTCATGGCCGAAACAGTCCAGCGCGCCAGCGGCGATCAGCCCTTCCAGCGTCCGCCGGTTGACGATACGGGTGTCGATCCGGCTGGCGAAATCCTCCAGATCGCGGAACGGCTTGTCGCCGCGCTTTTCGACGATGTGGTCGACGGCGGCTTCGCCGACGCCCTTGATGGCGGCGAGCGCATAAAAGATCGTGTTTTCGCCGACTTCGAAGCGCCGATAGGAGGTCTGCACTGACGGCGGCATCACCTCGATACCGAGTCGCATCGCGTCCCGACGGAAATCGTTGAGCTTGTCGGCATTCGCCATGTCGTAGGTCATCGACGCGGCGAGGAACTCGACCGGGTAATGCGCCTTCAGGTAGGCGGTCTGGTAGGAAACGATCGCATAGGCGGCGGCGTGCGATTTGTTGAAGCCGTAGTCGGCGAACTTGGCGAGCAGGTCGAAGATGAAGTCGGCCTGCGCCTTGGCGACGCCGCGCTCCGTCGCACCCTCGACGAAGATGCCGCGCTGCTTTTCCATCTCGGCGCGGATCTTTTTGCCCATGGCGCGGCGCAGAAGGTCCGCCTGTCCGAGCGTATAGCCTGCCAGCTCCTGGGCGATCTGCATCACCTGTTCCTGGTAGACGATGACGCCCTGCGTCTCCTTGACGAGATGGTCGATCTTCGGATGGATCGAGGCGATCTCCTCCTCGCCATGCTTGCGGGCGTTGTAGGTCGGGATGTTCTCCATCGGACCCGGGCGGTAGAGCGCCACAAGCGCGATGATGTCCTCGATGCGGTCCGGCTTCATGCCGATCAGCGCCTTGCGCATGCCCGCCGATTCCACCTGGAACACGCCGACCACCTCACCGCGCGACATCATCTCGTAGGTCGGCCTGTCGTCGAGCGGCAGGTTGGAGAGGTCGATCTCGATGCCCTTGCGGGCGATCAGGTCCACCGCCGTCTTCAGCACGGTCAGCGTCTTCAGGCCAAGGAAGTCGAACTTCACCAGCCCCGCCTGCTCCACCCATTTCATGTTGAATTGGGTGACCGGCATGTCGGAGCGCGGATCGCGATACATCGGCACCAGTTGCGACAGCGGCCGGTCGCCGATCACGATACCGGCGGCGTGCGTCGAGGCGTGGCGATAGAGCCCTTCCAGCTTCAGAGCCATGTCGAGCAACTGCCCGACGATCGGCTCCTTTTCCTTCTCCTCCTCGAATTTCGGCTCGCCCTCGATCGCCTTGCCGAGCGGTGTCGGGTTGGCGGGGTTGTTCGGCACCAGCTTGCAGAGGCGGTCCACCTGCCCATAGGGCATTTCCAGCACGCGCCCGACATCGCGCAGCACCGCGCGCGCCTGCAGCGTTCCGAAGGTGATGATCTGGCCGACTTGGTCGCGCCCGTAGCGCTCCTGTACGTACCGGATCACCTCCTCGCGGCGGTCCTGGCAGAAGTCGATGTCGAAGTCCGGCATCGAGACGCGGTCCGGATTGAGGAAGCGTTCGAACAGCAGCGAGAAGCGCAGCGGATCGACATCGGTGATGGTCAGCGCCCAGGCGACCAGCGACCCCGCGCCCGAACCGCGGCCCGGCCCGACAGGGATATCGTGGGCCTTCGCCCATTTGATGAAGTCGGCAACGATAAGGAAGTAGCCCGGAAACTGCATCGTCTCGATGATGCCGAGCTCGTATTCGAGCCGCTCGTCATATTCGCCGCGCGTATAGCCCTCGCTCATGCCCTGCTCGGCAAGCCGCTTCTCGAGGCCTTCGCGCGCTTGGCGGCGCAGTTCCGCCGCTTCCGCCGCGACCGCCTCGTCATGGCTGACGCCTTTCGCGTCAGCGGCGAAGCGCGGCAGGATCGGCTTGCGGGTCTGCGGATAATAGGAACAGCGCCGGGCGATCTCGATGGTATTCTCGGTGGCCTCGGGAAGATCGGCGAAGAGCGCGATCATCTCGGCTTCCGGTTTCAGCCAGTGATCCGGCGTCAGGTGCCGCCGGTCGTCGATTGACAGCAGCGAGCCCTCGGCAATGGCGATCAGCGCGTCATGCGCCTCGAAATCGTCCGGCTTAAGGAAGAAGGCCTCATTGGTCGCGACCAGCGGAATCAGATGCTCATAGGCCAGTTCCACGCTCGCCTGCTCGACTGCGCGGTCGTAGTCCTTGTGGCGCTGCAATTCGAGATAGAGCCGGTCGCCATAGATGTCCTTCAGCGCCAGCAGTCGCTGTTCGGCGATCGGCCGATGGCCGTCGGCGAGCAGGCGTCCGATCGGCCCGAGCGGCCCGCCAGTCAGGCAGACAATCCCCTCGGCGCGGTCCTTTAGCCAATCAAATCGCAACTGCGCCCGCGCGCCCTCGTCCGTGTCGAGATAGGATTTCGACACGAGGTCGACGAGATTGACATAGCCCGTCTCCGTCGCCGCGATCAGCACCACGGGTTCCTGCTGGCGGATATGCACCGACTTGCCGCTGCCGGATCGCGGCGTCGCCAGATCGCCGTCGAAGACCAGATCGAGCTGGCAGCCGGCGATGGGCTGGATGCCCTCCTCCGACGCCTTCTGCGCGAATTCCAGCGCCCCGAACAGATTTCCGGTATCGGCGATGCCGATGGCCGGCATGCGGTTCGCGGAGGCAAAGCCGATGATCTTCTTCTGCGGCAGCGCGCCCTCGAGCAGCGAATAGGCCGAATGAACGCGCAGATGGATGAAGCCGGGACCTGCCGCGGCCGTCTGTTCGTCCTCCTGATTGGTCGGCTGTTCGGCCATGTCCTGTCCCGCTTTCCGGTCATGCGCCCGGCCGGGGCCGAGTCGTTTCCGGACCACTATGGGAGGGCATGGAAGCGGGGTCCAGCCTTGCCGAAGAGCTTCCCCGGCATGGCTGTGGATTGCGTGACTTAAAGCGCGTTCACGCAGATCGAGAAGGTCGCGATGAAGGCGGCGACGGAAACGAAAGAGGCGATGTCGCGGATAAGTACGGTCATTTCTTGTCTCCTTGTTTTACATCTGTCTCATTTATGTTTGTGTTTTGTTCTCTTTTCAAGGGAAAAGATTCCTGCTTCCCGGAACAGGGATTCTGCGGTTAACGAAGAGTTACCGGAAGATCAGGCCGTAAACGGGACGATATGGCCGTCAGCCAGCGTGACGACCCTGTCCATCCGCTCGGCGAGAGCGTGATTGTGGGTCGCGACCAATGCCGCGAGGCCGGACTGGCGGGCGAGCGCCGCCAGCGCGTCGAAGACATAACCCGACGTATCCGGATCGAGATTGCCGGTCGGCTCATCGGCGAGCAGGATCAGCGGCGCATTGGCGACGGCGCGCGCGATGGCGACGCGCTGCTGTTCGCCGCCCGACAGTTCGGCCGGACGATGCTCGGCGCGCGGCCCGATGCGCAGATAGTCGAGCAGCTGATGCGCCCGTTCCGCCGCTTCCGCGCGCGGCAGTCCGCGGATCATCTGCGGTATCATCACATTCTCGAGCGCGGAGAATTCCGGCAGTAGGTGATGGAACTGATAGACGAAGCCGATATCGTTGCGCCGCCGGGCCGTGCGGTCTCCATCTGTCATCGTCCCACAGGGAACGTCGTCCACGAAGACCTCGCCCGCATCCGGCCGTTCGAGCAGGCCCGCCAGATGCAGAAGCGTCGACTTGCCGGCCCCGGACGGCGCGACCAGCGCAACCATCTCGCCGGACTTCAGTTCGAAATCCGCGCCCTTGAGGATTTCCAGCGTATGGTCGCCTTCCTGATAGGCGCGATGGACGCCTTCCAGGCGCAGAACGGATTTCGCGGCCATCACTCGTACCTCAGCGCCTCGACCGGATCGAGCTTGGCGGCGCGCCATGCCGGCAGGAGCGCGGCCAGGAAGGACAGGCTCAGCGACAGCAGGATCACGGCAAGCGTCTCATAGGGGTTCATCTTCGCCGGGATTTCGCTCAGGAAGCGGATGGTCGGATCCCAGACATCCTGGCCTGACATCCAGTTCATGAAGCGCTGGATCGGTTTGATGTTCCAGCAAACGAGAAGGCCGAGCAGGAAGCCGGCCGCCGTCCCCACGAAGCCGACGCCGATGCCGGCCATGATGAAGATGCGCATCACCGAGGCCTGCGTCGCGCCCATGGTGCGCAGGATCGCGACGCCCCGCGCTTTCTCCTTCACCATCATGATCAGGCTTGCGACGATGTTCAGCGAGGCGACGAGGACGACGATCGACAGGATCATGAACATCGCGTTGCGCTCGATGATCAGGGCGGAGAAGAAGGACTGGTTACGCTGCCGCCAGTCGGTCAGGAACAGCGGCCGCTCCGCCGCTTCCTCGATCTTCGACCGGAAGGCGTCGACGTTGTCGGGATCGTCGACGAAGACCTCGATGACCTGCGCCTCGCCCTCCTGATTGAAATAAAGCTGCGCTTCCTCCAGCGGCATGAAGATGATCGAGCGGTCATATTCCGACATACCCATCTCGAAGATCGCGCGCACCGGATAGGACTTCACCCGCGGCGTGGTGCCGAAGGGCGTTACATCTCCCTCCGGAGAAATGATCTTGATCAGATCGCCGGGAACAAGGCCCAGATCGACAGCCATGCGTGACCCGATGGCGACGCCGTCGCCGGTCAGATAGGCCTCGACGGAGCCTTCCTTGATGTTCTTGGAGATTGCATCGAGATTGACGAAATCCTCGCCGCGCACCCCGCGCACGAGGACGCCCGAGCCGGCGCCGACATTTCCGGTTGCCAGGGCCTGCCCTTCGACGATGGGCATGACCATCGTGACGCCGGGCACGCCCGCGACACGGGCCGAAACCGCATCGTAATCCGTCAGCGGACTGTCGATCGGCGAAATGACCATATGCCCGTTCAGGCCGAGGATCCGGTCCAGCAGGTCCGCGCGAAAGCCGTTCATCACCGCCATGACGATGATTAGCGCGGCGACACCGAGCGTCACCCCGGCCAGGGAGATAATCGTGACGATCGAGACGGCCGCCTCCTTGCGGCGCGGCTTCAGATAGCGCCAGGCGATCAGCCGCTCGAATGCCGAGAATGGCTGCGCAGAACCGTTGCGCTCATTGGGCTCAGACGCGGTTGCGTTGTCTGCGACGGCGGTCACGCGGTCAGCTTTCCCCTGCGATCATGTTGACGGCGGCCTCCGGCGTCATCTCCTGACGCTCGCCGGTGCGGCGGTTTTTCACCTCGACGACGCCGTTGCCGACGCCGCGCGGGCCGACAACGACCTGCCAGGGCAGGCCGATCAGGTCCATCGCCGCGAATTTCGCACCGGCCCGGTCGTCCGTGTCGTCGAGCAGCGGATCGACGCCAGCATTCGTCAGTGCCGCGTAGACCTGTTCGGACACGCCGTCGCAACCGGCATCGCCGGGCTTCATGTTGACGATGGCCGCACCGAAGGGCGCGACGCTTTCGGGCCAGATGATTCCATTGTCGTCATGGGAGGCCTCGATGATGGCGGCGATAAGGCGCGTCGGGCCGATGCCGTAGGACCCCATCGAAACATTGTGCTGCTTGCCGTCCGGGCCGGTCACGGCCGCGCCCAGCGGCTCGGAGTATTTGGTCCCGAAATGGAAGATGTGGCCAACCTCGATGCCGCGCGCGGACAGACGCTCGGTTTCCGGCGTCTTGGCCCATTCGGCCTCGTCATGCATCTCGTCGGTCGCGGCATAGGGCGTCGTCCATTTCTCGACGATGGACGCCATCTGCGCATCGTCGGTGAAATCGACATCGGCGGGCGGCACGTCCATCTCGAGGTAATTCCGGTGGCAAAACACCTCCGATTCGCCTGTCTCGGCGAGCACGATGAATTCGTGGCTGAGATCGCCGCCGATCGGGCCGGTGTCGGCGCGCATCGGGATCGACCTCAGGCCGCACCGGTCGAAAGTCCGCAGATAGGCGACGAACATGCGGTTATAGGCGGCCTTCGCGCCCTCGAAATCGAGATCGAAGGAATAGGCGTCCTTCATCAGGAACTCTCGCCCGCGCATGACGCCGAAACGCGGCCGGATCTCGTCGCGGAACTTCCACTGGATGTGGTAGAGATTGAGCGGCAGGTCCTTGTAGGAGCGCACATAGGACCGGAAGATGTCGGTGACCATCTCTTCATTGGTCGGACCGTAGAGCAGATCGCGCTCATGCCGGTCGGTGATGCGCAGCATCTCCTTGCCGTAATCGTCGTACCGCCCGCTCTCGCGCCAGAGATCCGCCGACTGGATCGTCGGCATCAGGATCTCGATCGCGCCGGAACGGTTCTGTTCCTCGCGGATGATCGCGCAGACCTTGTCGAGCACCTTCTTGCCCAACGGCAGCATCGAATAGATGCCGGCCGCCTGCTGGCGGATCATGCCGGCGCGCAGCATGAGCCGGTGGGAGACGATCTCGGCTTCCTTGGGGTTTTCTTTCAGCAAGGGCAGGAAATAACGCGACAAACGCATGGCAGGGTCCAGAAATGAAAACTCGGTCCGGCGCGGGAATCAATGTCGACCCCCGCATCCCGGACGCCTTCATAAGCGCTTAGCGGCGAAATGGAAACGGGCGAGAATGCCTCTGTCGACGCCATTTTGCTGCTAATTAAACGATTCAACGCCCAGTCCGCTCGATTTTTCGGGTGACAAGAGGCGCGAGCATTGCTAGGAAATACGCCGGCCTGAAATGGTTAATCCGTTCAGGCCCCGAACACGGCCAAAGTCTTGGGAGGATGAGATTTTCCGCGCCCGCTCTACGGGCAGCGCCATCGGGTTTCCGGTGGAAGAAAATCGGGCCGGTTCTGAGTGGCAGGGTGCAAACCCTGCCACTTAATTTTTTTCAGCTTCGGGTATGCGAGAAATCCGGCACGATCTGCGGCAGGTTGTGGAGTCCGTATCCCTGCACGATCGTCAGGTAATAGAAAACCCCGAACACAACGAACGCGACCAGCGTCGTCAGCAGCATCTTGCGGGCCATCATCGGCCTGGCCGGCGCGCCATGCTCCGTGCCCAGCGTGACATTGTCGTCTTCCACCTGGCTGCGCACGCCGATCGGCAGCATGATGAACAGCACCACCCACCAGATTATGAAATAGACCGCTATGCCCGATACCAAGCCCATGATGGCCGCCTATACCTGTTCGAGTTCGATCAGCGTGCCGTCGAAATCCTTCGGGTGAAGGAACAGAACCGGTTTGCCATGCGCACCGGTCTTCGGCTCGCCGTCGCCGAGTACCCGCACGCCCTCGCCCTTCAGCGCATCGCGCGCGGCAATGATGTCGCCGACTTCGTAGCACATGTGGTGAATGCCGCCGGACGGGTTCTTGGCGAGGAAGGCTGCGATCGGCGAGTTCTCGCCAAGCGGTTCCAGCAGCTCCGTCTTGGTGTTTTCGAGTTCGACGAAGATCACCGTCACGCCGTGTTCGGGCAGCGCCTGCGGCTCCGACACTTTCGCGCCGAGAACGTTTTTGTATTTGCGCGCCGCGGCCTCGAGATCGGGCACCGCGATGGCGACATGGTTCAGACGTCCAAGCATGATGGCTCCTCCTAGCGCATTCACGCGCTCGATACGAGCACGCTGACCAGCGGCTTCTTGCCCCAGGCATTCCGGGCGGCGGCGCGCACGGCGCTGTGGACTGCGCGTTCGACCAGATCGAGATCGCGGCGGCGGGCACGCGGAATGCTCTCCACGGCTTCCACCGCGGCATCGTACATCAGGTCTTCGATATCCTCGCCCCGCGCGTCCGTCTGCGGAACGCCGATCGCGACCAGGTCCGGATCGGCCGCCAGCTCGTGATGCTTGTTCATGACGATGGAGACGGCGACATGGCCGGCAAACGAAAGCCTGCGCCGGTCGACGACGCCGAGCTCGTCGGCATCGCCGATCAGGCTGCCGTCCTTGTAGACCTCGCCATGAGGGATGTCCTCGACAATCTCCGGGTCGCCGGGGGCGAGGCGCACCAGGTCGCCATTGCGCGCCGGCACCACGTCACGGATGCCGCTTTCGCTCATCAGCTTGGCATGGGCGGACAGATGCGCCGCCTCCCCATGCACCGGAACACCGATCGCGGGCCGCGTCCATTTGTACATGGCGCGCAATTCGTTGCGGCGCGGATGGCCGGAGACGTGAACGAGCGCGTCGCGGTCCTCGATGATCTCGATGCCCATGTCGATCAGCCGGTTCTGCGTCTCGATCACGGCCTTCTCGTTGCCGGGGATCATGCGCGAGGAATAGACGACCGTGTCGCCGGCGGTCAGCGCCACGTCGCGCATCTCGTCGCGCGACAGCTTGGCGAGCGCGGCGCGCGGTTCGCCCTGCGAACCTGTCAGGATGATCACTACCTTGGAGCGCGGAATATGGGTGAAGTCTTCCTCGGCCAGAAAGGGCGGCAGGCCTTCCATGAAACCCAGATCGGTCGCCACGTCGACCACGCGCTTGATCGACCGGCCGAGCAGCAGCACCTCGCGGCCGCAATCGCGCGCGGCTTCCGCAATCGAGCGGATGCGGCCGACATTCGACGAGAAGGTGGTCACCGCCACCCTGCCCTCGGCCGCCTCGATGACCTTGCGCAGCCCTTCGCCCACTTCCTTCTCGGACGGGGAGACGCCCTCGCGCATCGCATTGGTGGAATCGCAGATCAGCGCCAGCACGCCTTTATCGCCGAGCTTCTCAAACGCGTTGCGGTCGGTTTTCGGCCCCATCGACGGATAGTCGTCATCCTTCCAGTCGCCGGTATGCAGCACCGTGCCGAGCGGCGTCTTGATGGCGAGCGAGACAGGTTCCGGAATGGAATGGGTGACCGTAACGGTCTCGATCTCGAAGGAGCCGATGGTCAGCGTCGCGCCCGGCTGGAAGACGGTCACGTCGATCTTCGGCGCGCCCGGCTCCGACTGCGCCTTGGCTTCGAGCAGCCCGGCGGTAAAGGCTGTGGCGTGGACCGGCAGCGTGCCCTCCGGCGAGATGCGCGGATAAAGCGCCAGCAACGCGCCGTAATGGTCCTCATGCGCATGGGTGATGACGATGCCGCGCACCTTCTCGCGCTCGGCCTCGAGGAAGCGGATATCCGGCAGCACCAGATCGACCCCCGGCAGATGCGGCCCTGGAAAGGTCACGCCGACATCGACCACGATCCACTCGCGATGCCCCTTGGGCCCGAATCCGTACATCGCCAGATTCATGCCGATTTCACCCACGCCGCCGAGCGGCACAAACACCAATTCGTCCATGCTCATTCTTGTTCTTGCCCGGGTTCGCGCGCTGCATTGCCCGTCATGTTTTCGAAAAAGAGATCGCCGGCGGAAATCCGGCGCGTCGTCCCGTCGCCGACGCGCAAAAGCAGCACCCCGTCGGCGTCTATTCCGTCAAATAGGCCTTCCACCTTGCCGTTTGCAAGGTTGACGGTGATCGGCTCGCCGATGCCGCGCGCATGCTCGATCCATCGTTGACGGATCGCCGCCAGCCCACGTCCCTCGTCCCAGAGGCTCAGCGCCGCGTCGAAGGCGCGCGCCAGATATACAAACAGCACCGGCGGCGAAGCGGAAATGCCCTCGCGGTTGAGCGCGGTGGCGCGATAGAGGCCGGGTTCGGGATGCGAGACGATGTTGATGCCGCATCCGGCGACGACCGCCATCCGGCCATCGGCCAGGTTCTGGCTTTCCAGCAACAGACCGCAACACTTCGCGCCATTCAGCAGGATGTCGTTCGGCCACTTGATCTGCAGATCGGCGCCGTCCGGCAGGCCACAAGCGGCGATCGCGTCACGGACGGCGACCGCGAGAACCAGCGGCAGGCTGCCCAGATGCGCCGAAGGACCGGGATCGATGACGAGCGCGGAAGCATAGAGATTGCCGGGCGGCGACGCCCAGTCGCGTCCGCGGCGGCCCCTTCCGGAGAGTTGTTCGGCGGCGGTGACCCAGAGACGCCCCGGATCGCCCTCCTCCGCCAGCGCCATCGCCTCTGCATTGGTCGAGCCGACAGCGAGCAAGTCGAGACGCCGCCACGAGGCGAGACCGTCGATGGGCGATCCTGTCACGCGAAGGGTCCGGCCCCGGCGGTCAGAAGAGCGACCGTGCGGCTGTCTCCGCCACGGCGGCGATCGGGCCGCCAATCAGAACGTAGCCGAGCACGAACAGGCCGGAGAGGCCCATCACCAGCCGCAATTCGCCGGCCGCCGGCACGAATCCGCCGACGGGTTCGTCGAACCACATGACTTTAATGATGCGCAGGTAATAGAACGCACCCACCACCGAGGCGAGCACGCCGATGATCGCGAGCGGATAGAGCCCGGCTTCGACGGCCGCGAGGAAGACGTACCATTTCCCCCAGAAGCCCGCGAGCGGCGGAATGCCGGCGAGCGAGAACATCATGATGGTCAGGATGGTTGCCATGACCGGGTTGGTCGAAGACAGGCCGGCGAGATCTTCGATATCCTCGACATTGCCCTCGTCCTTGCGGCGCATTGCGAGAATGATGGCGAAGGTGCCGAGCGTCATGGCGAGATAGATCGTCATGTAGAGGATCACGCCCTTGACGCCGATCAGCGTGCCGGCGGACAAGCCGACCAGCGCATAGCCCATATGGCCGATCGAGGAATAGGCCATCAGGCGCTTGATGTTCTTCTGGCCGATCGCGGCGAAGGCGCCGAGCACCATCGAGGCGATCGAAATGAAGACGACAATCTGCTGCCAGTCGGCGGTCACCGGCGCGAAGCCGTCGATGACGACGCGCACGAACATCGCCATGGCGGCCATTTTCGGCGCGGCGGCGAAGAAGGCCGTCACCGGCGTCGGCGCACCCTCATAGACGTCCGGCGTCCACATGTGGAACGGCACGGCGGAGATCTTGAAAGCAAGGCCGGTGATCAGGAAGACGAGGCCGAACAGGACGCCGAGCGAGCGTTCCGCACCGGTCAGCGCAGCGGCGATCTCGGCCAGTTCGACATGGCCAGTGAAGCCGTAGATCAGCGTGATGCCGTAGAGCATCATGCCCGACGACAAGGCGCCGAGAACGAAATATTTGAGGCCGGCTTCCGTCGAACGGACGCTGTCGCGGTTGATCGCGGCGACGACATAGAGCGCCAGCGACTGCAGTTCGAGGCCCATATAGAGCGTCAGCAGGCTGTTGGCCGAGACCATCAGCATCATGCCAAGCGTCGCCAGCAGGATCAGGATCGGGAATTCGAACCGGTCGAACTTCTCGGCGCGGGCGAACCCGACCGACATGGCCAGTGCCACGATCGAGCCGATCAGGGTCAGCGTCTTCATGAAGACGGAGAAGCCGTCCTGGACGAAAGCGCCGGCAAAGGCTTCGCCCTCGCCACCCATCAGCAGCATCCAGCCCAGCACGCCGATCAGGACGGCCACGGCGAGGCCGGTCACGGTGGAATTGGCGCGTTCGGCGGGTGCGAAGACGCCGACCATCAGCAGCACCATCGCGCCGATCGCGAGGATCAGTTCGGGAAGCGCCAGCGTCAGGCTTTCGGACAACATTTCGGCGGACATCTTTATCTGCTCCCCGGATCAGTGGACCGCCATCGCGACATCCGCGGCGGATCGAGCCGCCTCGATGGCTGCGGAATAGTCGGACAGGAGCGCGCCCACGGACGCGGCGGTGACATCGAAGACCGGCGCCGGATAGACGCCAAAGAAAATGGTAAGCGCGATCAGCGGATAGAGGATCACCTTCTCGCGGCCCGACAGGTCGAGCATGGCCTTCAGGCTTTCCTTCTCCAGCACGCCGAAGACGACGCGGCGATAGAGCCATAGAGCGTAGGCCGCCGACAGGATGACGCCCAGCGTCGCGACGATCGCGAACCAGGTGTTGACCTGGAAGATGGCCAGAAGCGTCAGGAACTCGCCGACGAAACCCGAAGTGCCCGGCAGGCCGACATTGGCCATGGTGAAGACCATGAAGGCGACCGCGTAGCGCGGCATGATGTTGACCAGACCGCCATAGGCGTTGATCTCGCGGGTGTGCATGCGGTCATAGACGACGCCAACGCACAGGAACAGCGCGCCCGACACGAGGCCGTGCGACAGCATCTGGAAGATCGCGCCGTCCAGACCCTGCGTGTTCGCCGTGAAGATACCCATCGTCACATAGCCCATATGGGCGACGGAGGAGTAGGCAATCAGTTTCTTGATGTCTTCCTGCATCAGCGCCACCAGCGAGGTGTAGACGATGGCGATCACCGAGAGCGCAAAGACGAAATTCGAGAAATCCGCCGAGGCCACCGGGAACATCGACAGCGAGAAGCGAATGAGGCCGTAGCCGCCGAGCTTAAGCAGGATCGCCGCCAGGATCACCGATCCGGCCGTCGGCGCCTCCACGTGGGCGTCCGGCAGCCAGGTATGGACCGGCCACATCGGCATCTTCACTGCGAACGATGCGAAGAAAGCAAGCCATAGCCATGGTTGCATCGAGACGGGGAAGTCATGCGCCAACAGGTCCGGGATCGAGGTCGTACCGGCGTCCCAGTACATCGCCATGATGGCGATCAGCATCAGCACAGAGCCGAGCAGAGTATAGAGGAAGAACTTGAAGGACGCATAGACGCGCCGCTTGCCACCCCACACGCCGATGATGATGTACATCGGGATCAGGCCGCCTTCGAAGAAGACGTAGAACAGCACGATGTCGAGCGCGCAGAAGACGCCGACCATCAGCGTTTCCAGGATCAGGAAGGCGATCATATAGGCCTTCACCCGCTTCTGGATCGCTTCCCAACTGGCCAGGATCGACAGCGGCATCAGGAAGGTCGTCAGGATGACGAACAGCATCGAAATGCCGTCGACGCCGACATGGTAGGAAATCCCGCTGTCCAGCCAGTCGACCTTCTCGACGAATTGGAAGCCCGGATCGCTGTTGTCGAAGCCGATCCAGATTAAAAGCGAAATCAGGAAGGTGAAGCCCGTCGTCAGCAGCGCGACCATGCGGATATTGCGCCGCGCGATCTCGCTGTCATCATTGATGAACAGGATGATCAGGACGCCGACGAGCGGCAGAAACGTAACCAGTGAAAGGATCGGCATTCCGGCCATCAGACGCTGCCCCCGAGCATCATCCACGTAACGAGCGCGGCAACGCCGATCAGCATCGCGAACGCATAGTGATAGAGGTATCCGGTCTGCAGCTTCACGACGCGGCCGGTCACCTGGCGGACGCGCGAGGCGACGCCGTTCGGCCCGAAGCCGTCGATCAGCCAGCCGTCACCCCACTTCCACAGGAAGGTGCCGAGGCGCATCGCCGGCTTGACGAACAGGAAGTCGTAAAGCTCGTCGAAATACCACTTGTTGAGGAGGAACTTGTAGAGCCCCTCATGCTGCGCGGCGAGCGCCTTCGGCGTCTGCGGCGAGCGGATATACATGTACCAGGCGGTGACGAGACCTATCAGCATCACGATGAACGGGCTCAGCTTCACGGCCCACGGCACGTGGTGGAATTCTTCCAGGATGTGGTTGTCCGGACCGGCGAACAGCGCGCCGCGCCAGAACTCGTTGTACCATCCGGCGGCGTGCTCGGCGGCTTCCGCCGCATGGCCGATGAAGAAATCGTGGAAGATCAGGCCGGCGAGCAACGCGCCCGCTGCGAGGACGTAGAGCGGCACCAGCATGACCGGCGGCGACTCGTGGACATGGTGCATCACGTCGGCGGAAGCGCGCGGCTTTCCATGGAACGTCATGAAGATCAGCCGCCAGGAATAGAACGAGGTGAACAGCGCGGCGATTACGAGCAGGCCGAAGGCGAAGCCCGCGGCGGCGTTCTCGCCGACATAGGCGCTCTCGATGATCGCGTCCTTGGAGAAGAAGCCGGCTGTGCCGAACAGCGTCCCCGGAATGCCGACTCCGGTCAGCGCCAGCGTGCCGATGATCATCATCCAGTAGGTCATCGGGATGTGCTTACGCAGCCCGCCCATCCGGCGCATGTCCTGCTCGTCGGAAACCGCATGGATGACCGAGCCGGCCCCAAGGAACAGCAGCGCCTTGAAGAAGGCGTGCGTGAACAGGTGGAATACGCCCGCGCCATAGGCGCCGACGCCGAGCGCGACGAACATGTAGCCGAGCTGCGAACAGGTCGAATAGGCGATGACGCGCTTGATGTCGTTCTGGACGAGGCCGACAGTGGCGGCGAAGAAGGCGGTGATCGCGCCGATGATGGTGACGACGGTCAGTGCCGTGTGGCTCAACTCAAACAGCGGCGACATCCGCGCAACCATGAACACGCCGGCGGTGACCATGGTCGCGGCATGGATCAGCGCGGAGACCGGCGTCGGGCCTTCCATCGCGTCAGGCAACCAGGTGTGCAGCAGGAACTGCGCCGACTTGCCCATCGCGCCCATGAAGAGCAGCAGGCAGATCACGGTCAGCGCATGCGCCTTGTCGAGCTGATAACCGAGGAAAGTCAGCACGGTCTCGCTGTCCATGGCCGAGGCCGCCTCGCCCGCAGCTTCCGCCGCCCCATGGGCTTCGCCGGCCGGCAGGAAGGATGCGGCATTCGCGAAGATGACGCCCAGATTGACAGAGCCGAACAAGACGAAGAGACCGAAAATGCCGAGCGCAAAGCCGAAGTCGCCGACTCGGTTGACGATGAAGGCCTTCATCGCGGCCGCGTTGGCCGAGGGCTTCTTGAACCAGAAGCCGATCAGCAGATAGGAGGCGAGACCGACGCCTTCCCAGCCAAAGAACATCTGCACCAGATTGTCCGACGTCACCAGCATCAGCATCGCGAAGGTGAACAGCGACAGATAGGCGAAGAAGCGCGGCCGGTGCGGGTCGTGATGCATGTAGCCGATCGAATAAATATGGACCAGCGACGAGACTGTGTTGACCACCACCAGCATGACGACGGTGAGCGTGTCGATGCGGAACGCCCAGGAAATGTCGAGCGTCCCGGTCTGGATCCACCGCAGGACATTGACGGTGAAGGCCGGCTCGTCGGACAGCCCGACGGTAAAGAAGGCGATCCAGGACAGGATCGCGACGAATACCATGATGCCCGACGTTATGTACTCGCTGGCCTTGGCGCCGATGGAATTGCCGGCGAGGCCGGCGATCAGCGCGCCGATCAGGGGCAGGAAGACTATGGCGTGATACATTGTGCCGTCAGCCCTTCATCATGTTCACGTCTTCGACCGCGATCGAGCCACGGTTGCGGTAGAAGACAACGAGTATTGCCAGACCGATCGCCGCCTCGGCGGCCGCGACGGTAAGAACGAACAGCGAGAAGACCTGACCGACCAGATCGTTCAAATGCGCCGAGAACGCCACGAAGTTCAGATTGACCGACAGCAGGATCAGTTCCACCGACATCAGGATGACGATGACGTTCTTGCGGTTCAGGAAGATGCCGAACACGCCGATGACGAAGAGCAGCGCGCTGACGGTCATGTAATGGGAGATGGTGATGGTCATGGCGTCAGAGCCCCTTGCCTGTCTCGACATCGACCACCTCGATGGCCTCCGACGGCTTGCGCCCGACCTGCGTGACGATGTTCTGGCGTTTCACGCCCGGCCGCGTCGGCCGCAGCGTCAGCACGATCGCGCCGATCATGGCGACCAGAAGGACGATGCCGGCGATCTGGAAGAAGAAGATGTAGTCCGTGTAGAGCACGTCGCCGAGCGCCGCCGTGTTGTGGCGCACCGCCGGGTCCGGCATCGGCAGCGCCGTGGAGGCCGGCTGGCCCATGGTGAAGGCGGAGGCCGCCAGCACCAGCACCAGTTCGGCGGCGAGGATCACGCCGACCACCGCGCCGATCGGCGCATATTCAAGCGCGCCACGCTTCATCGAGGCGAAGTCGACATCGAGCATCATGACGACGAAGAGGAACAGCACCGCAACCGCGCCGATATAGACGACCAGCAGGATCATCGACAGGAACTCGGCGCCCGTCAGCAGGAATAGCGCCGCGGCGTTGAAGAAGGTCAGGATCAGATAGAGCACGGAGTGCACGGGATTGCGCGCGGCAATCACCATGAAGGCACTCGCGATGGCGACGAAGGCGAACAGGTAAAAAAACGCCGCCCCTAATCCAGTAATCATGATCGCTTCCCCGATCTCCCTTGCCTCATCCGGCGGCTATGCGCCGGCCTCGGCGTTTCGCCGCCCCGAAAGGCGGCGCAGTTCGTGTCAGTCCCCTAGCGATACGGCGCATCGAGCGCGATGTTGCGCGCGATTTCGCGCTCCCACCGGTCGCCGTTCTCCAGGAGTTTTTCCTTGTTGTAGTAGAGTTCCTCACGGCTCTCCGTGGCGAACTCGAAATTCGGCCCCTCGACGATCGCATCGACCGGGCAGGCTTCCTGGCAGAAGCCGCAATAGATGCACTTCACCATGTCGATGTCGTAGCGCACCGTGCGGCGCGTGCCGTCATTGCGGCGCGGACCCGCTTCGATGGTGATCGCCTGTGCCGGGCAGATCGCTTCGCAAAGCTTGCAGGCGATGCAGCGTTCCTCGCCGTTCGGATAACGGCGGAGCGCGTGTTCGCCGCGGAAGCGCGGGCTCACCGGCCCTTTCTCGTGCGGGTAGTTGAGCGTGAATTTCGGCTGGAAGAACCGGCGCATCGACAGAAAGAACGCGCTGATGAATTCCAGCAGCAGCAGTGACTTGGCGGCTTGTGCGAGTGTGCTCATCGTCTCATGCCTCCTTGTCTCAGGCCCAGCCGGTCAGTTTCAGGAAGGCCGCGGTCGCGACGACCATGAACAGCGAGATCGGCAGGAACACCTTCCAGCCGAGCCGCATCAGCTGGTCGTAGCGATAGCGCGGCACGAATGCCTTCACCATGGCGAACATGAAGAAGACCATGGACAGTTTCAGGACGAACCAGAACACGCCCGGCAGCCAGGTGAATGGCGCGAAGTCGAAGGGCGGCAGCCAGCCGCCGAGGAACAGGATCGTCGTCAGCGCGCACATCAGCAGGATGGCGATGTACTCGCCCAGCATGAACAGCATGTAGGGCGTCGAGGAATACTCGATCATGTGGCCGGCGACGAGTTCCGATTCCGCTTCCACCAGGTCGAAGGGCGGGCGGTTGGTCTCGGCGAGCGCCGAGATGAAGAAGATCACGAACATCGGCAGCAGGCCGAGCCAGTGCCAGTCGAGGAAGGTGTTCGGCAGGCCGAAATAGGTGCCGATGCCATCCCGCTGCGCGAGCACGATGTCCGAAAGGTTCAGCGAGCCGACGCAAAGCAGCACCGTGACGATGACGAAGCCGATCGAGACCTCGTAGGAGACCATCTGCGCGGCCGAGCGCAGCGCGCCCAGGAACGGATATTTCGAGTTCGACGCCCAGCCGGCCATGATCACGCCATAGACCTCGAGCGAGGAGATGGCGAAGACATAGAGGATGCCGACATTGACCGAGGCGATGGCCCAGCCGTCCGCCAACGGGATCACCGCCCAGGCGGCGAGCGCCAGCGTCGCCGAGATGAACGGCGCGAGAAGGAAGATGCCCTTGTTGGAACTGTCGGGGACGACCGGCTCCTTGAGGACGAATTTCAAGAGGTCGGCGAAGGACTGCAGCAGCCCCCAGGGGCCGACGACGTTCGGGCCGCGGCGAGACTGGACGGCCGCCCAGATCTTGCGGTCGGCATAGAGAATGAAGGCGGTGAAGACCAGCAGCGCGACCAGCAGAACGAGCGTCTGCAGGACGATGATCAGGCCTGGAATGACGTAGGTTTCAAACATGAATGCCGTCCGTTACTGCCTTCTTTCCCGCGTCACTCTGCGGCCTGCGCAAAGCCATTGCGCGCGAGCGAGGAACATTCCGCCATGACGGCGGAGGCGCGCGCGATTGGGTTGGTCAAATAGAAGTCTTTGACCGGCGATGCAAATGCTGACTTGTCTGTTTTTCCGCCTTTTTTCGCAAGCGCAGCAACATCGGCGGCTGCGCCGGGCTCGATCTGGTCGATGCGGGCGAAATGCGGATAGGCTTCGTAGAGCTTGGCGCGCAGCTGGGCGAGCGAATCGAACGGCAGCTTGTGACCGAGCGTGTCGGAGAGCGCCCGCAGGATCGCCCAGTCCTCCTTTGCCTCGCCCGGTGCGAAACCGGCGCGGGTCGTCATCTGCACGCGGCCTTCTGTGTTCACATAGGTCGCAGATTTCTCGGTATAGGCCGAGGCCGGAAGGATGACGTCGGCATGGTGCGCGCCGACATCGCCATGGGTTCCGATATAGACGGTGAAACCGCCCTGCTTGCGCGCCCGTAAATCCATCTCGTCGGCGCCGAGCAGGAACAGCACATCCGTTTCGGCCAGCATCGACCGCGCGTCGACACCGCCCTCGCCCGGCACGAAGCCCAGATCGAGGCCGCCGACGCGGGCCGCCGCCGTGTGCAGCACCGCGAAACCATTCCAGTCGTCGCCAAGCGCACCGGAGGCGTCCGCGATACCGGCGGCAAGACCGAGGATCGCGTCGCCATCCTCGCGCGACAGAGCGCCCTGCCCGACAATGACGATCGGACGTTCGGCGTCTTTCAGCACCTTGGCGAACTCATGCGAGCCGTCGGCGATGGAAGCCAGGGTTTCCGGGCCGGCGCCGAGCGTATCGTAATCGTAGCGCAGGTCGCCCATGTCGCCGACAACGCCGATCTTCACGGCGCCGGCGCGCCATGCCTTGCGGATGCGGGCATTGAGCACGGAGGCCTCGAAGCGCGGATTGGCCCCAACGATCAGGATCGCGTCGGCCTGCTCGATGCCCTCAATGGTCGGATTGAAGATGTAGGAGGCGCGGCCGGCGGCCGGATCGAGCGCTGCTCCGTCCTGGCGGCAGTCGGTATTCGGCGAGCCGAGCGAGCCCATAAGCTCCTTCAGCGCATAAATTTCCTCGACACCGGCCATATCGCCGGCAATCGCGCCGATCGCCTTGCCGTCCTTGCCCGACACGGCGGATTTGATCGCCGCGAAGGCTTCCGGCCATGTCGCCGGCGTCAGCCGGCCCTCGGCGCTGCGGACATACGGCCTGTCGAGGCGTTGGGTGCGCAAGCCGTCCCAAATGAAGCGGGTCTTGTCGGAAATCCATTCCTCGTTCACCGCCTCGTTGACGCGCGGCATGACGCGCATCACTTCGCGTCCGCGGGTGTCCACGCGGATGGCGGAACCGACTGCGTCCATCACGTCGATCGATTCGGTCTTCGACAGTTCCCACGGACGGGCATGGAACTCGTAGGGTTTCGAGGTCAGCGCGCCGACCGGGCAGAGGTCAATCACATTGCCCTGCAACTCCGAGGTCATCGCCTGTTCGAGATAGGTGGTGATTTCGGCGTCCTCGCCGCGGCCGATCAGGCCGAGCTCGGAAATCCCGGCGACTTCCGTGGTGAAACGGACGCAACGCGTGCAATGGATGCAGCGCGTCATGATCGTCTTGACCAGCGGGCCGATATATTTGTCTTCAACCGCGCGCTTATTCTCGGTGTAACGCGTCGAATCGACACCGAAGGCCATCGCCTGGTCCTGCAGGTCGCATTCGCCGCCCTGATCGCAGATCGGGCAATCGAGCGGATGGTTGATCAGCAGGAACTCCATCACGCCTTCACGGGCCTTCTTGACCATCGGCGTGTTGGTGAAGACTTCCGGCGGCTGGCCTTCCGGTCCGGGCCGCAGATCCCGCACGCCCATGGCGCAGGACGCGGCGGGCTTCGGCGGACCGCCCTTCACCTCGACCAGGCACATGCGGCAATTGCCGGCAATCGACAGGCGCTCGTGGAAACAGAAACGCGGCACCTCGGCGCCGGCCTCCTCGCACGCTTGCAGAAGCGTGTAGTGGTCCGGAACCTCGACCTCTTTGCCGTCAACCTTGATCACTGCCATGATGCGAATTCCAACCTTCGATCCTTAGGCGCAGCGCTGCGATTGCCAGAGTTTGACATGCGGCAGATGCGCCCATCCAAATGCTTCGTCGCTGTCGCCGTCGCGATCGAGCTTCTCCAGCTTCTCGCGCGCCTCGGCCAGCGTCGGTACGTGCCCTTCCTCGACCCACCACATGACGAAATGATGCGAGGCGAGTGCGTCGAACCATTCCGCCTTGCGGCGGTAAACCTGCTTGTGGACCGTGTTCCAGACAAAGTGTTCCAGATGGCCCGGCGTCTCCCAGACGCTCATGTTGACGATCAGGCCGGGATCGTCAAATGCCTGAATTGCCAGAGCATTTCCGGCCTCGTCCTCGAGCCGCCAGACAAAACCCGGCGACCGCTCCGCAACCGCATTCACCGCGTCAAGCCGCGCGACGAACCCGGCGATACGGGGGTCGTCGAGGGCGTAGCTCGGCTTCGCGATATTGAGCTCGGCGAGATGCATGGCGGATCCGGTCAGCCCTTCTTCATCAATTCGGTCGCCTGCGCGACCCATTCGTCACGCTCGATGCGGCCCTTGAACTGCAGATAATCGTCGACCCAGGCGATCTCGTGGGGCGTCCAGGCGGCGATTTGCTTGTACGTCCAGATCCCGAGGCTGTTGAGGACGCCCTCGAGCTTCGGCCCGACACCCGAAATGACCTTCAGATCGTCCGGCATGTCCGGCTTCGTCATCGGCTTCGGCTTGACGAAATCCTCCGGCATCACCGGCTCAATCGTGCCGACGGCCGCTTCCGGCGCGGTTTTCGCCAGCGCAACGGGTTCCGGTTTGGCGGGCGCGGCCTTCGCCGCAGCGGGCTTCGCTTTCGCGGCGGATTTCGCCGTCGGCTTTTTAGCCGCCTTCTTCACGTCCGCCGTATTGACCTCGGCTTCCGCCTTTTTTGGCGCGGCCTTCTTCGGCGCAGGCTTGGCCGGGGCCTCGGCCTTCTTCGCCGCCGGTTTCTTCACCGCAGGCTTCTTCGTTTCGACCGGCTTCGCCGCAACCGTGTCCGGCTCCTTCGTGTCGTCGAATGAGCCGGTCGCCAGGTCGAAATCGAGCGGATTGGCGAGGCCGAAGACCGCGGAATGGCCGCCGGTCGTCTCGTTGGCGAGCATGTTGGCCGCCTGCATCGCGCCAGCCATCGTACCCGCGAATATACCCATCATCTGGCTCGCCATGCCGAGACCGAGCGCGGAGGCAGCCGCCATGGCGCCCATCGGATGCGCGGCAAGGTTCGCCACGCCGGCAAATTGCGGCGAGGACGCCAGCATTGCCATGGCTTCCTTCTGCATCTCGGTCATCTCGCCGGTCATTGCGGCGAATGGCGTTTCACTCGTCATCGTTTCACTCGGGTGCGTGGACTTCGACATCGAACCCTCCTCTGGGTTTCCTGTGTCTGTTCGGTTCCCCTGCCCTTTGCGTTTCCCTTGTCCGGCGGTCATGACGCCGCCTTGCCTTCACTCTGCTATTCCGCAGCTTCCAGCGCCGGACGGCTGCTGTCCGCATTGCGGGTGTATTCGTCGATACGGCGCTCGATCTCCGGACGGAAATTGCGGATCAGCCCCTGGATCGGCCACGCCGCGGCATCGCCCAGCGCGCAAATCGTGTGGCCTTCCACCTGCTTCGACACTTCCAGCAGCATGTCGATCTCGCGCTTCTGCGCATTGCCGACCACCATGCGCTCGAGCACGCGCATCATCCAGCCGGTGCCTTCGCGGCACGGCGTGCACTGGCCACAGCTCTCATGCTTGAAGAAGGCCGCGATGCGCCAGATCGCCTTCACGATGTCGGTCGACTTGTCCATGACGATCATGCCGCCGGTGCCGAAGGACGATTTTAGCTCGCGCATGCCGTCGAAATCCATCGTCGCATCGGCGATATCCTCGCCGCGCACGACAGGACAGGACGCGCCGCCCGGAATGACGGCGAGAAGATTATCCCAGCCGCCGCGAATGCCGCCGCAATGCTTCTCGATGATCTCGCGGAAGCTCAGCCCCATCGCCTCCTCGAAGGTGCAGGGCATTTCGACATGGCCCGACACCATGAACAGCTTGGTGCCGACATTGTTCGGACGGCCGATGCCGGCAAACCATGCGCCGCCGCGGCGCAGGATCGTCGGCGCGACGGCGATCGATTCGACATTGTTGACCGTGGTCGGGCAGCCATAGAGGCCGACATTGGCCGGGAATGGCGGCTTCAGCCGTGGCTGGCCCTTCTTGCCTTCCAGGCTTTCGATCAGCGCCGTTTCCTCGCCGCAGATATAGGCGCCGGCGCCGTGATGGACGTAAATGTCCATGTCCCAGCCGCACTTGCTGTTCTTGCCGAGCAGCTTGGCGTCATAGCACTCGTCGATCGCCGCCTGCAGCGCCTCGCGCTCGCGGATATATTCGCCGCGCACATAGATATAGGCGGTATGGGCGCCCATGGCGCAGCCGGCGATCACGCAGCCCTCGATCAGCGTATGCGGATCGTGGCGCATGATGTCGCGGTCCTTGCAGGTGCCGGGCTCCGACTCGTCCGCATTGACGACAAGGTAGTGCGGACGGCCGTCGTTCTGCTTCGGCATGAACGACCATTTCAGGCCGGTCGGGAAGCCGGCGCCGCCGCGGCCGCGCAGTCCCGACGCCTTCATCTCGTCGATGATCCAGTCGCGGCCCTTCTCGATCAGGCCCTTGGTGTTGTCCCAGTGGCCGCGCGCCATCGCACCTTTCAGGCTCCTGTCGCGCAGGCCGTAGAGATTGGTGAAAATGCGATCCTTGTCAGCGAGCATCGTTCATTCCCCTCACCGCGGCTTCTTGCCGAAAACGCGGACATATTCGTCGACGCCGCCGGTCGCGAGCGCCGTGGCCTGCTTGACCCAGTCCTCGCGCTCGATGCGGCCCTTGAACTTCAGATAGCCGTCGATCCAGTCGCATTCGGCCTTCTTCCAGCCGGCGATCTGTTCCCATTTGTAGATGCCGAGCGAGTGCAGGATACCCTCGATCTTCGGACCGACACCGGAAATCATCTTCAGATCGTCCGGGTTATCGGGCTTGTCCATCGCGGCGGGACGATTGCCGTCATCCAGCGAAGGCGCGGCTGTCGCCTCGGCTTTCCTGGCCGGCGCCTTGGCGCGGCCCGAAGCCGTCGCGGCGAGTTTCATCGTCGGGTTGGGCTTGCTCTCGTCGTAGGTCTTGGGTTCCGGCTGCGGCTCGGGCACCGTCTTTGCCTTCACCTTCTTGGAATCGTCGCGGCGCGGCGGCTCCTTGGTGCGTTTTTCCGGCAGAGGCTCATGACGTGCGCCGGAAACCACCGAGGCCGTCGAGGCGACGTTCAGGGTCGAATTGCCGCTTTCCGCGCGTTCCGCCGGCTTCTTCTTCGGCTTCACGCCGCTCGCCGTGGTGGCGACCTTGAGCGTCGGGCCCGCATCGTTGGTCTTGGCGTTGGAACCGGATTTGGAGGCCTCAAGGCGCCCCGGACCTTCCGCCTCGTCCGGGTCGGCGAGCGTCTCATCGCCTTCCGGCGCGGAGGGATCCGGCCGGGCGGCCTTCGTCATTTTCTGCGGCGCGTTGCCCTTGCCGCGCTTCGCGCTGCTTGCCGCTGTCTTCGATTCATCGTCGAGGAGCGTCACCGGCCCCCCTTCGGGTGCGGAGTAGATGCGGTCGACCTGCGGACCGGGCTCGATCATGTCGCCCTTGCCCGCCTCGAAAGCGTCGATGATCTCTTCGAGACGCTCAGGCGTCAGGTCCTCATAGGTGTCCTTGCCGATCATCACCATCGGCGCGTTGACGCAAGTACCCTGGCACTCGACCTCCTCCCAGGACAGCGTGCCGTCTGCATTCGGCGTCAGCGGATCGTGGTGGATCTTCGACTGGCAGATCTTCTTCAGATCTTCCGCGCCGCGCAGCATGCAGGGCGTTGTGCCGCAAACCTGCACATGCGCTTTCGTGCCGACCGGAGCCAGCATGAACTGGGTGTAGAAGGTCGCGACCTCGAGCACGCGGATCTTCGCCATGTCGAGCCTTTCGGCGACATGCTCGATCGCGGCCTGGGTCACCCAGCCATCCTGCTCCTGGGCGAGCATGAGCAGCGGAATCACCGCCGACTGCTCGCGGCCTTCAGGATATTTGCCGATCCACTTCTCGGCTTCCTTGGCCATGGCCGGAGTGAACGCGAATTCGGCCGGCTGGACGGATGCTTCTGCTAGACGACGAACGGACATATCAGCGGTCCACCTCACCAAACACGATATCGAGGGAGCCGAGCACGGCGGAGACGTCGGCCAGCATGTGGCCGCGGCAGAGGAAATCCATCGCCTGCAAATGCGCGAAACCCGGCGCGCGCAGCTTCACCTTGTAGGGCTTGTTGGAGCCGTCGGAGACCAGGAACACGCCGAATTCGCCCTTCGGCGCCTCGACGGCGGCGTAAACCTCTCCGGCCGGCACGTGATAGCCCTCGGTGTAGAGCTTGAAGTGATGAATCAGCGCCTCCATCGAGCGCTTCATCTCGCCGCGCTTCGGCGGCACGACCTTGCCGTCCATGTTGGAGACCGGGCCGGTCGATTCGGCACCGAGCAGCCGGTCGACGCATTGCCGCATTATATGGGCGGCCTGGCGCATCTCCTCCATGCGGATGAGATAACGATCGTAGCAATCGCCGTTCTTTCCGATCGGGATCTGGAATTCCATCTCGTCATAGCACTCATAGGGCTGCGATTTGCGCAGGTCCCATTTCGCGCCGGACCCGCGCACCATCACGCCCGAGAAACCCCAAGCCCAAGCGTCTTCCAGCTTGACGACGCCGATATCGACATTGCGCTGCTTGAAGATGCGGTTGGCGGTCAAAAGCGTATCGAGATCGTCGACGACTTTCAGGAACGGATCGATCCAGTTGCCGATATCCTCGACCAGCTTCTGCGGGATATCCTGGTGGACGCCGCCGGGCCGGAAATACGCCGCATGCATTCGCGCGCCGCAGGCCCGCTCGTAGAAGACCATCAGCTTTTCGCGTTCCTCGAAACCCCACAGCGGCGGCGTCAGCGCGCCGACGTCGAGCGCCTGCGTGGTGATATTGAGGAGATGCGACAGGATGCGGCCGATCTCGGAGAACAGCACGCGGATCAGCTGCCCGCGCTTCGGCACCTCGATGTCGAGCAGCCGCTCGACGGCCAGGGCGAACGCGTGCTCCTGGTTCATCGGCGCGACGTAGTCGAGCCGGTCGAGATAAGGCACCGCCTGCAGATAGGTCTTGTGCTCCATCAGCTTCTCGGTGCCGCGATGCAACAGGCCGATATGCGGATCGACCCGCTCGCAGACCTCGCCGTCCAGCTCCAGCACAAGGCGCAGAACGCCATGCGCCGCCGGATGCTGCGGGCCGAAATTGATGGTGAAATTGCGGACGTTGTGTTCGGTCATTGTTGCGCCTTCTCATCCCCCGGCAGCACGTAATCCGTGCCTTCCCAGGGAGAAAGGAAATCGAAATCGCGGAATTCCTGGCGCAGCTTCAGCGGTTCGTAGACGACGCGCTTCTGCTCGTCGTCGTAGCGCACCTGCACGAAGCCGGAGAGCGGGAAGTCCTTCCTGAGCGGATGACCTTCGAAACCGTAATCGGTCAGGAGGCGGCGCAGATCCGGATGGCCGGAAAAAAGCACGCCATACATGTCGTAGGTCTCGCGCTCGAACCAGTTGGCGCCCGGATAGACGCCGGTCGCGCTCGGTACGGGCGTATCCTCGTCGGTCTGCACTTTGACGCGCAGCCGCTGGTTCAGCGTCGGCGACATCAGGTGATAGACGACGTCGAAACGCTTGTCCCGGCCTGGATAGTCCACAGCCGTGGCGTCGATGAAAGAGACGAACTTCAGCTGCACGTCGTCGCGCAGCGCGGTCAGCAGCTCGATCAGGCTGCCGATATCGGTGTTCAGCGTCAGCTCGCCATAGGCGATCTGCGCCTCGTAATCGATACCCTCGAGCGAGTCCGATATCGTGCTGGCGAGATCGTTGAGCGATTCGATGGATGCCATGTCTTCGGAGCCCCCGCGGCGATCAGCGTTCGATCGTGCCCGTACGGCGGATCTTCTTCTGCAGAAGAAGCACGCCATAGAGCAGCGCTTCGGCGGTGGGCGGGCAGCCGGGGACATAGATGTCCACCGGAACGACCCGGTCGCAGCCGCGCACGACCGAATAGGAATAATGATAATAGCCGCCGCCATTGGCGCAGGAGCCCATCGAGATGACGTAGCGGGGCTCGGGCATCTGGTCGTAGACCTTGCGCAGCGCCGGCGCCATCTTGTTGGTCAGCGTCCCGGCGACGATCATCACGTCGGACTGGCGCGGCGAGCCGCGCGGCGCGAAGCCGAAACGCTCGCAGTCATAACGCGGCATCGACATCTGCATCATCTCGACGGCGCAGCAAGCAAGGCCGAAGGTCATCCACATCAGCGAGCCGGTGCGCGCCCAGTTGATGAGTTCGTCGGTCGAGGTGACGAGAAAGCCCTTGTCGGCCAGTTCGTTGTTGATCTCGCCGAAGAACGGGTCGTCGCCGCCGACGGGCTTTCCCGTCTTCGGATCGATGATGCCCCTGGGCTGCGGCGCGACCAGCGTGTCGTTGGTCAATCCCATTCGAGCGCTCCCTTCTTCCATTCATAGATGAAGCCGATCGTCAAAACGGCAAGGAACACCATCATCGACCAGAAGCCGTAGAGGCCGATCTCGCCGAAGGACACCGCCCAGGGAAACAGGAAGGCCACTTCGAGGTCGAAGATGATGAACAGGATGGAGACGAGATAGAACCGCACGTCGAACTTCATGCGCGCATCGTCGAAGGCGTTGAAGCCGCACTCATAGGCCGACAATTTTTCCGGGTCCGGATTCTTGTAGGCAAGAACGAAGGGGGCGATCATCAGCGCGCCGCCGATGACGGCGCAAATCACGAGAAAAATGATGATCGGCAAATAGGATGCGACGACTGCGTCCATGATCTGGCTTCACCGTTTCGTTGCGCGGCTGACGGCGTGACTGCCGTTTCTCGCGGGCCTCGTCAAAGGGCCGCTTGCCGCTTTTCCGACGCTCACGGGTTAGACCTTGGGGCGGCTCTACGCAAGTGCACAATAGGCCAAAATCGGCGCGAAAATTAACTTCGCGCGCACCTCTCTCGCCGGCGCAAGCCGCCGAAAATACATGACTAAATTTGTCATGTTATTTCCGCAACAGGCTCCAATAGCAAGCTACCGGCGCGACCGACCCGTCCGGGAGAACGAACGTCGCTGGAAAGCGGCAAAATGGGAAGTTCGACGAAAAAAGACAGCTCTTGCCCCTCCCCTCGGGAAGGACGCNCCAATTTTCCGGTTTAANGGAAAATGGCGCGAGTGACGGGGCTCGAACCCGCGACCTCCGGCGTGACAGGCCGGCACTCTAACCAACTGAGCTACACCCGCGCATTTTCGCNCCGGCCGAGGCCTGAGCGTGGACGGTCACTTAAGCGGTTGCCGATACCCTGTCAAGCGCGCGAAATGGATGGATCGACGTTTTTGCCACAACGGCCTTCATGGCGCGAAAACTCCTTTGCAAGACGCGCGACAAACGCTTGCATCCATGCGCGTTCCCGCATAGATACCATCGACGGTCCGGGCGGTTAGCTCAGTTGGTAGAGCGCTTCGTTTACACCGAAGATGTCGGGAGTTCGAGCCTCTCACCGCCCACCATTCCGGTCACGACAATCAGGATTCGGCGAATCTAGCGCGCATGCGCGAAGAAATCGCTTTGCGCGCCCCCGAGCCCGTCCAGCCGTCCGAAGCCCCACGCGACCGAGCGCGTTCCGGAAATCACCGCCCATGGCACGGGAAACAGGACCAGCAGCATCGTCGCGCCGACCGCGATCCGCAGCGCGGCGATCGCCCTGACGAGCTTGCGGGAACGCGTTTTGCCCCGTTCCTTCTTCTGGATGTAGTGAACGCGTGACTTCTCGCGACTTCTGAGAAACTGATATTTCAGGCTCAACCGGTTGACCGTCGGTTTTTCCGTCACCAGCGCCTCGTGGCACCAGGCGCCCCTGCCGCCGGAATCGACGAAACGCAGGAAAAAATCGGTGTCCTCGCCGCCGCTCAGGCTATAGCGATCATCGAAGCGTATGCCGCTTTCGCGCAGGAACGCCGCGCTCGCGAACCAGTTGTTGGTGATAATCGTCGGAAGGCCGCCGCGCCGCGCCCTGAGACGGTCTTTCAAGACCTTCTGCCATGTGTGGTGCGACAGACCCGCCATCAGAAAGCGCTGCCATCCCGTCATCGGCGCGTCGGGCTGCCTGCACAACATGGGCCCGCCGACCAGATCGGCCCCGGTTTCCCGGGCCTTGTCGTAGAGACGCACCAGCCATGTCCTGACGGGAATCTCGTCATCATCCACGAAACAGACATAGTCCGCCCCTGTCGCCAGCGCCTCGTTCACCGCCCGCGTGCGCGCCGCCGAGACACCGCGCCTGTCTTCGCGGACATAGCGGCACCACGCGTCCTCGCCGGACCCGGCGCGCTGCTGCACGACATCGAAGGCCGAACCCCGCGGATCGTTGTCGACCACGATAACGCGGATACGGCACGCTTCGGGAACCTCCAGCATCCGCAACTCGTCCAGCAACAGGCCGAGTTCGCGGGGGCGCTCATACGTCACGACGCATATGGCGATTTCGCTATCGCGTTCTGGAGCGACACTCTCGCGAGCCATGACGGACCTGTATCTCGCCTTCTGCAATCTGTTACTTGAATTGAAATTTCTTTTTTATGACTTCGTTGGAGCCGGTCATTTCAACAAATCTGTCACGCGTAAACCGCATGAGCCTGCGCACTTCCCTGTTCAGTTTTTGGCCGAATTTGAATTCCGGCTTCGCCTCCGCACCCGCCTGATCCGGAAAATGGCGCGTGTTGGAGGGATTGTCACTTCCGAAATCTCTCTTCTTCCGCCGCTTTTGAACCGCGTCCTGGATAGCGATCGCGGGATGGAGTTTCAGGATATTCACTTTCGTTACATAATCGCGGCTGAACAGGATGTGATCGAATTCCATAACGGGATTCGTGAGTTCATCAGACAGGATTTGCGCGCACCGCCTTGAGATCACATAGGCGGCGGCGCCGGCGCACTCGCCAGCCAGCCTGTAAAGCGAACGCTTGCCGGCCTTGACCCGGCTGCCGTTCCAGACCAGGCACTGACTTCGCTCGCGCTCGAGATGGATCAGATCGACATCGGGCGGGATCCAGCCATCGTCGCTCAGGAAGGCCGCGGCATCCTTGCTCAGATGGACATCGTCCTCGAGCACCACCGCGAATGGCTCGTCCCCCTCCGCAATGCTCTGCCAGATCGCGCGATGACCAAGAAAGCAGGCATAGGCTCCCAAGGAAAGCCCCGAATCCCCGGCCGGATCGTATTCGATTTCCTTGCCGTCAAAGGCCCGGACCCGCTCGAAGAAAAGCCCGAGCGCGGCGGCTTGGCCTTCCATCCATGCCCGCCTGTCCTCGCGGCGATCCAGATTCAGATAGACAATTCTCAACGTGCGGCATCCGGATCGATAGACGCAATTCCTAAAGCGTGACACTCAGTTAGACGGAAGATTTGGCAAGGTCACCCGTCCGGAAACATTTTTTCGCTTCCATGACAGCGACTTTTTGATCCGGCTTTTCCGGTCAATTTCGCGCGGCACTCGGTCCACCGTATGGAACTCGAACAATTTCCGGTTGTTGTACGAGAGGGAACAATCCGCGGATATTCGGCCGCTGACTGGGCTCGCTCTCCTGCCCACTGCGTCTTGCGCCGGCGGGAATACATGGCGACGGCAGGCCGCGGACGCTTGTTGATTTCTTTGCGTAGAAGGAAATTTGTTATTGACGGCCTATACTTACCTGTCAGACGTATCGCCCATGAATTTTTCCGGTAGATTGTTGGGCAGAACCGGTTCTCTGCGATCCCTCACCCGCCCGGTGAGAAAGCAGGCCAGACATCTCGTGAATTTCCGCCTGGCCCGCATGAAACGGCGGCGCATAGCGGCCAAAATCGTCGCGATCACAGGCAGTTCAGGTAAATCGACCGCTACGATCCTGGCCTCCAGATTTCTGGAAAACGGCTACACGACACGGACACAGGTTTTCCAAAACACCATCTCCAAGTGCATTGAGACGATCCGGAACACCACTCCGGGTGACAAGTTCCTCGTCATCGAGACAGGCGCCAGCCAAACCGGAAGCATCGTCGAAATGGCCGGGTTTCTCAAACCGGACATAGCGGTCGTCACGATGGTAGGCGTCGAGCATCGATCGGCATTCAAGACTGCCGAGAATGTCGCCAAAGAGAAGGGCGCGCTCGTCGAGGCTGTTGCGGAAGGCGGTTTCGCGGTCCTCAACGCTGATGACGAAAACGTCATGGCGATGGCGTCCCGCACGAAACAGCGCATCGTCACCTTCGGGCGCGAGAACGAGGCCGACTATCGCGTTGTCGATCTTGAGCAGCTGCCGACGGGGACCATGAACCTGACGATCAGGTCCCGGCACGGAAAGCAACGCCTGGCCACGAAATTGCTCGGCACCCATTTCTGGCCGAGCGTCGCCGCCGCCTATGCCGTCGCCATGGAAAACGGCGTCTCCACGGAGGCCATCGCAAAGACGATAGCCAGTGTGGAGACCGGCCATAACCGTTGTCAGCCGGTCCCGATCGAAAACGGCCCCACTTTCATTATCGACACGGCAAAGGCGCCGTTTTCGACACTGCAAGCCGCGTTCGAGGTGATCCGCCCGCTCGAGGCTCCACGAAAGCGGATCGTCCTCGGCATGATTGCCGACCATCCGGGAGACTCCAACACCGCCTATAAAAGGGCCTACAAAATGGCGGCCGAAAACGCCGATCAGATCATTTTCGTCGGCGAGCATGCGCACCGGCACAAGGCGAGCGCAGAAGATATCGCCGCCGGACGAATCGTCGAAATGCCAACCCTCGAAAAGACCTGCGCCTATCTGCGAGAAACGGCCATACCCGGGGAAATCATCCTCCTGAAAAGCTCGGTCGCGCCTCACCTCGAACGTCTCGCTCTGGCATTCCAATATGACGTCAAGTGCTGGAAGGACCGCTGCGGGCTCGGCATCTCTTGTCAGCGGTGCGGCCTTTACGAATATCCCTACGAAAGTCACATGCAGATCGGTCGGCAGAAGAAGAAAGCCGAACGCGCCGGAAAAAAGCCCGATACGGTCGTATAGGGATAGGCGATGAACATTCTAATGGTGAACGAGCGCATCGCGAAGCGCACCGGGACGGAGATTGTCGCGCGCGACATGAGTCTCGGTCTCGCCGCACGCGGAAATTCGATCGCAATCCTGACCGCGGAAAGAGGCGACCTCGCCGACGAAATCGAAGCGGCCGGTGTTGACGTCCATACCGACCCCGCCACCGTGTCATTCACGCCCGATATCATTCACTTCAATGATCTTGCCTTGGCCGAGCGGACCACGAAGGCGTTCGCGGACACGCCGGCCATGCTTCAGTGGCATCGCTTCGTCGAACGGGATTTCTCGATCGACGGCACCCGCATCACGTCGGTTGTCGGCGTCTCCCGGCGGATCGTCGAAAAGATCAGCAGCTATACCGGCATCGAGACCGACGGCGTCTTCAACAACTATGTCGACCTGACCCGTTTCGAACCGCGCCGCCACCCGCTCCCGGACAAGCCGCGCAAATGGCTGCTCGTCGGCCAGCAGAAACGCGGATACACGCTGTTGGCGAAACTGGCGGCGGTCGCCCTGTCGAAAGGCGTTATCCTGCATACCGCCGGCCCGCGTTATTTCAGCCGCGTCGACAACCTGCCCCAAACCTGTGCCAAGTATGATCTTGTCTTCGCCTCCGGGCGCTGTGCCCTGGAAGCGGCTTGTGCCGGCGCGGGCGTCGTGGTCACCGATTTCAACGGCGTCGGCGGATTCCTGGACGGCAGCAACGTATCCTGGTTCTACAACGGCAATTTCTCTTTTCGCAGCTTCAAAGCGCCGGTGAGCGCCCGCGCATTAAACCAGGCCATTGCCGATTACCGGCCCGAAGGCGCGGCCGAGACAACCCGTTGGCTGCGCGAAAACGCCGACCTGCAAGTCGGCATAGGACGGCTTCTGGAGATCTACGAGCGCGCCCGTCACCGTTCGGAACCGCCGCGCGTCCCCGCCCTGATATCCTAGGGGCTTTCTGCTGCAGCGCAGCCGTTTATGTCGCGCGCCCGGCCACATAGGTTTCATAGGCCAATTGCCCGATCCGCGTGAACCGTACCGGGTAATGCCGGAAAAACAGATCGGTGCTCCATGCGCCATTGCCTTCAATGAGCACCGGCCCGTCCGGCAGAACCGCGATGTCCCATCCAACCGAGGACAATTCGGGAAGCGCCCTGGCGGCGTCCAAGACGAGATCTAGGGATTCGCGAAAAAACGGAAATTCGAACCCGACGATCGGCGTCCTGGTATCGGGGTGGAACGCGTGCTGCTCCTGTCCCGGATCGTATTCGTAGCGCCGCGTCGCAGGCCTGCCGATCCGGCCGGTCTCAGCGTCTACCGGCACGGCAAGCCCCCCCGAGCCGGCATTGTCGATCCAGGAGCCGCCGGCTCCAATCCGCAGCGTCACCATCTCGAAATGCGGTACCCCGCCTTCGGTCGTGGTGACCACGCGCAGCGTGTTGATCGAACCTGGATAAAGGGTTTCCAGGTCCGGATGCTGGCGCAAACGCTCCTGCACAATCCATGCCTTGTCATCCTGCAGGAACGAGAGCGAAGCCCCTTTTCCGGCGATGAATGCGTCCCGCCCTAGCGATCCGCCGAGCGGCTTCACGAAAAGTTCGCCACCATAGTCCCGCAGCAGGGCGGCCGCGGCATCGGGCGGTATCGGTCGCGAAGCAGCGTCAAGGATCTGATCCGGCGCGTATTTCGAGAGTATTTCGCGAACGACCGGGATACCGCTCGCCTCCATCCTGGCGCGAAACCGCCGTTTGTCGACGACGAGATCGTAGTCGCAGCCGTCGTTCAGTCGCTGTCGCATCTTGTCGACGAGCCGCGGCGGCATCAACTCCGCGGCCCTGTCGGGCTCAAGGAGGTAGGCGCGATAGCGGAAATAATAACCGGGCCACCTGCGATAGGTGGCAAGGATTACATGAATTTCACGGATTTGCGTCCCGAGCGGCTTTTTCCCGCCCGCGCGAAACCACGGGATCACGCTGTCCTTCATGCCGCGCCTGAATGCCAGAAATCTGGCCCGAAGTTTCTCGCGCCGGGTGCGTTTCGGCAAAGCGGGAAGCGCCGGAAGAGTCGCAACCTGAGAATTCGTCACGTCGATGCAATCCGAAAAGGGAGAATTGTTGCGCATGGAGAAAAAATGCCGGTCGACCTTATCAGGAGCAGGACGGTGTTCACAACGGTCAGACCGGAAGCCTCACAGTCTGTGCCGAAGCGCATAGTCCGATCCGCAATGGACCCGAATGCTTGTGCAACTTCGCATTCGCTCGGGTGGACACGGCGAGGCTTCATGCTATCCATGACGCGCCGTAATCAACCGACATCGCCGATGGAGAGCATCCTGAGCGCCGTTTTCCGCCTTCGCCGTCCGCTTTTCAGCGTCCTGCAGTGCCTGCTCGTGGCCGCCGTCCTGTCCGCCTGCTCGGTGGGAGATACACTGGAGATCGCCAAGCCCCAGGCCGAGCCGTCGAAATATGCGGCGATCGTCGTCGACGCCGAGGACGGCAAGGTTCTCTATTCGGTGGCCGCCGACCAAACGCGCTATCCGGCCTCGCTGACCAAGATGATGACGCTCTATCTGATGTTCGAGGCGCTGCAGAACGGCCGCCTCTCGCGTTCGTCGCAAATCCCGGTTTCCGCGAACGCCGCAAAACAGCCGGCCTCCAAGCTCTACCTCAAGGCCGGAACCAGCATCGACGTCGACACGGCCATCCGAGCGCTCGTGGTCAAGTCAGCCAATGACGTGGCGACGGCCGTCGCCGAACATCTGGCCGGCAACGAGGATCGCTTCGCGCGGCTGATGACGGCGAAGGCCCGACAGCTCGGCATGGGCCGCACGGTCTTCACCAATGCGTCCGGCTTGCCCGACTCGGGCATGCGCACGACGGCGCGCGACATGGCCGTGCTGAGCATGGCGCTCCGGCGCGACTATCCGCAATATTATTCCTATTTCCGCCTCAAGAGCTTCGAGTATCGCGGCAAGACCATCAGGGGCCACAACAAGATCCTCGACATGGTCTCCGGCGCCGACGGCATCAAGACCGGCTATATCAAGGCGTCGGGCTACAATCTTGCGGCATCCGTGCGCCGCAACGGCCGTTCCCTCGTCGCCGTCGTTATGGGCGGGAAATCGGGCAGCGCCCGCAACGAACACATGGCCCAGTTGCTCAATGCGAGCCTGAACCGATCGAGCCGTTACAGCCTGCTCCGGCCATAAAAAAACCGCGGCCCTTCGAAAACGGCCGCGGTCGATCCGAATTCGCCTTCCGGCAAATCAGCTGTTCAGTGCGTCCTTCAGGCCCTTGCCGGCCGAGAACTTCGCGACCTTCTTGGCCGGAATGTCCACCGGAGCGCCAGTCAGCGGGTTGCGGCCGGTGGTGGCGGCACGGTTGTTCACGCCGAAATTACCGAAGCCGAGGATACGAATGTCGCCGCCCGACTTGAGCGTCGAGGTGATGGTGTCGAAAACAGCGTCCACGGCCGATGCTGCGTCACCCTTCCCAAGACCCGTCTTCTCCGCCACAGCGGCGGCAAGCT
>NZXU01000118.1 GCA_002698425.1 Ahrensia sp. | reverse complement strand
CGCCCGACGCAGGGGCGCACGCTGGCGGTGATGCAGGTCAATGGCGGCTCGCAAAGCTTCAACGCGGTCAACCAGATGCGCATTCTCGGCCGCTGGATGCGGATGATCACGATCCCGAACCAGTCCTCGGTGCCGAAAGCCTGGCTGGAATTCGACGACGACGGACGGATGAAGCCGTCCTCTTACTACAACCGCGTCGTCGACGTGATGGAGGAACTGATGAAGTTCACCATCATGACGCGCGACCGCTCCGCCTATCTGACCGACCGCTATTCCGAACGCGTGGAGAGCGTGGAAGAAGTCCACAAGCGGGTCAGCCTGAAAAGCATCTGATATCGAATTCGCGGCGACCGATGCCGCGGACACTCATTGTCACATGCGTCACATTTCGCTAGGATTCGCCTGTTCGGGTTCCAGGGAGGCCAAGCCTTCCGGATGAAAAGGGAACACGGTAGGGACGACCCAAGGGGGGCCTGATCCGTGACTGCCCACGCAACTGTGAGCGTGAGCCGCGCCCAATTGCCACTGGGGTTTCCCCGGGAAGGCGGGTGATGGCGACGAAGCGCGAGTCAGGAGACCTGCCCGGACAGACCTGAAACGGCGATGCTGCGCGTCGCCATCTGCACGATGGGTGCAAGAAAGGAACTGTCATGCATATCGAACCCGGCGTCGTCGACGGCGCCAAGATCGTCCTCTCCTACGCAACCGCGGCGGCTTCGTTCGGCCTGGCCGCGAAAATGGCGCTCGACACGATCCGCAAGGATGGCGGCGTCGTATCTCTGGCGGCGCGCTCGGTGATCACCACCGCGCTGGTCTTCACCTTCTTCGAGGTCCTGCCGCATCATCCGGTCGGCGTGTCGGAGGTCCACCTGATCCTCGGCTCGACGCTGTTCCTGATCTTCGGCGGCGGCGCGGCCGCGATCGGCCTGGCGGCCGGCCTGCTGATGCAGGGCCTGTTCTTCGCGCCCTTCGACCTGCCGCAATACGGCATGAACGTCACGACGCTCTTGGTGCCGCTCTATGCGATGAGCCTGCTGGCCGGCAAGATCATCCCGGAAAAGACCGCCTACAAGGACGTGAAGTACCTGCAGGCGTTGGCGCTCTCGACCTCCTACCAGGGCGGAATCGTCGTCTGGGTCGGCTTCTGGGCGCTTTACGGCCATGGTTTCGCCGCCTCGAACCTGGCGCAGGTCGCGTCCTTCGGCGCAGCCTACATGACCGTGATCATCCTCGAGCCGCTGGTCGATCTCGCCGTGCTGGCGATCGCCAAGAACGCCTCGAAGCTGACCGACAACGGGCTCTTCCACGGCAGGCTGCATAACGCCGCCGCGTAATCCGACGCTTACAGGCCCCATGGCCGAAGGATCTTTTCAGGCCCGCCGGCATGCCCGGCGGGCCTTTTGCATCGAGGGCCGGCTTGCAGCGATGCTGAAGGCTGGCATCAGCGAAATTGAACCTTCCCCCGCAATGTTTGCTTGGCGCTGATCGCAAAGCCGAATACATCTCTGCGGGCCCCAGAGGAGAATGCGGGATGAGCACGGCGACAGTTTCGAAAAGCGAACCGGGATTTCCCTGGCTGATCATCGCGAGCGGCTGCCTGATCGCGGCGCTGACCTTCGGGCCGCGCTCGGCGATGGGCTTCTTCCAGTTGCCGATGCTGGCCGACACGGGTTGGTCGCGCGCCGATTTCGGCCTTGCGATGGCGATCCAGAACCTGATGTGGGGCCTCGGCCAGCCGTTTTTCGGCGCACTGGCCGACAAGAAGGGCACATGGCGGGTGCTGGCGCTTTCTGCGATCCTCTACGCCGCGGGCCTGTTCCTGATGGCGACGCCGCAGAGCGTCTGGTATCTGCATCTGGGCGGCGGCTTGCTGGTCGGGCTGGGCATCGCGGCCGGCTCCTTCGGCATCGTGCTGGCGGCGTTCGCGCGCAACGTCACGCCGGAACAACGCTCCTTCGCCTTCGGGCTCGGCACGGCGGCGGGCTCCGCGGGCATGTTCATATTCGCGCCGTTCAGCCAGATGCTGATCGACGCGCTCGGCTGGTCGGATTCGCTGCTGATCATGTCGGCTCTCATGCTGATCGTCCCGGTCCTCGCCATTCCGCTGCGCGGCAATTCCGATTCCGGGACGCAGAAGCATTCCGATGTCGAGCAATCGATCGGCGCGGCGCTGCGCGAGGCCTTCGGCCATCAGAGCTATCTTCTGCTGACCGCCGGCTTCTTCGTCTGCGGCTTCCAGGTAGCCTTCATTACCGCGCATTTTCCCGCCTATATCGGCGATATCGGCATCGATGCCAGCTTTGCGGTGATCGCGATCGCGCTGATCGGCTTCTTCAACATCATCGGCGCGCTGTCGTCGGGCGTGATCGGGCAGAAATATTCCAAGCCGATCTTCCTGGCGCTGATCTATGTCGGCCGGTCGATCGCGGTGACGGCGTTCCTGCTGTTGCCGCAGTCGGGCACCAGCGTGATCGTCTTTTCCGTCGTGATGGGGCTGTTGTGGCTTTCGACCGTGCCGCCGACCAATGCGCTGGTCGCCATCATGTTCGGGACGCGCTATCTCGGCATGCTGGGCGGGATCGTCTTCCTGTCGCACCAGATCGGCTCATTCCTCGGCGTCTGGATGGGCGGCTACATGTACGACAAGTTCGGATCCTATGATTCGGTCTGGTGGCTCGGCGTGGCGCTCGGCCTGTTCGCGGCGGTGGTGCACTGGCCGATCAAGGAACGGCCCGTGGCGCGCCCGGCGCTCAGCCCGGCGGAATGACCATGCGCTGCGCGCTGACCGCCCTCGCCCTTATCGCCGTCCTTTGCGGAGGGGCGCGTGCGGGCGACTCCTTCACGGCGACCGAACCGCGCGCCGTGGCGAGCGCCGACGTCGAAGTCGTCAACGAGATCGGGCGGACCCATGTGCTGGCCGATTTCCTGCCCGTCGCGCAACCCGGCATCCTGCATTTCTGGGCCACATGGTGCGGCCCGTGCCGCGCGGAACTGCCCGATCTCGACGCCTATGCGAGGGATCTGACGGAACGCGGGCTCGGGACGCGGCTGGTGGTCGTCGCCGTGGAGCCCTCGCCGCGGGCAAAGATCGACGCCTTTCTGGAGGAGATCGGCCTTGCGGGTTTCGCGACGCTGCAGGACACGCAGAACCGGTCGGGATCCGTTTTCGGCCTGTTCGGCATGCCGGCGACGCTGCTGATCGACGCCGAGGGGCGCGTGGTCGGGCAGCATTCCGGGCCGCTCGACTGGAGCGACGAGGCCCTGCGGGCGGAACTCGCCGCGCATCTGGAGGGGTGAGGCACTTGGTACGTCATTCCGGGGCCGCGCTGCGGAACCCGGAATCCAGAGCCGAGCGTTTCGCCCTCAGATCTCCGGAGCCTGCGCCATGGTCTCATGAGCCGCGGCTCTGGATTCCGGGTTCCGCAGCGCGGCCCCGGAATGACGGCTCGTTACTGGACACGCTTCAGTGCTGGTGGCCCACATGGCTGTGGTGGCGGGCGTCGGCGGCTTCGACCTGGAAGAACATCTCGATATGGCCGAAATCGAACTCGATCTCGATTTCATGTTCCGCGCCCTGGAGCAGCGGCGTGGTGAGGCCGTTCAGGCGTAAAGCGAGGCCGTCGGGGGCCAGCGTCATTTCGGTCCCGGCCTTGATCGGCACCGGCGGCAAGACGACATAGTCCGGCTCACCGTCCTTCAGCTGGAATCCAACCAGTTCGACCGATGCCGCGATCTCGCTCTCGCCGCCGGTGATCGCGATGTCCCGGTCCGAGTTGTTCTCGATGTCGACGAAGACAAAAGCTGACTTGCCTGTCGTGGCCTGCGCCCATGCGTGGACGGTGCGCACGCCGTCCATCCCGCCTTCATGGTGCGAATGGTCGTCATGGTCCTCGGCGAGCGCCGCCGTCACGAGGGCCGGCTGGAAGAGACAGACAGATGCCGTCAGAACGGCGGATAGCACGCGGATCATGGAAAGCCCCTTGATGTAATGTTATTACGCGCGCAGATCGGTAACGATGTTGCGTGACAGGGCCATGAAGGCCGGCGTCAAGGCGAGAAGGACCGTGAGGCTGACGAAACCCGCGACGAGATGGAATTCCGGCCAGCCCAGCGTCGCGGTGACCAGGATGTCGGTGCGCTCGGTGACGACCCGCGAAATGGCGCCGACCGCGGCGAACCCGACCGCTACGCCCAGCAGCGCGCCCGCTCCGATGAGCACCGCCGCATAGGACCAGACGACCGAGAAGACGAAACGGTCGGGCGCGCCAAGGGCGCGCAGCAACGCAAGGCGGCGGGCGTAAAGGCGCGTCAGCACGACAAGGCCGGCAAGCACGCCGGCGGTCACCAGAACCTGGGTCAGGACCGCCATGACGCTCATGACCTGGCGGACATCGCCAAGCATGGAATGCAGGCCGGCCAGCACGGCGCCGGGGAAGAAGGCCATAGTCTTCTCGGTGGTGAATTCCGAGCGCAGCGCGTAGTTCGCCCAGAGCTGGTCGGCGCGCACAAGGACGGCGGGCGTGCCGGGGAAATAGTCCGCATCGAAGGGCGGGCCGATCCGGCCTTCATGGCCGGGCGCATGGCCCGACGCGAGGCCATGGACGGCCCAGACGCCTTCCACCGGGACGAGGATCGCCTTGTCCCAGGGGCTGCCGGTCAGCCCCATCTTGCCGACGATCGCGATGTCGTGGCCTTCATGGGCGTCGTGCTCGGCGGCGTCGCCGACGCCATGGGCGGGCACGAAACTGTCGCCCACCCGCAACGGAACACGCGCGCCGGCGACCGCCTCGCCAATCGCGGCGAACATGCGGCCTTCGACGAGATCGCCGGCCAGATGGGTGACAAATTGCGGCGTCGAGCCGATGACCGGCGACGCCAGATAGCTGTCGCCATAGGCGATCGGCGCGGCGAGCGAGACATTCTCGTGGGTGGCGATCCGGTCATAGGTCGGACCGTCGATCAGCGGGACATCGACGGGCTCAAGATAGACGGCGGCCATCAGCATTTGCACTTCGGAACCGGGCGCGGCGACGACGAGATCGAATTTCTCGGCGGCGCGCGCGGTGCCCTTTCGGAGCCCGCGTTCCTGCGCGATCAGCCCGACGCCGATGCCCACCGAGATGGCGATCAGCGTGACGAAGAGCGCGTTGGTCCAGCGATAGCGCCACATCATCGCCCGCACGAGGCCGAAGGGACGGTAGCCTCGGGTGACGACGACGCCGGTCACGAGCGCCGGCAATAGCAGAATGACGAACCAGAGCACGTCCTGCGCGGTGGCGGGAAGTGCGTTCCAGAGATCGGTTATCGGCGCGAACACGGGTCAGTCCTCGCCTGTCCATTGGCCGTCGACAATGTCGATGACGCGATCCATGCGCTCATGCAGGGCGGCGTCGTGGCTGACCGCGATCAGCGTCTTGCCGCGCGCCTCGGCCAGATCGGCGAGATCGCCGATCAGCCGGTCGGCGGCGGCCCGGTCGAGGCTGGCGGTTGGCTCGTCGGCGAGGATGACCGGGGGATCGGCGGCCAGTGCGCGCGAGACTGCGACACGCTGGCGTTCGCCGCCGGAAAAGGTGTCGACCGCGCGGTCGGCGTGATCGCCGAGGCCCAGATGGGCGAGCATCGCGGCGGCGCCGCCGGCGATGCGGCCACGTTCGGATCTCGCCGCGTAGGAGGCCGCGAGCGCTGCATTGCCGAGCGCCGGCAATTCCTCGAACAGCAGGAAATCCTGGAAGATCATGCCGACACGCTCGCGCCGGAAACGGGCGCGTTCGGAGGCGGTCCTGGCGGAGATCGCCTCATCGCCCCATGTCACCGTCCCGGTCTTCAAGGCGATGAGACCGGCGACGGCGTAGAGAAAGGTGGATTTGCCGGCGCCGGACGGGCCGCGCACGCCGATGCGGCTTCCCGCGGGGATGTCGAGCGCGTCGATCTTCAGAAGCCGGCGGCCCCGATCGCCCTCGACGACGAGGTCCCGGACGGACAGGGCCAGACCCATCAGGCGATTCCTCTTTGCGATCTCACGGCAAAGCCTCGCTCCGCTCGGGCCTGCGATGGCGCGCGCTGACCGCGCGACACCCGGTCGGGCTTGCGAACCTTGCGGTTCGTGGAAGCGTGCATCAGCCAGCTCCCTTTTCCGATCTCACGGCGAAGCCTCGCTCCGCTCGGGCCTGCGATGGCGCGCGCTGACCGCGCGACGCCCGGTCGGGCTTGCGAACCTTGCGGTTCGTGAAAGCGTGCATCAGCCAGCTCCCTTTTCCGATCTCACGGCGAAGCCTCGCTCCGCTCGGGCCTGCGATGGCGCGCGCTGACAGAGCGACGCCCGGCCGGGCTTTCGAACTTTGCGGTTCGTGGAAGCGTGCATCAGCCCCTCTCGTAAATGGCGTCGACCAGCCGCACGCGGCTGACGAAGCCCAGTTCCGGGTCGGTATAAGCGCCGAGCGCGAGTTCGCCGGTGGTGACGATGCGGATATTGAAGGGCACTGTTTTCAAGGTGCGCTTGGTGTAGACGGCGAGGATGTCGTCCGGCCATTCGGCCTCGGTCTCGCAAAACGGGCAGACCGCCATCGGCCGCTTGGTCAGCACGAAGAAAGTCGACTCCGCCTTGAGCGGCGGCGCCATGTAACCCTGGACGGAAACGCGTTCGCCCTCCATGGATTTCGCATAGTCGGAAAAGGACAGATCCTTGTTGTAGAGATCGCGCATGCGCACGACGCCATCGTCCTGCGCCAGGGCATGCGGCGCAAATCCCATCGCAAGACTCGCGCCGAGAAAGGTTCTCCGGTCCATTGCTGTCCTCACTTCAACGATCGGTTCCGGCATAAAGCCATGCCAGGCGGGAACAAGGAAAGGCCCGCATTGTCGCGGGCCTTTCCCGTTTGCGAATGCGCCGACTATTCGGCGGTGACAGCGTGGTGCATCACGTGGAAGATCACGTTCTGCTCCAGCGTGCCGGTCAGCAGATGCGCCCAGGGGCCCTTGGCGAAGGAGACCACGTCCTCGCCCGAATGGGTTTCGGAAGACATCGGGATCAGCGCCTGCTGCAGATATTCCGGATCGGTCGCGGTCTCTTCGTCGACATTCGGACGGGTGCCGAAATAGTCGCCGTCGGCTTGTTCGGTCATCACCGCGCCGGCGCCATTCAGGTAGCCAATGACAGTATAGGGCTTGCCGTCGGCGCCGAGAAGCGGCTCGCCGGAATTCTCGATCTGGCCGGCCTTGATGCCCATGCAGAGACCCAGAATGTTGGAGCCGCGGCCGCAATAGCCGTTGAAGGCGATCGCGTGTTCGTGGTCGGCGGTGACGATGATCAGGGTGTCCTCGTCATCGGTCAGTTCGTCGGCGAGAGCGACGGCCTTGGCGAATTCCTGACCGTCGGTCAGGGTGCGGTAGGCGTTGCCGGCATGGTTGGCGTGGTCGACGCGGCCCGATTCGATTTCGAGGTAGAAGCCCTCGCCATTCTGGCTCAGTTGCTCGATGGCGGCCTTGGTCAGGTCGGTCAGGGACGGCTCGTCCTCGTCGGCGCGGTCATATTCGTATTTCATGTGGCTGTCTTCGAACAGGCCCAGCACCGGCGTGGACCCGTCGAGCTTCAGCGCGTTGAAAGACGCGGTGTCGTAAGCGTATTGCGCGCCGGCGGCCTGGGCTTCCTCGATCAGGTTGCGGCCGTCGATGCGGCGGCCCTTGCCGCCATCCATGGTCTCGACATCCTTCGGCGCGAAGTAGCGCGCGCCGCCGCCGAAAGCGAGATCGACCGTGCCGGCGGACATGGCGTCGAAAAGCTGCTGGGCGATATCGGTGCAGCCTTCCGGGGCTTCGCCTTCCCAGTTGCGGTCAGCCGTCTTGGCGTAAACGGCGGCCGGCGTGGCGTGGGTGATGCGCGCGGTGGACACGATACCGACCGACTTGCCCATGCCCGTGACGATTTCGGAGAAGGTGGTCAGCTTGTTGCCTTCCTCGGAGGCGCAATCCTTGTTCACGCCGGCTTCGGAGAGGTTGATCGTGTTGAAGATCTGCTTGACGCCGGTGTTCATCGAACCGGCGGTCGGCGCGGAATCCGGCGTCTGCGCGTTGATGTTGTACGTCTTGATCAGCGCGGTATAGGGATAGGTCTCGTAGGGCAGGACGTTTTCCGAACCGAGCATGCCCTTGGACTGGCCGTCGAACAGGCGAATGGCGTAGTTGGTGCCGACACCGTTTCCGTCGGCGACGAACAGGATGACGTTCTTCGCCTTCTTCGTGATCGGCTGGGCGGCGAGCTTTTCCTGAATGACCGCCTGGGCGGAGGTGTACCAGTCGCTGCCGGCCTGCGGCAGGTCCTGGGCGAAGGCGGCGGATGCGGAAAGCGTGGCGACTAGCGCCGCGGTGACGGTCGTTTTCATGGGTGTCTCCCTGTGTGATGGATGACGATGGTCGTCTTCCGCCTCGTATCCGCCGTGCGTGACAATTGGATAACGGCGACAGGGAAAAGTCCTTCGATATCAATATGTTATTTTATAACATATCGCCACGAACGACATCACCCTACGGAATGAAAAGACCGAAATCATGAGGCGTTTTCGGGCTTTGCGCGCGCCGGGAAGATCGAGCAGGTTTCCGTGCCAAAGGCGAGCAGCTTGCCGTTCCTGTCGGTCAGGCGGGCTTCCGAAACACCGATGGTTCGCCCGCGGGTGACGATATTGGCCTCGCAGGTGAGTTCCCCCATATCCGGCAGGACGGGGCGCAGCATGTTGACCTTGAACTCCGTCGTCGTCAGGGCCTCGCCCTTCTTGAGCATGGAATGAACGACGCAGGCGAGTGCGGAATCCATGATCGTCGCGGTCCAGCCGCCATGCACCGTTCCGCCCGGATTGAGGTAGTCGGCCCTGGGCACGCCCTTGAAGACCACCCTGCCCTCGTCGGCTTCCGTCAGGGCGAATGTCAGGACCTTCGAGATGGGCGGCGCGGGCAGATCGCCGGAGATGATGGCCCGCAGGATCTCCAGCCCGGTCATGTCGTGATAGGCGGCGAGCGGAATCGGGCCGAAGCCGCCGATTGCGGCCATGCCGGGCATGATCTCGTTGTTCGATTCGCTCACGGGCTATGCTCCCTGTTTTCTGAAAAGGCCCGGCCGACCGCGGCGATGAAGCCGGCGCGGGCGTCGGGCTCCTTGACGGCGCGCGGCTCATAGACATGGCGGCGAAGGAAAAAGGCTGTCAGATCGAAGGCGGCGGCCATTTCAGCGGGCGTCGGCACCGCCGAGGGCTGGCCGCCGAGAAAGGCCGGCAGCGCCATGAGCTTGTCCTTCCAAGGATCGCCTGCAAGGCGGCTGACGGCGCGGCCGGTTTTCGGCGACACATAGATCAGGTCGTTGCGCTGGCCGGTTCCCGCGCAGGCCGAAAGATCGAGGCCGAAGCCCAATTCCTCCAGCAGGCGCAGTTCGAAGCGGACCATCAGCGGCCCGGCGATCTCCGGCTCACAGAGATGCTCGATGACGACTTCCATGGCGCGGAACAGTTCGGAATGCCGGTCGCGTTCGGGCAGCAGGCGCAAATGGCTGGCGAGAAGCTGGATACCGTAGATGCCGGACGGCTCTTCCATCAGCCGGGCGGCGGAAAGCGCCAGCGGCTCGACCTGGAACGTGCCGAGATGATCGGCAAGGCGCGCGCGCCAGGTCAGTTCGACCTCGTTTCCGGGCTGCAGCAGCGGCTGCTGCTTGCGCGAACGGCCGCCGCGCACGAGCCCCAGGTGACGGCCGCGCTGTTCGGTCATCGCTTCCAGGATCAGGCTTGTCTCGCCATGCCTGCGCGTTCCGATGATGATACCGCGATCCCGCCATTCCATGGCGCGGAGATTGCGTCAGTCGGCGGAAAAGTCCAGCCCCATCTCGCGATAACGCTCGGGATCGTTGCCCCAGTTCTCGCGCACCTTGACGAAGAGGAAGAGGTGGACCGGCTGTTCGAGGATCTCGGCGATCTCCTTGCGGGCGGCCTGGCCGATGGCCTTGATCGTCTCGCCCTTGCGGCCGAGCACGATCTTCTTCTGGCTGTCGCGTTCGACATAGACCACCTGCTGGATCTTCACCGAGCCGTCCTTCTTCTCCTCCCAGCTCTCCGTCTCGACGGTGGAGGAATAGGGAAGCTCCTGATGCAGGCGCAGATAGAGCTTCTCGCGGGTGATCTCGGCGGCGAGCTGGCGCATCGGCAGGTCGGAGATCTGGTCCTCGGGATAGTACCAGGGGCCTTCCGGGACGGTGGCGGCGATCTTGTCGAGAAGATCCTTGCAGCCCGATCCGCCGAGCGCCGAGATCATGAAGGTCTCGGCGAACTCGGCGCGCTCGTTCAGTTCCTTGGCCAGTTCGAGCAGTTTCGGCGGCTCGACCGTGTCGACCTTGTTGAGGATCAGCCATTTGGGCTGCCGGATCGAGGGGAGCATTTCGATGATACGCTCCTCGTCCTCGCGGATGCCCTTGCGCGCGTCGATCAACACCAGGACGATATCGGCGTCGCGGGCGCCCGACCAGGCGGTCGTGACCATGGCGCGGTCGAGGCGGCGCTTCGGCGCGAAGACGCCGGGCGTGTCCATGAGGACGATCTGGGTGTTGTCGACCGTCGCAATGCCGCGCACCAGCGCGCGCGTCGTCTGCACCTTGTGGGTGACGATCGAGACCTTGGCGCCGACCAGCTGGTTGACGAGGGTCGACTTGCCGGCATTCGGCGCGCCGATCAGGGCGACAAAGCCGGAGCGGGTCGGCGTTTCGGGCGTATCAGTCATCGTCTCGTACCTTTTCGCGCACCAGCATGCGGGACGCGGCCGCCTGTTCGGCGATTCGTTTGGAACGGCCCTCGGCCGTTTCCGGTTTCATCGCGCCGACCGTGACCGAGACCGTGAAGACGGGATCGTGGTCGGGGCCCGTGCGGGCGATGACCTTGTAGGCCGGCGTCACGCCATGGGCCTGATGCGCCCATTCCTGCAATTCGGTCTTGGCGTCGCGGCGGGCGGCTTCCGCATTGGCCGCGCGCTCGGCCCAGTAGCGGCGGATGAAGGGACGCACCGCTTCCAGCCCGCCTTCGAGATAGATCGTCGCGATCAGCGATTCGACGACATCGGCGCGCAGGTTCTTGCGATGGGTGTCGCGCAGCTGGCGGACATCCGAGCCGGTGCGGATGAAATCGTTCAGCGACAGTTCGTCGGCGACCTCGGCCAGCGTGTCGGCATTGACGAGTTGGTTGAGGCGGACGGAAAGCTCGCCCTCGTCGGCGGCCTGGAACTGCGCGAACAGCATTTCGGCGACGCACAGTCCGAGCACGCGATCACCGAGGAATTCCAGCCGTTCATAGTCGCGCCCTCCCCGGCCGCGGGCGCTGGCATGGGTCAGCGCCCGGTCGAGGCGTTCGGCGTCTGCGAACTTGTGGCCGGTGATCTCTTCCAGGCGCCGCAACGTATCCGGTGGAATGCGGGGGCCGGCTTGCGCCTTCGTCATCCTTCTGCGGAGCTGAAGAAGCGGCCGAGACGCAGTTCCGACGGCCAGCGCCAGATCTCGAGCGGCGACGCGCCGCCGGAAATCGAGAAGAAGATGATGTTAGCGCGGCCGACGAAATTCTCCAGCGGCACGTAGCCGACGCCAAAGCGGCTGTCGTTGGAGTTGTCGCGGTTGTCGCCCATCATGAAGTAATCGCCTTCCGGCACCACGAATTCGCGCGTGTTGTCGGCGGCGGAATTCGGATTGAGGTCGAGCGTGCGGTAGGAAATGCCGTTCGGCAGCGTTTCCGTGTAGACGTCGACGGGGCCGAATTTCTCGGTGATGTCCGGATTGTCGATCTGGCCCGCGAGTTCGCGCTTGACGGGCTCGTCATTGATGAAGAGCTGGCCGTCGCGCATCTGGATGCGGTCGCCCGGCAGGCCGATCACGCGCTTGATGTAGTCGACGCCGGAAACCGGATGCTTGAAGACGGCGACATCGCCGCGCTCGGGCTTTCCTTCCCAGATGCGGCCGGAGAAGATTTTCGGCGCGAACGGCAGGGATGCGTAGGAATAGCCGTAGGAGAACTTCGAGACGAACAGATAGTCGCCTTCCAGAAGCGTCGGCCGCATGGACCCCGAGGGGATCGAGAAAGGCTGGAAAAGCAGCGTGCGGATCACCAGCGCGAGGATCAGCGCCTGAATGATGACCGAGATGATCTCGCCCAGTGAACTTTGCTTGGTTTCGGTCTTTTCAGCCACGAAATTTCGTCCCGTAATTATGGTTGCGCCATCCCCGCGCGACCGGTCTTAGCCTTTCGGCGGAAAGGCCGCAATTGCCGATTCCGGAGATCAACCGCCGGTCCCGTCCGGCAGCGCTTCGATGATGACGAATGCCTGGGCGAGCGGCATGTCGTCGGTGATTGTGAGATGGATGACCGGCTTGTGGCCGGCCGGCATCATTTCCTGCAACCGCTCGGCCGCGCCGCCGGTCAGTTGCATGGTCGGCTTGCCGCCCGGCAGGTTGACGACGCCCATGTCGCGCCAGAACACGCCTTTCGACATGCCGGTGCCGAGCGCCTTGGCGCAGGCCTCCTTGGCGGCGAAGCGCTTGGCGTAGGACGCTGCGCGCAGGCGGCGGCGGTCGGATTTCGCCTGCTCGATTTCGGTGAAGACGCGCTGGACGAACCTGTCCCCGAACCGTTCCAGCGACTTTTCGACACGACGAATGTCGATCAGATCGCTGCCAAGGCCGATGATCACGCCTCGACCTCCGGATTGTCGGCGACGGGCTGGCGCGATTCGAAATGGGTGCGGCGGCGATGCTGGAACGCGGACACCGCGGCGCGGGTCAGGATGTAGAGCACCGTACCGCAGACGAGGCCGAGCGGCACGCCGCCGACCACCATCGGTTTCAGGATCGGATCCCAGAGGTCGAGAATGGCGCCGTCATGCAGCATGGAACCGAGCTTGATCGGCGTCTGCTCTCCCTCGGTCATGCCGAGGATCGCCGAACCGGTGCCATGCGTCGCGGCCCAGATCGCCGGGAAGGTCAGCGGATTGCCGACGGCGGTGCCGAGCGCGGCGGCGATCATGTTGCCGGCCATCAGCCAGGCGAGCACGAAAGCGAGGATGAAATGCAGGCCCATGAAGGGCGTGAAGGAGGCGAAAGCGCCTGCCGCCACGCCGGCGGCGATCGCATGCGGCGTCGCCTTGATGCGCAGCATGCGCTTCCAGTAGTAGCGGAAGGATCGCGAGTAATTACGGCGCGGAAACATCCAGACGCGAAATCTTCTGCGCCAATTCTCGCGTTCCCTGCGTCCCAAGATCATTCAGGTCGTACCTGCAACAAGTTCATCGATCCACGCGTAACGGGCATTCCTCAACGCATGGTAACCGATGAAGAAATAGTGATCCGGGAACTGCGCATCAAGCCGCCTGCGCGGCTGCGTCACGCTCACAGGCTCCGGCTTCCCGGTTTGACCGCCGGTATCGCAGCCAATTCCGGCGGCAATTTGTCTGCCGAAAAGGCCGGCACCTCATATTCGGCGAGCGCGATCAGCGGCACGCCGACCTCGGCCTTGCCCGCCGAGCGATCGATCAGGCAGCCGGCGGCAAGCACTTCGGCGCCGAGCGCACGCAGGCTTTCGACGGTTTCGCGGATGGAAAGGCCGGTGGTGACGATATCCTCGATGATGACGACGCGCGCGCCCTTCTCCATCTCGAAGCGGCGCAACCGGAAAACGCCGTCCTCGCGCTCCACCCAGATCGCGGGCGCGCCAAGATGCCGCGAGGTCTCATAGGCGGGAATGATGCCGCCGACCGCCGGACCGACAACATAATCGATCTGGCCGAGACCGGCCGCCTTGATTTTGTCTGCAAGGGCGCGGCACAGCTTTTCGGTCTTGTCGGGATGCATGAAGACGCGGGCCTTCTGCAGGAAGACCGGGCTGCGCAGCCCCGATGTCAGGATGAAATGTCCGCGCAGCACCGCGCCTGCGCTTTCGAATACCGCCAGCACGTCCTCGGTCGTCATCTCGCTTGCCATGCGTTCCGTTCCTGCCTGTTGTCTGTTGTGTTATCCGCTCGACCGTTCGACCGTCGAGACCGCCTCGGCGTCGCGCAGACGCGCGATAACGCCGCTCAGATGCTTCAGGTCCCAGACTTCGAGATCGAATATCATCTCGGTGAAATCCGGGGCCGTACGGACCATCGACAGCGTGTGGATGTTGGCGCCCTGGTCGCCGATGATCTTGGCGATTTCCGCCAGCGAGCCCGGCGCGTTGATCGCGGTGACGATGATCTGGGCGGAGAAACGCTGCCGATCGAGCCCTTCGAGATCCCAGCGCACGTCGATCCAGCGTTCCGGCTGGTCGTCATAGGCGGCCAATGCGGGCGACTGGATGGGATAGATGGTGATGCCCTTGCCGGGCGTCGAAATGCCGATGATGCGGTCGCCCGGCACCGCGCCTTCCGGCGAGAACCGCACCGGCATGTCGCTTGCCGCGCCGCGGATCGGGATCGCCCGGTTCATCGCCTCGCGCGTCGCCGCGCCCTGATCGTCCTGAGGGCCGGTGTTGCCGGGGATGCGGAACATCATGCCGGTGGCGTTGGTCAGGTTGAACCAGCCGTCGCCCTCGACGCCGCCGGCGGGCACCGAGGCGCTGCGCGCATCCTGGTAGTCGGGGAAGACGGCGCGGACGACATCGTCGGAGGGGATCTCCCCTCGCCCGACGGCGGCCAGCGCATCCTCGACCTCCTTGTGGCCGAGACGGCGGACGCCCTGCTTGAGGATGTCCTTGGAGAATTCCTTGCCGGCGCGCTCGAAGGCGCGTTCGAGAATGCGGTGACCGAGGCCGGCATATTGCTTGCGCACGGCCATGCGCGAGGCGCGGCGGATCGCCGAGCGCGCCTTGCCGGTGACAACGACATGCTCCCACGCCGCCGGCGGGGTCTGCGCATTGGAGCGCACGACCTCGACCTCGTCGCCGTTCTGCAGGCGGGTGACGAGCGGCATGATGCGGCCGTTGATCTTCGCGCCGACGCAGGAATTGCCGATGTCGGTGTGGACCGCATAGGCGAAGTCGACCGGCGTGGCGCCGCGCGGCAGCGCGATCAGGCGGCCCTTGGGCGTGAAGCAGAAGACCTGGTCCTGGAACAGTTCGAGCTTGGTGTGCTCGAGGAATTCCTCCGGGTTGTCGCCTTCCGAAAGCGATTCAATCGTGCGTCGTAACCATGCGTAAGCGTTGGAATCCTTCGACAGGGCGAAATCCGCCTCGTCATGGCCGTTCGCCTTCGCGGCCGCGCCCTTGTCCTTGTAGATCGCATGTGCGGCGACGCCGTATTCGGCGACCTCATGCATCTCGCGGGTGCGGATCTGCAATTCGACGCGCTGCTTGGACGGGCCGACAATGGTCGTGTGGATGGACCGGTAGTCGTTCTGCTTCGGCGTCGAGATATAGTCCTTGAAGCGGCCGGGGACGGTGTTCCACTTGCGATGGACGATGCCGAGCGCGCGGTAGCAGTCATCGACATTCTCGACGATGATGCGGAAGCCGAAGACGTCGGACAACTGCTCGAAGGACAGCGCCTTCGATTCCATCTTGCGGAAGACCGACCACGGCTTCTTCTGGCGGCTGTAGACCTCCGCCTCGATGCCGTTGGCGCCAAGCAGGTTCTTCAGCGTTTCGGTGATCTCGCCGAGCGTTTCGCGGTTGTATTCGCCGAGTTCGGCCAGCCGGTCGGTGATGGTGCGGTGCGCTTCCGGATTGATGTGGCGGAACGCCAGCTCCTCCAGTTCCTCGCGCATGTCCTGCATGCCCATGCGTCCGGCCAGCGGCGCATAGATGTCCATCGTCTCCTCGGCGATGCGGGCGCGCTTGTGCGGCGGCACGAAATCGAGCGTGCGCATATTGTGCAGCCGGTCGGCGAGCTTCACCAAAAGGACGCGCACATCATCGGCGATGGCGAGCAGCAATTTGCGCAGGTTCTCGGCCTGCGCGGCGCGCTTGGAGACGAGGTCGAGCTTCTTCAGCTTGGTCAGCCCGTCGACGAGACGGCCGATGTCGTCGCCGAACATCTCCTCGATCTCGCGGCGCGTGGCCGTGGTGTCCTCGATCGTGTCGTGCAGGAGACCGACCGCGACCGTGCTCTCGTCGAGGCGCATGTCGGTGAGGATCGCGGCGACTTCGAGCGGATGGGAGAAATACGGGTCGCCGGATGCGCGTTTCTGGTCGCCGTGCTTCTGCATGGCGTAGACATACGCCTTGTTCAGCAGTGCTTCGTTGACCTGCGGCTTGTAACGCTGAATGCGTTCGACAAGCTCGACCTGGCGCATCATTTACGCGAAATCCCAAACAAGAAAAACGCGCGGACAGGATCGTCCGCGCGCTTCAATATAACCATTCCTGGCGCTGCCTTGAAGGCGTACGGGCCGATCAGAGATCGTCGGATTTCTCCGGCGGAACGAGGCCTTCGATACCGGCCAGCAGTTCCTCTTCCGACATGCGGTCGAAGGTGAGCGCNTCNGGNGCNTCNTCGCNCTCGGCGGCNTCGGCCGTGTCGACGATNTCGCTCTCGGGCTCATCCACCTCGACATGCTTCTGCAGCGAGTGGATCAGNTCTTCCTTCAGATCGCCCGGCGANAGGGTCTGATCGGCGATTTCGCGNAGCGCGACCACCNGATTCTTGTCGTTGTCCCGGTCGACCGTGATCGGTGCGCCCTGGGAGACCTGGCGAGCGCGGTGTGCGGCCAGGAGAACGAGGTCGAAACGGTTCTCGACCTTGTCAATGCAGTCTTCGACGGTAACGCGAGCCATAAAGCGTTTCCTCTACGTCAATTATGTTTGGAAATTCGCATCCATGAGGATTTATCCGCGCTATACCGGTTTATGTCGGCAAGCGCAACTCACTGTCGGGCAAACACAGGATTGGGGCATGACCATGGCAGGAGCCACAAATCGGCCAGCTTTCCGGTGCACCCTGCGATTATTGGGGTTTGATTCATGGCGGCATCCATGGGATTCCGCGCTGTTTGGTAATTAAGAGATTTAGCCCGAGGGCCCGATATATGCAGAATTTCGATTCCCGCGAGAAAATCGCATTGTTCATCGATGGCGCCAACCTCTATGCAGCCGCCAAGGCGCTGGGGTTCGACATCGATTACCGCAAATTGCTGAAGGCGTTCCAGTCGCGCGGTTATCTGCTGCGGGCTTATTATTACACGGCCCTGATCGAGGACCAGGAATATTCCTCCATCCGCCCGCTGATCGACTGGCTGGACTATAATGGCTACAAGGTCGTCACCAAGCCGGCGAAGGAATTCACCGACTCCTCGGGCCGCCGCAAGATCAAGGGCAACATGGACATCGAACTGACGATCGACGCCATGGAACTCGCCGATACCGTCGACCATTTCGTCATCTTTTCCGGCGACGGGGATTTCCGCTCGCTGGTGGACGCGCTGCAGAGGCGCGGGCGCAAAGTCTCCGTGGTCTCGACCCTGTCGACCCAGCCACCCATGATCGCCGACGATCTGCGCCGCCAAGCCGACCATTTCGTCGACCTGAAGACGCTGCGCGACGAGATCGGCCGCGATCCGTCCGAGCGCCCTGCCCCGCGGCAGGTGCAGCGCGACGATGACGACGAAGACGACGATATCGACTACTGAGACCGGTCTCGCCGGTGAAAGCTTCGATACAGGCAGATCCGGACAGGGATTGCGCGCTCTGCCCACGGCTGCATGACTTCATCGCATCATGGCGCGTGCGCGAGCCGGGCTGGCACAATGCGCCGGTGCCGACGCTGCTGCCGCCGGACGGCCCCGAAAGCGTGCGGATGCTTATCGTCGGGCTTGCGCCCGGCCTGCGCGGCGCCAACCGCACCGGGCGGCCCTTCACGGGCGATTTCGCCGGCACATTTCTCTATGGCACGCTGAAGCGATCCGGCTTCGCCGAGGGCGCATTCGACGAGCGGCCAGATGACGGCCTGCGGCTCGTCTCGACCGCCGTGACCAACGCCGTGCGCTGCGTGCCGCCGCAGAACAAGCCGACGGCCGCCGAGATCAATACGTGCCGGCCGTTCCTGACGGCGACGCTGGAGCGGCTCGAAAACCTGCGCGTCATCGTCACGCTCGGCAAGATCGCCCACGATTCGACCGTGCGCACGCTTGGCGGACGGGTAGCGGCGCATCCGTTCGCACATGGCGCCGTCACGCAGATCGACGGGCTGACGATCGTGTCGAGCTATCACTGCTCGCGCTACAACACGAATACGGGCCGGCTGACGCCGGAGATGTTCGACGGGATTTTCGAGACGCTTCGGGAGACGCTGCGCGGGTAAGTTACCCGTGCTCTTTCAGGATCCGCGCCTTCTGGCGGTCCCAGTCGCGTTTCTTGACGGTCTCGCGCTTGTCGACGGTCTTCTTGCCCTTGGCGACGGCGACCTGCAGCTTCGCGAGGCCGCGATCGTTGAAATAGAGCTTCAGCGGGACGAGCGTCATGCCCTCGCGGTCGGCCGATTGTGCCATGCGCGCCATTTCGCGCTTGTTGAGCAGCAATTTGCGGCGGCGGCGCGGTTCATGGTTGAAGCGGTTGGCTTCCAGATATTCCGGGATATATGAATTAATCAGCCAGATCTCGCCACCTTCCTCGGAGACGTAGCTTTCCGCGATATTGGCCTCGCCATTGCGCAACGACTTGACCTCGGTGCCCTGCAGCACGAGCCCCGCCTCGACGGTGTCGTCAATCTCGTAATTGAAGCGCGCCTTGCGGTTCTCGGCGACGAGCTTGCGCGCCGGATCTGATTTCTTCTTCGTTGCCATGACGGAAAGGTGTGATCGCGCCGGCTCAGTTCAAGAGGCCGGCATGGCGCATCGCCTCGTCGATGGCGTGGGCGGTGGGATCCTCCACCGGAACCATCGGCGAGCGCAGCCGGTTCTTGATCCGGCCGAGGCGCGACAGGGCGTATTTCGCGCCCGCGACGCCGGGCTCGATGAACAGCGCCTTGTGCAGCGGCATCAGGCGATCCTGGTAGTCCAGCGCCTTGGCGAAATCGCCGGCAAGGCAGGCCGCCTGGAATTCGGAGCAAAGCCGCGGCGCGACATTGGCCGTCACCGAGATCATGCCGACGCCGCCATGGGCGTTGAAGCCCAGCGCCGAGGCGTCCTCGCCAGAAAGCTGGATGAAGTCGTGGCCGCACGCGATGCGCTGTTCCGAAGCCCGCTCGATCTTGCCGGTGGCATCCTTGACGCCCCAGACATTGGGGAAATCGGCGACAAGGCGGCCCATGGTCTGCGGCGTCATGTCGATCACCGAGCGCGGCGGGATGTTGTAGATGATGATCGGGATGTCGATCGCCTGGGCGACGGCCGCGAAATGCTCGTAGAGGCCGCGCTGGTTCGGCTTGTTGTAATAGGGCGTGACGACGAGAACCGCATCGGCGCCGGCGCTCTCGGCATGCATGGCGAGATCGACGGCTTCATGGGTGTTGTTGGAGCCGGCGCCCGCGATCACCGGAGCGCGGCCGGCCGAGGTTTCGATGCAAACCTCGATGACGCGCTTGTGCTCGTCATGGCTCAGCGTCGGCGACTCGCCGGTCGTGCCGACCGGGACGAGGCCTTTCGTGCCCTCGGTGACCTGCCAATCGACCAGTGCGCGAAACGTCTCCTCGTCGAACGCGCCTGACATGTCGAACGGGGTGACAAGCGCGGTCATAGACCCGCGCAACGCCGAACGCTCAACCATGAACTGAAAACTCCCGCATGAAGTCGCGCGGTTTGCCGCGCCGTGGTTTCGAATTTTTGGCGCACCATAGTCATGCGCCCTGTCGGCGGCAAGCAGAGAGATCACGGGGATGTGTGCCGTTTTTCACGGTCCATTCACCATAAACGGGCCATTCTTGTATAATAGCGCCCAAGTGGGACCCGATATCGGGAGAGCACATGTCCTTGTCACGCCGAACACAGTTTCTCGCAGCGGCTGCCGTCCTTCCGGCGGTCCTCGCCGGCGCGGCGCTATTCGGCGATGCGCCTGCCGATGCGCCCTTGGATACGCCCGTGCGTGTCGACCAGCGCATGACCGGGTCGGTGACCAGCGACGCGCCCGACCCGGCCGCCACGCGCGCCTTCCTGATCGAGGCGCTGGAGGCGCTCGACGCCGGCGATTTCGACGCGTTGCGCAAGCTCAGGCAGATGCTGGCCGAGGATACGCTGGACGGCAAGATCATCACCTGGATGGCCGCCTATTCGGGCAAGGCGGCGGTGACCGCCGCCGAAATCGACCGGACGATCGAGTCTCATGAAGGATGGCCGGACATGGCCCGGCTGCGCGCCAATTACGAACGCGCGCTGGCCCGCGAGTTCCATTCGCCCGAGGAGATCGTTGCCGCCTACGAGGCCGACGGGCCGGATACGCTGTCGGGTGCGCTGTCGCTCGCCCGCGCCCGGGTCATGCTCGACGATCCCGAAGGCGCGCGCGAAGCACTGATCCCCTGGTGGCACGGCGAAGCGATCGATGCGCGCACCGAATTGCGGATCATGTCGGAATTCGTCGGCGTGCTGACGAAGGAAGACCACCAGCGGCGCTTCCTGGCAATGATGTATCGCGAGCGCATCCGCTCGGCGCAGCGCATCGCCGACGCCGCCGGCATGAATTCATACGTGAAGCCCTGGTCGGCCGCGATCCGCAAGCAAAAGAACGCGCCGGAACTGCTCGACAATGCCGAGGAGAGCTTCAAAGAATCGCCGCATCACCTGTTCGCGCGGGTGACATGGCTGCGCCGCATGGAGCGCGACGGCGAAGCGGCGAAGCTGCTGCTGGAATCCCCCGTGACCGAAGACGACCTCGTCGATCCGGACGAATGGTGGGTGGAGCGGCGCATCGTCTCGCGCGACGCCTTCGAACATGGCGATGCCGAGACCGCCTACAAGATCGCCGCGATGCAGCATGGCGGATCGGCGGCGACGCAGATCGAGGCGGCGTTCCATGCGGGCTGGTACGCGCTGCGCGGCCTGAAGGACGGGAAGGCCGCCGCCGCGCATTTCGAGCGCATCGAAGGCCTGGCGAATGGCGCGATCTCGCGCTCGCGCGGCGCCTACTGGCTCGGGCGCGCCCATGAGGCGATGGGATCGCCGGAGGCGCAAAGCCACTATGTCCGCGCCGCCGACTATCCGACGACCTATTACGGGCAACTGGCGCGCCAGCATCTGGGCATGAAGCTCGAGGGCATCCGCCGGCCCTCGGTGACGCCCGACGACGCCGACCAGTTCCGCAACAGCGAACCGGTCGCCGCGATGGCGCGCCTGCAGGAGATCGGCCGCGTCGATCTCGCCCGGAAAATGGCCTACGGGCTGGGGCGCACGCTGGAGAACGTACCGGCCATCACGCAACTCGTCGTCAACTGGGAGCGGATGGAGGAGCGGTTCACCGCGCTACGGATCGCCAAGTCCGCGGAATGGCGCGGCATCGAGACCGGGGCGCTGACCCATCCGATCGGCGCGATTCCCGCATCGACGCCGATCGAGCCGGAGGAACGGCCCCTCGCCTATGCGATTGCGCGGCAGGAAAGCGAGTTCAACGTGGCGGCCCGTTCCAGCGCGAATGCGCGCGGCCTGATGCAGCTCCTGCCGGGCACCGCCCGGGAAATGGCGCGCGAGGCGGGCCTCGCCTATCAGCCTGCGCGCCTCTCTTCGGACGGCGCCTATAACGCGACGCTGGGTACGGCCTATCTGAGAAACCAGCTCGACCGGTTCGGCGGCTCCTATATCCTGACTTTCATCGCCTACAATGCCGGTCCCAGCCGTGTCGGCCAGTGGATCGAGCGCTTCGGCGATCCGCGCGGGAAGCCGTTGGACGAGGTGATCGACTGGGTGGAGCAGATTCCCTTCACGGAAACCCGCAACTATGTGCAGCGCGTCATGGAGAATTTGCAGATCTACAAGACGCGCTTTGACGAGCCCTCGGATATCGCCCACGACCTGCGATACGGTTGGACAGATTGATTCCGAAAACGCTCATAACTATCTGAAAATGTATAATTATCAGACGTCCGCAATTTCGGACAACAAAGCACTCGCGGCCACTCGATGACATTCTTCAAACTGAAGGCGAAAGCCAAAGACGCCAAACCGGCCGAGGCCGGACCGGGCAAGAGCGTGTTCTTTTCGGCTTCCGACGGGCTGAAACTGCACGCTGTCGAATATGGGCGCGAGAACCGGGGCGCCCTGCCCGTGATCTGCCTGGCCGGGCTCAGCCGCAATGCGCGCGATTTCGAGCGTCTCGCGATCTTTCTCAGCGAAAAGGCCGTTCCGAAGCGTCGCGTGATCTGTTTCGACTATCGCGGACGCGGCCTGTCCGCCCATGACCCGGACTGGACACACTATAATGTCGTCACCGAGGCCGAGGATGTGCTCGCCGGGATGACGGCGCTCGGCATCGCGCATGGGGCCATCATCGGCACGTCGCGCGGCGGGCTGATCGCCATGGTGCTATCGGCCATGCGGCCGGGCGCCCTGAAAGCCATCGTGCTGAACGATGTCGGCCCTGTGATTGAAGGGGACGGTCTGGCGACGATCCGCGCCATGCTGACACAGCTGCCGAAGCCGAAAAACTGGGACGAAGCGATCGCGATCCAGAAAACGGCAATGGGAAAAGCCTTCCCGGCCTTCAGCCAGGAGGATTGGGCGTTCGAGGCGCATGCGAAATACCGGCAGGTCGGTCGCAAGATTCGGCCAGATCACGACCCCGATCTCGTCAAGCCGCTGGCGGAGATCGATCTCGGCGAGAAATTGCCGGAGATGTGGCCGCAATTCATCGGGATCAGCAAGATCTCCGTATTGCTGCTGCGCGGCGAGCATTCCAGCTTGCTGTCGAAAAAGACGGTCGAGGCGATGGCTGCGCGCCATCCTGACATGAAAGTGATGGAAATCGCCGGACAGGGCCATCCGCCCCTGCTCCACACAGGCGGCATTCCGGACACGATCGAAGCGTTTCTGAATCGGTCCGAGGGCCGTGAGGATCATTCGGACGCATAAGGCGGCGGCAAGTCAGGCCGCATGGCTCGCCAGGCAGACGAGCCGAAGACCATATCAAGAGCTTTTCGCAACACGGCGCGGGCCAAGTACCGGCATCCACGGCAATCCCGGCGCAAAAGGAAAAGGCCCGGCGATTTCTCGCCGGGCCCTTAAAACCGATCTCGTCAGACGAGATTAGTAGGAGCGCTGGAAGCGGACCATGCCGCCCCACTCGGAGAC
>NZXU01000117.1 GCA_002698425.1 Ahrensia sp. | reverse complement strand
CGCCGGATGCGTCTTGAAGCGCTGGAATTCCTCGAAGGGATAGAGATAGGGGTTCTTGTAGTTGAGGTGGACGACGAAGCCGACCGCGACGAGATTGTCCTCCAGGTGATAGAGGAACGAGCCGCCGCCGGTCTTCATGTCGAGCGGCCAGCCGAATGAGTGCTGCACCAGCCCCTGGCGGTGTTTCTCCGGCTTTACCTCCCAGAGTTCCTTGATGCCGATGCCGAACTTCGGGTAGTCGCTATGCGCATCCAGCGAGAAATTGGCGATCAGTTGCTTGGCGAGCGAGCCGCGCACGCCCTCCCCGATCAGCGTGTATTTGCCGTGCAGTTCCATGCCGCGGGCGAACATCGGGCCCGGCGTACCGTCGCGCTGGACACCCATGTCGCCGGTGGCGACGCCCTTGACGGACCCGTCATCGTTATAGAGCACCTCGGCAGCGGCGAAGCCCGGATAGATCTCGACGCCGAGCGCTTCCGCGCGCGCGCCCAGCCAGCGGCAGACATTGCCGAGCGAGACGATGTAATTGCCGTGATTGTTCATCAGCGGCGGCATCGCGAAATTCGGCAGGCGGATCGAACCGGCGGGGCCCAGGAACAGGAACTGGTCCTCCTTGACCTCCGTCTTGAACGGATGATCCGGGTCGTCGCGCCAGTCCGGGATCAGCTTGTCGATGCCGACCGGGTCGACCACGGCGCCGGACAGGATATGCGCGCCAACCTCCGCGCCCTTTTCCAGAACGACGACGGACAGATCGGCATTCGCCTGCTTGAGGCGGATCGCGGCGGCAAGGCCGGCCGGACCGGCGCCGACGATCACCACGTCGAATTCCATGCTTTCGCGCGGCTCGTTCATCGGATTGTCGCCAGCACTTCCGTCGCTCATTGTCATTCTCCGCTACGGCTTTGACGGGTTCACTTGGCCCGCTTTCGCCCCTTTTCCAGTCGGCGCCGAATGTATCCTGCAAATCCCTGCGTGCAAGGACGGATTACGACACATTTTTCGGAGTTTTTTTGACTTGTACGTAAACGTAAATCAAGAGCGGCTACCGAGTTCTCTCAATTCACGCTAAACTTTCGCATGGTGTTCGGGCCCGTTCGTACGGCGATTGCCGGCATGGCTCTCCTCGCTGCGATCACCGCGGAGGGACAGACCGCCGACACAACCGCGGTGACCATTCCCCTCCCTACGCCTTTTCCGACGAGCTCGGGGGATTTTCAATCGCGGCGTCCCATGGATCGGATTCGAACTGGAACTGCAGGAAAAATTCGGGGAGCCGAACATCTTCGGTGACGGATTGTCCTTCGACCAGCGCCGTTTCGACCGGAAGACCACGATTTCGAATGCCTTCGCCGATGCCCGTTACGATTTCGAGCCCCATGACAGGCTGCTGTTCGAGAACGGCTTCGTAGACCCGCGCAAACGGGCCGAATTCCGCTTCCTGATCACCGATCCAACGCCGGTGCAAGCCTTCTATATCCGGCTCTCCCCGCGCATCCCCGCTTCATGAATGCTTGAAGGCGGCTTCGGCGTCTGCGAAAGGTGGTCAATGGTCAAGGCGAGCGAAATGACGAGGGGCGAACTGGAAAGCCTGCTGCGCTTCTATGCGGATAGCGGGCTTGATTTCCCGCTGGCCGACGAAGCGCCGAACCGCTTCGACGCCGAGACCGCCGCTGCACCGAAATCCGCCCCGAAACCGGCAGCTCCGCCCCCTGCCGCTGCGGCATCGCGGCTTCCCGCCATGCCGGATGCGGACGCCATCGCGATGGCCCGACAGGTCGCGAAGAAAGCCGAGACGCTGGACGACTTGCGCAAGGCGATCGAAAGTTTCGACGGCTGCAATCTGAAGCTGACCGCCCGCCATACCGTCTTCGAGGGCGGGACGCGCGGCGCGGCGATGATGATGATCTCGGATGCGCCCGGGCGCGATGACGACGCTTCGGGCGAGGCGCTGACCGGCCCGGAAGGCCTGCTTTTCGATCGCATGCTGGCGGCGATCGGCCGCTCGCGGGACGATTGCTATCTCGGCTTCGCCGTGCCGTGGCGTGTCCCGGGCAATGCAGCCCCCTCGCCGCTCAACGCCACGATCTGCCGGCCCTTCATCGAGCGGCAAATCGAACTGGCGCGGCCGCATTTCCTTGTCCTGCTCGGTAATGGCGCCGCACGCATCCTGCTCGGCGCATCCGCCGACATCCTGAAACTGCGCGGCGAATGGAAAACCGTAACGACGGAAAACGGCACGGAAATCCCCGCCATCGCGACGCTGCAGCCGCGCTACCTGCTCGAACAGCCGGCGCAGAAACGCTACGCATGGGCCGACCTGCTGAAAATCAGGGACCGGCTGGACGAAACGGCGCGCATCGCCTGACGGCGTATTCTGGGCATCATTCGTCGCCTCTCTTTCATGCGCACGCCAATCTTTCGCGCTAACGCGGATCAGGAACAAAGGATATCCGCTACCGATGATTCAACTCGTGCTGCCAGTCGCGGGCCTGCTCGCTTCGACATTCCTGCTGCTGGCCGGCAACGGGCTGATCGGCGTGCTCTTGCCGATCCGCGCGGCGATGGAGGGCTGGAGCCCGGTCGTCATCGGCTGGATCGGGTTCGGTTATGCGCTCAGCTTCACCGCGGGCTGCCTGTTCGTGCCGCGCATGGTGCTGCGCGTCGGCCATGTGCGCGTCTATGCCGTGCTCGCGGCGGTCCTTGCGATTTCGATCCTGCTGCACGCCTTGATCGTTCATCCGCTGGCATGGGTCGTCACGCGCGGCATCGGCGGCTTCGCGCTGGCCGGGACCTATATGATCGTCGAAAGCTGGCTCAACGAAAAAGCGCCGAACGAGGAACGCGGCAAGATCTTCTCTGTCTATATGGTTGTCACCATGGTCGGGCTGATGAGCGGGCAATTCCTCCTTGCGACAGCCGATCCGGGCCTTGCGACATTGTTCATGATCGCAGCCGTTCTGCTCGCCGCGGCCGTGATCCCGACCGGCCTGTCCAACGCCACTTCGCCAAGGCCGCTGGCCCAGGTTTCGCTCGACCTACGAAAACTGTTCACGAACTCGCCGCTCGCCTTCATCGGCGTGGCGGTCACCGGCGCGGCGTTTGGAGCCTACAGCTTTCAGACACCGGTTTTTTTACAGGCCGTCGGCCTGTCACATGCCCAGATTGCGACCACGATGGCGCTGGTGATGATCGGCGGGATGGTGTTCCAGTTTCCGATCGGGCGCTATTCCGACCGGACGGACCGCCGTTTCGTCATCATCGCGACGACGTCGGCAGGCGTCGTGCTGACCACGCTCCTCACGATGATGGCGGGCGTCTCGCTGACCGTGCTCTTCGTTTTGATGTTCCTGTTCGGCGGCGTGCTGATGCCGCTTTATTCGATCATCGTCGCCCATGCGAACGACCATGCCTCTCCGGACGATTTCGTCGAGGTCTCTTCCGGTCTGCTGATCATTTACGGCGCGGGCTCGATGGCCGGACCGGTGATTGCGGGCGGTTTCATGAATATCATGGGCCCGGCCGGCATCTTCGCGATGATGGCGCTGTCGTTTCTCGCCTTCACCTTCTATGCCGCCTGGCGCCTGACCCGGCGCGAGGCGGTCCCCCAGGAGGAGATGAGCGACTTCACCTATGCGCCGCCGGTTGCATCGGCGCAGACCCCGGAAGCAATCCAGCTTTATCCGCAAGCCGAGGAGTCCTCCGGCTGACGGACTGTCAGCCCTGCGGCGTGACACTGCGGCGCGCAACGCCTTTTCGCTGCAGGCCGATCTGGCGCTCGCGATAGATGATGAAGATGCCGGACGCGGTCACGATCGCAGAGCCGATGATCATCGCCCAGCCCGGCACTTCGGAAAACACGAAATAACCGATCACGATGCTGATCAGCACGGATGTATATTCGAAGGGCGCGATCGTGGAGACTTCGCCGTGGCGATAGCTTTCGGTCAGCAGGATCTGGCCGAGGCCGCCGCAAAACCCGGACAGGATCAGCGCCACGGTCTGCGTCATGTTCAGCGCCTCCCAACCGAAAGGAATGGTCAGCAACGCAAAGACCGAGGCCGTCACGGAGAAATAGAGCACGATCGTCGCCGTGCGTTCGGTGACGAGCAGTCGGCGAACCAGAACCATGGCGAGCCCGGCGATACAGGCGGACAGGAAGGTGGCGATCACGCCCAGCGCTTCGTCCCCGCCGAAGCCGCCTCCGCCGCGAAACAGCTGCAGTTTCGGCCAGGAGATGATCAGCACACCGAGAAGGCCGACGATGACGGCCCCCCAGCGATAACGCCGCACGACCTCGCCGAGCAACACGGCGCCGAGTACGACCGTCACCAACGGCCGGGCATAGCCGATCGCGGTGGCATCGGGCAGCGGCAGGCGAGTCAGGCCGAAAAAGCCGAGCGCCATTGCCGTCACGCCGACCATTCCGCGCATGACATGGCCGACCGGATGGCTGGTGCGCCAGGCGCCCGCGAGTTCACCGACGACGAGAAGATAGGCACAGATCGGAACGATAGCGAAAACCGACCGAAAGAACACGATCTGACCGGCGGGCAACTGACCGGAATATTTGATCGCGGTCGCCATGCCCATGAACGCAACGACCGAAGCAACTTTCAGGCCGATGGCCAGCATCGGGCGCGACTGGGGAACGGTTTGGGCGGGATCGGACGACATGGAGGCCCGCACGTAGCGCAAAGCTCATCGCGGTGGAAGGCCGCTTGGGCGGTCAGCCATTGAGTTCGTCGGGAGACACCTCGCTGAGCAGGTCGCCCTTGGAAGCATGGGAACGCTCCTCCTCGATCTTGCGAGATACGGCCTGGTCCGGGCGCGTGTCGTTGGCAATCGTGGTTTCCTCCGGCTCCTCCGGGGCTTTTTCCGGCGCGGCGGGTTGTCCCGATTTCGGGGCCACGACGGAAGCGCCCTCCCCCTCGATTCGCAGGCGGTAGGTCGGTTCGGGCAGAGAGATCCCGTGCGCTTCCAGTTCGAGCTTGACCAGGCGCATGCTTTCCGAGCGAGCCTTGAGAAAGCTGGTCTGGTTCTGGTCGATCCAGCCGGTCAGCGTCAGCGTGATGGTTGAATCGCCGATCTCGTCGATCCAGCCATCGGGCCCGGGATCGGCAAGAACGAAATCGAGCGAGCGTATCTTTGCCAGCGCCAGCTCGAGCGCCCTGTCGGAGTTGCTTTCCGGGTCGATGCCGATCTTGAACAGGAAGCGCCGCTGGGGATTGCGGCTGTAATTGGTGATGTTGCTCTTGAACACGGTCGCATTCGGAATGCGGATGTGGTTCCCGTCGGGATCGATCAGGATCGTGGCCCGGGAGGTAAGGCTGATCACGAAGCCCTCGTAAGTCTCGATGGCGATGTAATCCTTCGGACTGAAGGGCTGCCGGACGGACAACAGAATACTGGCAATGTAGTTTTCGACTGTGTCACGGACCGCAAAGCCGATCGCGAGACCGACAATCCCCGCCGCGCCCAGGATCGTGCCGAGCAGGGCCGAAGCGCCGAGAATATCGAGCGCCATGACCGCGCCGGCGATGAAGAAGGCGAGACGCACGAGTTGGCGCAGCAGGCTGGCGATGAAGGAGTTGGGAGCGATGCGGTTCCACGGCCAGTCCCGGCGGGCGCAATACCAGCCGGCGGCATAGATCAACGCCCACACCACGAGGGCGACCGCAAGGAGCGGTATATAGGCCACCGTCTGAACGGCCCGCTTCGTCAAACGCTCATAGACAGGCTCCAGCCGCAGGGAGAGCGAGGTCACTTCCTCGATCTCGTTCTTGACGGCCACCACGCCGGTCACGCGGCCCGCGATCGCCTCCGCCTGTTCGGCAAGCGCCGCTTCGCGCACCTTGCCGCGCAACGTCACCACGCCCGAACGCACCGTGACGAAGACGGTGTTCAGCCCGCCCATCTCATCGAATATCGCCTCGATGCGCATGTCGATCTCGTGATCGTCGATCGCGTGCTCGGGATCGATGGTGCCGTTTTCCTGTCCCCAGGCGGCTGCGCCCGCGGCCAGGAAGAATACGGTGAAGAACAGAAGCGTCAGTTTTTTCAAGGCGATGATTCCGGGATGGAGAACAGGCTGCCGCCAGATTATTGCGAGTTGCGCGACTTGTCAGCCATGCATCGGTGAGAGATCGCAGCCGGAAACGGCAGACCTTCCATTCCCTTGGGCGAAAGCGTTAAGCGGCAGAAGCTCAATGCAACAGTATACCGTCGCCCGGGGGCGCTTTTTTATGCAAAACGCGCCTCAAACTGCGAAAATTCGCGGGGACTCCGCCGTTCCACTGGTAAAAAGTTACATTCTTGATTAAGGATTCAGACGTATTCCTTTACGGCATGCGATGAGGACGCATATCGCTGAATGGCGTGACCGCCAGCGCGATCGGGCATAACGCCCGGGACAATTTCAGACAGAAGTGACCTGACACAGCCGCGGTTCAACGCCGCGTGCGGACAGCTATTGCCGACATTCGGGCGACACAGCCGGGTCAGACACAACGCTTCGGTCTCCAGACACGCCAGGAGGAGAATTCGACATGCCGATGGTTGAACAAAAAGCCGATGCTCATGCCGACCAGGGCATTTCAGATCGTCTGGAGTTCCTTGGGATCGATGGGCGCTGCGCGGATAACATCCGCAAGCTCAAAACGCTGATCGAACGCGAGTTACCGAAGGGGCTCGACCAGTTTTACGACAAGGTTCGCCAGACGCCGGAAACGCGCAAGTTCTTCTCGTCGGACGATCACATGCATGGCGCCAAGACAGCGCAGATCGGACATTGGGAGACGATCGTCACCGGACGCTTCGACGAGACCTATGTGCAGCGCGTGCGGACGATCGGTTCGGTCCATGCCCGGATCGGCCTCGAGCCGCGCTGGTATATCGGCGGATACGGGATCTTGATCGAGCATCTGGTCCACGCCGTTCTGAAGGAACGCTGGCCGACAGGCGGCATGTTCGGCAAGAAGGCGGGTTCATCGGACGAAACAGCCGATATTCTCTCCAGCCTCCTGAAGGCGATCATGCTCGACATGGATCTGTCGATTTCGGTCTATATCGACCAGGCGGAAGAAGCGAAGAAGGCCGCGCAGGAAGAAGCCATCGCCTCGGAACGAAAGCTCGTCATCGACAGTTTCGGCACCGCCATGCAGCAAATCGCCGCCAAGGATCTGACCTACCGCGTCTCGGAACAGTTGCCGGAGGCCTATGCCGGGTTGAAGGAAGATTTCAACAACGCGCTCGAACAGCTTGCCGGCACGATCGACCGGATCGGCAGTTCCGCGAACCAGATCAATTCCGGGTCCGAGGAAATCAAATCGGCGGCCGAGGATCTTTCGAAACGGGCCGAACAGCAGGCCGCGTCGGTCGAGGAAACCGCGGCTGCGGTCGAGGAAATCACGGCCGCCGTCAAGTCATCCGCCGAACGCGCGGAAGAAGCCGGCCAGGTCGTTTCACGCACCCAGAAGAATGCGGAGCAGTCCGGCGAGGTGGTCAAGAAGGCCATTGCCGCAATGGACCGCATCTCGAAATCCTCGGAGGACATTTCGCGGATCATCGGCGTGATCGACGAGATCGCCTTCCAGACCAATCTGCTCGCACTCAATGCGGGCGTCGAAGCGGCACGGGCCGGCGATGCCGGCAAGGGCTTTGCGGTCGTCGCGCAGGAGGTGCGCGAACTGGCGCAGCGTTCGGCCAATGCGGCCAAGGAGATCAAGCAACTGATCACCACTTCGGGCGAAGAGGTCAAATCCGGCGTGTCGCTGGTCGGGGAAACCGGCAAGGCGCTGGAGACGATCGTGGTCGAGGTGCAGGATATCGCGGCGAATGTCGCGGCGATCATCGAGTCGGCGCGCGAACAGTCCGGAGGGCTGCAGGAGATCAATGTCGCCGTTTCCTCGGTCGACAAGGGTACGCAACAAAACGCAGCCATGGCCGAGAAAATGACGGCGAGCAGTCATTCGCTCGGCGGTGAGGTTGCGTCGATCAATGCGATGCTGGGCGAGTTCCGCACCTCCGCGGCAATGCGCGCACCCAAACCGGTCGATCCGGCTGAGACTCTGCGATCGCGCCCCTCACCCGCCCGCGATCTCGGCCGCAAGGTGGCAAGCGCTTTCGGAAGCGCATCGGCGGCGGCCGAGGACTGGGAGGAATTCTGACGGTTCAACCGTCCGCTCGGGTTCCGACAACGACAGATGCCCCGGCCCGCGCCGGGGCTTTTTTGTGCCTGCCGTCCGCCCATTCGCAATTCCCGCCGGCTCGATTTTTCTATCCGCAGTCTCAAACTGCAAGATTTTATACGCACCGTTAACAAAGCGAGCTTATTCGTTCCCTCGCTGCAATGAATGCTGTTCGCTCGCCCCGGCGGACAAGGAACGGGCATCACGCCCGCGACCACCTCAACATCACCGTGACGCCCAAACGCCACGGATGCCGGATCCGTGCAGGCCTGCCTGCGCGGAAGCGAACATGCTCGCCCGATCGTTGCCACCCATCGGGATCGGGGAGCGCCACCAAGGGAGATTGGAATGCCTTCTACCGCCCAAAAAGCCACTCAAACCGCACAGGAGATCGAAGGTCGCCTCGACTTCATGGAACTGGATCCGCAATGCCGCGCGCAACTTCGCGGCTTGGCGCAGGCCATCGAACGCGATCTTTCAAAAGGGCTCGACCGCTTTTACGACAAGGTGCGTCGGACACCGGAAACGCGAGGTTTCTTCTCCTCGGAAGAGCATATTCAAGGCGCGAAGAGCGCGCAAATGGATCACTGGCGAGCTATCCTCACCGGCCGGTTCGACGAGGATTATGCGAAGCGCGTTCGCGCGATCGGATCGGTCCATGCCCGGATAGGACTTGAGCCGCGCTGGTATATCGGCGGTTACAGCCTGATTGCCGAGCAGCTTGTCCGGGGCGCGCTCGCCGATATCTGGCCCGCCAGCGGTCCTTTCTCGAAACGAAAGACCTCGGCGGACGATGCGGCGACGCTCGTTTCCTGCCTGCTGAAGGCGATCCTTCTCGACATGGATCTGTCCATCTCCGTCTATGTGGAGGAAGCGGAAGCCGCACGCCGGCGCGAAGAGCAAAAAGCCATGGACACAATGGCGTCGACCGTCGAAGCTTTCACCTCGGCGATCGAACAGCTGGCGAACCGCAACCTCGCCTACCGCATCCAGGACGAGCTGCCGGATGGCTATGAGCAACTGAAGAGCGGTTTCAACGCGGCGCTGGAACAGCTTTCCCAAACCATCGAGCAAATCGCCGGCGCGGCGGGGCAGATCAATTCCGGTTCCGAGGAAATCAAGTCGGCGGCGGAAGACCTGTCGGGACGGGCGGAGCGGCAGGCCGCCGCGGTCGAACAGACCGCAGCCGCCGTCGAGGAAATCACGGCGGCGATCAAATCGTCGACCGAACGCGCCGAGAACGCCGGACAGCTCGTCTCGCGTACCAGGAAAAACGCCGAACAATCCGGCGAAATCGTCACGAAGGCGGTCGAGGCGATGGATCGCATCTCGGGCTCGTCGGAGCATATCACCCGCATTATCGGGGTGATCGACGAGATTGCCTTCCAGACAAATCTTCTCGCCCTCAATGCCGGCGTGGAGGCGGCCCGGGCCGGCGACGCCGGCAAGGGATTTGCGGTCGTGGCTCAGGAAGTCCGCGAGTTGGCGCAGCGTTCGGCCGGAGCGGCCAAGGAGATCAGGCAGTTGATCGTGAATTCGGGCGAAGAGGTGAAGTCTGGCGTCGACCTGGTGGGCGAAACCGGCAAGGCCCTGAACACAATCGTCGCCGAAGTGCAGGAAATATCCGCGCATGTCGACGCGATCATCGAATCCGCGCGGGAGCAATCCGCCGGACTGGCGGAAATCAACATCTCGGTTTCGTCGATCGACGAAGGCACGCAGCAAAACGCCGCGATGGCCGAGGAATTGACGGCCAGCGCCCACGCGCTCGGCGGCGAGGTGAACTCGATCAACTCGATGCTGCGCGGATTCAGAACCTCGCGGACCATATACGGATCAGGGACCGGCGGATCGGACAACATGGCGGCAGCCCATTCGTCGCCGGCACGGGTGCTGGGCCAAAAGGTCGTCAGTGCGTTTGGCGGCGGAGCAGCGAACTGGCAGGAATTCTAGGCCGGGAATTCCATTCCCAAGACCTTCAGAGATCAACGCGAAGCCCCGGCATCCCGCCGGGGCTTTTTCGGTCTCAGCGACCGGCCTTGCTCGCCAGCTCGGCGAGGATCTCGTCGGTATGCTCGCCGCGTTCCGGGCTCGCCTTTGGCGCCCAGTCCGGCGCGGCGGCAAAACGCGGCGCCGGCGCGGCCTGCAACCGCCCCTCTTCATCGTGCCATGTCCGTCGCGACGCCATGTGCGGATCATGCGCGGCCTCCAGCGGATCGAGCACCGGCGAGACGCAGCAATCGGTGCCGCGGAACAGTTCCGTCCAGTGCGCGCGGCTCTCCGACGCAAACAGGGTCTCAAGGCGCTTTCCAAGGGCGGGCCAGAGGTCCGGATCGAACTGGCGGCCGAAGTCGGCATCGCCGGCAAGGCCGATCCTGTCGAGAAACTGGGCGTAGAATTTCGGCTCCAGGCACTGGACCGACATGAACCCGCCGTCGCTGGTGCGATAGGTCCGGCTCCAATGCGGCCCGTCGAGCAGGCTGCGGCCACGCTGCATCGAGAAAAGACCGGTATCGCCAAGCGCCATGAACAGGTTCATCATGTGCGCCGAACCGTCCACGATGGCCGCGTCGACCACCGTTCCCCGGCCTGTCGCCCTTGCCTTGTGGAGCGCGGCCAGCATGCCGATGGCAAGGTACAGCGCGCCGCCGCCAATATCGCCGACAAGTGTCGGCGGGGTCATCGGCGCCTCACCCGGCGCCGAGGCATACCAGAGCGCGCCCGACGTCGCGATATAGTTGAGGTCGTGACCGGCGGCCTGTGCCAATGGCCCCGCCTGCCCCCAGCCGGTCATCCGTCCGTAGACGAGCGCGGGATTGGCGGCGTGGCAGGGTTCGGGACCGAGACCGAGCCGTTCCATGACGCCGGGCCTGAACCCCTCGATCAGACCGTCGGCCGATGCGATGAGCGACAGGGCCGTATCCCGGTCGCCGGGCGCCTTCAGATCGAGCGCGATGGAGCGTTTTCCGCGATCGAGCAATCCGGGCTTTGCCGGCAACGGGCCGGCGGGCGGATCGCTGCGGTGAATGGTGATGACATCGGCGCCGAGATCGGCAAACACCATCGCCGCAAATGGCCCCGGGCCGAGCCCCTCGACCTCGATAATGCGGATGCCTTCCAGCATCGTCTCCTCCCTGTTAACCCTGCCCCGCAGGCAAGCATACCGAAGCGATCGGACGCGACCAATTTTCGCAGGCCCAGTGACCCTAATTTAAGATTTCCGGTGGAGTGTCGATCCCGACTTCGGGAGTTCGCTGACCGGCGAAATTTCGGCCCTAGAAAATTGTTAATTCTTACGTGCGATTTCTCGCCTATAAGTAGTACTCACTCGCATGACGCGGTGTATGAGCCTCGAACGATCGAGATGTGAAGTCCAGAATGTCCGTTCGGCCTGGCGTAGCCTTTCCGCAGCCGAAGCCCGCGAAAAGCTCGACACCCAATGATCCCAGATTCGAAATCAGCGCCGGAAGCAGAAACCAAGAACGACGTCGCATCGACCGCCGATCTGGAGTTTGAACGGGCGCTGGCGATCTCGGCGAAGGCGCTGCGTTACGCGCAGGCTTACCGCACGCCGCCCGTGCCCAAGACCTACGAAATCTGGTACGCGTTCGCTTCGGGGAAACCGGAGGGGCTGCGCAAGGAAGTCAGCACGCTGATCGAAAAGAACGGCGCCGTCGACCCGCACTATCTCGACCAGATCCATTCGGAATTCTTCTCCGAAGGCGAGCAGGATCGCCGTCAGCAGGAACTGCTTGGATATCATCTCGACAAGGAGATGGAGAAAGCCGTCAAGCGCGTCCACAAGCACCTCGTGACCAACGAGCATTACTCGGGCTCGCTGAAGCAATCGGCCAGCAAGCTTTCCTCTGCGGCGACGCCGGAGCAGGTCCGCGACACGGTAGAAGTGCTGCTTCTGGAAAACGCGCGGATGCGCGCGGAATCGGTCAAGCTCAACCACGATCTCGAACAAACGCGGGTTCAGGTCCGCAAATTGCGGTCCAGCCTGGAAAAATCGCGCGAGAACGAATTCCGGGATCCGCTGACGAATGTCTCGAACCGGCGCTATTTCGAGCGTGCGCTCGGCAAGATGATCAACGAGGCCAATGCGGCTGGCACGCCGCTATGCCTCGTGATGGCCGATCTGGATCATTTCAAGCGCATCAACGACACGTTCGGACATCAGGTCGGCGACGACGTGCTCCGCTACTTCGCTTCTCTGATGATGAAGAACGTCAAGGGCCAGGACCTCGTCGCACGCTATGGCGGCGAGGAATTCGCAATCGTCTTCCCCTCGACCAGCGCGGCGAACGCCCATCGGGTGATCACCAACATCATGCGGCAACTCGACACGGCCAATCTCGTCATCTCGCGCGGCAAGAATCCCATCGGAAGGGTGACGAGTTCCTTCGGCATCGCAGAGCTGAAGCCCGGTGAAGCCGCCGACCAGCTCGTCCGCCGCGCCGACGCCCGGCTCTATCAGGCCAAGCATGCCGGCCGGAACCGCGCCGTCTGCGATCCGGTTGAATAGGGTCCGGCTCAACGATCAGCGGCCTGCCCGGGCTCCCAGGCTTTTATAGGTTGCATCGACCAGCGATTGGCCGCGTTCGTTCAGCAGGACTCCGCCGCCAAGCCGGTTCATCGTGTAACCGAATGCAAGGCCGGCCTCGGGGTCGGCGAAACCGACGCTGCCGCCGATACCGACATGCCCGAATGCGCCCGGTCCGATGCGCAGCGCGTTACCGGGCGGCAAATCGGGATTGTCCATCGCCAGCATGAAACCTTCGCCGAAGCGCGTCGGAATACTCAGCGTTTCATCGCAATCGCTCTCGGACGAGACTTCGCGCATCGCATCGACGCGCCCGCACGACAGCAGTTGTACGGGTGAGCCGGGGACAAGCGGCGCGAACATCGCGGCAAGAGCGCGCGCATTGGCAATACCGCCTATCCCGCCCAGTTCCGCCTTGTGCGCCGCCACGCTGTTTGCGTCGTGACGGCCAGTGTTCAAGAAAGCGAGGCGCGGAACCGGGCTGCCGTCGCTCATAATGGCTTCGGCGAAGGGAGAGCGTATCTCGTCGCCCGATGTCATGAAGGCGCTCACAGGCGCAATCCGCGTTTCGAGTTCGTCCGGCGCACCGATATGGAAATCAAGCTGCAGCGGGCCGGCGACCTCCTCGCGGAAAAACTGTCCGACCGTCCGGCCCGAAACCCGGCGGATGACTTCTCCCACGGTCCAGCCGAACGTCATCATGTGATAGGCGACATGGCTGCCCGGCGGCCAGAACGGCGGCTCCTGTTCCAGCCGCTCCACCATGTGTTCCCAATCGTAGAAGGCTCCCGCCTTCAACCGGTCGCGAAAGGCCGGCAGGCCCGCCGTATGGTTGAGCAGCATGCGGACGGTGACGGTTTCCTTGCCGGCTCCGGCAAATTGCGGCCAGTAGCGCATGACGGGCGCGTCGAGATCGAGCAGGCCGCGATCGACCAGCATATGAGCGCATATCGCGGTCGCGGCCTTGGTGCAGGAGAAGACAACGGAAACCGTGTCGCGCTGCCACGGCGTTCCGGTCTCCGGATCGCGCAACCCGCCCCAGAGATCGACCACCGACCGTCCGTGTGCATTGACGCAAAGGCTGGCGCCGGTCTCGCCACGCTGCCGGAAGTTTGCCTCGAAGGCCTCACCGACCTCCGCAAACGAAGGATCACAAAAACCGACGATCCGGCTGCCGGACGCAAGCCGCGTGTCGATATTCACCGGGGCGCACCCGCCATATCCGCGTGAGCGGGCGTCACGATGCGGACATGGTCCCGATCGACTTCGCTCATCTGGCGGCGATAGTCATCTGCATTGCCGGGGAACAGGGTTTCGACGCGGCCTTCCGCGCTGTGATACCAGCTCCTGCAACCGCCGGTGACCCAGACGGTACTCCCAAGTCTCTCGTCGATTTCGCGATTGTAGTCGGCCAACGCTTCCGGCGTGACGGTCACGACGCCGTCGCGGCCGGCCATGTCGATGCACCGGAGGATCCAGTCGAGCGCCTGCTCGATCATGAACACGACCGACGTCGTCGCGACACCGGAATTCGGCCCCGTCGCCATGAAGTAGTTCGGAAATTCCGGCAGCAGGACGGAATAATAGGCCTGCGCTCCATCCTTCCAGGCATCGGAAAGCGACAGGCCGTTTTCGCCGCGAATGTCGATCGACCGCTGGTGGGATTCGATGTCGAAGCCCGTGGCATAGACAATCGCATCCACCGGTCGCTCCACGCCGCCTCCGGTGACGACGCCGGCGGCGGTGAATTCGCGGATCGGCTCGGTCACCAGCTCGACATTGTCCTCGTTCAACGAGGCGAGGAAATCGTCTGAGAACAGGAGGCGCTTGCAGCCCACGTCGAAGCCGGGCGTCAGTGCCGCGCGATATTTGCGGTTTCGGACCTGGCTGCCGAGATAGAGTTTCAGGAGTTCGCGCGTCCGGTCGCGTGCGGCCTGGTCGACGATCAACGGCCACAACCGCGTTTCCGCCTCGTCGAATATGCGCTCACGCTCGGCGCGCATCGCGTCCGGGTCGCGGCGAAATTGCGCGCGCTGTTCTTCGCTGTAGGCGAAATCGTTGCGGGGCGCGACGTAGTTCGGCGTTCTCTGGAACAGATGGACCATTGCCGCCGTCTTCGCGAGTTCCGGCACGGCCTGTATGGCGCTCGCGGCGCTGCCAATGACGGCAATATGCTTGCTGGCGGAATCGAAATCCGGGTTCCAGCACGCCGTGTGCATGGCCTCGCCGGCGAACAAGTCGGCGCCCGGGAAATACGGAGTTTTCGGCCGATGCAGCGCGCCCATGCCGTTGATGACGAAGCGTGCCTCGACGATATCGCCGTCCGCGAAAGCGGCGGACCAGAGCGCACGCTTCGCATTCCAGGAGAGAGCTGTGATCTCCCTGCCAAGCTCCACATACGGCATGACACCGTATTTTTCCGCGCAGCGCTCGATATAGGCCTGAATTTCAGGCTGCGGCGCGTGCAGCCGGCTCCAGTCGGGATTCGGCTCGAAGGAATAGCAATAGAAATGAGAAGGCACATCGCAGGCCGCGCCGGGATAGCGATTGTGCCACCATGTTCCGCCGATCCCCTCCGCCTTGTCATAGACCCTGAAATTCGTGACGCCCTTTTCGAGAAGCTTGATGGCTGCGCCGATCCCCGCGAAACCGGCGCCGATGACGAGAACCTCAAGAGGATGCGGCGCCGTCACGTCATTGCTCCTCTCTGGCAAAGCGGGGATCGTCCATGCAGGCCGCGTAATCGACCCGCATGGCGCGCGCCCGCGACATGATCACCCCGGCCATGTCCGGATGCGTGAAGATATAGAACCGCCGCGCCGCCATGCTGTCGGCGATCCATTCGCCGACCACCGCCGGATCGAGCCCCCGGCCGATCTCCCGCTCGGCCATGCGCATGGCGTCGCTTTGCTTGTGTTCGATATCTGCGGCCGATCCGTGGCGCGACGGCCGCCGCTCGCTGGTCTCGTGGATTCCGGTCCGCACCCATCCCGGGCAGACGACGCTGACGCCGATATTGTCGTCCTCCAGGTCGTGGCGTATCGCCTCGGAATATCCGACCACGGCGAATTTCGTCGCTGTGTACGGCCCCGATCGCGCGGTCGGCCACAGGCCCGCGATCGAGGCCGTGTTGACGATATAACCGCCCTCCCCGTGGGACCGGATCAGAGGCGTGAAGATCTCGACGCCATTGACCACGCCCATCAGGTTGATGTCGACGATCCAGCGCCAGTCTTCCAGCGGGATCTCGCCGGTCTTGCCGTCGAGGGACACGCCCGCATTGTTGACGACGATATGCACCTTGCCGAAACGCTGCAGCGTCTCCCGGGCCGCATTTTCGACTGCGGATGCATCGGCGACGTCGCAGCCGACAGACGCCGCCACGATCCCCTCGTCCGACAATGTCGCCGCTGCCCGTGCCGCCGCTTCACCGTCAAGGTCCGCCAGCATGACCGCCGCGCCCCGCTTGCCGAGGCTGCGAGCGACAGACAGCCCGATCCCGCCTGCGCCGCCGGTAATGAAGGCCGTCCTGTCCCTGAATGAATTCATCAATCGCGTGTATCTTGCCGCAAGATTCGCGCCTTACGAGAATTGCGCGTCTTCAAATGGGTATCAGGCAGACCATGGGACGGCAAGCATTGCCTGCCTGATGCGGGTGTTTGACGCGGCGCACAAACATGCGCAGACTGGTCACCCGTCGCAGCAATTGTACCGACGGACATCCATGACAGAGACGAAAGGCTTCCTGATCGATCTTGGCGGCGTGGTCTATCAGGGCGATTCGCTAATCGAAGGATCTGCCGAGGCGATCGACATGCTGCGTCAGCAAGGTCGCCCCTTCCGGTTCCTCACCAACACGACCAGCGCACCGAGGCGATCCATCGTCGAAAAGCTCGCGGCGTTGGGCGTGACGACCGAGCCGCAACACGTCTTCACCCCGGCCATGGCTGCGCGGCAGATCATCGACGAACGCGGGTTGAAAGCGCATTTCCTCGTTCATCCGGCGCTGATGGAGGATTTTTTCGACCTTCCGGAAGGCGATTGGGCAGCGGTGATCCTCGGCGACGCGGGAGAAGGCTTCACCTACCGGGCGCTGAACGAGGCGTTCCGCCTGCTCGACAGCGGCGCCGACTTCATCGCCCTGGCCAGGAACCGCAAATTTGCCGGGCCGGACGGAGTATGTCTCGATGCCGGCGCCTTCGTCGCGGCGCTGGAATACGCCAGCGAATGCGAGGCGGAGGTGATTGGCAAGCCCGCGCCGGAATTCTTCCGCGCCGCCTGCGCCGATATGGACTTGGCGCCGCGGGACGTCGCGATGATCGGAGACGATGCCGAGTTCGATGCCAGCGCGGCGGTCGCGTGCGGACTAACCGGCGTGCTCGTCCATACCGGCAAATGGCGCGAGGGTGCGGCTGAAGGACTTGAGCCGCCGCCCAGCCATGAATTCAAGAACCTTCGGGACGCGGTGACGGCGCTGATGCAGCCGCTTCAGTGAATGGTCGGCGCGTCCATCCGCGCAGGCGTCGCAGCCGCCTCCAGGGTGGACATCTCGATACGGTTACGCCCGTTCCTCTTCGCCTCGTAAAGCCGCTCGTCGGCTCCGCGATAGATATCCGAAAAGGACAGACCACGGCCGAAGATCAGCCCGCCGACGCTGACCGATAGCGGATGCACGCGGCCATTCGGCGCGAAATGCGCATCGGTGACAGCGGTTCTTATACGCTCGGCCATCGCCGATATCCGTTCAGGCGACTGCGCGGGAATAAAAACGCCGAACTCCTCGCCGCCCAGCCGCCCGACCAAATCGGTCTCGCGCACATTGGTGCTGATTGTCGACGCAATCAGCTTCAGCGCTTCGTCACCGAGATCGTGACCGAAACTGTCATTGACCACCTTGAAATGGTCGATATCGATCAACAGCAGCCCGTCATGGTCGCGGGTCGCGGCCTTTTCCACCTTTTGCAGATAGCCATCCACCATTTCCGAGAAAGCACGCCGGTTGAGCAGGGATGTCAGGCCATCGGTCGCCGCGACGGTCGCCAATTCGTGATGGGCGATGGCGAGTTCCCGCAGCTTGTTGGAAAACAGGAAGAAAAGCGGCGGCGCGATCAGGCCGGGAATGAGGAAATTGTTGAGCGGATCGCTCCCCCAGCGCCATTCGCCAGTCGCAAAGGAATAGCTGTCGAAGGCCAGGGCGAAAGCGATACAGATCAGCGTGCCCGTGACCGTAACAGCCCAGACGCGCGCCCGTCCCCTTTTCGACCAATCAAGGTTCATTTGGCCTGTCTCGCTCCCCGCAATCGCCGATTTTCGGCGGCGTTTTTCCCGACATGCTCTGAAAAAGGCATAAAGATTCCGTAACGGAATATCCGTAATCCGAAGGGAGGCACGCGATACGAGCGCCGCGCCGATATCTTTTTCGGCCAGGATTCAGACGCAAGTCATTGTTCCGGAGAGGAAAATCCTGGCCTACTTTGCTTCGCTGTCCAGCCAGATCGTTACCGGGCCGTCATTGACCAGCGCCACCTTCATGTCCGCGCCGAAGATGCCATTGGCGACAGAAACGCCATGCGCGCGAACCTGCTCGGAGAAATGCTCATAGAGGCGCTTGCCCTCGTCGGGCGGGGCCGCGGCGGAGAAGCCCGGGCGATTGCCCTTGGTTTCTGCGGCAAGGGTGAATTGCGAGACCACCAGTGCCGCGCCGCCGATATCGACGAGGGAGCGGTTCATGCGGCCTGCGTCGTCGGGGAAGATACGCAGATTGACCAGCTTTCGGGCAAGCCATTCGGATTGCGCTTCGGCATCGCCCCGCATCGCGCAGACGAAGACGAGCAGTCCCGTGCCGATCTTCCCGGCAATCTCCCCATCGACCGTGACGCTGGCCTCTGAGACACGTTGGACGAGCGCGCGCACTATCCGTTCAGCACTGCCCACATGTTCGAAGGCGTGACCGGCATTTCGATGTGGGAAATGCCCTTGGCCCGCCAGAGCGCGTCATAGACCGCGTTCATGACCGCGGGTGTCGCGCCGATCGTGGCCGCCTCGCCCGCACCCTTGATGCCGAGCGCGTTGGTGGTCGACGGCACGTTGCGCGTGTCGAACTTGATCTCCGGGAAATGATCGGCATGCGGCATGGTGTAGTCCATGAAGGTCGCGGTGAGCAGCTGGCCGGTCTCGTCATAGACGGCGCCCTCGTACAGCGCCTGGCCGATGCCCTGCACGACGCCGCCATGCACCTGGCCGGCGAGCAGGATCGGGTTCACTGTCAGGCCGTAATCGTCGACGATGGAAAAGGAGACCACTTCGGTGACGCCGGTCGCCGGATCGATCTCGACCTCGCAGATATGACAGCCATTGGGATAGGTCGCCTCGTCCTGCTTGAATTCGGCTTTCGCCAAAAGGTCGGCGGGATCCGGAGCCTTCTTTGCGAGTTCGGCCAGCGTGACGCTGCGGTCCGTACCGGCGACGACGGCTTCGCCATCGGCCAGTTCGATATCGTCGGGCGAGGCTTCGAGCTCGTCGGCGGCCAACTTCTTGATCTTCTTGGCCAGTTCCTCGCTGGCGTAATAGGCCGAAACGCCGCCAAGCGGGATCGAGCGCGAGCCGCCGGTGCCGCCGCCTGTCGGGATGCGGTCGGAGTCGCCCTGGATCACCTGCACCTTGTCGACATCGAGGCCAAGCGTGCCGGCGACGAACTGCGCATAGGCCGTCGCATGGCCCTGCCCGTTCGACTGGGTGCCGATATCCATGGTGACGGTGCCGTCGTCGAGCAATTGCAGATAGGCCGGCTCCGACCCGGCAAAGGCGCATGCCTCGATATAGTAGGACATGCCGATGCCGCGCAGCTTGCCGTCCGCCTTCGACGCCTCCAGCCGCTTTTCGAAACCGTCCCAGTCGGCGTCTTTCATCGACTGGTCCATGCAGGCCTCGAACTCGCCGACATCGTAGGTCCGGCCGCCCTGCGTCTTGTAGGGGAACTGCTCGGGCTTGATGAAGTTGCGGCGGCGGATTTCGTCCGGCGTCAGTTTCATCTCGCGGGCACACTGGTCGACCAGCTTTTCGATCAGGAACGCGGCTTCCGGCCGGCCCGCGCCACGGTAGGCGTCGACGGGCGTGGTATTGGTGAAAACACCGGTCAGGTGGAAGTCGAGCACCGGGATATCGTAGACGCCGGTCGCCATCATCGCGCCGAACCACGGAATGGCGACGCCGAACTGGTGGGTATAGGCGCCCATGTCGGCCTTCAGGTCGATGCGGATCGCCTGGAAACGGCCGTTCTCGTCCATCGCCATCTCGGCATGGACGGTGTTGGCGCGGCCGTGATTGTCGACGAGGAAGTGTTCCGTGCGTTCACCGACCCAGCGCACCGGTTTTCCGAGGCGCTTGGCGGCTTCGAGAACCAGCGGATATTCGCGATATACGAAGCCCTTCGGGCCGAAGCCGCCGCCGACATCCGGCGTGATGACATGCAGGTCTTCCGCCTCGATGCCGAATACGCCCGAGGAAATGATGCCCCGCTGGCCGTGCACGCCCTGCGAACCGCAGGTCAGCGTGAAGCGCTTCCGGTCCGCATCGTATTCGCCGATGGCAGCGCGCGTTTCCATGTAGTTGGAGACAAGGCGGTTCTGGATGAAATCCACCTTCGTCACATGGGCCGCTCCGTCGAAGACCTGCTTCGCCTTCGCCGCATCGCCGGCAGCGCCGAGATAGGCCGTGTTGGAGCCGGCTTCGGGCCAGACCAGCGGCGCTCCGTCCTGCAGGGCGGCCGTGACGTCTGTGACCGCATCCGAGGAATCGTAGTCGACTTCGATCAGTTCGGCGGCGTCCTTGGCCTGGTCGAGCGTATCGGCGACGATGAACGCGACCGCGTCGCCGACGTGACGGACACGGTCCTTCGCCAGCACCGGAATGGGCCGGAAAGGCGCCGTCGTGCCATCGGGGCCGGGACGCATGCCGACTGCCGTCAGGGTGCCGAGATCGGCGATATCATCAGCGGTCAGGACCAGGTGAACGCCGGGAGCGCTCTTCGCCTCCTCGACGGAGGTGACCTTGTAAGCGGCGTTGGCGACCGGCGAGCGCAGCACATAGGCTTCCAGCATGCCGTCGATGCGAATGTCGGACGTGTAACGCCCCTTGCCGCGAATGAAGGCGTCGTCCTCCTTGCGGTGGACGGAAGCTCCGATCAGCGATTTGGATCCGAATTTGGGCGGTGCGACATTCATCTTGATTTCAACTCCTCCATCCGCCATGTCGGTCGGTACGCGGATGCGGTCCGACCGGGGCAGTGCGTTTGCGAACATATGCAATGCGGACCGAATGTCGAGCGCCCGGCCGCGTATGTATACATTTTTTCCTCCGAAGCGGGCCGTGACAACCCCCGCATACAGGATTTTGCCATGCGCACCGAAACCGGAACCGTCATTCGCCTCGAGGACTACCGGCCGAGCGACTACCTGATCGAAACAACCGACCTCGCCTTCACTCTGGAACCCAATTCCACCGTCGTGCGCGCGAAGCTCGCCATCCGGCGGCGCGAGGGCGTAGCGAAGGATGCACCGCTTGTGCTCGATGGCGATGAGCTCGTTCTGGAAGGACTGCGCATCAATGGCGAGACACCGGCGGAAAACGGATACACCGCCACGCCGGACAAGCTTGTCATCGGCGAATTACCGGAGGATGACAGCTTCACGGTGGAGATCGAGACGAAGCTCGACCCTTCGGCGAACAAGCAGCTCATGGGGCTCTATCGCTCGTCGGGCACCTATTGCACGCAATGCGAGGCCGAGGGTTTCCGCCGCATCACCTATTTCCTCGACCGTCCCGATGTCCTGTCCGTCTACACCGTGCGGATCGAGGCGCGGACCGAGGATGCGCCGTTGCTGCTGTCGAACGGCAACCGGATCGAGGACGGCGTTCTGGAGAATGGCTGGCATTATGCGGTTTGGCACGATCCCTTCCCCAAGCCCGCCTATCTGTTCGCGCTGGTCGCCGGCAATCTCGGCGTCGTGCGCGACACATTCAAGACAATGAGCGGGCGCGACGTCGCGCTCGAAATCTATGTCGAACATGGCAAGGAACCGCGCGCGGCCTATGCGATGGACGCGCTGAAGCGTTCGATGAAGTGGGACGAGGACGCCTTCGGGCGCGAATACGATCTCGACGTGTTCATGATCGTCGCCGTCTCCGACTTCAATATGGGCGCAATGGAGAACAAGGGCCTCAACGTCTTCAACGACAAATATGTCCTCGCCGACGAGCGCACCGCCACGGATGCCGACTACGCCAATATCGAGGCGATCATCGCGCATGAATATTTCCACAATTGGACCGGCAACAGAATCACTTGCCGCGACTGGTTCCAGCTCTGCCTGAAGGAAGGGCTGACGGTTTTCCGCGACCACGAGTTCTCTGCCGACATGCGCTCGCGCACGGTCAAGCGGATCGCCGAGGTGAAGCTCCTCAAGGCGCACCAGTTCCCGGAAGACGCCGGCCCCCTCGCCCATCCGGTGCGGCCGCGACGCTATTCGGAGATCAACAATTTCTACACGGCGACCGTCTACGAGAAGGGCTCGGAGGTCGTGCGGATGATCCGCACCATCCTCGGGCCCGAGACGTTCCGGGCCGGGCTCGATCTCTATTTCGACCGCCACGACGGCGAGGCCGCGACGATCGAACAGTTCGTCAAGGCCTTCGAGGATGCGAGCGGTGCCGATCTCACCCAGTTCGCCCTCTGGTACGAACAGCCGGGCACCCCGACGCTGACAGCGGACTCGGCCTACGACGCCGACGCGCAGCGCTTCACCCTGACCTTCGAGCAGCGGCTGAAGCCGCCGATCGACGGCGCGCCGCATGCGCCGATGCACATTCCGGTGCAATTCGGCCTCGTCTCGGCGGGGACCGGCGACATGGAATGGACGTCCGCCTCGGGCGCCGAGGTGACCGGCGACGTCATCCACCTGACGCAGGCGCGCCACGAGATCGTCTTCGAGGGGATTGAGGAAAAGCCGGTCGCGTCGCTGCTGCGCGGTTTCTCCGCGCCGGTTACCCTGTATCCGGAGCCGGAGGACAGCGAACTCTCCTTCCTCGCACGCAACGACCCGGACGAGTATGGCCGCTGGCAGGCCCTGTCGGCGCTGATCAGCCGGCAAATGAAGCAGGCTGCGGGACGGCCGGCGGACGCCACTGGCGACGTCTTCGATCCCGGGACGCTCGAAATCCTGACGGACATCGCCGCCGACGACACCTATGAGCACGCCTTTCGGGCGCTCTGCCTGACCTTGCCGAGCGAAAACGACATCGCCCGCGAAATCGGCTCGGGCATCGATCCGGAGGCCGTCCATCGCGTGCATGTCGCCGCGTCGCGGCAACTGGGCAAGGCCGGCGAACGGGTGTTCGCGCGCCTCTTCCACGGGCTGGAGGCGAATGGCCCCTACTCCCCGGACGCGACCAGCGCGGGCAAACGGTCTCTGCGCGGCATCGCGCTCGCCTATCTCTGCCACGCGGACCACGACCTCACCCGCGCCGCGAAGGTCTATGCCGAGGCCGACAACATGACCGAGCGCGCGCATGCGTTGGCCCTGATGGCGCATCTGAAGCCGCTGGCCGACGAGACGCTAGACTCACTGAAATCCTTCCAGCTGGAGTTCCGGTCCGAACCGATCGTCATGGACAAGTGGTTCATGATCCAGGCGACCGCGCCCGGCGAGAAAACGCTCGAGACCGTCAAGACGCTCACCGGCAATCCGGGCTTCTCCTGGGACAACCCGAACCGCGTGCGGTCGCTGATCGGGGCGTTCTCCACCGGCAACCCCACCGGTTTCAACCGGGTCGACGGCGAAGGCTACCAGTTCCTGTGCCAGGCGATCGGCCGGCTCGACGGCTCCAATCCGCAGGTGGCCGCGCGGCTGCTGACTGCGATGCGCTCCTGGAAGAACCTCGAACCGGGCCGCAGGGAGAAGGCAAGAGCGGCGATGCAGCTGCTTTCCTCGCGCCAGCATCTGTCGCGCGACGTGCGCGACATCCTCGACCGGACGCTGGCTTAAGCGGATTTCGACCTGCGCCTCACGATCGGGGCGCGCAGTCGTATTGCCGATTGGCGGCCACGCTCAGGCGAATGGCCCTGTTTGACACCGCCCTTGGTATACATTCGACGCAAAATTTCGTGTTTTTTCTTACATTATAAGACTTGAGATCGTATCAGGAGCGGATTATATGAAATTCATGTATACATTCTGTGCCTGCCTCATATCCGGGATAGCGTCATGACGACGCTTGTTCTGATCCCCGGCCTGGTCTCCGACCGGATCGTGTGGGAGCCTGTCGCCGAAGCGGCCGCAGGGACGTTTCCCGTACATCACGCCGACGTCACGACGCAGGCCTCGATCACCGAAATGGCGCAAAGCGTCCTCGCCGCCATCGACGGGCCGATCATTGCCGTCGGGCATTCGATGGGCGGTCGCGTGGCGATGGAAATGGCGCATATCGCGCCGGACCGCATCAAGGGACTGGTGCTCGCCAATACGGGCCATCACCCGAAGCGCGAAGGCGAGGAAGTCAAGCGCCAGGCGATGATCGACCTTGGCCATGAGAGCATGGACAAGCTCGCCGACCAATGGTTGCCGGGCATGCTCGATCCCGCCCGGGTTTCCGACGAAGCGCTGGTCGCGGAATTGAAGGAAATGGTTCTGCGCGCCGGCGCGGACGTGCACGAGCGCCAGATTTGGGCGCTGGTCGGCCGTCCGAACGCCAGCGCCTATCTGAAAGAGATCACCTGCCCTGTCCTGCTGGTGACCGCGCGCCAGGATGTCTGGAGCCCGATTGCCCAGCACGAGGAAATCGCCACCGAGGTTGCGGACCCGGAACTGGTGACGATCGAGAATGCCGGCCATTTCGCGCCGGTCGAACGGCCGGCCGAAACCGCGGCCGCAATCATGGAATGGCTTACCCGCCGATTTGGAGACGACAATGGCTGACGCTGCCACGCAGATTCCCGAAACGCCGCTATTCGACCGGGCTCGTTCCCTGAAGGGCTACAAGCTCAACAAGATGGCGATGGATCTCGGCAAGCCCGAGAACCGCGAGGCCTTCAAGGCCGACGAAGACGCCTATCTCGCCCGCTACGGCCTGACCGACGAGGAAAAGTCCGCGGTCAAGGCGCGCGACTGGCACGAGATGGTGCGGCTCGGCGGCAACCTGTTCTTCATTCTGAAGATCTCGGCCATCGATCCGACCCCGATGACGCGCATCGGCGCGGCGCAGGCCGGCATGGAGCATGACGACTTCCTGCGCCAGCGCCTCGGAAAGGCGGTCTGAGCATGGCGAAGATCATCGGCGGCATCGGAACCAGCCACGTCCCCTCCATCGGCGTCGCGCTCGACAAGGGTTTGGCGGAAACACCCGACTGGAAGCCCTTCTTCGACGGCTACGTTGCCGGCAAGAAATGGATGGAAGAAGCTAAGCCCGACATCGCCGTTGTGATCTTCAACGATCACGGCAACACCTTCTTCCTCGACCGTGTGCCGACTTTCGCCGTCGGTGTGGCGGAACACTACAATCCGGTCGATGAAGGCTGGGGCGCGCGCGCGATCCCCTCTTTCGAAGGCGCGGCGGAACTGTCGTGGCATTTCGTCGACAAGCTCGTCGAGAAGCATTTCGATCCGCTGGTTTGCCGCGAGATCGAGGTCGATCACGGGCTGCAGGTGCCAATGGAACTGTTCTTCGGCCGTCCGGAAAAATGGCCGGTCAAGATCGTGCCGATCTGGGTCAACACCATCCAGTATCCGATCCCCACACCGCAGCGCTGCTGGGAAATGGGCGAGGTTCTGCGTGAAGCGATCGAAAGCTTCCCGGGCGACGAGCGCGTGGTCATCATGGGCACGGGCGGGCTATCGCACCAGTTGCAGGGCAGCCGCGCCGGCTTCATCAACCGCGAAGCGGACGAAGCCTGGCTCGACGGCATCGCCAATGACTACGAGAAATACCGCCAGATGAGCCGCGAAGATTATGTCGAGCAATTCGGCTCCGAGGGCGCGGAACTGATCATGTGGCTGGTGATGCGTGCGGCGATGGACAGCCACGTCGAACTGAAGCACAAACACTACCATGCGCCCGCCTCGCTGACCGGTGCGGGCATGGTTGTCCTAGAGAACGCGGCGTGACCAATGTATTTCCTCATGCGATGCCTTCACCATTCGGGGATGGATGCGAAACGCGACATCCACCGAGCGGAACACCGCGACTGGGTGAAGTCGGGTGGAGAAGGCCTCGCCGCGGTCCTGATCGGCGCGGCGCTCGTTGACGACAACGGCGCGTCCATCGGCAATTTCGGAATCCTGGAAGCCAAAGACATGGAAAGCGCCCGCGGTTTCGCCGGGGGCGATCCGTTCGCGCGAGCCGGAATTGTCGAAACGATCGAACTGACGCCCCTGCCCGACACCTTCCAGGCCCACCGCATCACCGATCCGATGTCGGTCTTGAAGTGAGTTTTCGGGCAAGAAGTTGCCCTTTCCGCGCCTCGCGCGAAACCTTTCCAAAAAATTAACGCCGGACGGGTGGACAGCCCGAATCACTTTTGATTCATTATGGATGATTCGGGAGTGCGGTAGCCGGATCATGTTTCAAAACAAGCGGTTTGCGCGTGGCCTTTTTGCGGAGGCCGGAACGGTTGCCTGCGGGCGCCGAGGGGACGGATTTTGTCAGTTGCGGGAATAGACAATTCCACATCTACAGCCATGACCGGCCATGCCCGCTTTCTGGCCGGCCCCGCTTATTCGAGGCTCGAGGCAATCGAGCCGATCCTGAAGAAGTCCATTCCCGTCCTGATCACGATCTTCCTCGCGGTCGTCTTCGCCGCGCGCGCCATGTCGTTGATGACCGACCGGTCCGAGACGATCCGGGACGCGCAGCTTTATCTGGCGCTGATTTCGGGAACGGCGCATTCGGCGGTGCAGACCGCATCGCAATCCGGCTTCGCACCGAAAAACGGCACCCAGTTCGAACAGGTTCTGGCGCGGGCCCTGCCCGACGAGACGACCTATGACGGCCGCTTCCTTCTGGTCACCAACGAGACCGGCACGATCATCGGTGCGCGCGGCCAGCGCCGCGAGTTTCTCGGCGCGAACCTCCGGCAGATACTCCATGGCGAACAGGCGCTGTTCCTGTTCGGCTCCGATGCCGGCGTGCAGAGCGTGACGCTCGGCGGGGACGCCTATATCGCCGCCTTGTCGAAGCTGGGCGACGGAGATGCGGTCATCGCCGTGCTGCAATCGGAGACGGACCTGTTCGCGCAGTGGCGCAAGCGCGTCTCGCTCAACGTGACGCTGTTCGTCGCCTCCTCATCGATCCTGATCATCCTGCTCTATGCCTATTTCGGCCAGGCGGCGCGGGCCAAGGAAGCCGACGAGACCTATTGCGAGACGCAGAAACGTGTCGACCTCGCGCTGACGCGCGGACATTGCGGGCTGTGGGACTGGGATCTGGCGCGCGGGCGCATCTACTGGTCGCGCTCGATGTTCGACATGCTCGGCTACGAGGCGACCGACGACATCCTGTCTTTCGGCGAAGTGAAGGACCTTATCCATCCCGAAGACATCGACCTGTTCGATCTCGCGGAACGCGCCGCCGCGCAGGAGATCCGCCGCGTCGACCAGCTGTTTCGCATGCGCCACGCGGCCGGGCAGTATCGCTGGATGCGCATCCGCACCGAACTGGTCGAAAAGGGCGGCAGCGGCATCCACCTGATCGGTATCGCGGTCGACGTCACCGAGCAGCAGCGCCTCGCCGACGAGAACGCCATCGCAAACGACAATCTGCGTGCGGCGATCGAGAGCACGTCGGAGAGCTTCGCGCTGTGGGACGCAGGCGAGCGGCTCATCATGTGCAACACCAAGTTCCAGGAATATAACGGCCTGCCCGCCGATGCGATCGCGCCGGGCACGCCGCGCGAGACGATCAACGCGATGATGCGCCGGCCGGTCAGCGAGAAGCGCATACCCAATCCGAAGACGCATCACGAGGCCCAGACCTTCGAGCGCCAGATCGCCGACGGGCGGTGGCTGCAGGTCAATGAGCGGCGCACGTCGAGCGGCGGCACGATATCGGTCGGCACGGACATCACCCAGCTGAAGCTGCACCAGGAAAGGCTGATCGAAAGCGAGCGGCGGCTGATGGCGACGATCGACGACCTGTCGGTTGCCCGCAAGGCATCGCAGCAAAAAGCCGGCGAACTGGAAGAACTGAACGGGAAATTCCTCGAAGCGCGCGACCGTGCGGAGGCCGCCAACAAGGCGAAATCCGGTTTCCTGGCCAACATGTCTCATGAGTTGCGCACGCCGCTGAACGCCATCATCGGCTTCTCGGAAATCCTGCAGTCGGGCATGTTCGGCCCGCTCGGGTCCGACCGCTATCTCGAATATGTCGGCGACATCCACTCCTCGGGCACGTTCCTGCTCGGCGTCATCGACGACATACTCGACATGTCGAAGATCGAGGCCGGCAAGATCGAGCTGGATCGCGAAACCCAGGATCTCGCGCCGCTCATCGAGGAAACGATGCACATGGTGGCGATGCAGGCCAAGGAAAAGAATATCGCCGTGGAGCAGTCGGTGGGCGAGACCATGCGCGTCTTCGCCGACAAGCGCGCGATGAAGCAGATCGTCATCAACCTCCTGTCCAATGCGGTGAAATTCACCGACGAAGGCGGACGAATCCGCATCCGCGCCAAGTCGGTGGGCGGAGCCATCCAGATTTCCATCGAGGATACCGGCTGCGGCATACCAGCCGCGGCGCTGAAGCGGCTCGGGCGGCCGTTCGAGCAGGTTCAAAACCAGTTGACCAAGAACCATTCCGGCTCGGGCCTCGGCCTTGCCATCGCCCGTTCACTCACCGAATTGCATGGCGGCTCGCTGAAGATCCGCTCCAAGCCCTCCAAGGGCACGATCGTGGCCGTGCGCATTCCCTGCAGCGCACCGGAGGGCACGGTTGATACGAAAAAACAGGAGCCGCCCATGGCGGCCCCTGCGGCCTGACATCAAGAGGAGATCGCGGTCAGGGATCAGTTGCGGCCGTAGCCGCCTTTGTCGTGGAAGCGGTGGAACTTGCCATGGCCGCCCCGACCGTCACGGTCGCCGCCCCGGCGCAGCTGCATTTCGTCCTTCTCGATCGCGCCCGATTCATCGACATCCAGCTTCGCGAAGCGGTCCTGCTGGGCCTTCTCGATTTCGGCGGTCGAGACCTTGCCGTCATTGTCGGTGTCGAAGCGCTTGATCATCATCTCTGCGCGACGCAGCAGCATCTGACGCTGCATCTGGTCGGCCAGTTCCTGGGCCGTGATGCTGCCGTCGCCATCGGCGTCCGCATCGGCGAACTGCATCGGCATGGCCGCGGCGAATTCCTCGAGCGTCACCGAGCCCGAATTGTCCTTGTCGGCCTTCTGGAACATGAGCTCGAAATTCGGGCCCTGGCCGCGCTTGCCGCCGAAACCGTGGCCGCGCTGTCCCATCATGCCCGGGCCGCGGCGGCCTTCTTCACTGGACGCCATGTGGCGGCCCCACTTGCCATGGCGCTCGCCGCGGAACTCGCCGTCACGCGGGCCCATCCCGCGTTCACCCATGGCCTGGCGGCCCATTCCCGGCTCGCCCATTCCCTGAGGGCCCATGCCCTCGCCGCAAGGCCCCTGGCCGGGCGTGCCCTGCTCGCAATTCTGCATGCCGGGCGGCGTTTGCTGGTTGCCGCCGGCGGTCTGCGCATAGGCGACGGCTGCGGTAGCGGACATGGCGGCGCCTGCCAGAAGCAGGACGATCTTCGACTTGGTTTTCATCACACAATCCTTTGCATCGTTTGTCATCCCCGATGCTCAGAGTTCTCCGCCGCGCTTCCCTTCACGGTTCGGGATGCGGATCCCCAAGGAAAGTCCGGAATATCTCCGCCACCTGCCTTTCAGTCTCCACCAGCTGCGCCTGCAACGTCTCCAGTGTGGGGACATTGGCAGCCGCACAGAGGCGATCGATCAGTCCTTTCGGCGCGGTTTCGGGGGCGAACCCCTTTTCCGAGCACAGGCGGACCAACTGCATGATCGCCGTATAGTCGGCAAAGGCGCGGATCAGGACTTCCTTCGCATTGTCGTCGAGACCGCCGCCTTCCGATGATTGAAAGATACGTGCGGCATCACGGCCGTTCAAATTACCATTTGGTAATTCCGACAGAACGAGAAATTGTGCAATGAAATCAATGTCTGTCAGACCACCTTCGACCAGCTTCAAATCCCAGATGGAAGTGGTCGATTTCTCTTTCAGAAGCCGCCGCCGCATTGAGACGATGTCGTCCCTGAGCTTTTTCGGATCGCGCGGGAGTTGCAGGATTGCCTGCAGTTCCCGGTCGGTCCGCTCGCGCAGTTCGGCATCGCCGGCGACAGCGCGCGCGCGGCACAGCGCCTGGTGCTCCCAGGTCCAGGCCTCGTTGCGCTGATACTTCGAAAAACCGGAGAAAGACGTGGCGAGCGGCCCCTTGTTGCCGGACGGGCGCAGGCGGAAATCGACTTCATAGAGAATGCCCTCCGCCATCGGCGCTGACAGGGCCGAGGTCAGACGCTGGGTCAGGCGCATGAAGTACATCGATGCGGCAAGCGGTTTCGCGCCGTTGCTCTCGGCGTCGGCCGGCGCGTCGTAGAGGAGAATCAGGTCGAGATCGCTGCCCGCCGTCATCTCGCGCGATCCGAGCCGCCCGAGCCCGATGACGCAAACCTGCGAGCCCTCGATGACGCCATGCTTGTCCGCGAGTTCGACCCGCGCTTCCATCAAGGCGTTTTCGAGGATCAGTTCGGCCAGATCGGAATAGGCGTGCCCGGCGCGGATCGGCTCCAGGTTTCCGGTCAGCAGCCGCACGCCGATCAGGAAGCGCTGTTCCGACGCGAAGATGCGCAGGCGGTCGAGCGTCTCCTCATAGGCCCTCGCCTCGCCGAGAAAGGCGTCGAGGCGTACGCGCAGTTCCTCTTTCGTCGGCACGCCGGAGAAGAAGGCCGGGTCGAGCATGCCGTCGAAGACCAGCGGCTTGGCGGAAATGATCGAGCCGAGACGCGGCGCGGCCGACAGGATCAGGGCAAGGAGCTGGATCAGCCGCGGATTGGATTGCAGCATGGAAAAGACCTGGATGCCGGCAGGCAGTCCGGAGAGGAAGCGGTCGAAGCCGATGACGCCTTCGTCGGCATGGCCGCTTTCTCCGAAAGTCCTGAGCAGGAAGGGCGTGATCTCCGTCAGCCTTTCGCGGGCGCGCTCCGACTGGACGGCGCGATAGCGGCCCATGTGCCACTGGCTGACGACGCGCCAGATATCGGCAGGCCGTGCATAGCCCATGCGGGACAGGGTCTCGACGGTGTCCGGATCCGGTTCGCCGCCGGTGAAGACGAGATTGCCCTCGTCGCCAAGTTCGGCCTCGTGTTCGAAAAGGGCGGCGTAATGGGTTTCGACAGCGCGCAGGGTGCCGAGGAGATCGGTGCGGAACGGCTCGTCTCCGTCGTAGCCCAGCATGCGGGCGACACGGTCGATCCCGGCGGGGTCGTCCGGCAGCTTGTGGGTCTGCTCGTCGCCGATCATCTGGATGGCGTGCTCGACACGGCGCAGGAAGCAATAGCAGCGCGTCAGAGTGTCAGCGGCGTCATCCTCGATGGAGCCGTGATCGGCCAGCGCCTTCAGCATCGCAAGCGTGCCGCGCCCGCGCAGTTCCGGCACGCGCCCGCCGAAGATCAATTGCTGGGTCTGGACGAAGAACTCGATCTCGCGAATGCCACCGCGGCCGAGCTTCACATTGTGGCCCTCGATGGCGATGGCGCCATGGCCCTTGTGCGCATGGATCTGGCGCTTGATGGCATGGACATCGGCGATCGAGGCGTAGTCGAGATGCTTGCGCCAGATGAAAGGGCGCAGTTCATAGAGGAATCGTTCGCCCGCCTCGATGTCGCCGGCCGCGGGCTTCGCCTTGATCATCGCGGCCCGTTCCCAGTTCTGGCCGCGCGCCTCGTAATAGACGAGCGCCGCCTCCACCCCGATCGCCAGCGGCGTCGCGCCGGGGTCGGGGCGCAGGCGCAGATCGCTGCGGAAGACATAGCCGTCGCCGGTCCGCTCCTGCATGATGCGCAGCAGGCGCCGGGTCATCCGGTTCAGCGTTTCGCCGATCATGTAGCGGTCCGGCCAGGTCAGGCCCGGCGGATCCGGGTCGAACAGCACGATCAGGTCGATGTCGGAAGAATAGTTCAGCTCATGCGCGCCGAGCTTTCCCATCGACAGCACGATCCAGCCGGAGCCCGCTTCGGGCTCATCCGGATCGGACAGGACAAGCTTTCCGCTATTGTGAGCGTCGCTCAGCAGGAAGGCGAGCGACGCGCCCAGCGAGACCTCTGCAAAGCGCGACAGCCAGTCGGTCGCCTGCATGACCGGCAGCGTGCCCGAGAGGTCGCCGAGCGCGATCAGCAGGTGAAGCGCCGCCTTCTCGCGGCGCAGATCCGTCATCAGCGCGCCCTCGCTCTCGGCGATCCCGTCGCTATGCCGCCTGGCTTCGGTGCGGTCGATAATCGCCTGCAGCTGCGTCATCAGCGGCACGTCGAAAAGGCTTTCGAGCATGGCGGCCTGACGCTCGATCTGGTGACCGAGGAAGGGCGACAGCACCATGACGGAAAGGAGGAAATCGGCTAGCGGACCGCCCTCCTCCGCAAGCGCCTTCAGGCGGTTCGCGCCAACCTTTTCCGCTGCGGCCGCAAGCGAGTCACGCGCTTTGCCGAGCGCGTCCGCGTCGCCGGCGTCCAGTGCATTTATTGGCGCTTCGAACCACGTCGTGCCGTCCTCTGCCAAAATCCCCTCCGCGATCCGTGAATCATTTCCGCAACTTGGCTACCGCCGCTGCGAAAGCGATTCAAACAGCCAAGCCTCGATCTAAGACTTGGAGACGGGAAAGGACAACACAACTTTGAGGCCGGGATTGGCGTCCTCCAGCGTCAGATCGCCACCGTGCAGCGCCATGATCGCGGACACGAGGCTCAGGCCGAGGCCGGAGCCCGGCTTGGTGCGGCTTTCGTCCAGGCGCACGAAACGGCCCTTGACGCGCTCCTTGTCCCCGTCGGGCACGCCGGGCCCCTGGTCGGAAACCGCAAGACGCACCCTCTTGCCACCGGCGGTGCGTTCGGCGGAGATGGTGATCTTCCCGTCCGGCTTGCCGCCATATTTGATCGCATTGTCGATCAGGTTGGTGATCGCCTGGCCGATCAGTTCCCGGTTGCCGGCGATCGGCAGCGGCGCGTCGACCGCGTTGACCAGCGTCATGCCGGCGTCCTCGACAAGCGGTTCATAGAGCTCCGCGACCTCCGCCGAGATCGCCGAAAGATCGAGCTCGTCCAGCTTCTGCTTGGAGAAGCCCGCCTCGACGCGGCTGATCAGCAACAGCGCGTTGAATACCTTGATCAACTGGTCGGCCTCGCCGATCATGTCCTCCAGCACCGTCCGGTAGTCCGCCTTTTCCGGATCGCCGGCCAGCGCCGCCTCGGCACGGTTGCGCAACCGGGTCAGCGGCGTCTTCAGGTCGTGGGCGATGGAATCGGAGACGTCGCGCAAGCCGTCATTGAGCTTCGAGATCTTCTCGATCATGCCGTTGAGGCTGGTCGAGAGCCTGTCGAACTCGTCATTGGCCGACGAGACAGGCAAGCGGCCGGAAAGGTCGCCGGCAACGATGCGGGCGCTCGCTTCCGAGACCCGGTCAATGCGCTGCAAGGCCCGCCGTCCGACGAAGAACCAGATCAGGAAGCCGCCCACCGCCATGACGCCGAGGGCGGTAATGAGCGCCTGGCGGACGATCTCGCGAAAGCGCTGCGGCTCTCCGAGGTCTCGGCCGACGAGGATGCGCATTCCATTGTTGACGACGATCACCTGCGCCAGCGCGCGCGGCGCCCGTTCCGGATCGTCGATGACCGCGACGTCATCGCCGAAGCGGGCATAGACGAACGGCTTTTCGGTCCAGCCCTGCGAGTCGAGGACACCAGGCTGCAGGGCGATCACGTTGCCGGCCAGATAGCGGCCGGTATTGTCGGCGATCATGTAGAGATTGGCGCCGGGCCGGCGGGAACGGCGGTCAAGTTCGCGCACGAGCACGCGCAGGCCGGCGCGCTGATAGACGCCGCCGAGATCCTGAACCTCCTCGGCGATGGCCTCTCGCGTTTCATTCTCGAGAAAGCGCGCCGCGGATCCGGTCATGTAGAAGACCAGGATGACGGCGCAGGCCAGGAAGAGGATGAGATAGAGCGCCGAAAGACGCGCCGCCGTCGTGTTGAAGGCTGCGAGGAACCGTTTCATGCGGGATAAGAGCCGTTCATCTTAAAATGGAATCGTTTGAACGCAGGGATTTCGCGGTCTGGCTAGGAGCGCGAGGCGACGCGGTGCAAGCACCGTTAGCGTCGTGCGACGCTGTCCAGGGCGCGAAAGAACAAATTCAAACGATTGCAGTCTGGAACGAAGTTCCAGAGCGTTACCCGCCGCCCGGCTTGGACGGCTTTTCCGCTCCGGCCGCGTCGAAATCCTCGCGCGATAATCATATCGCGCTGCGGTATTCTCCTTTCCGGAACGAAAAATCCATTCCATCAAACTGCTTCCATTTGAAGATGAACGGCTCTAGTCCCGCATCATGTAGCCCGCACCGCGGATCGTGTGCAGTAGCGGCTTGTCGAAGCCCTTTTCGATCTTCGACCGCAGGCGCGAGATATGCACGTCGATGACGTTGGTCTGCGGATCGAAATGATAGTCCCAGACGTTCTCCAGCAGCATGGTGCGGGTGACCACCTGGCCGGAGTGGCGCATCAGATATTCGAGCAGCCTGTATTCGCGCGGCTGCAGAATGATCGCCTGATCGGCGCGCTTGACCTCATGCGACAGCCTGTTCAGCACGAGGTCGCCGACCTGGTAGCGGGTCTCCTGCTCGACGCCGTTCTGGCGGCGCAGCAACACTTCCAGCCGGGCGAGCAATTCGGAAAAAGCATAGGGCTTGGTCAGGTAATCGTCGCCGCCGGCGCGCAGGCCGGTCACGCGGTCGTCGACCTCTCCCAGCGCGGACAGAACCAGAGCCGGCGTCATGTCGCCTTTGGCGCGAAGGGATGAAATCACCGACAAGCCGTCGCGCTTGGGCAGCATTCGGTCGACCACGAGAGCGTCATAGGTGCCGGTATCGGCCATGGCATAGCCGTCATCGCCATTATTGGCGACATCGGCCGTGTGACCTGCCTCATCCATCGCCTTCTTCAGATAGGCGGCGGCCTCGACGTCGTCTTCGATGATCAGGACTTTCATGGGCACGCTTATTGCGCGGCTCAGGGCAAAAGAAAAGCCGGGAGCGGAAGGGGTGTGACGGCGGCAGGTTGAGGGGGAAGACCTGCCGCCGTCGTCATTGTCTGTCCGGGGGGATGACATGGTTTTATCCGGACAGGCAAACGGGTTGCGCTTAGCCGCGCTCGGTCGGGATCGCGACGAAGCGGCTGGCGTCCTCGCGCTCGAGCAGCATCAGGGCGGCCTTGCGACCGGAGTCGGTCACCGCCTTGAGTTCCTTCTCGATATCGCCGGCCGACGCGACGGCTTCGTTGTTGACCTCGACCACCTTGTCGCCGGGGCGGATGCCCGCATCCGCAGCCGGGCTGTCGGGGTCGACGCCGGTGACGACGACGCCAGCGCCGTCCTCGGCGGGAGCCACGGTCAGCCCGTAATCGGCAAGCGCGGTTTCCGGCTGCTCGTCAGGCGTGTCCTGTGATGCCGCTGCCGTCTGTTCGGTCGGCAGTTCGCCGAGCTTGACCGAGATGGTCTGCTCCTTGCCGCGGCGAAGGATCTTCACGTCAACACTGGTGCCGGGATCGAAATTGGCGATCTCGCGGGCCAGTTCGCGCGGACCCTTGATGTCCTTGCCGTTGACGGCGACGATGATGTCGCCGGCACGGATACCCGCCATGGCGGCCGGAGCGTCCTTCTGCGGATCGGCGACAAGCGCGCCGCCGGTCTTGTCGAGACCAAGCGATTCCGCGATGTCGGCGGTTACCGGCTGGATGGCGACGCCGAGCCAGCCGCGTTCGACCGAACCGTCATTCATCAGTTCGTTGATGACGTTCTTGGCGACCGAGGCGGGAACGGCGAAGGCGATGCCCACATTGCCGCCCGACGGAGAGAAAATCGCGGTGTTGATACCAACGACTTCGCCATTGAGGTTGAAGGTCGGTCCGCCGGAGTTACCGTGGTTCACGGCCGCGTCGATCTGGATGAAATCGTCGTAAGGTCCGGCGCCGATGTCGCGCCCCATTGCGGAAACGATGCCGGCGGTCACGGTGCCGCCGAGGCCGAAGGGGTTACCGACGGCGACGACCCAGTCGCCGACCCGCACCTTCTGGTCATCGGCGAACGCGACATAGGTGAACTTGCGGGCTTCCTCGACTTTGAGGAGAGCAAGGTCCGTGCGCGGATCGGTGCCGATCAGATTGGCGTCGAGTTCGGTGCCGTCATCCATGACGACGGTGAATTCCGTGCCATTGTCGACGACGTGGTTGTTCGTGACCAGGTAGCCGTCCTCGGAAATGAAGAAGCCGGACCCCTGCGCCACCGGACGGGCGCGCTGCGGACGCTGCGGGCGACGATTGTCAAAGCCGTCTGGATTGCCGAAGCGCGGGCCGAAGTCGCGGAAGAACTTTTGCAGCGGCGGCGGAAGCTGATCCAGGTCCTGGCCATTGAAGTTGAACTGCATGTTCGAGGCGGGCTGGATATTGGTCTTCACGCGCACCGACACGACGGCGGGCGAGACTTTCTCGATGATATCGGCGAAGCCGGGTGCCGCTGCGGGGGTCTCGACGCGGACAGCTTCGGCCTGTGCGACGCTGCCGGTCGCAGCTTCGAAGCCGGCAATACCGACGCCGAGCACCGTCGAGGCGACGAGTACGGCGCCGAGCTTCTTGCCGATGGATTTGCGAGGGGAATTATTGGGGGTCGTCATCAATTCATGTCCTCAACGTTTGAATTAGAGGGCCGGATCAGCGCCGGCCTTGAGGACAGATATAGGGAAGCGAAGATTACACGCCGCTTTCCGCAACATGAAATTTTCGTAAGGTTCGGAAAGGTTGGTTGCCATCGCGCTACGTCGCGCCGACGAATGCCAGCAACGGCTCGAATTCGCCTTTGTCGGCGGCGCGAAGCGCCGAGATATAGATGTTGCGCCGATCATTGTCGGACTGAAGATCAACGCCTCCGGCCCAATTGACCGGCGGATGCCGGTAATATTGTTCGAGCATGACGTCGGCGGCAATCCGGGCGTGGCGGCCATTACCGTTCACGAAGGGATGGATCTGGACCATGCGGTGGTGAATACGCGCCGCGGCTTCGAGCGGCGGAAAGACCTTGTTTTCGGCCCAGTAATGCGCATCGCCGAGCAGCGCGCGAAGCTGTTCGGCAATCTGGCGAGGATCGATGCCGATGTTCTTCTCGGTCGTTCGGTATGTGCCGGCCCATTCCCATACATCGCCAAAGAGCCTGACATGGAGCCGGCGCACGAAGGCGTCATCGAGGATGTCGCCTCCCCGCCGCCGCGACAGCCATGCAAGTCCCTGCTCGATATTGGCTTGTTCGAGTTCATCGAGTTCCCGCCGGGTCGTGACATGAGAGAATTTCAATCCCGCCATCTCGTCGGGATCGAGCGGTGTCGCGCCTTCGGGATCTTCGAACGTCACTGATCGTCCCAGAAACCGGGCGGCATATCGCGCGCCAGTTGTCTCGCAAGTTCGTCTATCCGACGGGCCGTCTCGTCCAAAGACAAGGCCTGATCTTCCAGCGCCATGTGCACTCCGGCGCGACGAACGCGGTTTTCCGCCTTGCGACGGGCCTGAGCGCGGATCGCGTCTTCCACCGTGTCTTCGAGCACGATGGCATAGACGAATTTTCCGCCTATCGCTGCCGCGAGCTTTTCCATCTGGCGGAGCGTGATCGCGCCGTCGGCTTCATTGCGTTCGGCCTGGTGAATGGCTGCCCGCGTGACGCCCATGCGCCGGGCGACATCGGCGCCGGACATGCCCAGCGCCTTCCTGGCCGTGGCCAGCCAGCCTCCGGACGGCGTAGCGAGACCGGCAAGCTGTCTTCCCGCCCGGTCGACGATGCGTTGGCATTGCCGCTGTGCCGCATCCTTCACGCTCATTGGTCATCCTTTCGTATATTAATACATATACGAAATGGATATAGTTGTCAATTATTTGATATACAAATCAGAAAATACGGATATCAGAAAATATACGTTACGCTCACCCGCCCCGCTCAACCACGGTCACCACCTTCGCGCCGCCCGTCAGCGTTTTGTGCACCGGGCATTTGTCGGCGATCTCTTCCAGCTTGTCGGCAAGCTCCGTCGCCACCTCGCCGTCAACGGAGATATGGCGCTCGAAGCGGTCGATCTTGCCGCCATGCGCGCGCTCCTCGTCGGTGCATTCCATGCAGTCCTTCGCGTGCACCTTGGCGTGGCTGACATCGACCGTCACCGCGCCGAGCGGCAGCTTCTTGAAGTCCGCATACATGCGAAGCGTCATCGCGGTGCAGGCGCCAAGCGCCGCGCCAAGCAGATCGTAGGGCGACGGGCCCGTGTCGGTGCCGCCAGCTGATACGGGCTCGTCGGCAAAAAACCGATGCGCGCCGGCCTGTACGATATTTTGAAACTTCGATTCACGCGTTTCCGATACGCGGATGTTTTCGATCGCTTTTTCGCCCTGCGGTTCGTCGGCCGGCAGGAAACGATGCGCCCAGCCGGCGATCACCTGGGCAGCGAATTCGGCGTCGTCGGGCTTTGTCAGCAAATGGTCGGCGTGATCGAGCGAGATGTAGCTTTTCGGATGGCGCGCGGCCATGAAGATGCGCTCGGCATTGTCGATACCCACCACCTCGTCCAGCGGCGAATGCATGATCAGCAGCGAGGCCTTCAGCTTCGGCAGGCGGTCGAGCAGATTGGTCTTGCGCGCGACATCGAGGAAGCCCTTCCCAATGCGGAATTTGCGCCCGCCGAGCGAGACTTCGGCTTCGCCATCGCGCTCGATATCCCCGATATCCTCCTTGAACATGCGCAGCACATGTTCCGTATCCGCCGGCGCGCCGATGGTGACGACGCCCCTGACTTCGGGGATATCGTGCGCCGCGGCCAGTACGGCGGCGCCGCCGAGGGAATGGCCGATCAGCAGGACCGGCGCTTCGAAGGTTTCGCGCAAATGATCCGCCGCAGCGACGAGATCGTCGACATTGGAGCGAAAGGACGTATTGGCAAACTCGCCTTCGGACGCGCCGAGGCCAGTGAAATCGAACCGCAGCACGGCAATGCCCAGCCTCGACAGGTTCGACGCTATGCGGCGCGCGGCGATGAAATCCTTTGTGCAGGTAAAGCAGTGGGCGAAGATTGCGCAGCCGCGCAGCGTACCGTCCGGCAGATCCAGCCGGGCGGCCAGAGTGTGGCCGTCCGCCGATCGGAATTCCCGTTTCTCGGTCGCCATGGCAGCCTCCCTGTTGCGATCCACGTCAGGTCTTAGCGGCCGCTGTCTTCACCTTCACCCAAAATTTTCGAGAGGCGGTCCTGTTCCTCCGCGCTCAGGCGGTTCACCGGCGCGGCGCGGCTGCGGGACCGGTAGAGGAAGGCGATCGTGCCGAGGCCGAGCAGAAGGCCGATGATTGGCGTCCCCCACAGCAGCATGTTGCGGCCCGAGAAACGCGGTTGCAGCAGAACGAATTCGCCATAGCGCGAGACGACGTAGTCCATCACCTCTTCGTTCGTGTCGCCATTCTCAAGGCGCTCACGGACGATAACGCGCAGATCGTGGGCGAGCGAGGCATCGGAATCGTCGATCGACTGGTTCTGGCAGACGAGACAGCGCAGTTTCGCGGAAATGTCGCGGGCGCGCTGTTCAAGCGCCGGGTCGTCGAGCATCTCGTCCGGCGTCACCGCATGGGCGCCAGAGATCGCGAGAACGAGAAAGGCCAGGGCCGCGAAGGTCCGTTTCATCGGTGCGTCCCTACTCCGCCGCGGCCAGTGTCTGGCGGCGCTTCGCCGACGGTTTCGGCGCGCCGACGCGCAGCCGCCGGTCGGACAGCGAGAACAGTCCGCCGATCACCATCAGTACCGGGCCGAGCCAGATCAGCGTGACCTGCGGCTTCCACCACAGCCGCACGACGATCTCATCGGTGCCTTCGACCGGGTCGCCGAGCGCGAGATAGAGCTGGCTGAAACCGGTCGTGTAGATGCCGGATTCTGTCGTCGGCATGCGCCGCGCCGTGTAGATGCGCTTCGACGGCGTGATCGTGGTTACGTAGTCGCTGTCCAGATAGACCTCGAAGCTGGCGATGTCCTCCACGAAATTCGGCCCCTGCTGCTCCTCGATGCCCTTCATCGTGATCGTGTAGCCGGCGAGCTCGGTGATCGAGCCGGGCTTCATGCGCAGCACCTCTTCCTTCTGGAAGGAGGAAACCGAGACGATGCCCAGCACGCAGACGCCGAGCCCCGCATGGGCGAGCGCGGTGCCCCAGACGGAGCGCGGCAGGCCGCGCAGGCGGGCAGCGGCCACGGAAAGCCCGGCTTTCGGCCATCCCGACTTCTGGATGATCTCGGCAAACGAGCCGAGCAGCAGCCAGACGCCGATGGCGATGCCGATGACCGCGAGCACATGCATGCCCTCGACGAAGACGAGCGTCAGCACACCGATGAGAAGGGCCACGCCGGCGAAGACATAGAGGCGCTGCGCCGCGCCATAGAGATCGCCGCGTTTCCAGGCGAGCAGCGGACCGAAGGGAACGGCCAACAGCAACGGCACCATCAGCGGCACGAAGGTCGCATCGAAATAGGGAGCGCCGACGGAAATCTTCTCGCCGGTCAAAGCTTCGATCAGGAGCGGATAGAGCGTGCCGACGAAGACCGTGGCGGTCGCCGTCGTCAGGATCAGATTGTTGAGCACCAGCCCGCCTTCGCGCGAGATCGGGTGGAACATGCCGCCATTCGACAGCGACGAGGATCTGAGCGCGAACAGGAATAGCGCGCCGCCGATGAAGAAGACGAGAATGCCCAGAATGACCACGCCGCGCGTCGGGTCGGTGGCGAAGGCATGCACCGAGGTCAGCACGCCGGACCGCACAAGGAAAGTGCCGAGCAGCGACAGCGAGAATGTCAGGATCGCCAGCAGGATGGTCCAGACCTTCAGAGCCTCGCGCTTCTCCATCACCAGCGCCGAGTGAAGCAGCGCCGTGCCGGCGAGCCACGGCATAAAGGAAGCGTTTTCGACCGGGTCCCAGAACCACCAGCCGCCCCAGCCGAGTTCGTAATAGGCCCAGTAGGAGCCCATCGCGATGCCGGCGGTCAGGAACACCCAGGCGGTGAGCGTCCAGGGGCGCACCCAGCGCGCCCAGGCCGCGTCGATGCGTCCCTCGATCAGCGCCGCGATGGCGAAGGAAAAGCAGATCGAGAAGCCGACATAGCCCAGATAGAGAAGCGGCGGATGAATGGCGAGGCCGATATCCTGCAGGATCGGATTGAGATCCTGGCCTTCCAGCGGCGCCGGCGACAGGCGCTCGAACGGATTGGAGGTGAACAGGATGAAGCCAAGAAAGGCGACGGCGATCAGCCCCTGCACGGAGATCGCCATGGCGCGCAGCGTCGGCGGCAGGTTCGAGCCGAAGAGCCCCACCAGCGCACCGAACAGCGCCAGGATCAGCACCCATAGCAGCATCGAGCCTTCGTGGTTGCCCCACACTCCGGTGAACTTGAACAGCAGGGGCTGCTGCGAGTTGGAGTTTTCCCAGACATTCAGAATGGAGAAATCGGAGGTCACATAGCCCCAGGTCAGCACCGTGAAGGACAATGCGATCGCCGCGAAGACCGCGAAAGCGAGGTTCGGCGCCATGGCGATCTGGCGGGTGTCGCCGGTCTTGACGCCGACAAAGGGCACGACGGTCTGGATGATCGCCAGCACGAGGGCCAGCACGAGGGCGTAATGTCCGATTTCGACGATCATTGCGTTGCGCTCACTTCATCGCCCTGCCAGTAGCCCTGCTCCTTGAGCCGGTCGGCGACCTCCTTGGGCATGTAGTTCTCATCATGCTTGGCGAGAACGGTATCCGCAAGGAACGTGCCGTCGGATTGCAACTGCCCCTCGGCGATGACCCCCTGCCCCTCACGGAACAGGTCGGGCAGGATGCCGGCATAGCGCACGAGAACGCGATCGTTCACATCCTCGATGGCGAATTCGACGGTGGAATCGTCTTTCTTCACCGAGCCGTTCTCGACAAGGCCGCCGAGACGGATACGGCCGCTGTTTTCCTCGGGCGAAGCCAGCAGCTCCGTCGGCGTGCGAAAGAAGGTGACCTGGTCCGAAAGGGCGGTCAGCACCAGCGCCGCGGCGATGCCGAGCATGGCGAGCGCGCCGAAAATCACCACGGAGCGTTTCTGTTTGCGGGTCATTGCACGGTTCCTCCCGAAGATATGCCGAGCGCCGCTGCGAATTTGACGATCGTGTCGCGTTTTTCGGCGTCGGAGGCGAAGGCGTCCGTTGCGCGCGACAATGCCTCCTCGGCATCATCCTTGCGGCCGAGAACCACATAGGAGCGGATCAGCCGCTGCCAACCTGCGATATCGTCGGGATTGTCACGCAGCCGCTCGTCGAGCTGCGCGATCATCCCCAGGATCATCTCGTTACGGTCCTCGGCATTCATCGCCTGCACGTCGCGGACGGTGTCCTCGTCGAGCTGCGGCGCCGCGGAGCCGGGCGCGGCGGCCATCGACGCCTCGCCGTACCGGCGCACGCCTTCCGCGGCCGCGGCCTGCCATTCCGGCGACGCGGCGCCCGGCTGCAGCATCGCCTGCCAGCCCTGCAATGCGCCGTCGACATTGCCGGCCTCTGCGGCGGCAAGCGCCAGAAAGAAGCGCGAGCGGCTGTCTTCGGCGTCCAGTTCCAGCGCCCGCTGGAACTCGGCGCGCGCATTCACGTCCACTGTTCCGGCAAGCATGTAATAGGCCTGCCCGAGGCCAGAGCGGCGCTTGGCGTCTTCGCCCTGCAAGGCGATGGCGCGTTCGAAGGCCTGGCGCGCTTCTGCCGGACGGCCGAGCCTGAGATACATCGGCGCGAGCACGTCCCAGCCGCGCCCGTCATTCGGGTTCTGGGCCAGATGCGCCTCGGCGCGGGAAACCAGTTCGGCGACGTCCATCCCCTGCAATGTCTGCGCCGCCTGCTGCTGGCGAATTTCGTCGACCCGCGCCGCCAGGGGCTGCGCGTCCATGCCCGGCGAACCGGTTATCGAATAGATCAGCGCGGCGGCGAGCGGCGCGAAGACGGCGGCAGCCGCCAGCACCGGGCCTCCGGCCGTGCGCGCCTTCTCAACGTCGGCGGCTTCGGCGTCGGCCGCCTCCTGCGCGGCGAGCAGCCGGCGACCGATTTCGGCGCGCGCATAGTCGGCTTCGGCCGGCTCTATCGCCCCGCGCTCAATATCGGCATCGAGTTCGCGCAGCTGGTCCTTGTAGATGGTGAGATCGAACGCGTGGTCTTCCGGCGCGGCCTCCACCGTTTTCCGGCGAATGACGGGCCAGAACACGATGCCAAGCAACAGGATCGTCAGCGATGCGGCGACAAGGATGAACAACATGACGGTCAGATAAAGATGCAAGTCAGACTTGCCAATGGAATTTGCCCTGACGCGACATTTTCACGCTCACCAAGGCGATACATTGACCTGTGTCAGGTCAATGGCGTCCAGCTTCCGTCCGGATTACGGCAGGCCGTGCCGCGGCTGGCAACCGGCGCACCGCCGGTGTAGACGGTGTGGGTATATTGGCGGCAATCCTGCGAGCCGACGCGATAGGGTTGCGAGGCGGCGACTTCGCCCCTCAACGCCGCGCCTGTCTCGCCCCATGTCACCTTCTGGCCGGCCGGCGTGTATTCCAGCGCCTGGTACTCGGCTTGCAGGGCCGCATCCTTGGTCGCGGTATTCATCTGTGTGATGATATCTGCCGGCAATATCCCGTCATGGAGCGCATGAACAAGCGCCGTACCGGCAAGCCTGTTGTCGGAATCGCGGGCGCCGCCCGAGATTTCGCCGAAAGCCAGGCTCGGAACCGCGCCGCCCGTCGACGAACAGCCGGAAACAATGCCGGTCACGGCGACCGCCAGCGTCAGGGAAAGAATGCGCATAGCCTTGGCGTTCAAATCAAGCTCCACCCAGAGATTGCCGGCCAAAGATGAACAAAACTATGTCGGCAGTGTGTTTGCAATTGGAGATATTTGCCGTTTCGTTCATTTCAATGACCCGCCGCCGGCAATGTGATCTCCACCTTCAATCCGCCCGTCGCGCTTTCGCCGAGTTCGACCCCGCCGCCATAGGCAGAAGCGGTCTCGGCGACGATGGCGAGCCCGAGCCCCGTGCCCGGCACCGTCTCATCGAGCCGCTTGCCGCGTTTGAGGGCCTCGTCGCGCATTTCCGCCGCGATTCCCGGCCCGTCATCCTCGACCGTCAGGCGAATCCAGCGCCGCTCGTTTTCGCCCGCAAACGGCTCGATCGCCAACGAAATCCTGCGCTGCGCCCATTTGCCGGCATTTTCGAGAAGATTGCCGAGAATCTCTTCCAGATCTTCCTTTTCCCCTGAGAAAACAAGCTTCTGCGCCGGGATGCTGAATTCGAGCTCCTTGTCCCTGTTGAGCTTTCGCATCACCGAGACCAGCTTTTCGGCCACCGGCCGCACATCGGTGCGAAAGATGATGCTCTCGCGCTGGGCTGCGATGCGCGCGCGCTTCAGGTAATGCTGGATCTGGTAATCCATGGCGCGCGTCTGTTCCTCGACGATCGCCGCCGAGGGGCCGGATTTCGATCCCGCTTCGTTGACCAGGACCGAAAGCGGCGTCTTCAGCGAATGGGCGAGATTTCCGACTTGGGTGCGGGCGCGCTCGACGATGCGGCGATTGTTGTCGATCAGCGCGTTCATCTCGTTGACCAGCGGCTGGATTTCGCTGGGAAACTCGCCCTCGAGGCTCGCGGCGTCGCCGTTTCGAATCGCCGAAAGCGCTTGGCGGGCATGGTCGAGCGGGCGCAGGCCGGCAAGCAGGATCGCGGCATTGATCAGCACCATGCCGATACCGAGCGCCAGCAGCATCAGCCCGACCTGGCGCGCGAAGTCCTGGACGGTGGTTTCGAATTCCGTCTGGTTGCCGACGACCTGGAAACGCGCGATCCGGCTGTCGCCGAGGTCGATCTCGGATTCCAGCACGCGGATCTGCCCGCCGCCGGGTCCGGGGCCGATCCAGTTACGGCTGAACTGACGGTCATAGGGAAGGTCCGAGAGAGACGGCCGGTCTATCTCCTCGGAGCCGAGCGAGGGCGAAGCCAGCGCGTCGCCGCCGATCCCTTCCACCGGCGCCACGCGCCAGTACCAGCCCGAAAGCGGCTGCAGGAACGCGGTGTTGCCGAGATTGGGCGCGCCCTGCAATTCGCCCGCATCGTTCACCGAGACGGCGCCGACGAGGTTGTACAACTGCGCTTCCTGGAGCGTGGCGAATCCGCGCGCGGAATCGTTGCGGTAAAGCCCGATCAGCAGCCATCCGAGCAGCACGATCGCGGCAATCGCCCAAAGGCTGGAATAGAGGATGACCCGGAAAGCGAGGGAATCGGAGCGTATCCGCACCGCGTCAGCTTGCCTTCTCGCCCGGCTCGTCCGGGGCGCTCATGCGATAGCCGAGGCCGCGCACGGTCTCGATGATGTCATGGCCGATCTTCTTGCGCAGCCGTCCGACAAACACCTCGATCGTGTTGGAATCGCGGTCGAAATCCTGATCGTACAAATGCTCGATCAGTTCGGTGCGCGACACCACCTCGCCGACATGGTGGCCGAGATAGGAAAGAAGCCGGTATTCATGCGAGGTCAGCTTCAGCGTAATGCCGTCGACCATCGCCTTGGACGATTTCGTATCGATGGTAAGCGGACCGCAGCGGATTTCCGAGGAGGCGTGGCCGGCGGCGCGCCGGATCAGGGCGCGCACGCGCGCCAGCACTTCCTCGACATGGAAGGGCTTGGTGACATAGTCGTCGGCCCCCGCATCGATGCCCGACACCTTGTCGGACCAGCGGTCGCGCGCGGTCAGGATCAGCACCGGCATGGTGCGGCCGTCGTCGCGCCAGCGCTGCAGCACCGAAATGCCGTCCATCACCGGCAGGCCGATATCGAGCACGACGCAGTCATAGGGCTCGGTATCGCCGAGATAATGGCCGTCCTCGCCGTCGGTCGCGGCGTCGACGACGTAACCGGCATCTTCGAGCGCCGATTTCAGTTGCGCGTTGAGCGAAGCATCATCTTCGACGACGAGAATGCGCATGGATCTGTCCCTCCCGCGGAATCGCCCCGGAAACTACCGCAGATCGGCCTTTCGGCCAACGCGGCTTCGGTATTTCAACCGTTGACGATGATTTCCTCGCGCTTCGGGCGCTGGCCATTCGAGCCGGGCACGAGAAGGACGATCTTGCACTTGCCGCCGCCGACCGATTCGGCGCTCGCCAGCTGCGCACCGCGCTGCGCCGCGACCTGCTGGCCAACGGCAAAGCAATTATCGGCGGCTTCGGCGGGCGCGATGCTCAGCACCGGAAGTGCGATCAAGGCAGCCATGATATAACGAGACATTGTTCTTGTTCTCCAACTTGGCTGCATTCCTACACACGCCTGCCTGAACGGAACATGAATGGTTCGACGAAACCATTCATGCCCCGAATTGCCGGCCTGTTTCAACCGATCCGGCTATCCGCGCTTACCCGTCCGAGAATGGCGACGATGCCCGCGACGGCGGAGACCGTCTGCAGGATCGCCTCGGTCAGGGCCGCCTGTCCGCCGGCGTCGACCGGCAGGCCGAACATGGCGGCGATCGTCGCGGCGACGCTGACCAGCGCTCCCCAGATGGTCTTCGACAGGTACCAGGGTTTTTCCTCGTTCATGGCAGGTCCTTTCTTCTGCTGTCAGGAAAGTGAAATCGCGCGGCGGGCGGGGATCCCCTCGCCCACCGCGAAACTGATTTGCGCGACCTCGAAATCGACGTTTGCCGAGAGCCCCAGCGCCGCCACGGTCGCGGCGTCGAGCGTCAGCGCCTGTTCGGTCGCCTCAGCGGAATGGATTACGCTCTCGCCGTCATGGATGCGCACCGCGTAGCGCTCTTCTTCCTCGCCGAGCGGCACATCCGGTCCGAGCCAGCTATCGCCGTCGACGCGGGTGCGCCGGATCCACGACAACGCGATGCCGCCATCGCCCGTCGCCGCAGCCTTCAGATGCACCGGCGCAAGCGGCGTCAGCGCGCGCAGGCCGCCAATCGCTTCGACAGTCTCGAAATAGCGGTCGGTAAAGGGCCGCCCGGCAACGCCGATGCGCAATTGCAGCGCAAGGCCGATCTCGGCGGCCTTCAATCCCGCGGGCATGACCGCCTCGTCGAGCAATACTGCCCGTGCGCCGATCGCCGCGCCCGCCGCCATCGCGTCCTCGGTGCCGCCCTGTCCGCGCAGCAGGCCCTTCAGCCGCCAGGCATTTGCCGACGTCTCTTCCGCCGTGAGGAACTGGATCACCTCCCAGCCGCCATTCGCGGCTTCCACGGCCAACAGGTTGCGTCCGGATAAAAGCGCCGTCTCCGTCACGCTCGCGAATTCGCCGGAGGGCATGGTGAGTTCAATGGCACTGGCATGGTCGATCCGGCCGGAAAACGCGCCCGTCAGCGACGCGGTCAGTTCGCCGATCACGGCGTTGGACAGGGCCTGACGCCGATAGTCGAAACCGGACGCCTCCGGCGAGACATAAACCGCCTGTACGCGCGGCGGAGACGACCATGCGGCCAGCATGAACTGGTCCTCTGCCGTGCCGCCGGACCGCAACGGCAGGTCGAGCAGCACGAAGTCCGGCACGCCCGCCGTGTCGCCAAGCGCTTGCGCGGCTTGTGCGGGCAGATGCGGCCGGCGGGTGTTGGTCGGGCGGACGAGCACCGGCACCGCCTCGACCCGCAGCGCGTCGGCGAGATCCGTGCGCATCACCAGCCAGCGTTCCGCCGGCTTCGACGCGAAGGCGAAGACATCGCCCGGCGCCAGATCCGCATACCGCCATGGCAAAGCGAATTTGAGCAGCCGGCCATGCGCCCAAGCGCGCGCCAGCATCCGGTCGGCGATGGCGTCGACGAGACTTGCGTCGCCGATGACCGGCAGATCCGCCATTTGCTGCCGCGCCGTCCCCGTCTCCAGCCGCCTCGAGGAACTCGTCGCGGACTGGTAGTCGCGCAGCCCGTCGCGATAGGCGACGATGATCTCGGCCGGCAACTCGCTTGTCTGCGCCTCGGTCACATCGCGCAGCGCTTCGCCGTCGAGATCGGCGATGTCGCCATCGTCGATGATCCGCGTCGCCACGGCCCCTTCCTGCGCAAGAACGAAACCGCCCTCGCCCGCCATGTCGGAGGCCGACCAGCCGAAGCTCGCCGCCAGCGGTTCCAGCACGTCGCGCGCCGAGGCGGGCTGTGCAACGATCACGCCCTGCGCGGTGTCGGCGATGTCGATCGTCGCCGCGCCGTCCAGCAACAGCCCCGCCGTCTCGGCGAGCGGCGCGGTGCCGAGCCGTCCGTTCAGCCAATGGCCGCGCAGCCAGTTTGCGCCGTCGCCCCAGACCTCCGTCGCCATCGGAAAGGCGGGAAACGGCCGCGCGTCCCACGCCCACAGGAAGATGCGCGACGGATCGACCATCGGTTTGCCGGTCACCGGCGACAGCGGATTGGCGTCCGCGCCGCTCGACCAGTGTTCCAGATGGGTCTGCAGGAACGCCCGCTGCTCGGCGTCGTCGCGCCCGCCATTGGAGAACCACGGCAAAGCGCTTTCCGCCGACTTCGCATCCGTGAAGACGTTCGGCTGCGTCGCGCCCTTGTCGATGGCCGGGCAACCCACTTCCATGAACCAGACCGGCTTGGAACCTGGCGTCCAGCCGGTCGGCGTCGGGCTTTCGGCCCCGCCTGTCCGCTCGAAATGCGCGTTCGACCACCAGGAAACGAGATCCTTGAAGCGGAACACCCAGGGCTTTCCGGCCAATCCGTCCGTGATCGGCGTGCGCAGCCGCTCCCGCCGATCATCGTCCGAGGCGTAATACCAGTCGAAGCCCTCGCCGCCCGCCACCGCATTCCGAAAGACCGCGCGGTCGGAGGCCTGCACCTGCCCGTCCGGATTGCCGCCCGGATCGGCGGCGTCGCTGTCGCGCCAGTCGGACAGCGGCATGTAATTGTCGATACCGACCGCGTCGATATTCGCATCCGCCCAGAGCGCATCGAGATGGAAGAACACGTCGCCGCTGCCGTCCTCCGGGTGGTAGCCGAAATATTCCGACCAGTCGGCCGCATAGGTGATCGCGCAGCCGCTCCCGATACTCGCCCGCACCTCCGCCGCGAGGTCCCGCAATTCGGCGACAAAGGGAAAACCGCCGGCCTCGTCGCGAACCTGCGTCAGCCCGCGCATTTCCGTGCCGATGACGATGGCGTCGACGCCGCCCGAGGCCACGGCGAGGCTCGCATAGTGATTCACCATGCGGCGGTAGCCTTCTGAATTGTCGGCGAAATCCGCAATCTGCGCCGCTGCGGCGGCTGTCTGGTCCGCTGTGCCGGGCCGGCCGATGCCGGGATGGCAGGATATCCGCCCGCGCCAGGGATAGGCAGACTGCATCCCGTCCGACCAGGGATCGGGCAAGGCGTTATCCGCCGGCACATCCATCAGGATGAAGGGACACAAGGTCACCTTCAGGCCGCGCGCCTTCAGGTCCGCGATGGCGGCGGTCACGCTGGCGTCCGACGGCGTGCCGCCATAGGCCGGCTTGCCGTCCGACAGCGAAACGACATGCACGCCGGCGTCCCCGCGCCCCATGCCGGCAACGCTCCAGGCCGCGCTTTCGCCGCCGCCGTATCTCGAAACCACGCCGGGCCTCAGCCGGCACTCCCCGGCCCTCAGGTCGTCGCCGAACCAGGCGACGATCAGAGACACATGCTCGAGATTCGGACACACCGCCTGCAATTCGTCGATCGAGGCTTCCCAGTCGGAGCCTGCATGGAGGACATGCCGGTTGAGTTCCGTCGTCTCGCCGCGCCGCGGCGTCGCCGTCACCAGACCGGGCGCGTAGCCGTGCTCGGTCGAGCCGGGGATGACGCAAACCGCGCGGACCTGGTTTTCCAGTTCGCCAATCGGGCGGATTACCTCGATCTGGAATTGCGGCACGCGATTGCCGAACCGTTCCAGCGGCAACCGCTCGAAGACCACATAGGCCGTGCCGCGAAAAGCGGGTGCGAGCCCTTCGCCCTGCTTCGCCCCGATCAGAGGATCGGGCATCTGGTCTTCGCTACCGTGATAGACCCGCATCTCGATGCCGGTCAGATCGAGTTCCTTGCCGTCCGCCCAGACGCGCCGGACCGCCGCCACCGGTCCCTCGCACAGGCCGATCGCCAGATTGGCATAGTAGGAATAAGTCGTGACCTTCGGGCCGCCCTTGCCGCCCTGCCGTTCGGTGCGCGCGGTCTCTTCGAAGCGGGTCGCCCAGATCACTGTACCGGAAATCCGCGCATGGCCGAAGACACGCGCCATCGGCGCGCCCTCCTCCGCCGTCAGCGGCCGCGCGCCGGACAGGCGTGCGCCCTCGATATGGCGCGTCGAATTGATCAACGCCGTGTCGATGAGATAGCCGCCGAGCGCACCGGCCGCCGTGCCGATCGCCGCACCGGCCGCGCCGAAAACGCCGCCGAGCGCAGCGCCCGCGGCCTGCAACAGCAAGGTCGCCATGGATTACTCCGTCAGATGGAGGGAAACGCGAAAACGCCGGCCACGCGCCGCCGCCAGCCGGGCACGAAGGCCGAGGCCGTCACGGCATGGCCTTCATAGGCATGGATGATCCGGGATTCCGGCGCCAGCAGCGCCAGATGTTTCGCCGCCGCGCCAGCCTGCCAGCGAAACGCGACGATGTCGCCGGGCCTCATATCGGACATCTCCAACGCACTGCAGCGCTGGCGCAGCGCGTCCAGCAGCGGTTCGCCGCCCGCTGTCTCGGCCCAGTCCGGCGAATAGGTCAACCGTACCGGCGCCGGCTCGCCATACAAGTCCCGCCAGATGCCCAGCATCAGCCCGAGACAGTCGCAGCCGACGCCCTTCCGGCTGGCCTGGTGGCGGTACGGCGTGCCGATCCAGCCCTGCGCGATGTCGAGCGCCCGCGCCCGCGTCTCGTCACGGGACAAGCGGGCCGCCATCGAAATCGCCTTCGCCGTCGGCATAGTTCAGCGCGAGGTCATTGCCCGGAATATGAGGGAAACCCCGAAAACCGAGCCCGTTGGAGAATTTCGCCCGACAGGTTTCGAACCGCTTGTCGCAACCGGCGACCAGGGTGAACGTGTCGCCCGCCGCGATCCCCGAAAGATCCGGCTCGAACAGGCCAAGCACATGCTGCCCGGCGGCAGGCCCCTCGCGCATCGCCGCGACGGTCGCCGCCGTACCGGCCCGCGCGCCGGAGGTCCATGTCAGACGCCCAAGTGTGAACCAGCCGTCCTCATAGCCTTCGAGTCCGGTTGCCACGATCTGCCCGCCGCTGACGGAAACGACCGTGCCGACCGCCGAGAAACCCGGCGCATTAGTGTCGAAGCCGCAACGCGCATCGCCCAGATCGGCGTCGCATCGGCGCAGGAAAGACCGTCCGCGCCGTTCGTCGAGCTTTGCCGACAGGCTCCTCAGTTCCACCCGGAACGCGCCGTCGATGCGGCGGATCTCGCCGACGACATGCCGCTTCAGCAGCCCCGACTGGTCCGGCTCGGCCCAGTTGACCAGCCATTGTTCTACAGCCGCGCTGTCATATTTTCCGGCCTCGATATCCGCTTCCGAGATCGCCTCCGACGACAGCGCGCCGGCCACCTCCGCCGTGTCGCCGGCAAAGCCGAGCCCGCTCTCGATCGCCCCCGCGACGAAACCCGTCGCCGGCTCGCAGGCGACGCCGTCCACCGTGAGCGTCCGGTCGTGATCGGTGAAACCCAGCACGACCGCGTCCTTGCGCCGAACGATCCAGCAAAAACAAACACTGGTGACGTCCCGCGCGAGGTGATCGCGCAGGCTTTGCGGCAGCGTGGTCATTCGAACACCTCCACCAGTTTTATGTCGGGGATCTCGCCGGCCTCGAACGCCGTCTGCGTCACCGCGAGCTGCGCCGTGTCGAAACGCACCGGCACATGAAATTCGAAGCCTGCCGTCACTGCCGCGCCCTCGCCCGGCGCTTCGGCCAGCGTCACGATGCCGGACAGGCTATCCACGGAGAACGCCGGCTCGAACAGCTCCGCACCGTCCACCGCGATCCGCACCGTGCCGTCGACCGGCTTGGTGACTGGCCGTTCATCGCCGAGCTTCAGCTGAAATTCGGTCGCCGTCCCGTCTCCCGTGCCGATCGCCCGGTCCGTCGGCGTCACCGTCTCGCCCGGCGACGCAGACGCATGATCGACGGGATCGAGGAACCGGAAACCGTGCAGCGGTCCGCCGCGATCCTCGAAGAATTCCAGCAGCTTGTGCAGATCCGCAAAGGATTTGATTCCGGTCGAGATCGCATAGGCCCGCCTTGCCCGAGACCAGCGCGCATTGCGCTGCTCGAGCCCGGCGGACAGCCTGACGATCTCGACCTGCCGTTCCGGCCCGCCGCTCGCCCCAAAGGCGAGACGCGACGGGAAAACCACGTCGTGAAAGCTCATCGCTTGTCCTCAATTTCCCCGCCGGCCGCGCGCAACGGCGCGCGCCAGCGCCGCCGTCACCTGTGCTTCCGATTTGCGGAAGGAACCCGCATCATTTGTCTGGATCGTCACATTGACCGTCATCGGCGCGCCGCCTCCTTCCGTCGCCACGCCGAGCCGCCCGTCCGCGCCGCGCTTCAGCGGCAGGATCGCTTCCGGACCCGCCTCGCCGGCAAGACCGCTGCGCCCGCCGGACATCGGAAAATAGGCGGGGGATGCCAGCACGCCGCCGCCGGCGAACATCCGGTCAGCGCCGACCACGCCGCCCTTCGCGAAAGGCAGCACGCCGGCAAAGCCGGAAAAGGCCTGCGCCGCGAAGCCGTTCAGCAGGCCTTGCAGCGGCTTGAGCCCCGCACTCAGCGCATTTGTCGCCAGGCTCCGGCCGATCGAGCGCAGCGTGTCCTCCAGCGACTTGCCGGAGACGACCGCGCCGCGAAGCGCGCCGGTCAGCGTCGAGCCGAAGGACGAGGCCTGCCGCTCAAGGTCTTTCAGCGCCGTCTCGAAACCGGTCGTGTCGGCATCGATGGCGATTGTGAGGTCTTCGTTCAATGATCCGCTCCTTTCCAAAAGGCGGCCAGGGGAATGCCATGCGGTTACCCCAACAATTCGGGGTTGGATTTTCCGAATGTGGCCCTCTCATAATCCGGTTTTGGCATGTTATTTTTCCGCGCATGAACAACACCGCACCGATTCGCATCGCAGCAGCCATCCTGACGCGCCCCGACAAGAAAATGCTGGTCGTCCGCAAGCGCGGCACCGACGCTTTCATGCAGCCGGGCGGCAAGATCGAGCCGGGCGAAGAGCCGGCAGAAGCCCTGTGCCGGGAACTCGCCGAGGAACTTGGCCTCGCGGTCACGCCCGCCGAGCTCTCGTTCGTTTCCCGTTTCACCGCGCCCGCGGCCAACGAGCCCGGTCTTTTCGTCTTCGCGGAGGTCTTCCGCCTGCGCACCGACGCGGTTGTCGAGCCCGGCGCGGAGATCGAAGAGGCCGTCTGGATCGACCCGGTCAGACCGGCAAGGCTGGACTATGCGCCGCTGACGCGCGACTTCCTGATCAAGCTGCTCGCCATGGCGGCCTGACCGCCCGGGCTTCGCCCTTTCCCTTGGCCGGCGAAACGGCTATCGATCGATACGTCCCGTTCGTTTCCCACAACCCGGCCCCGATATCCCATGCGCTCGACGCCAGACCGAATTCGCCATGCCGTCAGTTTCGAGATCATCGCCATCGCGATGGTCATGTTTCTCGGCAGCAGTCTCTTCGGCATGCCGCCCGTCTCCATGGGTGCGTTGGGCATCGCCAGTTCGCTCGTCGCGACGATCTGGACCTATCTCTACAATCTCGGTTTCGACCACGCCTTGCTGCGCCTGAACGGAAACTCCGAAAAAAGCTGGACGATGCGCGTCGTCCACACGGTCCTGTTCGAGATCACGCTGTCGCTCGTGCTCCTGCCGGTCATCGCGACCATGCTCGGGATCGGCCTCATCGAGGCGCTCGTCATGGATATCTCGCTGATGGCCTTTTTCCTGGTCTACACCTTCGTCTTCAATCTCGTTTACGACCGCGTCTTTCCGATCCCGGAATGATCCAGCGGGCGGTCGGGGAAAGCCTGCATCAGGCTTTCCAGTTCTCCCCTTGCCGGCGGCGTGTGGACGCCATGGCCGAAGGCGCGCATCGCCGCCCCCAGCTCCATTGGCGTCATCGCCCAGAACTCCGCGGGCGACAGCCGCATGACCGCGAAGCCGAACGCCATCGCGGCTTCCCAGGGAAACTTCTCAGCCATCGCCGCCAAAGGTCGCCTGCAGAAGCTCCGAGACGATGCGCGCATAGCCGGCCGCGCCGCCTTCCGCCTGCATCTCCGCCACCTCGTCGCGGGTCAAGGTGTGGCCCGCCCCTTTCAGCCCGGCATGGATGATCGTCAGCAGGTCGCCCGCCGACAGCTTCCCGGTCGAGAAGCGCTGCGTCAGCGCGGTCAGATCCGCAGCGCCGAAATGGCCCTCCAGTTCGGCCAGCGCGCCGAGCGTCAGGCAGAGCGCCCGCTCCTTGCCGCCAAGCTCTGCGGCGATCTCGCCGCGTTTCCTGTTGACCAGCATCAGGCGGCTCCGAATGTCAGCGCGGAACCCGACTCCAGCGCAATGTCGAAGGTCACCTCGCCGTCATGGTTTCCCGCGTAATCGAGCGCGGTGATCTGGAAACCGCCCTCGACCGTCCCGAAATCGGGGATGACGAGCTGGCAATTAGTCACCGCACCGGCGAAGAAGGCCGCGCGGACGAGTTCGTCCGACGCCGCATCCTTGAAAATGCCGGAAGCAGAGACGGACGCCCGCTGGATACCCGCCCCGTCGAGCAATTCGCGCCAGCGCCCGGCCGACTGCGAATCCGTGATGTCGACGGTCTGCGCGTTGAAGCTGATGCGCTTGGTCCGCAGGCCGGCGACGGTCGCAAAACCCGCGCCGTCCCAAAATTTCAAAAGCAGATCCTTGCCGCGTTGCGATGCCATCGCCGCAGTCTCCTGTGTTCGGTTTAGATGAAAATCAGGCCGGTTCGGTCAGCGCCCTGAATCTGAGAGTGGCCCGCCATGCCCGGTCCGCCGGCTCGTAGCCGTGATCGGACGTGACCGGCTCGAAGGACACGATCCGCGTCTCGCCGGTCACGCCTTCGAGCGCCGCCAGCGCCACCGTCATGCGCTCGGCGATGGCGAGCACTTCGGCGCGGCTCGTGGCGCGGGACCAGCAACGCAATGTCACCAGATGCTCGCCGCCCGCATGGTCGTCGGTGCTCCAGTCCTGCACGCTTGTCCGGCCGATCGCGACGAAGGGGAAATCCCGCTCCGGCGGTACGCGGTCGAGCACCCGCTCCGCATCGCCCAGCATGGCGACGATCTCCGCATCCGCCTTCAGCGCGGCGACGATCGCGGCCTGCAAATCATGCGCGGCGCTCATCGCGGTCCTCCGTCTGCGGTTTCGGCGTCTCCCGCCGCGCCTCGTCGATCCGCTCGTCGGCGGCGATCTCGGCACGCGTGCGAAGCGCCCGGATCAGCCCGTCCAGGGTCATCTGCATCGTCAGTTTCATGAGGTCTCCTCGCGGGTCAGGCAAAGCAAATAGCGGCCGGTCTCGTCGAGGTCGCGCACCGCCCTGATCTCGAAGATCCGCGTGCCGGCGCGCAGCCTGCGGCCCCGCCAGACGCGCGTATCGAAGCGCAGCGTCACGCGGTGGGTGATCTCAGCCTCCTCGGCGTCGGCGCGGCTGACCACGCTTGCCGCCGGTTCCAGATGCGCCCAGAGCGTCGCCACCGCCTGCCAATTGTCCGCCTGGCCGCCCAGCGCGTCGGCGACGCGCACCGGTTCCTCCAGCACCATCGCGTGGCGCAGCCTGCCGGGATCGAAAAATGCGCCCTTCATGGTCACACCGTGAGAAACCGGAAATGCCGCGTCAGCCGCGCATAGAGCGCCGGCACCGAGACCGGCTGGTCGGCCGCGTCGAACACGCCCCGGAATTCGTACCAATGCGCGACCAGCACAAGGATCGCCCGCTTCAGCATGTCGGGCACATCGGTGCCGGCCTCGCCATAGCCGGCGTCGAAATCGAATTCGATGCCGTTCGCACGCATCGCCGCCGTCACGCCGTCGGCCAGCCTGACGCGCGCCGGCCGGGCGACGAGATTGACGTAGTAGTCCGAGCCGTCGAGCACGGTCGCGGCGCCGTCCGCGTCATAGACGCTGACCGAGACGATGCCGCGCACGGGCGAGCGCATCAGCTCCAGCACGCCGTCGCAGGGCACCCGGTCGAAATACGCGCGCCATTGCTGGTCGATCAGCGCCTGGCCGGTATCGCGTTCGAGATACTGCGTCGCCGCGGCGATCAGCGCCGTGATCGTGTCGTCCTCGGTGTCGGAGGTGACGCGCAGATGCGCCTTGGCCTCGGCAAGCGTCACCGGCATCGCCGCGGGCGCGGCAATCTGGGCATAGGTCATGGAATTGTCCGTGAAAGAGGAATGGGCAAGCGGCCCCGGCGGGAGGGAAACCGGGGCCGCCCTTTGTCGGCACACTTGGAACCTGATCCGGATGGAAAGCCGTCTGTGCGTGGCGAAAACGGTGCCGCGCGAGAACCGGCGCGCAGCGTACTTTCGTACGTGAGCACCGGAAGCGCAGCGCGGCGCAGTTTGCAGCCCGCTCAGGCGGACTTTCGGCCGGATCAGGCGGCGCCGAACTTCAGCAGCTTGATCGCATCGAAATCCTGCACCCCGCCGCCGACACGCTTGGTCGTGTAGAACAGGACGTAAGGCTTGGCGGAATACGGGTCGCGCAGCACCGAGACGCCAGTGCGGTCGACGACGAGATAGCCGCGGCGGAAGTCGCCGAAGGCGATCGCGGTCTCGTCCGAGGCGATATCCGGCATGTCCTCCGCCTCGACCAGCGGGAAGCCCATCAGCATGGCGCGCTGGCCGGCGCCGGCCGGCGGCTGCCAGATATAGTTGCCGTCGGCGTCCTTGAACTTGCGGATCGCGGCCTGCGATTTGCGGTTCATCACCCAGGAGGCGTTCTGCCGGTAGCCGGCCTTCAGCGCATAGACGAGGTCGATCAGCGTATCCGACGGATCGGACGCCGGCCATGCCCCGTCGACGCCGGTCGCGACATAGCCGATCTTCTCCCAGGCCCAGCTCGCCTCGGCCACCGTGGTGTAGTCGAGGAAACCCTTCGGCTTGGCGCTGCCGTCGCCGGCGACGAAGGCCGCGCCCTCCTGCTCGGCAAAGGACGCCTCCACTTCCGCGGCGATCCACTGGTCGATATCGACCACCGAATCCTCCAGCAGCGACGCGGTCGCCGCCGGCATGGCGTAGAGCTCCATCGTCGCGAACTGCAGTTCGGCGAGCGTCGAGGCCGTCGTTTCCGGCCGCGCATCGGTCTCGCCGACCCAGCCGACCGCAGGCCCGGCGATGGAAAACGGCTTCTTCAGCACCGAGCCGGAGACCTGCCGCACGCTCGCAATCGAGCGGATCGGCGAGATATCGCGCAGCCTGGCACCGATCGCCGCCTCCGTCTCGGGCGGCACAAGGTAGCCGCCGTCCGGGCCGGAGCCGATCGACATCGCCTTTGCGTCCAGCGCCTGAAGCCGGCGCTCGTCGCCGCGCCGCACATAGGTCTCGAAGGCCGCCTTGTGCTCGCTCGGCTCGACGGTTCCGCCGCCGAGCGGCGGGCGCGCCTGCTTCCTTTGCAGCGCGTCGAGCATGCGCTTCTGCTCGTCCAGCGCCGAATTGATGCGCTCGACCTTGTCGTTGGTCACGCCGTCGACGCCAAAGCGGCTCTCGATCTGCGAAAGCCGCTCGTCATTGGCCTGCTTGAACTCGTCGAATGCGTGCATGAAGTCGTCGAAGGCCTCGGCGACATCGCCGCCCTCGCCCGACTTGATCTCGGGCGCGATCGTTTGCTGTCTCATCATTGTCCTCGTGTCGGTTGAAGGTGCCGGGCAGCGGCGCGGATCGTCCCCGCGAGGCCCGGTTTGTCCGACGCGCCGTCCCGGCGACGTCTGAGTTGCGCGAAGCCCCCGGCGATCACCGCCTTGGCCTCGCTTCTGGTCAGCCCGGCGTCCCGCACGAGCCAGCGTTCGAATTCGCGCGCCGTCGGCAGGCGTCCGGCCTTCACGGCGGTGACGCGCGCCTGCGGCAGCATCGGGAAGGTGACGACCGAGATCTCCCAAAGATCGGCCTCCAGGATGCGCCGCACACCGCTGCGCGCCTCCTTCCTCGCCTTGACCGTGCGAAAGCCGATGGAGAGCCCGTCGAGCCCGCCATTCCTCAGCAGCGCCAGCACCTCGCGGCCCTTCGCCACCTCCGTGGAAATCTTCCCCTCGACATAGAGCCCGTGCGCGTCCTCGCGGATCGCCGTCCAGCGGCCGATCACCTCGGCCGGATCGTGCTGGAACAGCATGCGGATGCCGGTCGCGCCGCGCGCCATAAGCGACTTTTCGAACGCGCCGCGCTCGACCGCGTCCTTGCCGAGATCGACCGCGCCGAAGACGGAGGCGTAGCCGGCGATGGTGCCGTCCGCGCCCTCCAGCTCCACCCGGTTGAACTTGTGTTCGAGGCTTTTTGCATCAGCGCGCATCGCGATCCTCCCGCCGGTCCGTCAGCTTCTCGCCGAAGCGCACCGCGAAGCCGATCGCCCACCAGATCGACAGGCTCGCCAGCGCCGAGCCGGCCAGCACCATTTCATGCGACGACAGCATGGCAGCGATGCCGAGCCTTTCGGCGACGGCCAGCCCCGCCGTGCCGCCGAACACCAGCCCGGCGGTCACCGAGCCCAGAAAGCGCAAAGCCGCCTCGCGGCGGCTCTTCGGCAACAGCCAGGCAAGCGATATCGCCGCCCCTGCAAACGCACCGGCGGTCTTCGCCAGCCACTCCGAAGCGGCCGGCGACAGGTCTGTCATGGTCATTGATGTCTCCTGTTCTTCCTCTCCCCTTGTGGGAGAGGGATGCGAGGCTTGAGAGCGAAGCGAACTAGCCGCAGCTGGGTGAGGGGGAGGAACACCGCGCCATGCCCCTCATCCGGCCCTTCGGGCCACCTTCTCCCCGCACGCGGGGAGAAGGGAGGAGCGCATTATTCTTTCACCCCGTACCCCACCGCCTCGCGCTTCTCGTCCTCGGTCAAGAACCCCGCCCGCTCCAGCCGCGCCCAGAGCGCGTCGCGTTCGCCCGACAGCGCCTCGATCGCGTCGACATCCGGCGCGATCCGCAGCCTCCCCTCGCCCAGCCATCTTGCGAAGGCGTCGGCGGTGCGCGCCACCATGGGCAGCACTGTCAGGCGGTAGAAGGCGCGGTTGGCCTCGCGGTAATTGGCGTAAGTGTTGTCGCCCGGAATGCCGAGCAGCATGGGCGGCACGCCGAAGGCGAGCGCGATGTCGCGGCTGGCCGCGTGCTTCGCCTCGACGAAATCCATGTCCTTGGGCGTCAGGCCCATCGCCTTCCAGTCGAGCCCGCCTTCCAGCAGCATCGGCCGGCCGGCATTGGCCGCGCCGCCATATTCCCGGTCGAGATCCTGTTTCAACTGCTCGCGCTGTTCCGGCGCCATGTTGCCGCCGTCACCCGGCGCATAGACCAGCGCGCCGGAGGGCCGCGCCGCATTGTCGAGCAGCGCCTTGTTCCAGGCGCCGGCCGCATTGTGGATGTCGAGCGCCATCAGCGCCGCCTCCAACGGCGCGAAGCCGCGCAGATCGTCGAGCGGGTGGAACAGCGTCAGATGCAGCAGCCGCTGCGCGCCGTCTTCCGCCTCGAAGGCGATCCGCCGCTTCGTCGCGCCCGCCTGGTGATCGACCGCGACCGGCCAGCCGTCCGGCCCGGTGACGACCGACACCCGGTCGGGCCGCAGAAGGTAAAGCGCCTCGCCGTCCCCCTCGCCCGCCCGCTCGACGAATGCGTCGCCCGACAGCAGCAGATGCCCGTACAGCGTCTCGAGGAAACCCGCCCGGCTGTCGCGCATGTTCGGCCTTGCGACCAGCGCCAGCGCCGGGCTGTCCGGCACCTCTTCAGCGCCCTGATAGGCAAGCCACGGCACGGCCGCGCCCGCTTCGGCGATCATCCGCACGCAGCGATGCACCACCGGATTGCGCATGAAGCCTTCCCGCGACAGCNCGCCATAGGAGGCCGATGTCCATGACGCGACCGCCGCGCCATGCATGGCGATAAACCCCGTCGGCCATCCCTTCGCCTCGGAAGGCGTCGCGGCACGTCTCGTCCGGCCGCGCCCGAAGGCCCGGGCCAGCCAGTTGGAAGTCTGATTCATGGACTGGATCCAAATCGTTGAAAATATAAGCATTCTTCCTTCTCCCCTCGTGGGAGAAGGTGGCCCGAAGGGCCGGATGAGGGGGTGAGCGCCGTCTCACGAAAAGCCAACGATTTGGCTTTTCGAGGCGCGAACGCCCGGAGCGAAAGCGGAGGACCAGATATCCAGCCCGCTCACCACCCAAACAAAAAGCCGGCGTGGCGAACCATCCGGCCTCGAACCCAATTCTGCGATTATGCCAACAGGCTACCAGAGAAGCGTGACGGCGTCAAGGAATTAATTCCTCTTTTTAAAAAGCCGGTTGAGATTGCGATATATGCAAATTCAGCAGTCCTGGCCGCGGGGCGGGACAATGCCGCTTCGCGCCTCCCAAATATAGTGTGGCCTCATCGCAACATATCTTCTGTAAAGGCCGGCTCGTCTTGAGTTTTTCCCCCACGTCACGTAAGCGTGAAGACGGGGCATTGATTTCGACGGGGGACGAAATGGTTCGTCAGATCGCAGCGACATTGCTCGCAAGTGCCGCTTCCATATCGATAGCTCATGCAGCGGATCCGATATTCGCACCGGAACCGTCGATTTTCGTCGAGCCGGTTGTCCAGCATTACAAGGATTGGTCCGGTGCCTATTTCGGCGCAGTCGGCAGTGTTGGAATGTACACCAATGAGGCCTCTGACTATTGGTGCAACACAGCCTGCGACGCAGCCGATATGGGCAGTTGGGGTGGCGGCGTCGGGTTGACGGTCGGCTGGAACAGGCAGCACCGCTCGCTCGTCTACGGTGTCGAGGGCGACATCAGCTGGACCGGGTTCAAGAATTCGCTCGATGTCGACAACGTGCCCGACTATTTCATGGAACATCGCGCATCGATGGATTGGCTGGCCACGTTGCGCGGTCGGATCGGCGTCGCAGCGGGCAAGGTGCTCGCCTATGTCACGGGCGGCGTGGCGATCGCCAATCTCGACTATTCCTCCTGGTATGTGCCGCCCTACGACGACGAGGGTTTCCGAACAAGCGACACGCAGGTCGGCCTTGCGGCGGGCGTCGGCGTCGAGGGGGCGGTTTCCGACCGGATGTCGATAAAGGGGGAGTATCTCTATGTCGGATTTCCCGACCAGCGCACGCAATATTTTGACGGCGTGATCGATCCCAGAAACGACATGGTATACCGTTCCGATCTGCACATGCTGCGCTTCGGGCTGAATTATCAGCTCTACGGCGGTAACGGATCCGGCAGTTATGGTGGCGCGACCGAAATCGCCGGACCTGATGCCGACTGGTCAGGCGCCTATGTCGGCCTTGTCGGAACGGCGGGCATGTTCGCGAACGATATGTCGGATCAGTGGTGCGTGGTGGCCTGCGACGCACCCGACATGGCAAGCTGGGGCGCCGGCATCGGCGCCACCGCCGGCTGGAACCGGCAGGTCGGCGCTTTTGTCTACGGCGTTGAGGGCGACATCAGCTGGACGAATTTCGAAAACAGCATGGATACGTTCTATCCCGGCTATCTGGCAGAGAATCGGGCATCCTGGGAGTGGCTGGCCACGCTTCGAGGCCGGGCCGGACTGGCAAGCGGAAACGTGTTGACCTACGTTACCGGCGGCATCGCCATCGCAGCGACTGACTATTCGTCCATATATCTTCCGGGCGAATACCGTGACGGCGGCTTCTTTGCGAGCCAGACCCAGGTCGGGCTTGCCGCGGGCGCCGGCGTGGAAGTCGCGATGAGCGACCGCTGGTCATTCAAGGGCGAGTATCTCTTCGTCGGCTTCCCGGATGTGGTTACCGATTGGACGGGTGATCCCCGCGTCACGCCCGGAGAGGACGTGATGACCTACCGTTCACACGCTCACATGGTGCGGCTCGGCCTGAACTATCGCTTCTACGGCTCCGGCATGCCGCACCGCGCGGCGCCGACGGCTGACTGGTCCGGCCTTTACGCCGGCGCTGTCGGCGGCGCGGCGCTGTTCACCAACGAAATGTCGGATCAGTGGTGCATGACGGCTTGCGACGCCCCGGACATGGCAAGCTGGGGCGGCACGCTCGGCGCGACCGCCGGCTGGAACGCCCAGAATGGTGCGCTCGTCTACGGCGTCGAAGGCGACGTCGCATGGACCGGCTTCAAGAACCAGCTCGATGTCACGGACGGCACAAATCTCGATGTGGTCCACAAGGCCAGCTGGAACTGGCTCGCCACGCTGCGCGGCCGCGCCGGTTTGGCAAGCGGCAATGTGCTCGCCTATGTCACCGGCGGCGTTGCATTCGCCGGCACGGACTATTCGTCCTGGTATGTCGGAGACGACGAGGGCTTCGCCACCAGCCAGACCCAGGTCGGGATCGCGGCGGGTGCCGGCGTCGAAGTGGCGTTGACCGAGAACGTCTCCGCCAAGGGCGAATATCTCTATGTCGGCCTGCCGGACGTCACAACCGACTACCAGAACGGCGGCAATCCCGGCGAGGACGTCATGACCTACCGGTCTTCGGCGCATATCATGCGCTTCGGCGTAAACTACCACTTCTAGGAAACAGCCGGTTTCCGGAACATGACAAGGGGCCGTTCGGCCCCTTGTTTCATTTCTCTACCAAGCCCCCGCCGCTTCCCGCTCGTCATAATCCGCCCGCGCCGCGCGGATCTCGTCATGGCTCCCGGCGGCCCAGTCTATCAGGCTGGCGAGCGGGGTCAGAGCGGAACGGCCCAGCGCGGTCAGGCGATAATCCACCGAGGGCGGCTTGGTCGGATAGACCGTGCGCTCGACAAGCCCATCGCGCTCCAGCATGCGCAGCGTCTGCGTCAGCATGCGCTTGGAGATGTCGCCGACCTGGCGCTGCAGCGCCGAGAAACGTTGCGGCTCCCCGGCCAGCGCGACGAGGATCAGTAGCGTCCATTTCTCGCCCACCCGGTCGAGCACGTCGCGCACCGGGCAGTTCGAATAATCGGTCTTTCCCTCCGCATGCACGGCGAATTCGCGCAGCACGGCTTCCGTTTCGCAAGGGACGTTCCCTGCAAGGTTACTTCCATGTGTCCTGGGCATGAAAAACTGCCTCCTTCCAAAGCCAGTCATCAATAGGTATCTGAATGAGACCATACCTCATTCCGAGACCATATGGAAGTTTGAAAGGATACCTCCCATGACTGCCACAACCGCAAAATATCTCGTCACCGGCGCTTCCGGCCAGCTCGGCGCGCTCGCCGTCGACGCCCTGCTGGCGAAAGTGCCCGCCGCCCAGATCGTCGCGCTCGTCCGCCGGTCGGAAGCCGCGGCCCCGCTCGAAGCCAAGGGCGTCGGGGTTCGCATCGGCGACTACACCGACCCCGCCGCACTCGAAAAGGCTTTTACCGGCATCGACCGGCTGCTGCTGATCTCGTCGTCCGAAGTCGGCCAGCGCGCAGCGCAGCACAAGAACGCCATCGATGCCGCGAAAAAGGCCGGCGTCGGCTTCATCGCCTACACGTCGATCCTGCATGCCGACACGTCGCCGCTCGGCCTCGCGACCGAACACCGCGAGACGGAGGCCGCGCTTGCCGCCTCCGGCATCCCGCACGCGCTTCTGCGCAATGGCTGGTACACCGAGAACAAGACCGGCTCGATCGCGCCGGCCGTCGAGCATGGCGCCTATCCCGGCGCGGCCGGCGACGGGCGCATTTCCAGCGCCACGCGCGGCGATTACGCCGAGGGCGCGGTCGCCGTCCTGACCGCCGACACAGTTGAAAACGGCGCAATCTATGAGCTCGCCGGCGACACCAGCTACTCCATGCAGGACTTCGCCGCCGCGATTTCCGAGGCCGCCGGCAAGCCGGTCGCCTATGCCGATATGAGCGAGGCCGATTTCGCCGGCGTGCTTGAAGGCGCCGGCCTGCCCGCGCCGTTCGCCGCGTTGCTCGCCGACAGCGACGCCGGCACGGCGAAAGGCGCGCTGGAGGACAATTCGAAGACGCTCTCCGGCCTCATCGGCCGCCCGACCACGCCCTGGAGCGAGACCGTCGCCGAGGCCGTGAAGCAGCAGAAAGCGGCCTGACCGCAGCCCGAGGGGGCCTCAAAGCCCCCTCACCCGCGGCTCGCCGCGCCTACCCAGCATCAGTTCGCTGACCGCCCAGACCAGCGCGTCGAGCCGGTCGGGCGAATGGCCCGAGGCAAGCCCGTCCGTGCCGAAGACGCACATCTCGTCCTCCAGCGCGTCGAGCCCCGGCGCATGCGTCACGCGGCCCTGCTCGTAGAGCGCGGCGACCGGTTCGGCGCGCAGCCGCTTGCCCTGCGTTGCATGCACCTTCTTCAGCGCCACGCGCGGATCCACCTGCCGGATCACGGTCTCCACCATGTCGCCGCCCTGGTTGACCTCGGCCAGCATCAGATCGGCCTGAAGCGTCTCGTAGAGCGCCACCGCGCGCGCCGCCCAGGCGATCGGCTTTGCGGCGGCGATGCTCGCATCGGCGATCACATGCGCCGTCCCGTCGGGCGCCAGCCCCGCGGCGACAATGCCGCAGGCATCCGAACTCGCCTTCGAGCCCGCCGGCGGGTCGATGGCGACGACGATGCGGCGCAGATCGGCCGGCGTCGCCCGGCGCTGGGCGTCGAGCCTGTCGCGCGACCACAGCGCGCCCTCGCTTTCCGCCAGCAATTCGCCCATCAGTTCCTGCCTCCCGAGCGCCGTCCCGCGGTAGCGCCGTCTCACCGCTTCGATGAAACCGGGCGCGAGGTTCACCGCATTGTCGAAGGTCGTGCCTCGCGTCACCGCCGTCGCCGGGTCGTCGGCCAGTTCGCGGATCAGTTTCAGCGGTTTCGGCGTGGTCGTCACGCAGGCGCGCGGGTCGTGTCCGAGCCTGAGCCCGAACATCGCCATGTCCCAGGTCGCGCGCGGATAGCGCCAGGCGCACAATTCGTCGGCCCACAGCGCATCATGCTGCGGCCCGCGCAGCCGTTCCGGCTCTTCCGCCGAGAACAGCATCGCCTGCGCCCCGTTCTTCCAGACCAGCCGGCGGCGGCTCGCCACGTAGCGGGGCCGCCCCGTCAGCCGGCCCGCATGGGTCACGTCGCCTTTCCAGCAGACCGAGAGCAGCCCGCTCTCGCCGCGCACCATGATGTCGCGCGCATCGGCCATGGTCGGCGCGACCAGCGCGATGCGCCCCGCCCCGCGCCGCACCTGCTCGCGCACCCATTCGGCCCCGGCCCGCGTCTTGCCGAAGCCGCGCCCGGCCAGGATCAGCCATGTGCGCCAGTCGCCCGGCGGTTCCGTCTGTCCGGGCCGCGCCCAGAATGCCCAGTCATGCAGCCTCTCCAGGCAGTCGAGGTCACTGGCCGCCGCCTTCATCCGCATCAGCCGGTCGGGCGGACATGTGTAGATCGATGAGGTTTTCAAACTTCCTCCGCGCCTCGGCCAGTTCGGCCGTCGTGAGGGTTACGGTCTCTTCCGCGACGCCGACAAGGCCGCCGCAGGTCGGGCAGGTTTCGCCGGGCGCCGGGCAGTCGGCCGCCTTTTTCGCAGCCATGCCCGCCAGTCGCGCCTTGCGCTCATCCATCTGCGCTTCGGCTTTGCCCTCCTCAAAACGGTCGCGGCTCACAGGTGCGCGCTGGAGGAAAGTCAACACCGTGTTGGCATGCACGCCTTCCTCCAGCCCGATGCGGGCATATGAAAAGCCCTTCAGACCGTAGCCATGGAAACGCTCGGCTGTTTCCGGCGTGTCCTGAAGGATGGCGCGGGCAAAGGGCCGGGTTTCCGGATTGTCGCTCATCGCTCCATTCTCCTTTCGATTGCCGGTCGCTGGAATCGGCGCTAATCTCGGCGCGTTACAACGGATGATCGCCATGCCGGTTGTTCTCGGGCGTCAGCAAAACGCCCCGCACGCGAAGGCCTACAAATGGTGGCCGCCTCCCCGTTAGCGGCGGCGCAACCCTTGTTTTCCGGCACAATTTGAAAAGGACGAACCGATGACGGTGGTCGATCATCTGCGCGACCGGCGCATGCTGCGCGTGACCTTCGACGATGGCACGCAGGCGCATTACCCCTATCCCTGGCTGCGGGACAATTGTCCGAGCGCCTGGCACCCCGAAACGCAGGAGCGCATGCATGACCTGCTTGCCATCCCGCCCGGCCTCGCCGCGCGCGACGCCGCGATAGAAGACGGGCATCTCGCCGTCGCCTGGGAGGGCGAGGAACTTGTCAGCCGCTTCCCGCTTGCCTGGCTCGCCGAACATGCGCCCGGCAGGCCTTTCGCCGATCCCGCCGACCGGCCGCCGCATATCTGGCGCGCCGCCGGCATGTCCCGCCAGCTCATGCCCCGCGCCGATGCCGGGGCGTTGATGCGGGACGACGCGGCGCTGTCGCGCTGGCTGGCCGAGGCGCGGGCGACCGGGCTCGCGCTGGTCGACGGGCTCGCCGACGATCCGGAGGCCGGCATGGCGGTCGCGCGGCGCATCGGCTTTCTGCGCGAGACCAATTTCGGCACGGTCTTCGAGGTGAAGTCGAAGCCCAATCCGAACAATCTCGCCTATACCGCCGTGGCGTTGCCGCTGCACACCGACCTGCCGAACCAGGAATTGCCCCCCGGCTACCAGTTCCTGCACTGTCTCGCCAACGAGGCGGTGGGCGGCGGCTCGGTCTTTGCCGACGGCTTCGCCATCGCGGCGGATCTGCGCGCCAACGATCCCGACGCCTTCGCGCTGCTGTCGACGCAGTCGATCCCCTTCCGCTTTCATGACGGCGAATTCGACATCCGCCGCCGCCAGAGGGTGATCACGCTGGACGAAAATGGCGCGGTGACGGAGGTCTGCTGGAACGCCCATCTCGCCGACATGTTCGACATGCCGGCCGAGACGGTCGAGGCCTATTACATGGCCTACCGCGCCTTCATGGCCGCGCTGCGCGACCCGGTTTACCGCATCGAGTTCGCGCTGAAACCGGGCGAGATGGTCGTCTTCGACAACCGCCGCGTCCTGCATGGCCGCGCCGCCTTCGACCCGGCGACAGGCCACCGCCATTTGCGCGGCTTCTATGTCGATCGCGGCGAATTCGACAGCCGCATCCGGGTGCTCGCCCGCACCGCCGCCTGACGGCCGCCAACAAAAAGTGCCGCGGCGCGAAAGCGCCCGGCCCGCGACCGCTGACAAATCCGATACCCGCCAAATCCAACGCTGTTGGAGGGCAACGCCTCACCCACGTCATTCCCGGGCTCGCGCAGCGAGACCCGGGAATCCAGCAGCGATCAAGTCCTTGATCGCGAAAGACTCTTCAAAACCCGGCCATGTTCTGAACCCTCTCGGCTCTGGATGCCGGGTTGCGCCTGCCGCGCCCCCGGCATGACGGAAGAGACGCAGCGCATTTCGCCAGCAATCCGAGACCACCGCGCCGAGGCGCCCGGCCCGTCACCGCTGACAAATCCGATACCGCCAAACCCAACACTGTTGGAGGGCAACGCCTCACCCACGTCATTCCCGGGCTCGCGCAGCGAGACCCGGGAATCCAGCAGCGATCAAGTCCTTGATCGCGAGAGACTCTTCAAAACCCGGTCATGTTCTGAACCCTCTCGGCTCTGGATGCCGGGTTGCGCCTGCCGCGCCCCCGGCATGACGGAAGAGAGGCAGCGCATTTCGCGAGCAATCCGACGCCCGCGCGC
>NZXU01000116.1 GCA_002698425.1 Ahrensia sp. | reverse complement strand
CGCCTGCAGGAGGAAGAGCTGTCGCACGACGACGCATGACATCAAAAGCTGTGTCTGTGATCCTGAGATCGAAAATTTTATTGCACACCGAACACGCTAACATGTCAGGATTTCGTTCTTGAGCAAAAAAGGCTTTGACCGCTTTACAACAAGGAGAAGAACGCAAACAAAATAGTGCAAACCATGACCAAGAACGAGTTTGATGTGAGCAAAGTTCCGGCACTTCGTTCGCGGATAGGCGTGAAGGGGCTTGGGGACAACGGAGAGATGGGCACCGGGGAGATAGTAGTGGGAGTCGGAGTCGGAGTGGGGGTCGGTGTTGGAGTCGGCGTTGGGGTCGGCGTGGGGGTCGGGGTGGGAGTCGGAGTCGGAGTCGGAGTCGGCGTCGGAGTCGGTACGGGAGGTCCCGGAGTGGGTGTAGGAGTAGGGGGAGGAGTTGCCCGGGTGATCTGCAGAGTGTATTGAACGGCGGCACAATTGATACTGGACACGGTCATCACAATGGTGTTCAATCCTGGAGCAAGATTGACAGTGTTGGGGAGGGCGCTGCCCGAGATGGTAGCCGAAATGTTTTGAATGTTTCGATTCGGGGTGACTCCAGAAATGGTGCAGGTAGCAACGTTCTGGCCGACCGAGCCTGTGAAGACGTGGTTGCCACCCGTGAACGAACCAGTAAGCGGTGTGCAAGCTGCTATGCCCTTCAAGTAATCTTCTTGGATGGGGCAAGAGGTGAGTCGACGGACTCGCAGCGTGTAGGTTTGCGGCGCACAACTGTCGGTGGTGACAATGATTTTAATGTCATTGTTCACGAAAACGAGTGCAATGGTTTGAGGGAGACCTTGGCTGTTGATCGTGACCGCAGGCTTCACAAGCCCAGTGGCCAACGATGGGGTACTCACAGTCACAAATTCAAGCGGAGTGTTGTAGTCGATTTGTTGGAAGCGACTGGCGCCAAACGTGACGGTTTGTGCAGATCCGGAATTCGGGGTCACAACAACAGAGTTCAAAACATTGCTCGAGGTCGGGCATGTGCCACACGCCGCTCGGGTAATATCAATTGTGTACGTCTTCGGCTCGCATTCCTTTGTATATACGGCAGTAACAAATCTGTTGAGCCCTGGAGTCAGCGTAATGAAAGAATTCTCGTTGATTCCGGTGGTCCCCTTGATTTGACCGGGGTGCAAGAAAACGGTTGTAATTCTGGTAGAATGCGAGAAGCCCGGGTTGAACCCTGTGGTGACGTAGAACATTCGCTGAACGTTAGCCGGCAAAGTAATCGCGACGTTAGTGCTTCCAGAGGCGACGGGAACAGTCACCGTAGAGGAGCTTCCCAATCGATATTGGAAGTTCTTGACGATGTTGGCTCCGGTCGGGCAGGAGCACTTATCTCGGATGACCACCAATGTGTAAGTTTCCGGTCGGCAGCATGTCGAGATCACTCGGATTTGGAAAGTGTTGGTACCAATCTGGAGGTTTTGATCGGCCGTCAAATCGGCAAAGCCACCTGCCAAGTTGAATTGACTTCGCGGGCTTCCGGTGGTGACAATCGAGACACCACTGTCTCCCTTCAACGTGACATCAGTGATCTTAGTAACTCCACTCTCCACATTGACGGTAACGGTCTTGCCGGCCTGCGTGGCCGCCAAAGTTCGGGTTCCGAATTTCACCGTCATTCCGTTGGTGCTGTCTAACACATTTCCACTGGTCGGGCAATTGAACCCAGCGACCGTGATTCGAATGGTATAGGTGGAGGGTGCGCAGCCAGTAGGCGCAAACACCATCTTGAACTCGTTGACGCCGACCATAAGCATGGTAGAAGCGGCCGGGCTGAAAGTTGGAGCGGGAACTGCAACGTTGGAGGACGGCACAAATGCGGTAGCCGAGATGCCAGTGTAAGAACCGACAGGCAGCGTTCCTGTAAAGATGAAACCTGACTTCGTGGTCGGGATCGTTACTGAACCACCGGCCGTGGTTGCTTGCAAAGTGAAGCTGGACAACACATCCAAAGAGGTAGGGCAACAAATTGGCGAACGAGTGATCTCAACAGTGTACGTTTGAGTGGGACAGAAGCTAGACGCGACCGTAATGACCGCAGTGTTGTTTCCAAAGACCAGAGCGAGATTAGTTGCAAACGCTGCTGCGGCACCATTGAAAGTGATGGTAGGAGCAGTCGGAGCAGTCACAGTGGCGGAGCTGGGTGTTGCGATTTGAACTTGCGTCACTGTAGAGGCGACGGTTGCTGTCAATTTTCGGTTTCCGTTGGTCAACGAGCCGGTCAGTGGAATGTTCTTGCTTGTGCCGGTGGTATCTTGCACTGCGATTCCGCTCAAAACGTCACCGTTGCACGGGCAAGTGCAGTCAGATTTCGTAATAGTGATGTTGTAGGTGGTCGGAGGACAGTTGGCCGTCGTAGCAACAATCGTGTATACGTTCTTACTGCCAGTGGTCAAAGTCGAAGCCGCACCGCCAAGGGTCACTGCCGCACCGTTGAATGTAGCGGCAATGGTTCTTGGGGTGGAGGAGGTTCGAAGATTCCAGCACACCGATTGCAGAGTCGTGGAAGTTGTTCCGCAGCATACACTAGTGGCAAACGATCTCACACCGGTAGCGAATGCAGGAAGCGCAAGGTTGCGTCCACTGTTGTCTCGCACAATGATATCCTTGAGAACGTCCGAATTGGTACTGTTACAGTTCAGACCCGCTCGGTTCACAGTGATGGTATATGTCACCGGTTCGCAATTCACCGATGTGACTCGAACCAAGACAGTGTTGGTACCGATGGCGGTGGGACAAGTTCTGGTCAGCCCAGTGGCGAACGCACCACCACAGCTAATTTGAGTGGTTGGAGTTGTGACAGCGGCATCGACAGCAACAGTCACGGCGGCACTGGTCACAGAGTTGTTCGCAGCAATCGTAAAGGCACGATTAGAGCCCACAGTTGAGGGGGAAAGAGTCAACAGATTGGTTGCCTGGTCTCGAACGGTAATGGAGGTCAGGACGTTGTTGCTCGCCGGACATCCTGCCGGCCGAGTGCGAGTGAACGTGAATGTGTAGGTTTGCGCTCGGCATTGAGTGCTAGTTGCCGTGATCACAACCGTGTTCGGGCCAGGAACCGTTGCGAGTGTAATTGCAGTGCCGGTGAAAGTACTAGCTGCGCCCCCGTTTACTGAAACCGTGGTCGTACCTCCACTGACACCCAAGGCGCGATCAACCTTCGTGAGGAAGACGTTGGTGGAAGCCGTGGGAACGGCCGTAGCCGCAGCCGCCTTACGATTGCCGCCCGTGATGGAAGGGCTGAATGCGATCAAAGGTCCGGTGGAGGAGGTGTGTCGAATGTCAACTTGAGTCAGAACATCCATGTTCGAAGGACAACAAGCCGCACTCTTTGTAATCAAGAACGTGTAAGTGCGAGACGGACATTTGTTGGTTGTGTCAACCACGGTCAACTTGACGGTGTTCAAACCGGTGTTCAGATTCAAATTTCCGCCCGCGAATGCCGGGCTGTAGGTAACAGTCGCACCGGCAGGGTCAGTTACAATAGCTGTTCCGGTAGGTTGCACAATAGAAGCAGCGTTCGCAGAAACGGTAGCACTGAATGAGCTGCTGCCGCCCACACTAGTCTGGTTGAAAACCACGTTGTTGTTGTTATCGCGAATCAAAATGCTGGTCAAGAGGTTCGGTTGGGTGCAAGCGGCCGCAGCACTTCGCGTCACAGTGAGACTCACGGTCTGTGGAGGACATTGCTGACTGTACACCTCGAAGGTAAACACGTTGGATGAACCAATTTCAAGATTGACGGAGCCAGTCGTTACTACACCATTGAACTTCACAACATTTTGGTCAGGATTGGTGGTCTTAGTAACCCCGCCGTTGAAGTTGATGGCGGTCACGGAAGTCGATGTCGTGGTGGCAGGAACTGTTGCTGTGCTACCGGTAGCGGGGTTGAAAGCTGGAGGCTGACCACCAGCAAATGTGACAGTTTGAATTACTTGGGCGGGACATCCAGCGGCAGCGGCCTTATTCAATTCAAACGTGTAAGTTTGCTTGGGACATTCCGGTGTGGTCACAACGACGACAACACGGTTATTCGCGGGGGCTTGCGCGCTAATATCAGTTGCTAACTTATTAATCGGTAGTGCGGGACTGAAAGTTGTGGTTCCAATGCTCTGCGCAAGTTCAGTTGAACTTGCTCCGACGGCCCGAACCGCGAAAGCGTTTCCTTGTGCCAGGGTTACCGGGATCACCCGTTGCCCTGCCGTCAAAGTAACAACGGAATTCGTGCCTCCAACGGTGATTCCAAACTTAGAAATAACGTCATTGTTTGTCGGGCAAACACATTGGGCCCGATTGATTGTGAAAGTGTACACTGTGGGACAGCACTCGGCAGGGGTCACTGTCAGAACGAACGTGTTGTTGCCGTACAGCAATGGCGACGGGTTACCAAACGTGTAAGTTGCTCCATTCAAAGTTGCAGTGGGGTTCAAAGTCACAGCCCCGCCTCCGGCGAAGTTATTTGCCATGACATTCGCCAATGCAACTTCCAAGTTCGCATCGGATTGTCGGCCGTTCACAACGCCAGTGCGCGCACCTGCAGCCAACGTCACTGTCGCTGCCGGTGAAGTGAACTGGACGGATTGAACCAAGTCAGAGGGACAATTCGTTTGGGCGGCACGATTGATCGTAAACGTATACGTTTCTACGGGACATTCGTTGGTTGCGATCTTCACGATGAAAACGTTAGAACATCGGCCAATGGTGAGAGCATTGGTCTGTAAAATGTTTGCAAACCCAATATTGGTCGTGGATCCTTGCAAACCGACGAATTGCTGAGCTACATTCTGGTAAGACACGTCGATGGCCTGCTTGAAATTGAATTGGACGGTCGTGTATGTGCCGATCGAAGCAGTAGCGACGTTGAAAGTAAAGGATCGAGATCCAGCTGGGATGGCGGCAGGATCAACCACCCACGTTCCTGTGGTACCGGCTGGATTGTTTGTCAATGCCATTCCAGCGACAACCTGGCCTCCAGACGGACAACTCTGCTTCAGACGTTGCACGTAAATGGTGTACGTCTGTGGACAACATACAACGTTGTTGGTCTTCGTCTCTGAAACTGTCAAAAGAAATGTGTTCTGGCGAGTGAGTGGCAACTTCTCGGTGACCTTAAGGTTGTTCATGTTGCTTCCCGTTCCTGTTGGGGGATAGGGCGTCACGCCAGTAAGTGCTCCTGTACTGCTCACCCTTTGGAAGGTGCTGGTCTTTGCACCGGGAGTAAATGTGATGGATCGCAAGAAGATTTGATTGATTTGCTCCGGAACTTGCAGGAAATATTGTCGGTTCGCAGATGCAGTGAACGTTCCGGTAGTGCAACCGAAGGTGCCAGTACAAACGGGCAAGTTTACGCCGCCAGGTCGTTGGAAAACCATGGTTGTCACCATGTTCGGTGCATTACAAGTACCGTCGGTTGCCCGATTGACAGTCAAGTTGAATGATTGGGCTGCACAGTACTGTGCTTGGGCGGTGATGACTACAGTTTGCGAACAAGTGCCTTGGAAGTTTACCGTTCCGGCTGGAGCGAGTGTTGCTGTTGCAGTGCAACCAGCACCGTTAGCGAAAACAATGGAATTTGCCTGCAAGCTGAAAGATGCTACAGCTTTTGGCAAGGTGATGGTCGAACTTGTTCCAGTGAAAGTAGCCGTAACTGCGGCACCAGTGTTTGGTTGGATGCCAAGCGACACCAAGAGTTGCGACGGGCAAATCGGTGTACGAGTGACAACCAAGGTATACGTGGTTGCTACACTAACTGGAGAGTTTACGACGATAGTGAACGTATTAGGTCCTGGGTTCACATTTCGTGTACTCACGGCAGTGCCAACAACATTGTTTCCATTCTCTACCGCGGTGAAGCCAGTGATCGGACTGGTCGCAACAGGAGTGGCACCAAGAATACGAACTTGGGTACTCCATGACTCAATCGTAGCAGAAAGAGTAGTTCCGGGCAAACCAGTGACAGTCTTGGCAATACTCTTGCTGTTTTGGACGACAATTGAAGCGAGAGGTTGGGTGCTTGGGCACGCCATGGTTTGTGGGGTAATGATGAAAGTGTAAGTTTGTGTGCAGCAACTAGTACTGGCCACGGTGTAAACGAAGGTATTGTCTCCGACAACTGCGAGAGCCTTGTTTCCATTCAACGCTCCGGTCGTCGGCGCAACAGCGGTTGCGCTAGGGGTAACAGCAGATGCAGCCCAAACCGGATTTCCGAAGGCCACTTGAGTGACGCCGTTCGGAACGGTAGCTCGGAAGACACGCTTGCCATTGGAGAAAGCTCCGTCAAAGGTAACTACCTGGTTAGCGAATGGAGCAGTATTAATCGTGACTGGCAATGCAGTAATCAAGTCGCTGTTGCTAGGGCAAGAGTTGGTGGCGAACTGAAGGTCCATAAAGTACGTTTGTGTCTTGCAATTGGTCTGGACGACAACGGAGACGACGTTAGAGCCGCCCATTAAAGTGGCTACGTTTACATTACAGTTCCATTGGTTAACTCCATTGGCTGCGCAATTAGCGGGAGCACTGCCCATTTGTTGAACAGTGACCACTTGATTGCCTGCCTGCGTTGGAAGGATGGAAAGGCCAAACGGATTGGTGACTCCGATTGTTATCGCGGTGGTGCCGATATTGGTCGGGAGTGCAACTGTGAAGTTCCGGTTTGTCGCAACCGAACCGACCACTGGGTAGGTCGTGGTTCCAATTCTCGCCGTCAAAGCAGTTACAACGTCGTTGTTAGGGGGACATTTGCACAGGGCACGGTTCACCTTTACTGTGTATGTGATGGGTTTACAACCACAGTTGGAGGCCACGATAAGCACATTACTATCTCCCTTGTCAAATCGATTGTTGGTCATTACGTTCAGGGTCTTGGTACCAGTTACAGCTGGTAGGTTCGGGAACTTGACAGTAATGGAGAGACCACTATCCAAGATATTATTGTAGGTCATGAAATTATCGATGTTCATACCGGTCACTTGGGGATTGACCTTCAGTTCTGCAGTGTAATTTCCAGGGGTGAAAACAATGGTTTGACCTGCAGCAGGAAGTTGGGAGTGTTTGATGGTGAATCCCATCAAAAGGTCGCTGGGACAAACTTCCTCTCGAACGATGTTAATAGTGTACGTTGGCCAGGCACAGTTTCGGATCCTGTACTGGATAACCACTCGATTGGTTCCAGGCACCAAATTGAATCGGTTTCCGCATCCACCGCCTCCACCAGGATTGCTGTCGCACACAGTTACTGCGGCAGTGCTCTCCGCAATGCTTCCAGGGTGTCTGAAAACGGTCGCAACAGCGGCAGTGGCAGGGGCAGCAAAAGCCAAGGTAGTTTGTGCCGGGTCATGCACGATAGCTGCTTGATCCATGTAGTTCGGAACAGTTACAGTCAAAGTATTCAACACGGCGTTGTTTTGGAAGGTGTAATCGATTCGCTTGAAGTTAGTGGCGGACGCAATCGGATACGCGTTGACAATAGCCTCCTTGATGAATGGATTGGCACAAGCGGCACCCGAGGTGGCCTTGGTGATCGTGATCGTGAAAGTAGAAGGCGCGCATCGCTCAGAGAATGCCGAAATAATGTATTGGTTGTCGGTTCCGGTCGAGGGAATGAGATTCAACACAGTGTTGCCGGGGAGATCTGCGGCAGTACTACTGAGTACGATGTTGGAAGGCATGGTAGTATTGCCTCCACTCTTCAGTGAAATTTGATACTGCACCATACCACAAACACAGCCACCAGTACGAGCGTTCTGAGGTGCCGGATCAATACTTCTGATGCGCACCTGATACTTGTCGTTGTTGTAGGCAACCGTTTGAGAAGTTGTGGTGGTGAAGCTAACCGTACGCGCGTTTCCTCCGGCCGTATCTTCAAATATGACCTGACGAACCACTTGGTTTCCAGCTGTGCATGTTGCTGCAGCAGCCTTCACCACGTTGAAAGTGTACGTAATTTTGGCACAATTGTTTGTCGTGAAAATAATGTGGAATACATTGGTGCCAGCATTTACTTGCTGATCGGTGTTCAAGTTGGTTACATTCAAGCCATTGTATCGAACTTCAACGGTTCCAGTAGATACCAAACCGTTGTTGGTGGGGGCCAAGATACCTGGTTTCAGTAAAACAGAGTTCAAATTTCCACTAGCCAATTTGATGCCGTCAGTGGTGGTCAAAATGTTCGGTACGGTGCTAGTCAAAGACGTCGGGTTGGTGATAGTCTGGGTGGTTCCAGTGCTTAGCCGGAAACCAATACTTGCAAGGATCAAATTATCGGTGGGACATGTCTTATCCGTCAGCGGCACAGTAATCGTGTAGGTTTGAGGAATGCAATTCTGGGTGTACGCGACTATGCGGAACACATTGGTCATGATCGTCATCGGGATTGCCTTGCCGAGCGAGGGGCGCGTAACAATAGGCGTTGTACCGGTGGCACCCAAAACTTCAAAACGTGCAAGGAAATCCGCCGCGGCAGGAGTGATTCCAGCCTTTGTGGTGATGGACTTGACATCCAAACTCTTCAGGCGGAAGTCAAGGCCAGAGACGGTTATTGCCCTGTTTGTACCCAGCGCCGCAACGGTTGCTGACAGTACTGTATCACCATTGTCACCGGGTCTGCTTACAATGTTCGGCGTTTCATCGAGAACCAGGGTTTGGAGAACATTCTTATCGGCGGGACAAGTGTTCTCGTTACGGGGGATCAAGAAAGTATAGGTTCGTTTGCCGCAGGCTTCATCCTGAGCGACCAAAACATATTTGTTTGCGTTTCCAGTGGTGTCCGAGAAGATGGTTTGGGGATCGGTTGGGTTAGCAACTGTCACACCATTGAATTGGAGAGATTGCTGGGCCCATCCTGGAGCAAGCTCACTTCCCGTGGGGTTTGCAGTAAATCGAACAGTTGTTGCGGTTCCTACAGTTGCAATAGGAGCAGTGTATGTAAAACTGTTCCCGCTTCCGGTCACGGTGAGTTGGTTGGCTGCAACGGTTCCTGCACTTAATGTCAGCGCAAGCGAGCTGGTCAACAAGTTGCTTGAGGAAGGACACGACGGGGCCGACCTCGGTACATTGAATGTGTACGTCTGATCTGCACCGCATCGGAAGCCGGCAACACAAACTACTTGATTGGCTCCGACAGTCAAAGCCAAATTCGTCGCTGGATCGTACGCGACAGGAGTACTGGTGCATGAAGTGGAACGAGTGCATGACAATGACACGCCAGCGTCGGCTTTGACAATTGTCAAGGTAGCAGTCGCGCCCACACTTGCAGTGTAGCCGACGGCATTCGCAGTTACCGTTCGAGTTGCTCCAAGCGGGGTGGTGGCAGGGGACAGACGGTCAATTCCGTTCGCTTGAATTCTTATGCTGGTCAAGAAATTGGTTCCGATAGTTGGGCATGGGGCGGCGGTCTGAGCCGCCAGGGTCAACGAAACCGTATAAGTTTGCGTAACGCATTGATTAGTTCTTGCCACTACAGTCCACGTCTTTGCCACGCCAGGATTCATGGTAACGGCTCCCGTCGGAGTAACAGTGACAGTTCCCGTTAGCCCAGCCACCAGGGTGGGCACAGACAACGTGGCCGAGGGAATGGCTCCAGTAGCGGCCGGTACGGTGCAAGCAGCAGTTCGACCACCAGCTCCAAGAGCTGCGCAAGTCTCGGTAACACCTGCGAATTGGAAGACGTTGGTAGCTGTGGGTGACAATACATCACTGCTAGCAGGACAGCACGTGGCTGACGCTGCTCCAGTACATGTTGCCTTCACTGGCTTCGTCAAAGTGAACGTATAGGTCTGCGGGACGCACGAACCTGACGTTGAAACCATTTCAATAACGTTGGATCCGGGGTAGGTCTGGCAAGTAGTTCCTGCACAAGTGACACCATTACTCTTTCCAGTAAAGGTTTCAGTTACGGCCGGCATATTGGTATATTTCGTTGCTGTGAACGTAATGGCGTTGGTATTGTCGAGGAGTGTTCCCGTGAAACTTCGGGCTGCAGTCATAGTAATCGCCGGAGTCAATGGAATGTTGGTTCCACCTTGAGCCAAGGTGAACGTTTTGTATACGGATTGCTTGGTGGGGCAACAACCTTCTCCTCGCGTAACCGTAATTGTGTAGCTTTGGCAACCGCATTGGGCTGACGTTGCAACTACAGTAATTTTAGTTGTTCCAACTGCTACTGCTTGATTGGCACCGGCAGCAGGAGCCACGGTTCCAGTCATTGTGTCAGCAAATGTGAACGCTACCCGCACGTTCTGAGTGGTGTAAGGAACAGTTGCAGTTTGACTTCCAATAGTTCCCGACAAAGGGATCTCGACGCCAGAAGCTGTAGTAAGTTTCAAGGACTTTGCGAACGACGCGGGGCAGCTCTGAGTCGGTCGAGTAATCTTGATCGTGTAGTATGCCTTGGGACAATTTGCAGGACCCACAGTTACAATAACTTCGTATTCACCAAACATATTCAATGGAACCGCGACTCCGGCGGCCGGAATGTTCGCAGGCGCACTAAAGGTTGTGGACCCGGGCATGCGCACTTGAGAGGTCAAGATTAGTCCGGTTGCCACTAGAGCAGGATTCAGCGAGGCACTAGGATTTGTGATGGTGATTGTTGTGGTGCCTGTCGGGACGGTGGCTGAGAACTGCCTATTGCCTCCAGTTGGAGATTGTGCAAACGTAACAGCAGGAGTAGTACTAACTTTAGTAATGTAATCCGCTGGGCAAGACGAACGCGATCGCTCGATGTTGAACGTGTAGGTTTGAGTAGCACAGTAAGGTGTACAAATGCGCAAGAAAATGGTATTATTGCAACGAGCCAAAGTCAGGTCATTACCCATCCCGACGTTCGATGCTGTGCCAGTGGGAGCTGAACCAGTCGACAACCACTGTTGGTTGATAGAAGACGGCAAAAAGTCCTGGAGTACCAAGTTGTCAAAGAAAACTTGACTGTTTGCCACAGGAATCACCCCGGAATAAGTTCTTGCCGATGTCTGAACAAACGGTACTACAGTAGTCGTACCAGTCAGCTTCAAGTTAATGGACTTGATGACATCGGTGCTAGCGGGGCATGACGCAGCGGCCCTGGTTACACACAATGTGAACGTGGTTGGTGCGCAATTAAGCGTGAACACCACGAGGCGGTAACAATTTTGACCATGGCACAAATTGTTTTGCACATTGGTGAATTGATTGCAAGTAATAGTAGTTGTTTTGGTTCCTACAGTCATCGCAGTGCTAGTTCCCGTCTGCAAATTGGTGACTGTAATTGATGTTGCACTGGCAGTTCCTGCATCCGGTTCCAACCCATTAGCAGCGGTAACGCGGAACGTCACTGAAGTAACTCCTTGCCCAACACTCGCCGAATAAGTAGATCCAGCTGTGGTCACATTCACGTTGGCCGGACTGGTAATTTCCACTTGCGAAATTAGTGAAGTCGGACACATATTTACAGCTCGTGTGACGGTCAGTGTATAAGTTTGCGGGAAGCAAGTGCCAATCGTGGTCGTAAACGTAAAGGTATTTGGAACTCCCGTTACGAGAGTATGAGGTCCATTAGTGGCAGAGTTAGTTACGTTGTTAGTAAAAGCAGTTGCCACCGCCCACCCTGCCATTGCAGTCGGATTAGCCGTTACCGTGAATTGGTTGGTGGTAGCCGTGTATGACCTGGTGGTTGCAGAAAACGCTGGGGAAATCGCAATGTTAGCTGCGGCTTGATCTTGGAGTGTCAAACCAGCAAGACCGCCCGTCGTGGCGCAGGCAGTAGCCTCGGCACGAGTGACCGCAATAGTGTATGTCTGCGGGGCACACTGAGGAGAAGCTACGACTGCCTTGATGTTGTTTACTCCAACTGCGAGGCCGGTAACGGCGACCGTGTGGCGATCCACTGGGTGGGTGAGCCGGTGGACCACGCCCGCTCGATCACCTACGCCGAACTCAAGGACGAGGTGTGCCGCGCCGCCAACACGCTGGCCGACCTCGGCCTGCGGTCCGGTGACCGGGTGGCGATCTACATGCCGATGGTGCCCGAGGCGATCATCGCGATGCTGGCGTGCGCCCGGCTGGGCGCGATGCACAGCGTGGTGTTCGCGGGGTTCTCGGCCTCGGCGCTCAAGGCCCGCATCGAGGATGCCCAAGCCAAACTGGTCATCACCAGCGACGGACAGTACCGCCGCGGTTCGGCGGTATCGCTCAAGGAGGGGGTCGACGAGGCGATCGCGGGACTGGGCGCCGACAGCCCCGTCGAGCACGTGCTGGTGGTGCGCCGAACCGGTATCGACACCCCCTGGACGGACGGCCGCGACAAGTGGTGGGACGAGACCGTCCCCCACGCCTCGACCGAGCACACCCCTGAGGCTTTCGACTCCGAGCATCCGCTGTTCCTGCTCTACACGTCGGGCACCACGGGCAAGCCCAAGGGCATCATGCACACCTCGGGTGGCTACCTGACGCAGTCCTCCTACACCCACCACAACGTGTTCGACATCAAGCCTGAAACCGATGTCTATTGGTGCACCGCCGATATCGGCTGGGTCACCGGGCACACCTACATCGTCTACGGCCCGTTGTCCAACGGCGTCACGCAGGTCGTCTACGAGGGCACCCCGGCCTCGCCGAACGAGCACCGCCACTTCGAGATCATCGAGAAATACGGCGTCTCAATCTATTACACCGCCCCGACGCTGGTCCGCACGTTCATGAAGTGGGGCCGCCAGATTCCCGCCGAACACGACCTGTCGAGCTTGCGGCTGCTCGGCTCGGTGGGTGAGCCGATCAACCCGGAGGCGTGGCGCTGGTACCGCATGGCGTTCGGCGCCGACAAGACGCCGATCGTGGACACCTGGTGGCAGACCGAGACAGGGGCGATCATGATCTCTCCGCTGCCCGGCGTGACCGAATGCAAGCCGGGTTCGGCGATGCGCCCGCTGCCGGGGATCTCAGCCAAGATCGTCGACGACGACGGCAACGAGTTGCAGCCGCAGCCCGATCACGGCGAGCACGTCACCGGCTATCTGGTGCTGGACAAGCCGTGGCCGTCGATGCTGCGCGGCATCTGGGGTGACGACGAGCGCTTCAAGGAGACCTACTGGTCCCGGTTCGCCGAGCAGGGCTGGTACTTCGCCGGTGACGGCGCTCGGTACGGCAGCGACGGCGAGATCTGGGTACTCGGGCGTATCGACGACGTCATGAACATCTCGGGGCACCGGATCTCGACCGCGGAGGTGGAGTCCGCGCTCGTCGGGCACTCGGGTGTCGCCGAGGCCGCGGTGGTCGGCGCGACCGACGAGCACACCGGGCAGGCGATCTGCGCCTTCGTGATCCTGAAGTCCAGCGCCCACGGCGGCGAGAAGAACATGGTCGACGAGTTGCGCGCCGAGGTGGCCCGCGAGATCTCTCCGATCGCCAAGCCGCGCGAGATCCACGTCGTGCCGGAGCTGCCGAAGACCCGCAGCGGCAAGATCATGCGCCGGCTGCTGCGCGACGTGGCCGAGGGACGCGAACTCGGGGACACCTCGACGTTGGTGGACCCCAGCGTGTTCGAGGCGATCCGCGCCAGCAAGTGACGGCCTGACGGGTCAGGGCAGCGCGGCTGGGCCGGTCAGCTTGCGCCGACGGGGACGAACCCGCTGCCCGGCCGGCCCTTGGCGGTGATGTCGGCCAGCTGGGTGTTGAACGACATCGTGACCGCAGGTGTGTGCAGCGGGATGAACTTGATGATGCACGTCGGCAGGTCCTCGGAGAACGCGCCGTGGATCATGCCGACCAGCTTGTTGTCGACGGTGACCGGCGCACCGGAGTCACCCGGCCCACCGCAGACCTGGTTGACGATGGTGCCGGGCTGTTGTCCCGGGCCCCAGGTGACGCCGCACGAGTAGCCCGTGGTGCGGCCCAGTTTGCAGGCCACGTCGCCGAACGAAGGATCGGGTCCCAGCCCGTCGATGCGGAAGCCGTCGACCGCGCTGACCGGGGCGACCTTGCCCGGGTCGAACTCGATCACCGCGTAGTCCAGGGCGTCGTTGCCGGCCACCATCGTGCCCACCACCCCGGCGTTCTCGGCGCCTTCGGCCGCCACCACCGCGCCGGGGCCGCCGCAGTGCGCCGACGTGAACCCGATCAGGCGGCCCTGGTTGTCGTTGCCGATCGCGGTCAACGTGCACAACGTCTCGCCGTCGACGACCAGCCCGGAGCCGCCGCCCAGTGCTACGGGCGCCTGGGCCGAAGCCGGCACGGCCGGCATCAGCAACACCACGGTCACTGCCGCCAGTACCGCGCGCAGGGTCAGGCAGCGGCCGCGCAACCTCACGTGTCAATCCCCTATCAACCAGCCCGACCCGCCACACCTTCGTAGTCAGCGCAGTCTATCGTCGGCCGGAATCGTTTCGTGGGACGCCACGTGGCAACATAAGCCGGAATGGACCCGGACCGAGCAGAAGCCGGAAGGAAGCTTGCGTGAGCGATCGCACGAACGGCGTACCGACCACGGTGACGTCGATACCGTTGGTGGACCCCCACGCACCCAAGCCGGACCCCTCGATCGGTGATCTGGTCAAGGACGCCACCGCCCAGGTGTCGACGCTGGTGCGCGCGGAGGTCGAGCTGGCCAAGGCCGAGATCACCCGCGACGTCAAGAAGGGGCTGACCGGCAGCGTCTTCTTCATCCTGGCGCTGGTGGTGCTGTTCTACTCGACGTTCTTCTTCTTTTTCTTCGTCGCCGAACTGCTCGACACGTGGTTGTGGCGGTGGGCGGCGTTCTTGATCGTCTTCGGCATCATGGTCGTGGTGACCGCGGTGTTCGCGTTGCTCGGATACCTCAAGGTGCGCCGGATCCGCGGGCCGCAGAAAACCATCGAATCGGTGAAAGAGATTCCCGAGGCGTTCGGCCCGGACAAGCCCGCCAAAGCGGTCGCGACCACCGACGGCAAGCCGGCCACCGATCCGTCCGGCTGGTAATGCCCCCACCTGATCCGTCGACTGTGCGGATCGACGGGCCGTGGCGACACCTGGATGTGCACGCCAACGGCATTCGGTTCCACGTCGTCGAGGCCGACCAGCGTGCCGACACCGACGACGCGTCCCGCCCGTTCACCGACCGCCCGCTGGTGATCATGCTGCACGGGTTCGGCTCGTTCTGGTGGTCGTGGCGCCACCAGCTGACCGGCCTGTCGGGCGCCCGGGTGGTCGCCGTCGACCTGCGCGGCTACGGAGCCAGCGACAAGCCCCCTCGCGGATACGACGGGTGGACACTGGCCGGCGACACCGCCGGACTGGTCCGCGCGCTCGGGCACAACAGCGCCACGCTGGTGGGGCACGCCGACGGCGGCCTGGTGTGCTGGGCCACGTCGGTGCTGCACCCGAGGGTGGTGCGGGCGATCGCCGTGGTGAGTTCACCGCACCCGGCGGCACTGCGCGCCTCGGCGCTGCGGCGCCGGGACCAGGGCCGGGCGCTGCTGCCGTGGATGCTGCGCTACCAGGTCCCGATCTGGCCCGAGCGCAGCCTGACCCGCCACGACGGCGCCGAGCTCGAACGGTTGGTGCGCAGCAGGTCCAGCGCCGCGTGGCAGGCCGGTGACGACTTCGCCGAGACCATCGGCCATCTGCGGCGGGCCATCCAGATCCCCTCGGCTGCGCACTCGGCGCTGGAGTACCAGCGCTGGGCGGCGCGCAGCCAGCTGCGGGGCGAGGGCCGGCGCTTCATGCGCTCGATGAAGCGGCCGATATCGGTGCCGGTGCTGCACCTGCGCGGCGACGGCGATCCGTATGTGCTGGCCGATCCCGTGAACCGGACCCGGCAGTACGCTCCGCACGGGCGCTATGCGTCGATCGCCGGCGCGGGGCACTACGCCCACGAGGAAGCGCCCGGCCAGGTCAACGACCAGCTGACCCGGTTCCTCGAGCAGGTCTACGCCCGACCGGTCAGCTGATGCAGGTGCCGGTGGGCACCCGATCGACGTTGCCCACCCGGGCCATCTGCCGCGCGACTTCGTCGGCGGTGAGCACGAAGCCGGTGTCGGCGTCGTCGACCGCGGCGCCGAACACCACGCCGAGCACCTTGCCGCTGCGGTTGATCATCGGCCCGCCCGAATTGCCCTGCTTGACGGTTCCTCTGATGGTGTACACCTCGCGGGTGACGGTCGTGGTGCGGTAGATGTCGGGGCCGTTGAGTTCG
>NZXU01000115.1 GCA_002698425.1 Ahrensia sp. | reverse complement strand
TTCCGGTTTGTTTGAGCTCACGGCAGTTCCCGCTGCGCGGGAACGCCTCCGCATGGGCCTCGCATAAGCTCGGACGGCCGGTCGGCCTTGCGGGCTTGTCAGCCCGGGTTCTTTGAAAATGACGGAGATCGATGTTTTTGGCGCGAGGCGAAAGCGACGCGCGCCTATCTCCCCCTTGGCGGGGGAGAAAGTGATTTCCTGGGCTTAGCTTGCTAAGTCCTTGGAAATCACAAGAGAGGGGGTCGCGATGTCCAACATATGCGCGACCGCTTCTGCTTCGACACCTTGCCCCCTCTCTGGCAAAAGCTAAGGACTTGGCGCTGCCAAGCCCAAGCTTTTGCTTTCTCCCCCGCAAGGGGGGAGACACGCCCCGCTCCCCTTGACGCCGCCGCCCCGCCTTTTCAAAAAGGCGCGCGCACGCATCGCGCGGGGAGGAAAAATCCATGAAATTCGGCGTGTTCGACCATGTGGACGCCAGCGGCCCGGATCTCGGCCGGCACCTGGAAAACCGGCTGAGAATCGTCGAGGCATACGACCGCTGCGGCATCCATGCCTATCACGTCGCCGAGCACCACGCGACGCCGCTCGGATACGCCTCGTCGCCCTCGGTCTATCTCTCCGCCGTCATCCAGCGCACGAGGCGCATCCGCATCGGCCCGCTGATCTACATCCTGCCGCTCTATCATCCGCTGCGCCTGGCCGAGGAAATCTGCATGCTCGACCACATGTCGAACGGCCGCTTCATGCTCGGCATCGGCCGCGGCGCATCGCCCATCGAGGCCGGTTTCTACGGCGTGCCGATGGAGGAGCAGCAGCGCCGCTATTTCGAGGCGACCGAGGTGATCCTCAAGGCGCTGCAATCCGACACGCTCACCCACAAGGGCGAGTTCTTCGAGTTCGCCGACGTGCCGATGACGATGCGCCCGCTGCAGCAGCCCTATCCGGAGCTCTGGTACGCCAGCCGCGCGCCCGAGAGCTTCGCCTGGGCCGCCCGCGCCGGCGCCAACACGGTCACGCTCGCCCATGACGACCAGGTCAGGGCGCTGACCGACATCTTCCGCGAAACCTGGCTGGAGGAGGGCCACGACATCGCCGACCTGCCGCTGGTCGGCGTCAGCCGCCACGTCGTCGTCGCGGAGACGGATGCCGAGGCGAAGGACCTCGCCGCCAGCGCCTACGAGAAATGGCGCGCCTCCTTCGCCAAGCTCTGGGTCGATGCCGGCCGCGCCGTGCCGATGACCGATCTCTATCCCGAAAGCTGGGAGCAGCTGGAGGCGGCCAGGAACGGCATCGCCGGCTCGCCGGAGACCGTCCGCGACTACGTGCTGGAGGAGGTCGAGCGCTGCGGCACCAACTATCTCGTCTCCTGGTTCGCCTTCGGAGACCTGCCCGTCGACGCCGTCATCCGCTCGGTCGAACTGTTTTCCGACCGGGTCATGCCGGCCTTTGACTGATCGAGAGGATAGATGATGCCGTTCCACCCCGACCCGCTCGCCCCGTTGCGCCCGCTCGGCGCGGTGCTGAACCCGGACCTCGTCCAGGCCACCTACCGGGTGATCACCCCGCTCGCCGCCGCGCTCGACCCGGCGGTGACGCGCGCGACCTGGGACATCGCCTACGGCCCGCACCCGCGCAACCGGCTCGATCTCTACCGCCCGGCGGGCGGCGAACCGGCCGAAACCCTCTTCCTCTTCGTCCATGGCGGAGGTTTCGCCGGCGGCGACAAGGGCGGCGAGGGCAAGCCCTTCTTCGCCAATATCGGCCAGTGGGCCGCGTCGGAGGGTTTCGCGGCGGTCGCGATGACCTACCGCATCCTGCCCGACGCCAGATGGCCGTCCGGCGCGCAGGATGTCGCTGCCGCCATCGCCCATGTCACGGACAACGCCGAGACCCTGTTCGGGACATCGCCCCACATCATCCTCGCCGGCGCGTCGGCGGGGGCGATCAATGTCGCCGACTATCTCGCCGGCCACGCCGGCCCGGTGCATGAAGCGGTCGCCGGCGCGGTGCTGATGTCCGGCCTCTACGATTTCACCCGCCACGACCGCCGCACCTTCGAGGACGCCTATTTCGGCGAGGATGCCGCGCAATTCGCCGCCCACTCGACGCTTGCCGCGCTCGCCTCATGCCCGCTGCCGCTGATGTTCTCCGTCGCCGAACTCGACCCGCCGCATTTCCAGCGCCAGGCGGCCCATCTGGTCGAGGCGTGGATGGCCGAAAACGGCGCATGGCCACATCTGCATTACATGCCCGGCCACAACCACATCTCGCCCGCCCCGCTGATCGGCTCGCCCGTCGATACGCTCGGCCCGGTCATGGCGCGGTTCGTGCGGGAGGCTGTCGCGGAGAACTAGCCCCACCTCACGCCCGCCTTTCGCCGAGTCATCGAAAATGACCGGCCCCGTCCGATTCCCGCCCGACTGTGACTGTCAGGTGACCCGGCGCGCGACCCGCCAACGAGGCCGCCGCCACGAACAGGGAAGTATCAAACGGGGTGTATCGATGAGTATCACGTGGGAAGAACAGGGCAGGGGCGAATGGATCGAGACCGGGCAGAGGAGCTCGGCCGCCTGGAAGAAGGTTGCGGGACAGGTCGCCGCGCTCGCCATCCTCGCCGTGATCGGCGGCGCGGCAGGCGCCGGCATCGCGGTGTGGAAGCTGGACGACGGCGCGGCGGCGCCCGCGGTTGAGGCCAGCGCCGCGCCCGAAGCCGCGCAGCCGGCGGCGCGCACCGCGGCCATGTCGGAACCGATGGCGGAGCCGAAGTCCGAGCAGATGGCCGAACCGCGCGACATCGCCGCCCCGCCGGCCGTCCGTGAAGCCGTCGATGCCGAACCGGCCTCACGCGCCTCGCTGTTTCCGGAAAGCGAAGCCGTTTTGGTCGCCGATGCCGATCCGGGCACGGGTAGAGAGGACGTCGCCGCTCCGGCTGAACCGGCGCTTGCCGCCGTGCCGGCCGACCTCCCGCCGAACGGCATCGATGCCGCCGAGACAGCCTCCATCCTGTCGCCGGGCGAGCCGGTCGCCGTCGCCGACACCGCCGAAGAGGCCGCGAAGCTGGAGGCGATGATGGCCGACGAGAGCCAGCCGCCCGAGCCGGACCGGATGGCCGCCGCGTCCGCCGACGATCCGGCGGCGGCCTTTGCGCCCGACGGCAAGCCGCTCACGCCCGCCCAGGCCGACAAATATGTCAATCTGCGCTCAGGACCCGACAATGAATCCGAGATCCTCGAGATCATCCCGGCCAATGCCGAACTGCTCGCCGAGGAAAACTGCACCCATTGGTGCGCCGTCACCCATGACGGCCTGCAGGGCTACGTCTACAAGACCTTCATTCGCCGCTGACTCGGCCGGGAGCCGCGCCGCTCCGCGGCTCCCGATATATGCCGGTTTCGGCATTTAGCCCGCTTTAACCGCTTGCGGTTTATGGAAATTCCGCGGGAAAACTGGGCCCGCTATGCCGCGCGCCAGTGCGACGCCGGCAGGAGTGGACGAGGCGTTGGCGGCAAGACGCGATAAAAACACAGGCAGTGACGCATTCCAGGCGAAGCTCGGCGCGGTCGCCGAGCACACGACAGCCTATGTCACGCTGACCGATCCCGAACGCCGCATCGAATGGGCGAACGCCGCCTTTTGCGAAAAGACCGGCTACAAGCTGGAAGAGATCGTCGGCCGCAAGCCGTCCGAGTTCCTCCGCGCCGAGGGCAACGATCCCGCGGCGATGCGCGAACTCGAACGCACCGAGGCCGCCGGCGAGGGCATCACCTGCGAGATGCTCAACAAGAACAGGTTCGGCGAGACCTACTGGATCGACCTCGATATCCGCCCCGTCCATGACGATGACGGCCGGCTGACCGGCTTCGTCACCATCGGCATCGACATCACCGAGCGCAAGGCGGCCGCCGAGCGGCTGCGCGAGGCGAGCCTGATGGGCCAGATGCTCGAGGGATCGCTCAACGAAATCCACGTGCTCGACGCCGCCAGCCTGAAATTCCTCTATGCCAATCGCGGTGCCCGCGAGAACCTCGGCTACACGCTCGACGAAATGCGCGAGATGACGGTTGCCGACATCAACCCGGCGCTCGACCTTGACGCCATCAAGGAGAAGAACCGTTCGCTTCTCAACGGCGAGCAGAAGCTCCGGCGCATGGAAGGCCGCTACCGCCGCAAGGACGGCAGCTATTACGATGTGGATATCCACGTCCAGATGGCGCCTGGCGACCCGACCCGGCTCGTCACCTTCGTCCTCGACATCACCGAGCGCAAACGTGCCGAGGATCAGGCGCAGGCCGCCCGGCAGCGCCTGGTGTCGGCCATCGAAACGCTGCCGGACGGCTTCGTCCTCTATGACGCCGATGACCGCCTCGTCATCTGCAACGAGCGCTATCGGGAAATCTACGCAAAGAGCGCGCCCGCGATCGTCGAAGGCGCCCGTTTCGAGGACATTCTGCGCTACGGCCTGGAACACGGCGAATATGCGGACGCCAAAGGGCGCGAGGAGGAATGGCTGGCGAACCGGCTGGCGGCGCATCGTTCACTGGAACGGGGCGTCGATCAGCAGCTGGCCAGCGGGCGCTGGATCCGCATCGTCGAGCGGCGCACGCCGGACGGCGGCATGGTCGGCCTGCGCATCGACATCACCGACCATCTGGAAAGCCTGGCCCGGGCGGAGCGGGCAGAGCAGCGCCTCGTCGACGCGATCAACGCCCTGCCGGCGGCGTTCTGGCTCTATGACGAGGACGATCGGCTGGTCCTCTTCAACCAGCGATACCGCGAACATTTCGCCGATCCCTCCTTCCTGAAGCTCGGCATTACCTACGAGGACGCCCTGCGTCACGGTGTGCGCCAGAGCAAACGGACAAGTTATCCCGGCACGGAACAGCAAATCGTCGACACGGTGATGGGGGCGCGCGCCACCGGTCACACGGAACGCGAGTACCAGCTGGGCGACGGTCGCTGGATCCGCTCATACAATGACCAGACGAGCGATGGCGGCTATGTCGGCTTCGGCATCGACATCACCGATGCGCGCGAGCGCCAGGAGAAGCTCCAGCATGCGGCCCAGACGGATCCGCTGACCGGGCTCGCCAACCGGCGCGGTCTTGCGGCCCATCTCGAGGAGATCGCCCTGCGCGCCGACGCGACGACGCGGGTCGCGTTCATGCATGTCGACCTCGACAAGTTCAAATCGGTCAATGACGCGATCGGCCACGACGCCGGCGATCACGTGCTGCAATATTGCGCGTCGGTGCTGCGCAAGGCGACGCGCGGCGACGACATGGTGGCGCGCGTTGGCGGCGACGAGTTCGTCGTCGTCTGCGCCGATGCGGGCAGCGACGCGGACATAGCCCGCATGGCCGACCGCCTTGTCAGCCGCCTTGCCGCGCCGATCCCCTATCGCGAAAAGACCTGCCACACCGGCGCCAGCATCGGCGTCGCCTTCTGGCAGCCGGCCAGCGAACCCGACGTGCAGCGCCGCCTGACCGACGCCGATATCGCCTTGCAGCAGTCGAAGGCGGAAGGGCGCGGTCGTTTCCATTTCTTCGAGGACGCCATGCGCAGCAAGGCGCTGCTCAGCGCCGAACTTGCTCAAGACATCTATGAAGGGCTGGTGCGCGACGAGTTCGAGCCGTTCCTGCAGCCTCAATACGACATCGGCAACGGCAATATCATCGGGTTCGAGGCACTCATCCGCTGGCATCATCCTCGGCGCGGCCTGCTCGCGCCCGCCGATTTCATGTTCGCCGCCGAGGAGGCGAACCTGATGGACGCGCTCGACCAGCGCATGCTGGAAAGAAGCTGCGCTCTGCTCGCCGAACTGGCCGCAGCGGGCATTCCCGATCCGCGAATAAGCATCAACATGTCGGGCACCCGGCTTGGCGACCCGAAGATCGTCGAACGCATCATGGCGACTACCGGTCATTTCGCGGTGCAGCCCCGCCAGCTGGTCCTGGAAATCCTGGAGACGACTCTGCTCGACGACCGCTCTGCCTATGTCGACGAGAACCTCCGCCGCCTCGTCGATGCGGGCTTCGCGCTGGAGCTGGACGACTTCGGCACCGGTCACGCCGCGATTGCCAATCTGCGCAAATACCCGCTGGAGCGCATCAAGATCGACCGCAGCCTCGTTGCGGGCATTGACCGCGACGTTGACCTCGTCATGATCACCAGTGCCATCACCAATCTCGCCCGCAGCCTCGGCCTCAAGGTTTTGGCCGAGGGCGTCGAGACGGAGGCTGAACTGGAGATGCTGCAGCAGATCGGATGCACCTGCGTGCAGGGATATCTCTACTCGCGTCCCATGCAGCTCTCTCGCCTGCTGTTCTGGCTGAAGCAGCGTGAATCGGCTGCGCGAGGCGGCAGCGCGGCGTCCGGCATGTGACCGCATGCCGGCGCAAACCGGCATCTGCAATTGTCGTGAACACGGTCACGCTTTCTTCACCATCACGCGGCTTTGGCGGCGTTTACACTTCGGAAACCGTGTTCCTTAAGCAGGTGGCAACAGGGCGTCTGTAGGTTGCGGCCATCCGATCGGCGCCAAGCGAAGCGTCGACGGTCTGTGCTGTGAACGAGAATAGGAGCTCACCATGTTTGCACGTTTTCTGAAAGACGAGTCCGGCGCTACTGCTATCGAGTATGGCCTGATCGCTGCCCTGATCGCCGTCGCGATCATCACCGGCGCAACCACGCTCGGCTCGAACCTGAATGCCAAGTTTGACGCCATCGGCACCAAGGTCGGCTCGACCGCCTAAGGGCCGCGCCGCCTCGCGGCGGCTGGCATGAGATGAGAGAGGCCCGTCTCGCCGAGACGGGCCTTTTTCGCATTCGCCGCCTACGGCGATTATGGGAATCTTAAGGGCGCAGGTTCTAGTTTCGCCCGGTTACGAGTTGGAGTGATACGATGATCGCTGCCGTCATCCTGGTCGTTTTTCCCTTCGCTATGATCTTCGCCGCGCTGTCCGACGTCTTCACCATGACGATCGGCAATCGCATCTCGGCTGTGCTGATCGGATCCTTCCTGCTGGCGGCGCCCTTCATTGGGCTGACCTGGGCCGAATTCGGAATGCATCTGGCGGCTTTCGCGCTGGTTCTGACGGTCACCTTCGCGCTGTTTGCCACGGGCACGATGGGCGGCGGCGACGCCAAGCTGCTCGCCTCGACGAGCCTCTGGATGGGGTTCGGGCCCGCGCTGACCGACTATCTCCTGATGGCGACCGTCGCAGGCGGCGCATTCACGCTGTTTCTGATCCTCTTCAGGAAGTCGACACTTGCCGTGTTTGCCGGGGAGGTGCCGATCCTGCGGCGCGTCATCGACGAGAAAGATGTTCCCTATGGCGTGGCGCTCGCCATCGGCGGCCTGTTCGCCTTTCCGGATTCGCCTGCCATGCTGTGGGTCATCGAGCGCCTGGCTGCCTGAACGTCTCTGTAGACCGCGCGCCGTTATTTGATTCAAACTTTATTAAGCATGAAAATTACGGGCTCATTAACCCTAATTACACCTTTGCAGATGAAACATGGCCCCATGAGGTTCGGACTCCATCCGGAAAGTGGGTGCCATCATGTCGAAGCGTATCATCATCCTGGGCGTAGCGGTTATCGCTGCCGGCGCAGCCGGTTATCTGGCCATGAACATGGTTTCGCAGCCCCCGGCAGAGCAGCAGCAGACCGAGACGCGTCCGGCAATCGAACTCGACCAGGTGCTCGTCGCCAACGAGAATCTCTCCACCGGCGAAGTCCTTGACGGACAGTTGCGCTGGCAGGAATGGCCGGTCGCGTCGCTTTCGCCCGACTTCATAACGAAATCCATCAGGCCTGATGCGATCAGCGAGTTGCAGGGTTCGGTCGTGCGCGCCACGGTCGCGCAGGGCGAACCGATCCGCCCGATCAAGCTTCTCGGCCCCGACCAGAGCTTCATGTCGTCGATCCTTCCGTCCGGAAAACGCGCCGTCGCGACGCAGATCGCGGCCGATACCTCGGCTGGCGGCTTTATCCTCCCGGATGACTATGTCGACGTCATCATGACGTCGCGCCCGCCGTCCCGCGGCGGCGGCTACATCACCGAAACCATCCTCGAGAACATCCGCGTTCTGGCCATCGACCAGACCATCCGCGAGGACGAGCAAGGCCGTCTCGTGCAGGTCGGCCAGACCGCGACGCTCGAACTGACGCCCAAGCAGGCGGAGATCATCACCGTCGCCCAGCAGATGGCCGACCGGTTGACGCTGGCTCTGCGATCGGTTCGCGACGTTGACGCGAAAGCGGGATCGGATGGGGCAGACCATCTTTTGAACGGTGGTTCGGGCGGTGGGGCCATCACCGTGATCCGCTCCGGCCAGCGCAGCGAGGTCAACGCACAATGAAGGTTCATCGCACTCGCACGGGCGCAAATCCCAAACGGAGTTTTCCGGTCATGACGTTGAAGCGCGCAGTCCACGCCCTGGTTTCCGCCACCGCGATCGTCGCGATGGCCAATGTGGCGCCCTTGGTGGCCCCGGCCCAGGCGGTGGAGCAGAACGGCAACATCATCAAGGTCGCCCGGAACAACACCGGCACCGAGCGGGTCTCGCTCGGCCTCAACAAGTCCATCGTGCTCGACCTGCCGGTCGACGCGCATGACATCCTGGTCGCCAACCCGGAAGTCGCCGATGCGGTGAGCCGCACGGCGCGGCGCATCTATCTCTTCGGCAAGAAGGTCGGCGAAACCAACATCTTCGTTTTCGACAAGGCGGGCAAGCAGGTCGTCAGCCTCGACCTGCGCATCGAGCGCGACGTCTCGGGCCTCGACCGTTATCTCGCCCGTTTCATTCCCGATTCCGAAATCAAGTCCGAGATCATCAACGACAACATCGTTCTGACCGGCCGGGTGCAGACCCCGCAGGACGCGGCCAAGGCCGGCCAGCTTGCCGAGCTTTTCGTCAAGGGCGGCGACGCGACGAACAATAACAATTTCTTCTTCTTCTTCGGACGCGGCAACAGCAAGATCGTCAACATGCTCGACATTGTCGGCGGCGATCAGGTGACGCTGAAGGTGACCGTCGCGGAAGTGCAGCGCTCCGTGATGAAACAGCTCGGTGTCAACATGGTTGGCAATGTGAGCAGCAATCACGGCATCTCCTTCTCTGGGATTTCCGAGGGCATTGCCGGCGCGCTCGGCAAGCCGATCACCAACAGCGGCGTCGGCCTTGGCGCCTCGGTCGCCGGGTTGCAGCTCGAAGCCTATTTCCGCGCGATGGAGGAAGCCGGCGTCATGAAGACCCTGGCAACGCCGACCCTGACCGCCATATCCGGCGAGAAGGCGGTGTTCCGTGTCGGCGGCGAATACAACATCATCAAGGGCTCTTCGCCCGCCGGCGAAGACGGCGGCACCGTCACCTATGACATCCAGACGCTGGATTACGGAATCGGCCTCGAATTCACGCCGGTCGTGCTGGCGCCCGGCCGCATCAGCCTGAAGATCCGCACCGCCGTCTCCGAGCCGACCATGTCGGGATCCGTCCCGCTGTCCATCGGCGCTGCCAGCGGTCAGGCAACCAACGTCCTGTCGCTTCGCAAGCGCCTCGCCGACACCACGGTCGAGCTGCCGTCCGGCGGCGCGATGATGATCGCCGGCCTGATCCAGGACGACGTGCGCCAGGTTGTCAGCGGCTTCCCGGGCCTGTCCAAGGTGCCGGTGCTCGGCACGCTGTTCCGCAGCCGCGACTACATCCGCAACGAATCCGAGCTGGTCATCACCGTGACGCCCTATCTGGTTCGCCCGACGGCGCCGAACAAGCTGGCCGCCCCGACAGACAATTTCATGCCGGCGAGCGATCGCACCGGCAATCTCCTCGGCCGTGTGAACCGCATCTACGGCACCGTGGAGAAAGATCTCCCCGATGGCCGCTACTACGGCGCGGTCGGGTTCATTTACAAATAGGAGCGGGTGAGATGCGTTTGAAAGCCTATGTCAATTCCGCAGGGTTGCTGATCGTCGCAGCCGCGCTCTCGGGCTGCGGCTCCCTCGGCCGCGATCCGATCGCGGTAGGCAGCGTTCCTTCCGATTACCGCACCAACCATCCGATCGTCCTGTCGGAGAAGGAGCATACGCTCGACGTGCCGATCGCCTCCGGCGCCCACAAGCTGGGCATTCCGGTCAAGAGCAATATCCGCGCCTTTGCCGCGAACTACGCAGCCTCCGGAAACGGGGCGGTGATCGTGATGATGCCGGTCGGGTCGCTCAACGAACACGCGGTGAAACGCGTACAGACCGAGATCGTCCAGGCGCTCGTCGACGGCGGCGCCACGCGCGGCCGCATCATCCTGCAGAACTACGACGCCAGCGCCCACGGTTCGGCGGCGGCTGTCCGCCTGTCCTATACCGGCGTGACGGCGTCGACGACGCCCTGCGGCAGATGGACGGACGATCTCACCGACACGGTCGAGAACCGGAACTACGCCGATTTCGGCTGCGCCAATCAGCAGAACCTCGCCGCCATCGTCGCCAATCCGGGTGACCTGATGGGGCCGCGCCAGGAGAGCCCGATCGACGCCACCGAGCGCGGTGCGGTGATCGGCGGATACCAGGATGGTCCGGTCGGCGGCCGGTCTGAGGTCAGCTACTAAGCGGGAAAACCACCATGTCAGACGTTGCCTACCAGGAAGACCTGATGGACGAACCGGCGGAAGCCGGCGACATCTCCGCGCTGAACGATGTGCGGCCGGTTCCGCGCATCTCGATACAGGCCTTCTGCGAGACCGAGGGCGTCGCCGCTCCGATCAACCGGATGGGCGAGGATCGCCGCATGGCCAAGGCGCAGACCCGCGTCTATATGGGCGGCATCCCGGCGGCCGTCGAGTTCTACCAGACCGCGCCCACGCCGAACCTGATCGTTCTGGAATCGGCCTCCGGCCCGGATGACCTCTTCCACAATCTCAACGATCTCGCGGAAGTCTGCGATCCCAACAGCAAGGTGGTCGTGATCGGCCACCACAACGATGTCGCGCTCTACCGCGAACTCGTCAGGAACGGCATTTCCGAATACATGGTCGCGCCGGTGACCATCGCCGATCTGATGAGCGTCGTCTCCACGCTGTTCGTCGATCCCGAGGCCGAGCCGCTCGGCCGCTCCATCGCCTTTGTCGGCGCCAAGGGCGGCGTCGGCGCCTCGACCATCTGCCACAACGTCTCCTGGGCCATGTCGACCCTGTTCGAGGCGGAGGTGGTGATCGCCGACATGGACTTGCCCTTCGGCACGGCCAACATCAATTTCGATCAGGATCCGGCCCAGGGCATCGCGGAAGCAGTGTTTTCCTCCGACCGCATCGACGAGGTCTATCTCGACCGCCTGCTGGCGAGTTGCGCCGAGCACCTGTCGCTGCTCGCCGCGCCTTCCATGCTCGACAAGGTCTACGATTTCGATCCGGACGCCTTTTCGCAGCTGGTCGACGTCGCCCAGCGCACCGCGCCCTATGTGGTGCTCGACGTTCCCCATGTCTGGAACGGCTGGACCCGGCGGACACTGGAACAGGCCGACGAGGTCGTGATCATCGCCGCGCCCGAACTCGCCAATCTGCGCAACGCCAAGAACATGATCGACACGCTGCGCAAGCTGCGTCCGAACGATTTCGCGCCGAAGCTGATCCTCAACCAGGTCGGCATGCCGAAGCGGCCGGAGATCGCCGTGTCGGACTTCGCCGATCCGCTCGAACTGGAGCCGATCGCCGTCATTCCCTTCGATGCGCAGCTGTTCGGCACCGCTTCCAACAACGGCCGCATGCTGGCCGAGACGGACGCCGCCAACCCGGTCGTCGCCAGCCTGTCGAACATCGCGCATCTGGTGACCGGACGCGGCATGGTGAGGGAAAAGCCGAAAGGCGGTTTGAAGGGCATGCTTTCCAAATTGAAGAAGAAGTGACGCTTCTTGCCAGTATTGTAACGGGACAGGTTCATGTTCGGAAAAAAGGGAACGGGTAGCTCTTCGGGCGGTGGCTTCGGCGGTTCGCACCACGCGACGCCGCGCCAGGCCGTCGACGCGCCGGCAAAGCCGGAGCCCGCAGCGCCGCCGGCCCGCGAGCCGGAAGCCGCGCCGCAGCCGAGGCCCGCGGCCGAAAGCAGGCCGGCGCCGAAGCCGGCCCAGCCGCAACCGGCGGCTGCGATCCTAAGCGAGCCGGTCGCCGAGAAGCCGCGCTCGCGTTCGCAGAAGAACGACACCTATTACGACACCAAGATGCAGGTCTTCTCGGCGCTGATCGAGACGATCGACCTGTCGCAGCTTGCAAAGCTCGACGCCGATTCGGCGCGCGAGGAAATCCGCGACATCGTCAACGACATCATCGCGATCAAGAACTTCGCCATGTCGATCGCCGAGCAGGAAGAACTGCTCGAGGACATCTGCAACGACGTGCTCGGCTACGGTCCGCTGGAGCCGCTGCTGGCCCGCGACGACATCGCCGACATCATGATCAACGGCGCCGAAAACGCCTATATCGAAGTCAACGGTAAGGTGAAGGAAGCCGATATCCGCTTCCGCGACAACCAGCAATTGCTGAACATCTGCCAGCGTATCGTCAGCCAGGTCGGCCGCCGCGTCGACGAATCGAGCCCGATCTGCGACGCGCGTCTTCCCGACGGTTCACGCGTCAACGTTATCGCGCCGCCGCTCGCCATCGACGGCGCGGCGCTCACCATTCGTAAGTTCAAGAAGGACAAGCTGACCCTCGATCAGCTGGTCAATTTCGGCTCGATTTCTCCGGAGGGCGCGACGGTTCTCCAGATCATCGGCCGGGTGCGCTGCAACGTCGTCATTTCCGGCGGTACCGGTTCTGGCAAGACGACCCTGCTGAACTGCCTAACGCGCTATATCGACGCCGACGAACGCATCATCACCTGCGAGGACTCGGCCGAGCTCCAGCTCCAGCAGCCGCATGTGGTGCGTCTCGAAACCCGCCCGCCGAACCTCGAGGGCGAGGGCGAGATCACCATGCGCGATCTGGTCAAGAACTGCCTGCGTATGCGTCCCGAACGCATCATCGTCGGCGAGGTGCGCGGACCGGAGGTCTTCGACCTTCTCCAGGCGATGAACACCGGCCACGACGGTTCGATGGGCACGATCCACGCCAACACGCCGCGCGAGTGCCTCAGCCGTATGGAATCCATGATCGCCATGGGCGGCTTCACCCTGCCGCAGAAGACGGTGCGCGAGATCATCGTCGGCTCGGTCGACGTGATCGTCCAGGCCGCCCGTCTGCGCGACGGCTCGCGCCGCATCACCCACATCACCGAGGTGATCGGGATGGAGGGCGACGTGATCATCACCCAAGATCTGATGCTCTACGACATGGAAGGCGAAGACGCGAACGGCCGCATCATCGGCAAGCACCGCTCGACCGGCGTCGGCCGCCCAGCCATGTGGGATCGCGCCCGTTACTTCAACGAGGAACAGCGCCTGGCCGGCGCACTCGATGCGATGGAGGTGACCACAGCGTGATCGCGCCGCACCCGCAAAGAGGAGCTGAAGCGTCATGACGATCCTCGGATTTCCCGCAGCGATCGTCGCCTTCGTCGCGCTTGCCGGTCTCGGGGTCGGCGGCGTGCTCTATGCGTTGTTCTTCACATCCATCGAGAACGAGCAGAAGACGGCGAAGCGGCTTTCGACGATCAAGGCCGCCTCGACCGACAGCGTCTCGCGCCGCGCCGCCATCGACAGGGTCCAGGAAGGCGCCAAGCGCAAGAAGCATATCCAGGATTCGCTGCACGACCTTGAAGAGCGCAATAAGGACCGCGCCAGGGACGCCACGCGCCCGTCGCTGAAGCGCATGCTGCAGCAGGCCGGCATGAAGACCGAGGTCCGCACCTTCTACATGTATTCCGTCGTCTGTGGCGTGGTTCTGTCGGCGATGGCCTTTCTCTCGGGCGTGCCCGTCCTGTTCCTGATCGGCGTGTTCTTCGTCGGCGCATTCGGCCTGCCGCGCTGGGTCGTCTCCTTCCTGCGCAAGCGCCGCATGAAGGCTTTTCTCAACGAGTTCCCGAACGCCATCGACGTCATCGTGCGCGCCATCAAGTCGGGCCTTCCGCTCAATGACGGCCTGCGCCTGATCGCCTCCGAGGCGCGCGAGCCGGTCAAGACCGAGTTCCGTCATATCGTCGAGGCGCAACAGCTCGGCCTGTCCACCCCGGAAGCCTGCGAGCGCATGTACAACACCATGCCGCTTCCCGAGGCGAACTTTTTCGCCATCGTCATTCACATCCAGTCCAAGGCCGGCGGCAACCTCGCCGAGGCGCTCGGCAACCTGTCGCGCGTGCTGCGCGACCGCAAGAAGATGAAGGCGAAGGTTTCGGCGATGTCGATGGAGGCGAAGGCCTCCGCCGCGATCATCGCCTCGCTGCCCTTCGTCGTGACCGTTCTCGTCTATCTGACGAGCCCGTCCTACATCATGCTGCTTTTCACAACCAACACCGGCTTCCTCATACTCGGCGCCTCCGCCATCTGGATGTCGATCGGCGTGTTCGTGATGCGCCAGATGATCAATTTCGAGGTCTAGAGCTGATATGTCCGACGATCTCGTTGAACTGCTGACGTCTCCGCAATTCGTTCTGGCCATCCTCGTTTCGGTCAGCGTCTTCGCGACCCTCTTCACCCTGCTGACGCCGCTTCTCGGCGGCAACGAGCTGAAAACGCGCATGAAGGCTGTGGCCACCGAGCGCGACGAGATCCGCGCCCGCGAGCGCGCCCGCCTGGCCGCCGAAAAGCAGCAAAGCCGCGGCTCTCTGCGGATGGAGGCCAAGGAAGGCGGCGTCCGCCGCATCGTCGAGCGTCTGGACCTGAAGACGGCGCTCGCCGACCAGGCCACGATCGACAAGCTGCGCGCCGCCGGCTATCGCGGCCAGCAACCGCTCAACGTCTTCCTCTTCGCGCGCCTCGTCCTGCCGCTGGTCTTTTTCGCGATCGCGCTCTTCTACGTCTTCGTGCTCGGCGCGCTCGCCGAACAGCCGACCATGATCCGCGTGCTCGCCTGTATCGGCTTTGCCTATCTCGGCTTTTATTCGCCGAACATCTACATTTCCAACGTCGCCGGCAAGCGCAAGACATCGATCAAGAAGGCTTGGCCCGACGCGCTCGACCTGATGCTGATCTGCGTCGAATCCGGCATGTCGATCGAGGCCGCCTTCCGCAAGGTGTCGGAGGAGATCGGCACCCAGTCGATCCCGCTCGCCGAGGAACTGGTCCTTGTTGGCGCGGAGCTGTCCTTCCTGCAGGAACGCCGCATGGCCTATGAGAACATGGCCAACCGAACGGGCCTCGAAAGCGTCAAGTCGGTCGCCCAGGCGCTGGTCCAGGCCGAGCGCTACGGTACGCCCGTCGGTCAGGCGCTGCGCGTGCTGGCCGCGGAAAGCCGCGATCAGCGCATGAACGAGGCCGAGAAGAAGGCCGCCGCCCTACCGCCGAAGCTGACCGTGCCGATGATCCTGTTCTTCCTGCCGGTCCTGTTCGGCGTCATTCTCGGCCCTGCCGGCATCCAGGTCTCCCAGCGCGGCGGCATCTTCTGACGCGCGTCGCGCTGGTCAGCGCGCCGCGGCCGTCTAAATCAGCAAGACAATCAGGGCGTAGATCGCCATGACGATGACGGCGACCGAGCCGATCGTGTAGAAACTCGCCCGCACTTCGTGGCTCTGTTTCGTCGCATAGGCGATCGCATGGCCAAGGCGCGCCGCGACAAACCCGTACATCAGGATTTGCGCCAGCAGCAAAGGCGGCCCGACCGCCGTGAAGACCAGCCCGGCGGCCCAGAATGCGGGAATGTTCTCTAGGTCGTTGCGGTGCATGCGCCGCGACCGGTCCACATAGTCGTTGATGGCCAGCTGGTCGGGTCTGGGGCTCTTGTTGAGAGGGCCCGATTGGAGATCTTCCGGGCTCGCCAGTCCGGAATCGCTTTTCATCATCCGGTAGACCGTCATCCATCCTTGCCCCATTACCTTGAGGACCATGATGGCCGAAGCGATGGCGTAGGTGACGAAGACCGGATTATCGAGATTGAATGCAGCCAAATGTTCCCCTCCGTGGACCGGTGGGCGAAACGGCCCGGCGGTCACGTCGGGAAGCTAGCACATTTTATTGACGGAGCGGAAAGGCGGGGGGCTATTGCGCCGCCTTCATCTTGTCTTCCTGCTTGATCAGGTTCCAGGCGTTCTGCTGGGTCAGCATCTGGCGCAGATAGGCGACATTGGCCTCGGCCTGCTGCGGCGAGAGTTCGCGCCGGGCGATCTGCTCGGCCTCCTCGAACCGGCCCTGCAGGCCGACGACCAGCGCGAGGTTCTGGCGGACGCGGCTGTCGGCGCCCGGCTGGGTCGAGGCCTGGCGCAGATATTGCTCCGCTTCCTGCAGATTGCCTTCCAGGAGGTAGCTCATGCCGAGATTGGACAGGACCGACGGTTCGTTCGGGCGGAAGGTCAGGGCCTTCTTGTAGAGCTGACGCGCCTCGTCGGAGCGGTTGGTCTGGTCCATGATCGCGCCTTCGGCCGAGATCAGGCGCCAATCGGGCTGGGTCGGATCCTGTGCGCGCTGGATCGCATCGAGCGCCTGTGTGAACTGCCCTGCGCCGGCGAGAGCCTTGCCATAGGCGGCGAGCACGTCCCTATCCTTCGGATGATCGATGGCCGCCTTGCGCATCACCGCCAGCGCCTGTTCGTTGCGGTCGTTCATCCGCAGCATCGAGGCAAACGCCATGGCGACCGACTTGTTCTTGGGATCGCGCTCATACATTTTCGTGTAGGAGCCGAGCGCCTGTTCCAGCTCGGTCGCCGTCATCTGTTCGACCGGCTTGTTGGTCGGCTTGTTGATCGAGCCGGTGATCACCGAGCGCTGGTTGGCGCAGGAGGCGACGGTCGACGCGGCCAGGACGAGTGCGAGAACCCGCAGGGCCATGCGTCCCTTGCCCCGATAATTCGATGAAGACGCTGAGGTCGCTGTCGCAGTCCGCACCATGCTATGCTCCCCGCGCGGTCATCGTTTCGGTGGATGGAACCGCGAAAATGGCGATGAATCTCTTGGTCAAAGCAATATTCTGTTAACCCTAACGGTTGGTTAATGCCGCCGCCCGGACAGCCGCGAAAGAGGACTGGAAAAGACATGAAGCTCGATGACGTATTGGCGCCCGCCGGGCGCCGTCCGGCCAAGGCCCGCCCGGTCTGGATCGTCGCCGCCGACAGCGTGAAATCCGAGGTCGTCGCCGACGGCGCGGCTGCCGGCTGGGCGGCGCAGACCGGGTTCAAGGCAGGCGCGGGCGACGTCCTCTTGGTCCCCGACGGCAAGGGCGGCATCGCCGGCGCCGTGCTGGGAACCGGTGACGGCGGCGACCCGCTGGTCGCCGGCGCGCTGGCGCGCAAGCTGCCGGCCGGCGACTGGTATTTCGAAGCCGCGGACGCCGATCTGCGGCTGGCCAGCCTCGGTTTCCTGCTCGGCGCCTATCGCTTTACGCGTTATCGCAAACCGACCGGCGAGACGCCGCGCCTTGTCCTCGATGCGTCACTCGACCGCAAGGAAATCGCCGCCTTTGCTGAAGCGGTGTGGCTCGCCCGCGATCTGGTCAACACGCCGGCTAACGATCTCGGTCCCGACGGCATCGAGGCGGCGGCGAAGGCGGTTGCCGCGCCACGCAAGATGACGGTCAAGGTCACCAAGGGACCTGACCTCCTGAAGCAGAATTTTCCGCTGATCCACGCGGTCGGGCGCGCCTCGGACCAAGCCCCGCGGCTGATCGACATGCGCTGGGGCAAGCGCGGCGCGCCGCGTCTCACGCTGGTCGGCAAGGGCGTCGCTTTCGACACCGGCGGCCTCGACATCAAGCCGCCGTCGGGCATGCGCAACATGAAGAAGGACATGGGCGGCGCGGCCAATGTGCTGGCGCTTGCCGGCCTGATCGTCGACATGAAGCTGAATGTGCGCTTGCGTGTCCTGATCCCGGCGGTCGAGAATTCCATTGCCGGCAACGCCTTCCGCCCCGGTGATGTCTTCCCGAGCCGCAAGGGCCTGACGGTCGAGATCGGCAACACCGATGCCGAGGGCCGGCTGATCCTTGCCGATGCGCTCACGCTTGCCGACGAGGAGAAACCCGACCTGATCATCGACATGGCGACGCTGACGGGCGCGGCCCGCGTCGCGCTTGGGCCCGATCTGCCGCCCTTCTACACGACGGATGAGGAATTCGCCGCCGAGCTCGGCGACGCCGCGTCGTCCGAGCATGATCCGCTCTGGCGCATGCCGCTCTGGGCGCCTTACGGCAAGGGCCTGTCCTCGTCCGTCGCCGATCTCTGCAACATCACCTCGGACGGCATGGCCGGCTCGGTTACGGCGGCGCTGTTCCTGCAGCGTTTCGTATCCGAGGCCAGGGCCTGGGCCCATCTCGACATCTTCGCCTGGAGCCCGGCCGCCAAGCCGCATGCCCCCGTCGGCGGCGAGGCGCAGGGCATCCGCGCGCTGCTCGTCGCGCTGGAGCGCCGCTACGGCACCGCCTGACCGCCACTCATCTTGCGTTTTCGCCGGTTTCGCGCGTATTGTGCCGGACCCGAAACGAAATATGAGCAGGAAATGTCCATTCGCTTGCGGGCGAGCCAGGCGCTGACATTGTGGCACCAGGTGGCCTTGTCGGAAGTGCGCGACGATGCGGTCGACCTGACCCAGCGCCAGATGGCGATCCTGCTGACGATCTATCTGGAGCCGCCGCCGCACACCGTGCGCGGACTGGCCGCCAAGCTGAACGTCACCAAGCCGGTCATCACCCGTGCGCTCGACGCCATGGGCGCGCGCAAGCTGGTCACCCGCCACCGCGATCCGCGCGACAAGCGCAACGTCGTCATCTCGCGCACGGTCGAGGGATCGCAATATCTCGAACGTCTCGCCGATCTGATCATCACCAAGGCAAGGGATCTGCCCCTGTGACCCTCGACCGACGCCTGCACGCCTTCCGGCCCGATCTTGCCGACAAGACGCTTGAAGGAAAGGTCGAGGCCGCGCGCTTCGTCGATGCGCGTCCCGCCATCGTTGCCGTGCCCGTGGCGGACCTGCATGCGGCCCCGTCGAGGGATGCCGGCATCGACACCCAGTTCCTCCTTGGCGAGGCGGTGCGCGTCTTCGATGTGGCGAAGGGCTGGGCCTGGGTGCAGGGCGAACGCGATTCCTATGTCGGCTACATGCCCGGCAGTTCGCTTTCCTTCGAACTCGATCCCGCGCCGACCCACCGGGTCACCGCCTTGCGCAGCTACGTCTTTCCCGAACCGGAATTGAAGAAGCCGCCGCTGGCCTCGCTCTCGATGGGCTCGCTCGTCACCATCATCGGTGAGGAAATACGCCGCGACACGCGCTACGCTGTGTTGCCGGATGGCGCGGCGATTCCCGCCGTCCATGTCGCTCCGCTCAGTGAGACCGCCCCGGATTATGTCGACGTCGCCGAGCGCTTCCTCAACACGCCCTATCTCTGGGCCGGCGCCTCGGGCTTCGGCATCGACTGCTCCGGCCTTGTCCAGCTTGCCATGGCCATGGCCGGCCGGTCGGTTCTACGCGATACCGACATGCAGGAAGCGAGCATCGGCGAGCCCCTCGAAACCGGCGGCGACTTTTTAGGTCTGCAGCGCGGCGATCTCGTTTTCTGGAAGGGGCATGTCGGCATCATGACGGATGCGGAAAACCTCTTGCACGCCAACGGCTCGACCATGACGGTGGCGCTGGAATCCCTGTCGGCCGCCATTGCCCGTATCGAGCCACATTACGGCCTGCCGACCTCGGTCAGGCGACCTTAATACCCGGCCTCGCGGTCGACGAGGTTCCTCAATGGCTCGCCGCGATCATGCGCGTCCATCTGTTCCACCATCGGCGGCACCAGCGCATGGGGCATCGAGGTCGCCGCCGCATGCGGCGTGATCGTCACGCGCGGATGGGTCCAGAGCGGGCTGTCGGCGGGCAGCGGTTCGGTCTGGAACACGTCCAGCGACACCGCGCCGAGACGTTTTTCCTCCAGCGCCGCGAGGATATCGGCCTCGACCTGCAAGCCGCCCCGCCCGGCATTGATCAGGATAGGCGCGCCAAGCGGTCCGCGCGGCTTCATCCTGGCGAAGAAAGGCGCCGACAGGATGCCATGGGTTGCGGGCGTCAGCGGCAGCAGGCAGACGACGATGTCCGACTGCGCGAGAAAAGCCGTCAGCCCGTCCTCGCCGGCGAACGTCTCGACCGCCTCGTCCTGTTTTTGGGTGCGGCTCCAGCCGATCACATTGAAGCCGAGCATCAGCAGCTTTTTCGCGGTGTCCCGACCGAGATTGCCATAACCCAGAATGCCGACCGTCACCTCATTGGCCGCCGGCTGCATCAGGTCTTCGTGCCACACGCGTCGCGCCTGCTGGTCGCGGTAAAGTGGCCCTTTGCGATGATGGTCGAGCACCTGCCAAACGGAATACTCGCTCATCCGGTCGGTCAGATCGTCGGCGACGACGCGCACGATCGGCACGTCGGGCAGCGTGTTGCCCGCGGCGAAAAGATGGTCGACGCCCGCGCCGATGGAAAAGATCGCCTTCAGCTTAGGCAGGCCGTCCAGCACGCCCGGGGGCTGCTTCCAGACGACGGCGTAGTCGATCGCCGGATCGTTGGGCCCCGCCGGCTTGAGGACGACTTTCCGGTCGGGCGCCGCCTTTTCCAGCGCGTCCTTCCAGATGCCCGGATCGAACCCTGTGACGGAGAGGAGGATGTTGCCCTTGGATGCCATGCGCTTACCCGTTAACGTATCTACTCGTTGACAATGCCGGCCGGCGCGACCTCGATGTTGAAAGCCGCCGCCATCAGCGCCTTGGTGTAGTCGGTCTGCGGATTGTCGAAAATATCCTCGGACCGGCCCTGTTCCACCACGACCCCGTTGCGCATCACCATGACCTCATTGGCCAGCGCGCGCACCACCTTCAGGTCGTGGCTGATGAACAGATAGGCGAGATCGTGCTTGCGCTGGAGGTCGCGCAACAGGTCGACCACCTGCGCCTGCACGCTCATGTCGAGCGCCGAGGTCGGTTCGTCCAGCATGACGAATTTCGGCTTCAGCACCATGGCCCGGGCGATGGCGATGCGCTGTCGCTGCCCCCCGGAGAATTCGTGCGGATAGCGGAACCGCGTTTCCGGATCGAGCCCGACCTCGCCAAGCGCCGCGACGACCCGCGCATCGCGTTCGTCGCGCGTGAGACCCGGTTCGTGCACGGCCAGCCCCTCGCCGACGATCTCGGCCACCGACATGCGCGGGCTGAGGCTCCCGAACGGATCCTGGAAGACGATCTGGATCTCGCGGCGCAGCGGCATCATGTCCTTGAAGGAAAAGGCATTGATGTCCCTGCCGCCGAAATTGATCCGCCCCTCCGACGAGATCAGCCGCGTCAGCGCCAGGCCGAGCGTGGTCTTGCCCGAGCCAGATTCGCCGACGACGCCGAGCGTCTGGCCGGCGCGCACCGTCACGTCGATGCCGTCGACGGCCTTCACGTTGTCGACGGTCTTGCGCATCAGCCCTTTCTTGATCGGGAACCACACCTTGACGTTCTCGCCCCGCATCACGGTGGCGGCATTGTCGTTGAGCGGGATCGGCCGTCCCTTCGGTTCGGCGGCCAGCAGATGCTTGGTATAGTCGTGTTGCGGATCGGCGAAGATCTGCTCCGTCGGCCCGGACTCGACGATCTTGCCCTTCGTCATCACGCAGACCCGGTCGGCGATCCGTCGCACGATGCCGAGATCATGCGTGATGAACAGCATCGACATACGTTCTTCCCGCTTCAGATCGTCGAGCAGCTTGAGGATCTGCGCCTGCACGGTCACATCGAGCGCGGTCGTCGGCTCGTCGGCGATCAGCAGCTTCGGCCGGTTCGCCAGCGCCATGGCGATCATCACGCGCTGCCGCTGGCCGCCCGACAGCTGGTGCGGATAGGCTTTCAGCCGCTTTGCCGCATCGCGGATGCCCACCTGGTCGAGCAGCGCGACGATGCGCGACGGGTCGGGCATCGCATTGCCGGCGCTGTGCAGCTTCAGGACCTCGCCGATCTGCCGCTCGATCGTGTGCAGCGGGTTGAGCGAGGTCATCGGCTCCTGGAAGATCATCGCGATCTCGTTGCCGCGCACTTTGCGCAGTTCCGCGTCGGGCGCCGCCAGCAGGTCGCGCCGGCCGAAATGGATTTCCCCGGTTGGATGGCTCGCCGCCGGATATTGCAGGAGCTTCAACACCGAGAGCGCCGAGACCGATTTGCCCGATCCGGATTCGCCGACCAGCGCCACGGTCTCCCCGTCGGCGATATCGAAGGAGATACGGTCGACGGCGAGCGTCCGCTCGCCGCCCTGCGTGAAGGCGACGGAGAGGTCCTTGACCGAGAGGAGGGGGCCGTTGCTCATCCGCGAATCCGTCATCCGAACGTCTTCCGCGGGTCGAAGGCGTCGCGTGTCGCTTCGCCGATGAAGATCAGCAGCGACAGCATCACCGAGATGACGATGAAGCCGGAAAAGCCGAGCCACGGCGCCTGGAGGTTGTTCTTGCCCTGCAGGATCAATTCGCCGAGCGATGCCGAGCCCGGCGGCAGGCCGAAACCGAGGAAGTCGAGCGAGGTCAGCGTCGTGATCGAGCCGTTCAGGATGAAGGGCAGGAAGGTCAGCGTCGAGATCATCGCGTTCGGCAGCAGGTGGCGGAACATGATCGTCCGGTTGGGAACGCCGAGCGCCCGCGCGGCGTTCACATATTCGAAATTGCGCGCCCTCAGGAATTCCGCCCGCACGATGCCGACAAAGGCGACCCAGGAGAACAGCAGCATGATGCCGAGCAGGATCCAGAAGCCCGGCGGCAGGATCGCGGCGATGATCAGCAGCAGATAGAGCACAGGCATGGACGACCAGATCTCGATCAGCCGCTGGCCGATCAGGTCGACCCAGCCGCCGAAGAAGCCCTGGATCGCGCCGAATCCGACGCCGACGACGGCGGAGAGCGCCGTGAGGATTAGCCCGAACAGCACAGAGATGCGAAAGCCGTAGATCATCCGCGCCAGCACGTCGCGCGCCTGGTCGTCGGTGCCGAGCCAGTTGAAATTGCCGATCGTGCAGTTCGGATCGTCCACGCCGTCGGGATAGCGCGCGCACAATTCCTCGCGGCTGTCGAACAGGAAGGCGGGTTTCGACGGCGCCGCCGTCGGCACCTCCTTGTTCACCGTGCGATAGGAATAGTGGATCGGCGGCCAGATCATCCAGCCGCCGGCGTCATGGATGGCGTCCTGGATATACGGGTCGGTGAAATCGATGCGCGGAAGCGCCAGCGGATCGTCCGGAAACAGCACCTTTTCGCCATAGGTCTTGAAGATCGGCGTCAGATACTGGTCCTCGTATTTGACCAGGATCGGCTTGTCGTTGGCGATGAACTCGGCGAACAGCGACAGGAGGAACAGTATCAGGAACAGCCACATCGACCAGTAGCCGCGGCGATTGGCCTTGAAGTTCTTCCAGCGCCGTTGGTTGAGCGGCGACAGGAACGGCCGCTTGCGGCGCTCCTCGCGCAGCGTCTCGGTATCGGCGGGCAGGGCCTGGTCCATCAGACGTCCCTCCGTTCGAAATCGATGCGCGGATCGACCCAGGTGTACATCAGGTCGGAGAGAAGCCCGACAAGCAGCCCCATCAGCGAGAAGATGTAGAGCGTCGCGAAGACCACCGGATAGTCGCGGTTGATCACCGACTGGAAGCCGAGCAGGCCGAGCCCGTCCAGCGAGAAGATCGTCTCGATCAGCAGCGAACCGGTGAAGAAGGAGGAGATGAACGCCCCCGGGAAGCCGGCGATGATGATCAGCATGGCGTTGCGGAAGACATGGCCGTAGAGCACCTGCCGCTCGTTCAGCCCCTTGGCCCGCGCCGTCACCACATATTGCTTGCGGATCTCGTCCAGGAACGAGTTCTTCGTCAGCAGCGTCGAGGTCGCGAAGGCCGATAGGATCAGCGCCGTCAGCGGCAGCGCGAGGTGCCAGAAATAGTCGAGGATNCGCGCCGGCCAGGAAAGGCTCNCCCANTTGTCNGANGTCAGGCCGCGCAGCGGNAACAGGTCGAAGAACGAGCCGCCGGCAAACANCACGATCAGCATGATCGCGAANAGGAAGCCGGGNATNGCNTAGGCGACGATGACGACCCCGCTCGTCCACACATCGAAGGTNGAGCCGTCCTGNACGGCCTTCTTGATGCCGAGCGGGATCGAGATGCCGTAGGAGATCAGNGTGATCCANAGNCCCAGCGAGATCGACACCGGCATCTTCTCGACGATCAGGTCGATCACCGAGATGTCGCGGAAATAGCTCTCGCCGAAATCGAAGCGGATATAGTTCCACAACATCAGGCCGAAGCGCTCCAGCGGCGGCTTGTCGAAGCCGAATTGCTGTTCCAGCTTGGCGATAAATTGCGGGTCGAGGCCCTGCGCGCCGCGGTATTTCGAATTGACGGAGCCGCCCTCGACGCGCGTGCTGACGTCTTCGCCGCCGCCGATATCGCTGCCGCCGCCGGAAATCCGGTCGGTCGCATCGCCGCCCTGGCCGGTCAGCTGCGCGATCACCTGTTCCACCGGTCCGCCGGGCGCGAACTGGATGACCGCGAACGATATAGCCATGATCCCGAAAATCGTCGGGATCATCAGCAGCAGGCGTCGCACGATATAGGCGCCCATGTCAGGCGGGCTCCATCCGGCGCGGGTTGGTCACATCAAGCCTTTCCAAGCGTCTCTGCTTTCGCCCTCTCGAACCACCACAGCCGCTCCACGGGCCAGAAGTAGTCGGGCTTCGGCTCCTTGAAGCCGAACATGTCCCAATAGGCGACGCGGTGATTCGCCGAATTCCAACTTGGAATCCAGTCTCGCCTCAGACGCAAGACCCGATCGAGCACGCGCATCGCCGTGCGGTGTTCTTCACGGCTTTCCGCCCGGCCGATTTCGCCGATAATGGCGTCGATCAGCGGATCGGCGGTTCCTGTCCAGTTGCGCGAGCCGTCCTCGGCGGCGGCCTTGCTGGAAAAGACACTCTCCAGGCTCGAACTGGTCGGCGTCGCGGTCCAGCCGATCGCAAGGCCGGCAATGTCGAAATCGAAACTGGTGGTGCGCGCCTGGTACTGCGCGGGATCCACCAGCCTGAGCGAGGCGTTGATGCCGATCGAGCGCATCGTCTCCACCCAGGGATTGTAGATGCGCTCGAAGATGCTCGCCCGGATCAGGATCTCAGCGTCCAGCGTCTCGCCCGCGGCATTGCGCAGGATACCGCCATCATTGCTCCAGCCGGCCTCGCCGAGAAGGCCGATCGCGCTCCGCAGCCTGCCGCGGTCGCGTCCCGTTCCGTCGCTTTGCGGCTGCAGATAGGCGTCGTCCTTGATGCCGTCCGGCAGGTCGTGATCGCCGGCGAGCTTTTCGATCAGCGCCGTCTCGTCCGCGTCGGGCTTGCCGGTCGCGGCATAGTCGGATCCTTCGAACAGCGAATGGCTCTTCGAATAGGCGCCGTAGAACAGGTTCTGGTTCGTCCATTCGAAATCAAAGCAGAGTGCAATCGCATCGCGGACATTGCGATGTTGGAACTGGCTGCGCCGCATGTTCGTCGCAATCGCCTGCATGGCCGGCCGGGCTTCGCGGTCGAACAGCCGCTTTGTCACCTTGCCTTCGATGATGGCGGGAAATTCATACTCCGTCGCCCAGGTCTTGGAGGTGAACTCCTCGCGCCATGTCACGACACCCTTCTTGAAGGCCTCGAAACCTGCCTGGCGCTCCGCATAGAACTCGAATCGTATGGTCTGGAAATGATCGAGCCCGCGCGCCGTGCCGATATCCCGCGCCCAGTAATCCGCGACGCGCTCATATTCGATATAGGAACCGGGGCTGAAATCGCCGACCTTGTAGGGACCGGAGGCGAGCGGCGGTTCCAGCGTCGAAGCGGTGAACTCGCGCGTTTCGTACCAGGCCTTCGAGAGGACGGGATAAGTCGCGATCGTCAGGATCGCCTGCGCCGACTGCGTTCCGTCGAAGATGAGCGCGACCCGGTGGTCATCCTCCGCCACAGCGCCCTCCAGCACGCCGAGCGGCAGCAGCAGCGTTGGATGGCCGTCCGCCTTCAGCGTCCGGTAGGTGAAGGCGACGTCATGCGCGGTGATCGGCGTCCCGTCATGCCAGCGCGCCTCCGGCCGCAGCGTGAAGGTGAAGCGGTTGCGGTCGTCCGAGATCGTCACGCTGTCGGCGAGGTGGCAATAGATCGCGTCCGGCTCGTCCCAGGCGTCCGCCATCAGCGAATCGAAGCATGTCTCCATGCGCGGCGGGGCATCCCCGCGGCGCACGAAACTGTTCAGCGTGTTGAAGGTCTGGACGTTCTGGTTGTAGAACCAGTAACCCGGCTGGAAATTGAATGTCCCGCCCGTCGGCGCGTCCGGCGAGGCATAGTCGAACTGCTCGAATCCGGGCGGATATTTCAGATCCCCGAAGGCCGACAGGCCATGCAGCGCCACGCCGCTCGGATTTTCCGCGCGGCCAAGCGGCGGAAAGGCGGCGCTTGCGGCGATGCCGCCGGCAAGGGCGAGGAAGCGCCTGCGGTCGACCGGGAAACCGCCGCTCACTGCGCGCCGCCCTCCGCGGCCAGGGCGGCTGCCTTCTCGGGAATGACCCACCAGGAATCGATGTCCGCGCCGATATATTCGGGCTGCTTGTCCGGCATGCCGAACTTGTCCCACCAGGCCAGCCAGACCTCGGGCGTGTACCACTGCGGGATATAGTAGTAGCCCCACAGCAGCACCCGATCGAGCGCATGGGTCGTCGCCACCAGTTCCTCGCGGTCCTTGGCGAAGATCACCTTGTCGACCAGCGCGTCGACGACGGGATCCTGGATGCCGGAAAAGTTGCGCGAATCCGGCTGGTCCGCGGCCGACGAACTCCAGAAGTCGCGCTGCTCGTTGCCGGGCGAGAGAGACTGCGCCAGCATCACCGTCATCATGTCGAAATCGAAACTCTGCATCCGGTTGATCATCTGCGCCTGGTCGACGATGCGGATCGAGGCGTCGATGCCGAGCTTGCGCATGTCCTCGACGAACTGGCCGGCGATGATCTCGTCGGTCGGGCTGGAGCCCAGATATTCGATTGCGAGCTGCTCGCCGGTCTTCTCGCTGATCAGCTTGCCGTCGCGGCTCACCCAGCCGGCCTGCTTGAAGAGTTGGAACGCCTTGCGCTGGTTCGCCCGCTGCGCCCCGCGTTCGCTGTAGTCCGGCAGGCTGAACGGTTCGGTGAACAGCTCCGGCGGCAACTGGTCGCGGAATTGGTCGAGGATCTCCAGTTCGAGCCCTTCGGGCACGCCGCTGGAGGCCAGTTCGTCGCCGACGAAATAGCTGTCGGTGCGGGTTCTGAGGCCGTAGAGCCGGGTCCTGTTCACCGTCGCGAAATCGAACAGGTAGGTCAGCGCCTCGCGCACCCGCCGGTCCTTGAACTTGTCGCGGCGCGTATTCATCGCGAAACCCTGCATGGGTTCAGGCGACTTGGTGTGAAAGACCTTCTTGACCACCTTGCCGTCGACGAAGGCCGGGAAGTCGTAGCCCTGCGCCCAGTTCTGCGAACGCCGTTCCGACCGGATGTCTTCGAGGCCGCCCTTCTTGAAGGCTTCCCACTCCGCATTGCTGTCACGGAAATAGACATAGCGGCGGATGTCGAAATTCTCGCGCCCCACCTTCACCGGCAGGTCCTTCGCCCAGTAGTCGTCGACGCGCTCCCAGATGATCTCGGAGCCCGTGTTGAAGCTCTTGATCCGGTAGGGGCCGGAACCGAGCGGCGGTTCCAGCGTCGGCGCGGTCACGTCGCGCTTGTTGCCATCCGGGCCGGTGCCCTCCCACCAGTGTTTCGGCAGCACCACGAGGTCGCCCATGATATGCGGCAGCTCGCGATTGCCGGTCTGGTCGAAGCTGAATGTCACTTCGTGGTCGTTCACCGCCACCGCCTCGGTGACGTTTTCGTAATAGCGGTTGTAGAGCTGGCTGTTCTCCTTCAGCACGTTGAAGGACCAGACGACGTCTTCCGCCGTGACCGGTTCGCCGTCATGCCAGCGCGCTTTCGGATTGATTCGGTAGGTCGCCGAGGAATAATCGTCCGGATGGGAATAGGCTTCGGCCACCAGCGCATGGCTGGTCGACGGCTCGTCCACCGCCTGTTCCATCAGCGTGTCGTAAAGCAGCCCGCCGCCGAAACGCGCGAAACCGGCGGCCGGCGTCCCGCGGATGATATAGGGATTGAAGCTGTCGAAGCTGCCGGTGGCCGTCGAATTCAGCGTCCCGCCCTTTGGCGCGTCCGGATTGACGTAGTCATAATGCTGGAAATCGTCGCCATATTTGCTCTCGCCGATCAGCGAGGCGGTCGAGTGCCATTCCGGTTCCTGAGCCGCGGCCGGCTGAATGGTCAGGACCGCAAAGCCGATAAGCGAAAGAAATGTCCGGAACCGCACGCAAGCCTCCTGTCTTCGTTGCCTTGGCCTAAAGCTTAGAGAGGAATGCGGGAAAACAAAGACAAAAAGCCGGGCAATGCCCGGCTTTTCTGGATTTTCGACGACTGGCGGGGTGCCGTCAGTTCTGCGTTTCGCCTTCGGGGGCCGGCGCGGTCTCTTCCATCGGCGCGGCTTCCTCGGTGGCGGCGGGCGTCTCTTCGGTTGCCGGCTGATCTTCGGTCGTCGCCGAGGCGTCGGTTGCCGCCGGCTCTTCTGTGGCATCCATCGTGGCGTCCTCGGCGGCCGGCGTTTCCGTCGCGGTCGCATCCTCTGCAGCAGGCGCCGCGTCGGCGCTCGGCAGCGGTTCCGGCGTGTCGGCCATCGTGCGCAGATAGGCGACGAGGTTGGCGCGGTCTTCCACCTTCTTCAGCCCGGCAAAGCCCATCGCGGTGCCCGGAACGAGATCCTTCGGCTTGTGGGTGAAGGCGTTCAGGTGCTCATAGTCCCACACGGTGCCGCCCTCGGCGAAAGCCTGCATGGCGGAGGAGTACTTGAAGCCCTCATGCGAGGCGACCGGGCGGTTGATCAGGCCCCAGAGGTTCGGGCCGACCTTGTTGGCGCCGCCCTTTTCGTCCGTGTGGCATGCCGCGCATTTCTTGTAGACCGCTTCGCCGGCGGCAATGTCGGCATCGGCCAGAAGCGGGCCGATGGGCTCGATCGTCGGCTCGGCGGCTGCGGTGGCTTCACCGCCGCCGCTGCTTTCCTCGACGGCGATCGCGAAACCGGCCTGTTCGGGTTCTTCTTCGTGGAAGATCGCTTCCCCGAGAATTCCGACCGACATCATGACGAAAACCGTGCCCAGGAAGGCGCCAGCATACATGTTAAAGTTCGATGAGCTCATCGCTTAGCCAATTCCCGATATCATGCAGTGTCGCGCAGACAGGTCTCTGCGCGAATTCGCGCGGAAACTAGGTCTTTTGCTCTGACGATGCAACACATATAAGGGCGCTCGATTTGAGACTTTTTGACACCTATCGGCAAATCCCGCTTCCATGCGCCCTCTCGTCCTGATTCCCGCCCGCATGGCCTCGACCCGGCTTCCCGGAAAGCCGCTGGCCGATATCGCCGGCAAGCCGATGATCGTCCATGTGGCGGAACGGGCGCGCGAGGCCGATTGCGGCGCGGTCGCGGTCGCCACCGATGATGCGGACGTCGCCGAAGCGGTTCGCGCCGCCGGTTTCACCGCCGTGATGACCCGCGCCGACCATCCTTCCGGCTCCGACCGCATCTTCGAGGCGCTCGGCGCGCTCGACCCCGACGGCGGCCACAACGTCGTCGTCAATGTGCAGGGCGATCTTCCGACGATCGACCCGGCCGACATTCGCGCCGCGCTTTCACCGCTTGCCGATCCGGCCTGCGACATCGCGACGCTCGGCGTCGAGATCACGGTCGAGGAGGAAAAGACCAATCCGAACGTGGTCAAGATCGTCGGCGCGCCGCACGGCCCGTCGATTCTGCGCGCGCTCTATTTCACCCGCGCCACCGCGCCATGGGGCGAGGGCCCGCTCTACCACCATGTCGGTCTTTACGCCTGGCGCCGCGCCGCGCTCGCCCGTTTCGTCGCCCTGCCGCCCTCCGTGCTGGAGAGCCGCGAGCGCCTGGAACAGTTGCGCGCGCTGGAAGCCGGCATGGAGATCCACGCCGCCATCATTGACTCCGAACCGCTCGGCGTGGATACGCAGCCCGATCTGGAGCGCGCCCGCGCGCTCCTGGGCTAGCGAAAGAACGCAATATGACTGACTCCGCGAATCTCATCGCCTTCCAGGGCGAACCCGGCGCCAATTCGGACACGGCCTGCCGCGACATGTTTCCCGAGATGGAGCCGCTGCCCTGTCCGACCTTCGAGGACGCCTTCAACGCGGTCGAGAGCGGCAAGGCCCGTCTCGCCATGATCCCGATCGAGAACACGATCGCCGGCCGCGTCGCCGACATTCACTACCTGCTGCCCGATTCGCGCCTGCACATCATCGGCGAGTATTTTCTGCCGATCCATTTCCAGCTGATGGTGCTGCCGGGAACGGACATGAAGGACATCAAGTCGGTCCACAGCCACATCCATGCGCTCGGCCAGTGCCGCAAGGTGATCCGCAAGCACCGCTGGAAGGCGATGGTCGCCGGCGATACGGCGGGCGCCGCCAAGCTCGTCGCCGAAACCGGCGACAGGACCATGGCAGCCCTTGCGCCGGAACTGGCCGCCGGAATGTACGGCCTCGACATCATCGCCCGCGATGTCGAGGATCACGAGAACAACGTCACCCGCTTCGTCGTCCTGTCGAAGGACAAGCACGTTCCGGCGCGCGAGACGGCGGACGAGTTGATGATGACCACTTTCGTCTTCCGCGTGCGGAACATCCCCGCCGCGCTCTACAAGGCGATGGGCGGGTTCGCCACCAACGGCGTCAACATGACCAAGCTGGAAAGCTACCAGTTGGGCGGCAAATTCTTCGCCACCCAGTTCTATGCCGATATTGAGGGCCACCCGGACGACGCCAATGTCCGGCTCGCCTTCGAGGAGCTGGGTTTCTTCTCCGAGGATTTCCGCATCCTCGGCGTCTACAAGGCGTCGGCTTCCCGAACGGGCATGTGAGGGGGCGTCAGCCCTGCACCACGGTCTGCCGTTGCGCGCCGAGTCCGGCGATGCCGAGTTCCATCACGTCGCCTTCCTTCAGATAGACCGGCTCCGGCTTGATCCCCATGCCGACGCCCGGCGGCGTGCCGGTCGAGATCACGTCGCCCGGATGCAGCGTCATCAACTGCGACAGATGCTCGATGATCGTCGCCACGTCGAAGATCATCTTCGCCGTCGTGCCGGTCTGGCGGCGTGTTCCGTTGACGTCGAGCCACAAATCCAGCGCCTGCGGATCGGACACCTCGTCGCGCGTCACCATCCAGGGGCCGACCGGGCCGAACGTGTCGCAGGACTTGCCCTTGGTCCACTGGCCGGTCAGCTGGGTCTGGAAATGCCGCTCCGACACGTCGTTGACGACGCAGTAGCCGGCGACATGGTTCAACGCCTCGCCCTTGCTGACATATTTCGCCTTGGTCCCGATGACGACGCCGAGTTCCACTTCCCAGTCCGTCTTGGTCGAGCCACGCGGTAATTCCACGTCGTCATTGGGGCCGACGATCGCCGAATTCGCCTTCATGAACAGGATCGGATGATCGGGAAGAGGCAGGCCGGATTCGGCGGCGTGGTCGGAATAGTTGAGCCCGATGCACAGGAACTTGCCGATAGCGCCGACGCAGGGTCCGAGCCGCGTGGCGGGGTCGACCGCCGGCAGCGAAGCCGGGTCGATCGCCGCGATCCGCGCCAGCGCATCGTCGCCGAGCACCTCGCCCGTGATGTCGCCGACATGGCCCGTGAGGTCGCGGATCACGCCGTTCTCGTCGACAAGACCCGGCTTTTCCTGGCCGGCCGGCCCGAAGCGTAGAAGTTTCATCGGTTTTTCCCTGGTTCGTTCTCCCGGCGGCGGACCGTAATCGCAATGCGGCGCGAAACCAAGCCTGCCGGCGGCGATTGACAATTGCCGGCGCAGGGTCTCTTTCGCCCCGGCTGGCCAGAGGAGGATTTTATGGAAACCGGCAGGACAATCGCGTTTTACGGGGTCGGCCAGATGGGCGTTCCGATGATCGCCCGGCTCGCCGCGGCGGGCCATCATGTGCGCGCCTGGAACCGCACCTTCGAAAAGGCGAGGGCGGTCGAGGGCGGCAATGTTGTCGCCGTCGAGGATGCGCGCGAGGCGGCCGAGGGCGCCGATATCGCCATCTCCATCCTGACCGACGGTCCCGCCGTCCTCGCTTTGGTCGAACAGAACGGCCTTGCCGAGGCGCTGCCGCAAGGCGCCGCTTTCGTCGACATGAGTTCCGCGAAACCGGAGGAGGCGACGCGGCTCGCCTCGATCCTTGCCGAAGGCGGTGTCGGCTTTTGCGATGCGCCGGTCTCCGGCGGCCCGCCCGGCGCCGAAGCCGGAACGCTCGCCATCATGGCCGGCTGCGACGAAGCGGTGTTCGAAAAGATCGCCCCGGTCCTGTCCGCCATGGGGCGTCCCGTGCGTCTTGGCCCCGTCGGAACGGGCCAGCTAGCCAAGCTCGCCAATCAGCTGATCGTCGGCGCGGCGATCGGCGCGGTCGCCGAGGCGATCCTTCTGGTGAAGGAAGGCGGCGGCGACACCGAAGCCTTCCGAGACGCGCTGACCGGCGGCTATGCCGATTCCAAGGTCCTGCAGATGCATGGCGCGCGCATGGCGGCCGGCGATTTCGAGCCGCGCGGACGCGCCGCGCTGCACAGGAAGGACATGGGCAATATCCTCGCCGAAGCGGAAAAGCTCGGCCTCGACCTGCCGATGTCGAAAATGCTGGGCGAGCGCTTCACGCGTCTGTGCGCCGAGCTCGGCGGCGCCGATCTCGACCATTGTGCGCTTTATCTGGAGTTGCTCGACCTGAACGGTGTCAGCCGGTGACCGCGCCGAGCGTGACCCAGGCGATAACCACATAGGTCATCTGGTGGGCGAGCTGGTCGAGCCCGTGCAATTGCCAGTAGCGGGCCGGATTGCGGTCCACGTCGGAGGCCTTCGTGTAGCGGTCCTTGGCGAAATCGATCGCGAAATGCACGACGAGTTCGGCGGCCATGACGGCCAGGATCATGGCGGCGCCGATGCCGCAGGCAAGAAGCACGATACCGCTGCCCACCGCGTGAACGGCCGCATGCGCATAACCGCCCGGAGCGTCCAGCCTGCCCTTTGCCGATAACATCCAGTGCGGTTGCAGGACGAAGTCTGCCAGGTAGTGTTTGACCAGCAGACCGGAGAACATCAGGAAAAGTATTGGCATGCGACTTCGAATGACCCCTTCCAGTGGCGACTGGGCGTTTCGCCACGGGCGAATCCTTTCATAATCGCAGTCGCTGTCTGTGCGCAATCGCACAGACCGGAACTTTGGGAGAAGACGGTTAAGCGGTGGCCGTCTGCTGCGCCGGGCCTGTGGACGCGCCGACAACGAATTCCGCCTCCAGCAGCAGGTTGCGCGGCCCGGTCTCCTTCTCGATCAGGTCGATCAGCATCTCGGCGCAATGCTTGCCGGCGAGCCGGATGCTCGACCGCAAGGCGGTGATCGCCGGGCGCTCGCCCGTTGTCGGCAGGAAGGACAGGCAATCGTCATAGGCGATCAGCGAGACATCTTCTCCGGGCCTGCAGCCAAGTTCGTGCATCGCCCGCATCGCGCCCATCGCGTTCAGCACGCTGGAGCACAGCACTGCGGTCGGCGGATTGTCGAGCTCGAGAAACCGCTTCATCTCGTCATGGCCCACCGGCTCGATCATCTCGGAGGAAATCATGATCTGCGGATCGGGCTCGACCCCATGCTCACGCATCGCCGTTTCAAGCCCCTCTCGGCGCTTGGCCGCGAACGTCATGTACTCCCAGCCATTGATCAGCGCGATGCGCCGGTGGCCGGCGTCCAGCAGATATTTTGCGGCCGTGTGGAACGCCCGCCGGTTGTTCACGTCCACCCATGAATAGCTGTCCTCGGGATCGTTGCTGCGGCCATGCACCACGAAGGGCAGTTTCAGCTTGCGCAGCAGGTCCAGCCGCTCGTCCTCGACGCGCGGCCCATGCACGATCACGCCGTCGACGCGCCGGTTGCGGTGCAGGGTCTCGTAGACCGACTTTTCCGCCCCCGCATTCACCACCGAGATCAGCATGTCGTAGCCGCGCTGATTGTAGATTTCGCCTGCGCCTGCGATGAAGTCGGAGAAGTGCGGATTGATCATGTCGTGATGCGAAAGCGGCACCACGTGGCCGATCGTGTTGGACTTGCCGGTCGCCAGCCGCCGCGCATTGGAATTCGGCTGGTAGTTCATCTCGCGCGCGAAAGCCTGGACCCGCTTGCGGGTCTCCTCGCTCACCTCGGGATAACCGTTCAGGGCGCGGCTGACCGTCGTCTGCGACAGGCCGAGTTTGTCCGAAAGTTCCTTGAGATTCACTGGATGCCCTCCTCCCAAAGGCATTCAAAGGGCTTTGGATAGTGCATAATTCCGGCGCTGAAAGCCAGTTTTTTCGTTTTGCGTGAAAAACCGAAATCCTGGGAAGGACGGAAAAACAGGCCCCGCCATTGATGGCCGACAAGGCGGTGTGACAAATATTTCGCTTGACTCAAAGTGGCTCAACGCGAAAGCTCGGGCGCAGCCAAAGCGCTTTGACTGGCTATGAGCACATGAATGCTCTATGAGTCTTGTTACTCGTTTGAAAACCGATCCTGGGAGGATTTTCGATGAAAAAGTTATTGTTGGCGGGCGTTGCCGCCTTTGCCCTGACCGCCGTTTCGGCGCAGGCGCAGGATCTCAAATTTCCGATAGGCGAAGGCGGCTTCAACTGGGACAGCTACAACGCCTTCGCGGACGCCAACGACCTGTCCGGTCAGCAGATCACCTTCTTCGGGCCGTGGCTGGCCGGCGAGGCGACATCCATTGAGAACCTTGTCGCCTATTTCGCCGCGGCGACCGGCGCGGATATCCGCTACACCGGCTCGGACAGCCTTGAGCAGCAGATCGTCATCGACGCCGAAGCCGGCTCCGCCCCGAACATCACCGCCTTCCCGCAGCCCGGCCTCGCCGCCGGTCTCGCCAGCCGCGGCTTCCTGTCTCCGCTCGGCGACGACATGGCCGGCTGGGTGCGCGAACATTACGCCGCCGGCCAGTCCTGGGTCGATCTGGGAACCTATGCCGACCAGGGCGGCGCGGACCAGTTCTACGGCTTCTTCTTCAACGTCAACGTGAAGTCGCTTGTCTGGTACGTCCCGGAGAATTTCGAGGATGCCGGCTACGAAGTGCCGGAGACGATGGAAGATCTCAAGGCGCTGACCGAGCAGATCGTCGCCGACGGCGAAACGCCGTGGTGCATCGGCCTCGGCTCCGGCGCGGCGACCGGCTGGCCGGCCACCGACTGGGTGGAAGACCTGATGCTGCGCACCCAGACGCCGGACGTGTACGACCAGTGGGTGTCGAACGAGATGCCCTTCACCGACGAGCGCGTCATCAATGCCATCAACGAATTCGGCTGGTTCGCGCGCAACGACGATTTCGTCGCCGGCGGAGCGGATACTGTCGCTTCGACCGACTTCCGCGACTCGCCAAAGGGCCTCTTCTCGTCGCCGCCGCAGTGCTACCTGCATCGCCAGGCCTCCTTCATTCCGGCCTATTTCCCGGAAGGGACCATGGTCGGCGAGGATGCGGATTTCTTCTACTTCCCGTCCTACTCGGACAAGGATCTCGGCAAGCCGGTTCTCGGCGCGGGCACGCTTCTGGCGATCACCAACGACAGCCCGGCGACACGCGTCTTCATGGAATTCCTCAAGACGCCGATCGCGCATGAGATCATGATGGCGCAGGCGGGCTTCCTGACGCCCTACAAGGACGTCAATCTCGATGTCTACATCGACGATACCCAGCGTGGTCTGGGTAGCATCCTGCTCGGCGCCGACACGTTCCGCTTCGACGCTTCCGACCTGATGCCGGCGGCTGTCGGCCAGGGATCCTTCTGGACGGGTATGGTCGACTATGTGGGCGGCGAGTCCGCCGAGGATGTCGCCAAGGAAATCCAGGCTTCCTGGGACGCCGCCAAGTAGGTAGCCTACCGGTGAAAATCGGCCGGCCGGGGCCTTCGCGCTCCGGGCGGCGTTTCGCTAGCCACGTGGTTTGGGGAGGAAGCCATGCATCCAGCCTTGCAAGGACTGATAACGATCATCGTCGGTGTCGGCGGATGCGTCGGATATTTCTATCTCTCCAATCTTTTCATCGACAAAGTCCTTTTCCCCGCGCGCGGGCCGCAGGCCGGTCGTAACATCAACCGCGCCAACATGGTTCGCCCCTGGCTGTTCCTGTTTCCGGCGATCTTCGCCCTCGGCCTCTATCTCGCCTACCCGGTCTTCGAAACGCTGCGTCTGTCGCTGACGGATCGCAGCGCCGGAGGCGCCTTCGTCGGTCTGGCGAACTACGCGCAAATGTCCCGCGAGCCGAAATTCTGGGAAGCGATGCGCAACAACATGCTCTGGCTGATCGTCGTGCCTGCCGCATCGACCGCCTTTGGCCTGCTCGCCGCGCAACTCACCGACCGGATCAAATGGGGCAACATCGCCAAGTCGCTGATCTTCATGCCGATGGCGATTTCCTTCGTCGGCGCGTCGGTCATCTTCAAGCTTGTCTACGACACCCGTCCCGCCGGTCAGGACCAGATCGGCGTACTCAACGCCGTGTGGATGACCTTCGACGGCGGTGTATGGTCAATGGTCGTCCTGCGCATCCTGCCCGCCGCCATCCTGCTCGTCTTCGCCGCCCTGATGCTCTACGTGATCGTCACCGCGGGCCGGCCGATCGTCGATCGCGACGCGACGCGCGGCGGCCTTTCGATCTGGAGCATCCTGCTGCGCGGCATCGCCATTATAGGCGCTGTCTGGCTCGGTTACCTCGCCCTCAAGTCGGTCTATTCCGTCTTCACCGCGGCGCTTCCATTCGGCGAGCCCCAGACCTGGCTGACGATCTCCTTCTGGAACAACTTCTTCCTGATGGTCGTGCTGATCTGGATCCAGACCGGCTTCGCCATGGTCATTCTGTCCGCCGCGCTGCGCGGCATTCCCGAGGAGACCATCGAGGCCGCGATCATCGACGGCGCCAATCCGTTCGACATCTTCTTCAAGATCAAGGTGCCCCAGATCATGAGCACCATCGTCGTCGTCTGGACGACGATCACGCTCGTCGTGCTGAAGGTCTTCGATATCGTCTATGCGATGACCAACGGCCAGTGGGAAACCCAGGTCCTCGCCAATTACATGTATGACAAGCTGTTCCGCGCCAATGACTGGGGTGTCGGCTCGGCCAGCGCCATCGTCATCATGCTGCTCGTGTCGCCGATCCTCGTCTGGAACGTCTACAACGCGCGCAAGGAAATGAAGTAGGGAGGCCGGAACCATGTCATCGATCGCAGGGACCAAATCCGGCCTGACCTGGGCGGTCCACATCTCCGTCGCCGCGCTGGTCATATTGTGGCTGTTTCCGACCATCGGGCTGTTCGTCTCGTCCTTCCGCACCGCCGACCAGATCTCGTCCAGCGGCTGGTGGAAATCTCTCTTCCCGCAGGAACAGAACCTGGTCCTGCGCACCGCCGCGCCCGACACCCAGAAACAGGAAGGCGCCCTTTACGTCATCTCCGGCAATATCTTCGCCGACAATGGCGAGAGCCAGGAATCCGCGATTTCGGTCTGGGGTGTGTCCTCGCGCGCCATCGACGATTACGTGCCGGGCGATACTGCCGATATGGGCGAGGACGGACGCATTACCGTGCAGGCCAATGGCGACTACCGGCTGGAAAACGACGCCGAATTTTCCGGACGGCGCGGCGAACGCGTCTTCGTGACGGCCAAGTCGCCGCCGAAATTCACGCTCGGCAACTATGAAACGGTCCTGTTCAGCGGCACGGCGCGTGACAACATGGCCAAGGCGTTCTTCAACACGCTGACCGTAACCATTCCGGCGACCGTCATTCCGATCGTCATCGCCGCTTTCGCGGCTTACGCGCTCGCCTGGATGCGTTTTCCCGGACGCGCCCTGCTGATCGCCGCTGTCGTCGCGCTTCTCGTGGTGCCGCTGCAACTGGCGCTGATTCCGCTTCTGCGCCTCCATCTGGGGATCGGTATCGGCAAGGGCTATCTCGGCGTCTGGCTTGCCCATACGGGCTTCGGCCTGCCGCTGGCGGTCTATCTCCTGCGCAACTACATGGTCGGCCTGCCGCGCGACATCATCGAATGCGCCAAGGTCGACGGCGCGACGGATTTCCAGATCTTCACGCGGATCGTCCTGCCGCTGTCCTTCCCGGCACTCGCCTCCTTCGCGATCTTCCAGTTCCTGTGGACCTGGAACGACCTGCTGGTGGCCAAGGTCTTCCTGATCGATGCGACCGGCGAGACCACGGTGATGACCAACCAGATCGTCGAACTGCTCGGCACGCGCGGCGGCAACTGGGAAATCCTCGCGACGGCGGCCTTCGTGTCGATAGCCGTTCCGCTCGTCGTCTTTTTCGCAATGCAGAGATATCTCGTGCGCGGCCTGCTGGCCGGCTCGGTGAAATAGGGACTGTCAGATTAAATGAGCGTATTTGCATCCGCGGCCCAGAGGACAGAGGATCAGGTCAAGCCCGATCCCGACTGGTGGCGCGGCGCGGTGATCTACCAGATCTATCCGCGCTCCTATCAGGACTCCAACGGCGACGGCATCGGCGATCTGGCGGGCATCCGTCAGCGCCTGCCTTATATCGCCGGCCTCGGCGCGGACGCGATCTGGATCTCGCCCTTCTTCCCGTCGCCGATGAAGGACTTCGGCTATGACGTGACCGATTATCGCGGCGTCGATCCGATGTTCGGAAGCGTCGAGGATTTCCGGGTCCTCGTCGACGACGCCCATCATCTCGGCCTGAAGGTGATGATCGACCTCGTCATGTCGCATACCTCCGACCAGCATCCCTGGTTCACGGAGAGTCGCTCGAACCGCGATAACCACAAGGCCGACTGGTATGTCTGGGCGGATGCGAAGCCGGACGGCTCGCCGCCCAACAACTGGCTGTCGATCTTCGGCGGCTCGGCGTGGGAGTGGGACTCCAACCGCCTGCAATATTACATGCACAATTTCCTGACGAGCCAGCCGGATCTGAACTTCCACAATCCGGACGTCCAGGACACGCTGCTCGACATGGTGCGGTTCTGGCTGGAGCTCGGCGTCGACGGCTTCCGCCTCGACACGATCAATTTCTATTTCCACTCGCAGACGCTGAAGGACAATCCGCCGTTGCCGCCCGAGCAGCGCAACGCCAAGACGGCGCCGGCGGTTAATCCCTACAACTACCAGGACCATCTCTACGACAAGAGCCAGCCGGAGAACGTCGGGTTCCTGAAGCGCTTCCGCGCCGTGCTCGACGAATTCCCGGCCGCCGCCGCGGTGGGCGAGGTCGGCGACAGCCAGCGGGACATGGAGATCCTCGCCGAATACACCCGCGGCGACGACCGCATCCACATGTGCTACGCATTCGACTTCCTCGCGCCCGATCCGTTGACGGCGGAAAAGGTGCGCGAGGTCGCCGAAAAATTCGAGGTCGGCGCGCCGGACGGCTGGTCCTGTTGGGCCTTCTCCAACCATGACGTCGTGCGGCACGCTTCGCGCTGGGGCGCCTTCGAGCGCGATCCGGAGCGCTATCTAGCGGTGATCGCCGGCATCCTGTTTACCCTGCGCGGCTCGGTCTCGATCTATCAGGGCGAGGAACTGGGCCTGCCGGAGGCCGACATCTCCTACGAGGACCTGCAGGATCCCTATGGCATCCGGTTCTGGCCGAAATTCAAGGGCCGCGACGGCGCGCGCACGCCGATGGTCTGGTCGTCGAACCTGCCGAGCGGCGGTTTCACCACCGGCAAGCCCTGGCTTCCCGTGCCTGACATCCACCGCGCCATGGCCGTCGACACGCAGCAGGGGCGCAAGGGCAGCATCTTCGAATTCTATCGCGACTTCCTCGAGTTCCGGCGCGCCAATCCGGCGCTGGTCAAGGGAGGCATTTCCTTCATCGACACGCCGGACGATGTGGTCGCCTATATTCGCGACGACGGGGAAACGAGGATCCTGTGCGCCTTCAATCTCGGCCACGGGCCGGCGGAGTTCGGCACTGGACTGAGCCTGACCCGGCTCGCCGCGCCGCTCGACGGTGAGGCCGGGGAGGACGGCGTCGTAAAACTGAAAGCGCTTGGCGGATATGTCGGCCGCGTCGGTTAGGGAGGAGAGACATCATGGCTGAACTGAAACTGACCAAGCTGGAAAAGGCTTACGGCCATGTGAAGGTGCTGCACGGCATCGACCTTCACATCGAGAAGGGCGAGTTCATCGTCTTCGTCGGCCCGTCCGGTTGCGGCAAGTCCACCCTGCTGCGCTGCATCGCCGGTCTCGAGCAGATCACCGGCGGCACGCTGGAGATCGACGGCATGGTGGTCAATGACGTGCCGCCGTCGCAGCGCGGCATCGCCATGGTGTTCCAGACCTACGCGCTCTATCCGCACATGACCGTCTACGACAACATGGCCTTCGGCCTGCGTCTGGCGAAATTCTCGCGCGAGGAGATCGAGAAGCGCGTCCAGAACGCCGCCGAGATCCTGCAGCTGACGCCCTATCTCGACCGCCTGCCCAAGGCGCTCTCGGGCGGCCAGCGCCAGCGCGTCGCCATCGGCCGGTCGATCTGCCGCGATCCCAAGGTCTTCCTCTTCGACGAACCGCTGTCGAACCTCGACGCGGCCTTGCGGGTTGCCACGCGCATCGAGATCGCCAAGCTCAACGAATCCATGCCCGACACGACGATGATCTATGTCACCCATGACCAGGTCGAGGCGATGACATTGGCCGACCGGATCGTCGTCTTGCGCGGCGGCTATATCGAGCAGGTCGGTTCGCCGATGCAGCTCTATCATGAACCGGCCAATCTCTTCGTCGCCCAGTTCATCGGCTCGCCGGCCATGAACATCCTGTCCTCCACCGTGACATCCGTCTCCGATGCCGCCATCGAGGTCGACGTCGCCCATGCCGGCAAGGCCACCGTGCCGTTCGGCGGCGACGCCGCTCTCAATGGCAAGCCGGTCAGCCTCGGCGTCCGGCCGGAGGATCTGAAGATCGCCGGCGAGGGCGAGACGCCGCTCCTGTCCGGCGAGGTCGATATCGTCGAGGCGCTGGGCGAGGTGACCCTGCTCTATGTCCGCATGGTCGGACACGAGGAGCCGATCATCGCCAAGCTCGCCGGCAACGCCAGCGTCAATCGCGGCGACAAGGTCGATCTGGCCGCCGGTTCGGAGGCCCTGCACCTCTTCGACAGTGACGGCAAGACGCTGCGCACCGCGCAGCAGAAGGCGGCCTGAGACGGCGCTGGCGCGGGCGCGGACCTACAATTCGCGCTCGATCGCCTCGAGCAGCCGGAAGCGCAATTTCCCCCCGCCGCTCAGCGAGATCACGAAGCGCACGTCGCCGTGTTCCTTCGTCTTCGCGATACCGGCCAGCGTGCGCACGCCGGAAAACGTGCCGGTCTTGTAGCGCGATCCGCTCTTGGTCCGGCGCATCAGCTCGGCATGCGGCGCGAACAAGTCGAGCACCTTGGCAAGGCCGCGCGCCGTGAAGCGGTTGTCGCGGCTGATCCCCGAACCTTCCTCCAGATGGATCGCCTTGGCGAGCCCGTGCCTTGCGAGGATCTGGTTGGCGACCCGCAACGACTTGTCGAGGCTCACGGGACCGCCGAGCAGATCGGTGCCGATTTCGAGAAACACCTGGTTGGCAATGTAATTGTTGGAGCCGAGCAGCAACAGCCGCAGGATTTCGGCGAGGTCGCGCGACTGGCGATGCACATAGACGGGCTTCAGCCCGTCCGGCACGGAGCCGAGCGATATCCCGCCATCGATCTTGCCGCCGGCTTTCTCGATAAAGGCGGCGATCAGCTCGCCTGCATAAAGGATGCTGATGCTCGGGTCTTCCTGCGCCAGGCTGATGCGGCCCTTGCCCTTCGGCCCGCGCGCCAGGAACTGGCTGATCGCCAGCGGCGTGATAGGCGTTTGTGCTTCGGCGGACGTCACCGTGTCGCCGCTGCGCCTTGCATTGATCGTGTTGAAATTCACCGCAAGCGCGGAGTTTAGCGCGTCATAGGCCTCGTCGGTCCCCTCGATACCCGGGATTTCGAGATCCACCGGATAGTAGCTCCCGTCGAGCACCATGCCGGTGAAAGGCGCCTTGCCGGTCGCGGCGAGAAGCGCAGGGGCCAGCAGGTCTAGCTCTTCTGAAACCAGCATCGGGTCGCCGCCGCCGCGCACATAAAGCACGCGCTTGTCGTCCATATGGAAACGCGTCTCGAACCGGTAATCCCCGCCCAGAACCTCCATGGCGAGCCACGCGGTGACGATCTTGGCGACGGAGGCCGGCACGAAGGGCTCGTCGGCGTTCTGCGCCACCAGCTCCTTGCCGTCTTTGTCCAGAACCAGCACCAGCCCGTTCGGCGCCAGCTTGGCGATCGTGTCCTCGATGTCGGCATGCGCGGCGGCAGGCAGCAGCAGCGCCGCGCAGAAGGCGGCAATCAGGCGAATCCACATGGCGGCTCCGTCACGGATAGGGCGTCTTTAAAACGAACCTAGCGTCAGTCGCCGGTCAGGCAAAGCCGCACGGGTCCTGCGCCTAGTGATTGTCGCGCGGCATGCCCTTGGTCTGGGCGATTTTCTGGTATTTTACCGCCGGTTTCAGCACCATGCCTTCCGACAACTGGTCGACCATGCCGCGCTGGATTTCCTGCCAGGGCGTCTGGCTGTCCGGATAGGCGTAACCGCCGGCTTCTTCCAGCGCCGTGCGTCGCGCCGAAAGCTCTTCGTCGGAAAGCAGGATATTCGCCTCGCCCTTGCCGAGATCGACGCGGATACGGTCGCCGGATTTCAGCAGCGCCAGCCCGCCCATGGCGGCCGCTTCCGGCGAGGCGTTGAGGATCGAGGGCGAACCCGACGTGCCCGATTGCCGTCCGTCGCCGATGCAGGGCAGCGAGTGCACGCCCTTTTTGATCAGATAGTCCGGCGGCTGCATGTTGACGACCTCCGCCGCGCCCGGATAGCCGATCGGCCCGGTGCCGCGCATGATCAGGATCGTGTGTTCGTCGATCCCTTCCGCCGGATCGTCGATGCGCGCGTGATAGTCCTCCGGCCCGTCGAAGACCGCGACCTTGCCTTCGAAGGCGTCGGGATCGTCCGGATTGGAGAGATAACGGGTGCGGAATTCCTCGGAGATCACGCTGGTCTTCATGATCGCGGAATCGAACAGCGTTCCCTGCAGATTGATGAAGCCCGCATGCGCCACCATCGGCTGTGCGACCGTGCGGATGACGTCGGTATTCAGGTTCTCGACCGAACCGCAATTTGCGCCGATCGATTTGCCGTTGACCGTCAGGGCGTCCGGATGCGGCAGCAGCTTTTCCTTCATCAGCTCCATCACCACCGCCGGCACGCCGCCGGCATGGCAATAGTCCTCGCCGAGATATTCGCCCGCCGGCTGCAGGTTCACCAGCAGCGGGATCTTGTGCCCGACCGCCTGCCAGTCGTCATTGGTCAGCGCGATGCCGAGATGCCGCGCGATGGCGTTCAGGTGGATCGGCGCATTGGTCGAGCCGCCGATGGCGGAATTGACGACGATGGCGTTCTCGAAGGCTTCACGCGTCATGATGTCGGACGGTTTCATGTCCTCATGCACCATCGCCACGATGCGCTTGCCGGTCTCGTAGGAGATCTGCCCGCGTTCGCGATAGGGCGCCGGGATCGCCGCCGAACCCGGCAATTGCATGCCGAGCGCTTCGGCGAGCGAATTCATTGTCGTCGCCGTGCCCATCGTGTTGCAATAGCCGACCGACGGCGCCGAGGAGGCGACGATATCCATGAACTCGTCATAATCGATCCCGCCCGCCGACAGCCGCTCGCGCGATTTCCACACGATCGTGCCCGAGCCGGTGCGTTCGCCGCGATGCCAGCCATTCAGCATCGGCCCGACCGACAGCGCGATCGCCGGGATGTTGACGGTCGCCGCCGCCATCAGCAGCGCCGGCGTGGTCTTGTCGCAGCCGATCGTCAGCACCACGCCGTCGAGCGGATAGCCGTAAAGCACCTCCACCAGCGACAGATAGGCCAGGTTGCGGTCGAGCGATGCGGTCGGCCGTTTGCCGGTTTCCTGGATCGGATGGCAGGGAAATTCGAACGGAATGCCGCCCGCCGCCTCGATGCCGGCGCGCACGCGCTTCGCCAGTTCCACATGGTGGCGGTTGCAGGGCGAAAGGTCGGAGCCGGTCTGCGCGATGCCGATGATCGGCTTGCCCGATTGCAGTTCCTCGCGCGTCAGTCCGAAATTAAGGTAGCGCTCCAGATAGAGCGCGGTCATGCCGGGATTGTCCGGATTGTCGAACCATTGCTGGCTGCGCAGCTTGGTTGTCTTGGATTCGGCCATCACGCCCTCCCGGTTCGTCTCGCCTCAGCGTTAGGCCAAGGCGTCGAAAGCCGCAAGGGAGGGGCGGGCAGGATAGACGGGCGCCCGCCGGTTCGGGTCAGGAGAGGGCGAGTTGCATCATGCTGAGCGCGCCGAGAGAGATCGCGAAGATCAGGCCGGCGGCCACTGTTCCCGTTTCGGAGACGGCTTTTTGGCGATTATGCAGCCGGAGCCGTCCCATGGTGTTGGCCGCGGAGAGCGGAACATGGGTGTCGAACCTGTTCTGCCTTGGCATCATGACGTTCCTCTTTTCGGATCGTATCCGTGAAAGGAACGGCCTTAGGCCGCGGTTGGTTCCCCGATACCCCGTTTTCCGCTCGATGCGCTCCGCGCAACGATGCGGTTACGGCTTCTTCAGACCGCGCAGATGCGCCACCAGCGCGGCGGTCGAGCTGTCGCGTTTGTCCGCGCCGTCTCCCGTCTCGACGACCGGAAGAAGCGCGGTCGCCAGTTCCTTGCCGAGTTCCACGCCCCACTGGTCGAAGGCGTTGATGCCGTAGAGCTGCGCCTCGACGAAGACACGATGCTCATAGAGCGCGATGATGCGGCCGAGCGCATAGGGATCGAGCGTGTCGTAGAGGATGGTGATCGACGGCCGGTTGCCGGTGAAGACCCGGTGCGGCGCCAGCTCCGCCGCTTTCGCCTCGTCCATGCCCTTGTCGACAAGCTGCGCCTTGGCTTCCTCGAAGGTCCGGCCCTTCATCAGCGCTTCCGACTGCGCCAGGCAGTTGGCGAGCAGCAGGTCGTGATGTTGGCGCAGCCCCGGCTCGTGGCTATTGGCGGCGGCGAGGAACTCCACCGGCACGATATCCGTGCCCTGGTGAAGCAGCTGGAAGAAGGCGTGCTGGCCGTTGGTGCCGGGCTCGCCCCAGACAACGGGCCCGGAAACGCCGTCCACCGGTTCGCCGGAGACCGTCACGCCCTTGCCGTTCGATTCCATGTCGAGCTGCTGCAGATAGGCGGGCAGGCGGGCCAGCCGCTGGTCGTAAGGGATCACCGCCCGCGACGGATAGCCGGAAATCGCCCGGTTCCAGTAGCCGATCAGGCCGAGCATCATCGGCAGGTTTTCGCGCACCGGCGCGGATTGGAAATGATTGTCGATCGCATGCGCCCCGTCGAGCAGCCGGCCGAAATTCTCCGGGCCGATCGCCAGCATGATCGGCAGGCCGATGGCGCTCCACAGCGAGTAGCGTCCGCCGACCCAGTCCCAGAAGCCGAAGGTGCGCTCCTCGCCGATGCCGAAGGCGGCGACCTTGGGCAGGGCGGTCGAGACCGCGCAGAAATGGCTCGCCACGGCGCTCTCGCCCAGCGCATTGACCAGCCATGCCCGCGCCGTCGCGGCATTGGTCATGGTCTCGATCGTGGTGAAGGTCTTCGAGGCGACGACGAACAGAGTGCGCGCCGGGTCGAGGCCGGAAAGCGTGTCGGCCATATGCGCCCCGTCGACATTGGAGACGAAATGGCAGCGCGGCCCGTCATGGAAGGGCGAAAGCGCCAGTACCGCCATCGCCGGGCCGAGATCGGAGCCGCCGATGCCGATATTGACGACATCGGTGAAAGGCGCGCCCGTTGCGCCCTTGATCGTGCCGGCGCGCACCCCGTGGCAGAAATCCGCCATTGCCGCCAGCACCGCGTTGACGTCCGGCATCACGTCCTCGCCGTCGACCATGACCGGCGTGTTCGAGCGGTTGCGCAGGGCGGTGTGCAGCACCGCGCGGTCCTCGGTCGTGTTGATCTTTTCGCCGGCGAACATCGCATCGCGACGGCCTTCGACGTCGCAGGCGCCGGCGAGGCCTTCCAGAAGCGTGATCGTCTCGTCGTTCACCCGGCATTTCGACCAGTCGAGCAGCATGTCCTCGAACTGCGCGCTGTGCTTGCCGAAACGCCCGGAGTCGTCGGCAAAGGCGGCGCGCATGTCGGTCGGCGCACCGTTTTGGAAATGGCGTTTCAGGGCGTCGATGGCGTCGGTCTTCGTCGGCATGATGGCTCTCCGGGTCGGACCGCGGCGGTGGCGCGGATGCGCGAGGGCGGCCACGAGCTATAAAGGACCTGGGCGGCGCGAATGCAAGATGTCCCGGCCCCGTAACGCCGCCAATTCCCTTTCCGCGCGTTCCGCATTATGGCTTGGCCGGTCAGTGGGAGAATGGCGATGCGCGCGGTAGTCTTCGAGGAATTCGGCAAGCGCCCGGAACTGCGGACGGTGCCGGACCCGTCGCCGGAGCCGGACGGCGTCGTCGTGAAAGTCGAGGCGTCAGGCGTCTGCCGCTCCGACTGGCACGGATGGATGGGACATGACAGCGACGTCCGCTTGCCGCATGTCCCGGGTCACGAACTGGCCGGCGTCGTCGTCGCGGCGGGGTCGGAGGTCCGCCGTTTCCGGGAAGGCGACCGGGTCACTATTCCTTTCGTTGCCGGCTGCGGCCATTGCGCCGAATGCGCGTCGGGCAACCAGCAGGTCTGTCCTGACCAGTATCAGCCGGGCTTTACCGGCTGGGGCTCCTTCGCCGAATTCGTCGCTCTTCGATATGCTGACCAGAACCTCGTTCGCCTGCCCGAAAGCATGGCCTTCGAGACGGCGGCAAGCCTCGGCTGCCGATTCGTCACCTCGTTTCGCGCCGTCGTCGACAAGGGCCGCGTCTCGGCCGGGGAATGGGTCGCCGTGCATGGCTGCGGCGGCGTCGGCCTGTCGGCGATCATGATCGCGGCTGCCTCCGGCGCCCGCGTCGTCGCCGTCGACGTGACCGACGAGAAGCTCGCCATGGCGAAAGCGCTGGGCGCGGAAGTCACCGTCAACGGCGCGTCCGGCAACCCGGTCGAGGCGATCCGCCAGGCGACCGGCGGCGGCGCGCATCTGTCGCTCGACGCGCTCGGCCATGCGACGACCTTCGCCAATTCGGTCAAATGCCTGCGCCCGCGCGGACGCCATGTCCAGGTCGGCCTGCTGCTCGGCGAGCATCTGAACCCGGTCGCGCCGATGGCCCGCGTCATCGCGCTGGAGCTGGAAATCCACGGCTCCCACGGCATCCAGGCTTTCCGCTACGACGCCGCCCTCGCGCTGATCGAATCCGGCCGCCTGCAGCCCGAGAAGATGATCGGCAGCCGCATCACGCTTGCGCAATCCATCGACGTGCTGACCGCCATGGATGCGTCCACCGCGACGGGTATCCCGGTCATCACCTCCTTCTGATCATTCGCCGCAGTTCACATTTCGGTGATGAGGCAGCGCCTCCGTCACGGCCCGGTTGAAGAAAAGCGGTACGGCGCTACCTCACGCTCATCACGCCACGTCAACCGGAGGACCGCAATGAGACTGACACGACGCCGTTTTGTAACCACGACCGCCGCCGCGGCAGGCACCGTTACCTTCCTTCCTTATATGGCCCGCGCCCAGAAGGCCGAGGGCGACATGTTTTCGACCGGCGCCGGCGACGTTTCCGTGCACCCGGTCGCGCATGCGTCCTTCGTGATGGAGACGCCGGCCGGCGTCATCTATGTCGATCCCGTCGGCGATCCGGCCTCCTATGCCGACTTCCCGGCGGCGGACCTCGTCCTCGTCACCCATGAGCATGGCGACCACTACAATGCCGAGACGCTTGCCGCGCTTGTCGGCGAGAACACCGTGCTGATCGCCAATCCGGCCGTCCACGGCATGCTGTCCGACGATCTGAAGGCCAAGGCCAGCGCCATCGCCAATGGCGAATCGTCCGAGTTCAACGGCGTGGCGATCGACGCCATCCCCGCCTACAACACCACCGAGGGCCGCACCGACTTCCACCCGAAGGGCCGCGACAATGGCTATGTGCTGAGCTTCGACGGTTTCCGCGTCTATATTTCCGGCGACACCGAGGACATCCCGGAAATGCGGGCGCTGGAAAACATCGATCTCGCCTTCGTCTGCATGAACCTGCCCTTCACGATGGATGTCGAGCAGGCCGCCTCGGCGGTGGCCGAGTTCAAGCCGACATTCGTCTACCCCTATCACTATCGCGGTCGCGACGGCGGCACCCAGGACCCGCAGGAATTCGCGAGCCTGGTCGGCGACGCCACCGAGGTGAAGATGGGCGACTGGTACGGCGGCTGACCGGCCGCCATTACCGGTCCATAATTGGAACTGGCGCGGCAAGTCTGCCGATCTGATTGTTTCAATCGGATCGGGCGTGGCGCTAGGAAACGGCGGCGATCGCCGCCTGATCGTCATCGGCGACCGGCACGATCTTTTCGAGGCCGGTCGTCCACATGACGCGGCGCGCGGCGTCGTTTGGATGGGCAATTGCGAGTTTGCCGCCTTTCGCGGCAAGCGCCTTGGCGGATTTGACGAGAACGCGGATTCCCGCCGAGGCGAGAAAGTCGACATTCTTCAGGTCGACGATGATCCGGTCGAATTTCTCGATGAAGCTGGAGATCTGCGCATCGGCGGTCGCCGAGCCGTCCACGTCGAGGTCGCCATTCAGCGTGAGCTTCACGATTCCGCCGTCCAGTTCCTGTTTTGAAATTTCCATGTGACCCTCCTCCTGGTCGTCGAAACGGATCATGACGCCGGGCTGTTTTCCATGCAAGCGGCGGTATATGTCCGCAAATCCCCGTGCGATTTCCTAGCCTTGGCGCGTGGAAGGTTCAAGGACCCGATCGCCCGCGCCGCGTGGCCGCCCGGGGCGGATATACTTGTATTCACCGAATATTACCGGTTTATGCCTAGACGTTCGGACGTGATGAACGGATGAAAAATGCCGGCCGTCTTTTTTCGGCCTTGGTTTCTTCATCCAATTGGCATCTCGGCAATGCAGACAAGAAGCCACGGTTTCGCCGTCAGCGCGCGGCGAAGAAAGTCGGCCCCATTGCCGGGGACAAGGAGGATGTCATGGAAAATGCGAACAGATTGCATCCGCAGTCCGGCCACGCCCCTCATATGGCGCTGGACAAGCTCCGCCGCCTTTCCCGCGAGGTGTTCCTCGATCTAGGCCTGACCGAAGACGAGATCGCGGCCTATTTCGGCGGCGACCTCGACCGTTTGAAAACGCTGCCGGCTTTCGGCGATGGCGGGGAGAGTGGCCCGGCGACGCCGAGCCACTGAGCAAGGCTCTTACCGCAGTTCCCGCCGCAGGATCTTGCCGACATTGGTTTTCGGCAGTTCTGCGCGGAATTCGATGAAGCGCGGCCGCTTGTAGTTAGTCAGGTTGGCGGCGCAATGCGCCTTGACCACGTCCTCGGTCACGGTGTCGTCCTTGCGCACCACGAAGAGCTTCACCACCTCGCCGGATTTCTCGTCCGGCACGCCGACCGCCGCGGCCTCGATGACGCCGGGATGCGAGACCGCGACCTCTTCCACCTCGTTCGGATAGACGTTGAAGCCGGAGACGAGGATCATGTCCTTCTTGCGGTCGACGATCTTGGTGCGGCCGGCCTCGTCCATGAAGCCCATGTCGCCGGACCGGAAGAAGCCGTCTTCGGTCATCACATTGGCGGTCTCGTCCGGCCGGTTCCAGTAGCCGTCCATCACCTGCGGCCCGCGAATGCAGATCTCGCCCACCTCGCCGAGCGGCAGGTCGGCGCCGTCCTCGTCGCGGATCGCGATGTCGGTCGAGGGCAGCGGCAGCCCGATCGTGCCGGTGAATTCCGGCGCGTCGAAGCGGTTCGCGGTCGCCACCGGCGAGGTCTCCGACAGGCCGTAGCCCTCATAGATGATCGAGCCCGTCACTTCCTGCCAGCGGTCGGCCACCGGTTTCTGCACGGCCATGCCGCCGCCCATCACCAGCTTCACGTTGGAGAAGTCGAGCTTGCGGAAATCCTCGTTGTTCAACAGCGCGTTGAACAGCGTGTTGAGCCCGGCGAAGAAGTTCCAGTCGTATTTCTGCATCTCCTTGACGAAGGCCGGGATGTCGCGCGGATTGGGGATCAGCACATTGTGCCCGCCCCAATGCATGCCGACGATCGAATTCACCGTCAGCGCGAAGATGTGATAGAGCGGCAACGCGCACATATAGATGATCTGGTCCGGCTTGCCGCGCGCCAGATAGGCGGCCGAGACCCAGTGCGAGGTCTGCTGCACATTGGCGAGGATATTGCCATGCGTCAGCGTCGCGCCCTTCGAGACGCCGGTCGTCCCGCCCGTATATTGCAGGAAGGCGATGTCGCTGTGGTCGAGGTCCACCGCCCGCATCGTCTTGCCGCGTCCGGCTGAAAGCGCCGCCTTGAACGTTTCGTGGCCGGGCAGGGACCATGCCGGCACCATCTTCTTCACCTTGCGCACGACGAGATTGACGAGATGGCCCTTCAGCCCCATCAGGTCGCCCATCGAGGCGACGACGGCGTGCTTGACCTGGGTCCGGCCGATCACCTGCTGCAGCGTGTGGGCGAAGTTCTCCAGGATCACGATCGCCTTCGCGCCGGAATCATTGAGCTGGTGCTCCAGCTCGCGCGGCGTGTAGAGCGGGTTGATGTTGACCACCGTCATGCCGGCGCGCAGCACGGCATAGAGCGCCACCGGATATTGCAGGATGTTCGGCATCATCAGCGCCACCCGGTCGCCCTTTTCGAGCCCGAGCGACTGCAGATGGGCGGCGAACGCCTTGGAAGCGGCGTCGAGCTCGCCGAACGTCATCGACTTGCCCATGCAGCTATAGGCGGTCGCATCGGCGTTCCAGGCGCAGCAGCTGTCGACCATGTCGCCGAGCGACGCGTAGGGGACGGGGTCCATCTCCGCCGGCACGTCGTCGGGATAGGATGCGACCCACGGTTTGGCGGCATAGGCCGAAGGGGGCTGCTTGATCTCTGCCATACGGTTCCTCCCGGGGCGATATATGAGCGTTTTCTCCCGAAACGCTGTCAGTTTCGCCGCGCATTGCGGCTTTGTCATGCTGACATATTTCGCGGTGCCGGGCGATGCAAGGTTTTTTACGTAAACGTAAACGTCACTCACAGGGCCCGCAGCGGCGTCTCATGCGCGGTTCTCCCTCACAATTTCGCCGCGGGGCTTCGCCCCTCATCCGCGCCGCTGGTCAGAACCCGCCATGCTCGTCGATCCACGCCTGTTCCGCCGGCGAGGTCGCTCGTCCAACCACGGCGTTGCGGTGCGGGAACTGGCCGAACAACCGGATCGGGTCGCGATGCAGCAGGGCGTATTTCAGCGTGTTCTCGTTGCCGAGCGCCTCGAACAGCGCCACCGAGCGGTTCTGGTCGGCCAGCGTCTCGGAATGCATGAAGGGCATGTAGAGGAACTGCTTTTCGCTCTCGCTCATCCCGGCGTCGAACCCGGCTTCCAGCGCGGCGTTGGACAGCGCCCGCGCCTTGGCGTCGCCGGCAAAGCTCTTCGCCGAGCCCCGGAACATGTTGCGCGCGAACTGGTCGAGCACGATGACAGCGGCGAGCGCGGTCTCGCGGCTTTCCTGGAGTTCCGCATTGTCGGTCCCGGCAATCGCCTCGTGCAGCGCGCCGAACCGCTCGACGATCGTCGCGTCGACTTCGTCGTCCTTCTTGTACCATTGCTCCGGCGTCAGCTCGGAAAACCAGAATCCGAGCACTTGCCTCTCCCATCCGGCGTCAGGCATCGTCCTTCTCCTCTTCCCCGGCCCAGCTGCGGATCAGCAGCGAGGCGATTGCGCCATGCGGCGGCGTGCGCAGCCCGTCGGGATGGCTGTTGTCGAGCATTTTGCGCACTTCGGCGCGGCCGAACCAGCGGCAATCCTCCAGTTCCTCGTCGAGCTTGATCTCCGTCGTTTCCGCTTCGGCGATGCAGCCGATCATCAGCGTATGCGGGAACGGCCAGGGCTGGCTGGCCTGATAGACGACCTTGCCGAGGGTGATGCCGCTTTCCTCCGCCGTCTCGCGGCGCACCGCGTTCTCGATCGTCTCGCCCGGCTCCACGAAGCCGGCGAGGCAGGAATAGGAGCCCTCGGGAAAATGCGGGCTGCGCCCGAGCAGGCATGTCTCGCCGTCCGGCGTCACCGCCAGCATGATCACCACCGGGTCGGTGCGCGGAAAATGCATCGCCTCGCAGTTCGGGCAGATGCGCTTGTAACCGCCGTCGGTCATCGCGCTCTCATGGCCGCATCGCGAGCAGAACCGGTGCGTGCGGTTCCACGACACAAGCGCCGAGGCCTGGGCGATGGCGCCCAGCTTGTCCGGCGGCACCAGCCCCTGCATATAGACCGAGCGCAGGTCGATCGCCTTGATATGCGGCGGGAGTTCCTCCTTGTCGCCGCCGCAATCGGCCGCCAGCACCGGCGTCTCGTCCGGCTGGAATCCCAGCAGCACGGCCTCGTCCAGGTCGACCTCGAGATCGTAGAGTTCACCCGGCGCAAACAGCGGGTCGAAGATCTCCTCGTCATGCTTCAGCAGCACGCGCCCGTCCTGGAAGAGATAGAGATGCGCCCGGTCGTCCTGCAGCGCGTCCCGGGTCGAATTCTCGCTGCGCTTCTCCGACCGCCGCTCCAGCCGGTTGCCGGAAAAGCCGGTTTCGCTGGAAAGCTCGGGATAGGGCGCTTCAAAAAGGCGCATGATCATCGACGGTCCTTCAGGCTGTTTCATGCCGTGCTCCCTTCTGCCAGATGGGAGCGTGTGCCGCTAGCCTCGCCATGCTGTCCCGCGGCGGCTGGCCAGTTGCTCGCGCTTTGCTAGTATCGGCGGCAGGGCGGCCTGTGTCGCCGGAAAATTCGTCGAGAATTCGAGGGAGGCGGAGCATGACGGGCCAGACAGGTTTGAGACCGGAATACCGGGTCACCAGCGAGGAGGAACTGAGGTCGCTGTTTCCGCCGACCCATGAAAGGGCCCTGAGAAAATGTCAGGACCGTCTCGACCGTCACGCGAAGGACTTCATAGCCCGTTCGCCGTTCCTCTGCATCGGCACCCAGTCTCCGGACGGGTCCGCCGACGTCAGCCCGCGGGGCGATCCGCGCGGTTTCGTGCATGTTCTCGACGACACCACATTGGCGATCCCCGACCGGCCCGGCAACAACCGCCTCGACACGCAATCCAACATACTGGCCAATCCCTCCGTCGGGCTGATTTTCATGATCCCCGGTTTCGACGACACCCTGCGCGTGAACGGCAAGGCATGGATCGCACGCGATCCGGACCTGCTTGCGGCCATGGCGATGAAAGGCCGCGCGCCGACCGTCGCCATCGTCGTGGCGATCGAGGAGGTTTTCCTGCATTGCGCCAAGGCGTTTCGCCGGTCCGGTCTGTGGGATCCGGGCGAGCTTCAGGATCGCGACGAGATGCCGTCCTTGTCGAAGATGATTCTCGACCAAACCACCGGTGCGCCCGAGGACCCCGATGAAATGAAAAGGATAGATGCGGCTCTCGAGGACGACTACGCAAAGTCGATGTATTAGTCGCCCGCCGTCGGTCCTGCATGGAGACCGGGCGCAACGTCCGGCTAGGTCCGGTCTTCGAATCCCGCCTTGAAATCGGCGATGAACCTCTCCGCCGCGTCCTTCTCGTAAGCCACGGCGGGTCCCGAGCCCCAGACCGGGTTCGGCCATGCGGCGTCTTCGGTGAAGCGGGCGATCACATGCATATGCAACTGACGGACCTGGTTGCCGAGCGCCGCGACATTGATCTTGTGGCAGCCGGTCAGCCGCTTCAAATTTTCCGAAACGGTCACGGTCTCGAAGGTCAGCATCGTCTGGTCGAGCGGCGACAGGTCGTGGATTTCCGCGACGCCGCCCCGCTGCGGCACCAGGATCAGCCAGGGAAAGCGGCTGTCATTCATCAGCAGCAGCCGGCACAGGCCGATTTCGGCCACCGGAACCGTGTCGCTTTTCAGTTTCGGATCGATCTCGAAGAGTTCCATAACGTAACGATAGCATAAATTTCTTACCGACGGCTTGCTTTTGCGCGCCCGACATACGATATCGCGGTCGGGAGGTTGGTGGTGGACGAGCCACTCGCCAACCGGGTCAGGTCCGGAAGGAAGCAGCCCTAACGAGCCACGGCACGGGTCACCGTGCCAGCCTCCCACCCTTCATTTTCCCGATCCAAATCTGTCTATCGACGCCGCCGAAGCTTTCGCTCCCCGCTGAATCGCTTTAGACAGGAACCATGAGCGACACCCCCGCATCGCAGGCCCCCTATCGCGTTCTCGCGCGCAAATACCGCCCGCGCGATTTCTCCGACCTGATCGGCCAGGAGCCGATGGTGCGCACGCTGAAAAACGCGTTTGCCGCCGGCCGCATCGCCCAGGCCTGGATGCTGACCGGCGTGCGCGGGGTCGGCAAGACGACGACGGCGCGCATTCTCGCCCGCGCGCTCAATTACGAGACCGACAGCGTCCACCAGCCGCAGATCGAGCTTGCCGAGATGGGCGAGCACTGCGCCGCCATCATGGAGGGCCGCCATGTCGACGTCATCGAGATGGACGCCGCCTCCCATACCGGCATCGACGACATCCGCGAGATCATCGAGCAGGTGCGCTACCGCCCGGTCTCGGCGCGCTACAAGGTCTACATCATCGACGAGGTCCACATGCTCTCTACGCAGGCCTTCAACGGCCTGCTGAAGACGCTCGAGGAGCCGCCGGAACATGTGAAGTTCATCTTCGCGACGACCGAGATTCGCAAGGTCCCGATCACCGTCCTGTCGCGCTGCCAGCGTTTCGACCTGCGCCGCATCGACACCGCCGAACTCGCCGCCCATCTGCGCAAGATCTCCGATCTGGAATCCGTCACCGCCGACGAGCAGGCGCTCGCCATGATCGCCCGCGCGGCGGAGGGCTCGGTGCGCGATTCCATGTCGATCCTCGACCAGGCGATCGCCCATGGCTCCGGCACGGTCGACGCGGAAGCCGTCCGCTCCATGCTGGGCCTCGCCGACCGCGCCCGCGTCATCGACCTGTTCGAGCATCTGATGGCCGGCCGCATTTCCGCGGCGCTGGACGAGTTCCGCGCCCAATACGATGTCGGAGCCGATCCTGCCGTCGTGCTGACCGATCTCGCCGATTTCACCCATCTCGTCACCCGCCTGCGCTTCGTGCCGGAGGCGGCCGAGAACGACCCGTCCCTGACCCCTGACGAAAAGACGCGCGGCCTCGCCTTCGCGAAACAATTGCCGGTCAAGGTCCTGTCGCGCGCCTGGCAGATGCTGCTGAAGGGCATTCCCGAGGCCGAATTGTCGTCGCGCCCGGTCGCCGCCGCCGAGATGGTGCTGATCCGGCTCGCCCACGCTGCCACCTTGCCGACGCTCGACGAGGCGCTGAAGGCGCTCGACGACGCGCCCGCCGGCGAGCCGACGCGCCCGGCCTTGTCCTCATCCTCTTCAGCCGCATCCCCCGGCAACGGGGGCGCACATGCCGTCGCGCAATCCTCGGCCCCGGTCTCCGCGGAAAGCCACGCGCCCCAGCCGACCGCCAGCCACGGCGGCCCGGCTCAGGCCGTGCGCCTCATCTCCTCGGAGCCCGAGCCCGTTCGCCACGAAGCCCAGCCGCAACCTGAGCCCGAGCCGGCAAAGCCCTCCGTGCCGGTCTATTCCATGCAGGATCTCGTCGATCTCGCCGAGAAAAACCGCGACCCGCTGATGCGGGTCAATCTGCGCAAATGCATCCGCCCCGTCTCCATCGAGCCGGGCAAGCTCGCCGTCTCGCTCACCGAGGACGCGCCGCGCTCGCTGCTCGGCGATCTGTCGAAACGCCTGCAGGACTGGACGGGCGTGCGCTGGATCGTCTCGCTGTCGCGCGAACCGGGCGGCGCGACGCTGGACGAGATCGAGACCGAGCGCCGCGAATCCGCCGTCGCCGACGCCAGCCGCGATCCCGAGGTCGCCGCCATCCTCGCCGCCTTTCCCGGCGCGAAAATCATCGATGTGCGCCTTGCCGATCAGCCGAGCGAAGACGATATGCTGGAACAGGCGCCCGACGATCAGGAGATCCCGCTGGATCCCGACGAGGCCGACGATCTTTAGATTTTGGGAGAATTAGCGATGCGCGACATCATGGGCCTGATGAGCAAGGCCAAGGAAATGCAGGAAAAGATGCAGGCCATGCAGGCGGAAATGGAAACCATGACCGCGGACGGTACGGCCGGCGGCGGCATGGTCACCGTCACGCTCACCGGCAAGGGCGTCCTGCAGGCCGTCAAGATCGACCCCTCCATGTTCAAGGAGGACGATGTCGAGATCCTCGAAGACCTCATCATCGCCGCCCACAACGACGCCAAGGGCAAGATCGAGGCGATCGTCGCCGAGAAAACCCAGGAAATGACCGCCGGCCTCCCCATCCCCCCGGGCATGAAACTGCCGTTTTAGGCAACTTTCGGTCGACCCGGGAAATTGTCTTTGTTTGAGGAAAATCGCCGGGTCCTGGAGAACCTCGCAGAAAATGGCATCGATCTGAGTATCATTCGTCCGGTCGATTTTTCCTGCATCTTTCCAAATCAGTCCGCCGCTGAATCGTTTGCGCGGGCTGCCGAGAAAGAGGGCTTCTCAACAACGATTAATGTAACCGAAAACGAGGATAACCCGTGGGTTGTTACCGCAAGTAGGGCGATGACGCCGACATGCGAAAACATCACCTCGGCCGAATTGCGACTGGCCAGCTTTGCGAATTCTCACGCCGGTAGCAGCGATGGTTGGGGCTTTTTTAAGGCTGACCGATAGAAGCCGATCTCCGCAACCGTCGCCCATCCCGCCCGGCATGAAGCTGCCGTTCTGAAAGCTTTCGTTTACCTTTGGCTGACGCCCGGCTGACAACTGCCCGTCACGGCGCTGTCAGGGCGGGGGTCTGCGACCATTTGGCATGATTTCCGGGAAATCCGGTCCCGGCTTGGTCACAATTCATATTCCAAAAACGGAATGTAAAATGTCCAATCAACCCGAGGATCATGACATGACCACGAAAATCGCTCTCGCTCTCGCCCTTCTCGTCGCAGGTTCAGGCGCGGCGCTGGCCGACCACAACTCCAAATGGGGCGAAGGCACCGCTTTCGACCCGCTCGGCATTCATGACGCGCGGTTCGACAGTCTCGACACGGCGGGAGATGAGCCTTTCGCCGGCGGAGGCCTTGCGGGCGGCGGCACGCTGGTCGATTTCATCTCGGCCATGCGCCAGGGCCGCCCGGATACGGTCGACATCGACCAGGGCGGTTCCTCCTCCATGCAAGGCTCCGGCCGTGACAGTGCCGGCAGCGGCAATGGCGGCGGCGGCAATGGTGGCGGCGGAGGCAATGGTGGAAACGGCGGCGGCCGCCACTAAAGCATAGATTTCGACCACGCATCATCGGCCCCTGCCGCACAAGCGGCGGGGGCTTTTCTCGTCAAGCCCGGCATCGACCGCATCTTCCCGGACGCCGCACCCACCGCACTTTTTTCCGTCGCCGGGGCGGGTCGCCGATCCCGCCACGGAACCTAATCGCGTCTTCCGCCGTTGGTTGGGCAGTCCAACAAGCTCGGGAGACATCATCATGAATGCTATCATCTATCTCGTCGGCCTCGTCGTCGTCGTCATGTTCATCCTGTCGCTGCTCGGCCTTCGGTGAGCCCTATGGCAGACAAACCAGCAACCAGGACCACCGCCGCGGCCAAGACCGCGACCACGGCAAGGAAACGCACCGTGCGCGCGGCGAAGGCCGACGCGCCCGTTGTCACCGCCGACGTCCCCGTCGCGTCGTCGGCCACCGGCTCCTATCTTGAATGGGGTCCCGTCTTCGGCGGCGCGGCTGTCGCGCTCGCCATCACCATGCTGCTGACCCAGTTCGGTGCGGGCATCGGCCTGACCGCCGCGGCAGACGCCACGCTGGAAGGCGGCGGCGCGTCTTGGAACCCGCTGATCGCCGGGCTCTGGCTTGTTCTGGTCGCCTTGGCCAGCGCCTCGGCTGGCGGCTATCTCGCCGGCCGCATGCGCACCCGTGCCTATGACGCGACCGAGGACGAGGTGGAGTTCCGCGACGGCGTGCACGGGCTCGTCGTCTGGGCCGTTTCCGGCGTGGTCGCCATGTTCGCCGTCTCCGTTGCCACGGCGCTGGCCGGCATCGGAGCGGTCGCGGATACCGGCTCGGCCGAAATCGCCGCGGAGGTTCTGGCCAATACCGCCGCCGCGGGCGTCGTCTTCAACTTCGCCTCCGCCGCCGGCGCTGCGCTTGCCGCCGCCGCCGCATGGTTCGCCGCCACCACCGGCGGGTCGCACCGCGACGAGGGCACCGCGATCCACGGCGTCGTTCCGCCTTACCTGCGTGAGCGGTTCAAGCGCTCCTGACAGAACAGCCGTCGTGAATGAAAAACCCCGGCCGCCACGGCCGGGGTTTTTTCGTCCGGCTTCAGGCCGCCTGACGCCGCCGCTTTTTCATAAGCCGCCCGTCGACCAGCGCCAGCCCGAGCCCGATCAGCGCCAGCCCCGCCACGTGGCGCGCCAGCAGCGTCTCGCCGAGGAAGAGGATCCCGAGCAGGATCGCGCTCGGCGGGATCAGGAAGGTGACGAGCGAGATATTCGTCGCGCCCGCGCCTGCGAGGATGCGGAAGAACAGGAGGTAGGCGAGGGCGGTCGACACCGTCGCCAGCCCCACGATCGCCAGAACCGTGTCTATGCCCGGCATCGCCAGCGCCCAGGGATGGTCGACGACAAGCATCATCGGCGCCATGATCAGGCTCGACACGGTCAATTGCCCCGTCGCCACCGACAGCGGCGCGATGCCGAGCGCCCGGAACCGCCGCCCGTAAACACTGGAAAACGCGTAGGAGAGCGCCGCGCCGAGACAGGCCGTATAGGCAAGCACCGGCGCGCCGCCGGCCAGATGACCGCCGCCCAACATCACCGCCACGCCGGCGAACCCCGCTGCGACGCCGCCGATTCTCAGCGGCGTCAGCCGCTCGTCGGCGGTGAAGGCATGCGCCACCAGCACGGTGAAGAGCGGCGTCGTCGCGTTCAGGATCGAGGCGACCCCCGAGGCGATCTGGCCCTGTCCCCAGACGATAAGCGAGAACGGCACCACATTGTTGAGGAGGCCCATCCCGGCAAAGGCGAACCAGGCCTGCCTTCCGCCCGGCATCCGCCTGCCGGTCGCCGCCATGAACAGATGCAGCGTCAGCGCCGCCAGCGCCACCCGCGCGAACACGATGGTCAGCGGCGGCAGGTCCTTCACCGCGACGCCGTTGAAGAAGAACGACCCGCCCCACAGAAGCGAAAGCGCGATCAGCATGGCCCATTCGGCGGGCGTCATCGATGTGCGGGCGGTCGGCATTGAACTCTCCGGTGATCGTGCCGACCCTGCCAAGACGGCGTCATTCGCGCCACCCGATTCTTGTCACCGCAACGTTTTCCCTTTTCCGCCGGGCCCGAAACCCATACATCTTTGCCATGTCCACCAAGCGAATCGCCGGACCCGAGATCGAGCGACTGATCCAGCTTCTGGCCAAGGTGCCGGGGCTCGGCCCCCGCTCGGCCCGCCGCGCCGCCCTGCACATGATCAAGAAGAAGGACCAGCTGATGGGTCCGCTCGCCGCCGCGCTCGCCGAGGCGGTCGACAAGGTCACGGAGTGCTCGGTCTGCGGCAATGTCGACACGGTCGACCCCTGCTCGATCTGCTCCGACCCGCGCCGCGACGGCGCCACCCTGATCGTCGTCGAGGACGTCTCCGATCTCTGGGCGCTGGAGCGCGCCGGCGCGATGAACGCCAAATACCACGTGCTCGGCGGCACCCTGTCGCCGCTCGATGGCGTCGGCCCGGACGATCTCAACATCAAATCGCTGGTCGGCCGCGTCGCCGAAGGCGGCGTCTCCGAACTGATCCTCGCCGTCAACGCCACGGTCGAGGGCCAGACCACGGCCCACTACATCACCGACCAGCTCGCCGGCTTCGACGTCAAGATCACCCGTCTCGCCCACGGCGTCCCGGTCGGCGGCGAACTCGACTATCTCGACGAGGGCACCCTGTCGGCGGCGCTCCGTTCGCGCACCAGCTTCTGACGGAAATGAAGATCTTCTTCGATGTCGACGGCGTGCTGATCGACGGCTGGCATGCCGATCCGGCCCGCCGCAAACCGTGGGACGCAACCATCGAGGAGGATCTCGGCGTCGATCGCGAGGCCTTCGGCCGGCTGTTCTTCGCGAAGTCGGCCGAGCGTCCCCTCTCGCCGATGTTGGAATGCGTCTCCGGCCGCCGCGACCTGAAGGACGCGCTCGCCGAGGTGCTTCCCGAGACGGGCTATGCCGGTACGGTCGACGATTTCGTCGCCTACTGGTTCGAGAAGGATTCCAACCTCGACCCCGAGGTGTTCGATATCGTCGCGCGGCTCGCCGAAAGCGACGACACGCAGCTCTACGTCGCCACCGGCCAGGAACATTACCGCGCCCGTCATCTGTGGGACGATCTCGGCTTCTCGCACCATTTTTCCGGCATGTTCTACAGCGCGAAGATCGGCTGCCTGAAACACGAACCGCGCTTCTTCGAGGCCATCAACGCGGAACTGGGCATCGGCCCGGAGGAAAAGCCGCTCTTCTTCGACGACACGCCGCGCATCGTCGAACAGGCAAACGCCGCCGGCTGGGACGCGGTGCATTTCACCGGCGCCCATGTCATCCGGGATCATCCGCGCCTGGCGCGCTTCCTTGGATAACACCGCCCCATTGACTTGGCCGTCTCCGGGGCCGAAACCGACGATATGGATAACACGTTAATCGTCGTCACGCTCGGCGCCTTCGCCGCGTCCTTCGTCAACGCCGCCTTCGCCACCGGCGGGGTTTACGTCCTGCTGCTGGCGACGCTCTCCGTCCTGCCCGCCTCCGCGGCGATCCCGCTGCAATCGCCGCTGTCCGCCGGTTCGCTGGCCGCGCGCATCGGCCTGTTCTGGAAGGACATCCAGTGGCGCATCGTCGGCACCTTCCTGTTCGGCTGTCTCTTCGGCGTCTATTTCGGCGCACAGGCCTTCGTCGCCGCCTCCGACGCGCTTTTGCAGATGCTGCTGGGCGTCCTGCTGATGGCGCTGATCTGGCTGCCCAAGCCGGGCAATGCCGGCCGGATCAAGCATCCCTTCATCTATGTCGGCATGGTGCACTCCTTCGTCGGTACCATGTTCGGCGTCGGCGGCATCCTGCAGTCCTTCATCATCCGCACCGAGCTGAAAAAGATGCAGATCACCGGCACGCTCGCCGCCTGCATGCTGTCGCTCGATGTGTTGAAGATGACCTCCTATGTCAGCGTCGGCGTCCGCTATCAGGACTATATCCCGCACATCATCCTCGCCACCTTCGCGGGCTTCGCCGGCGCATGGATCGGCAAGCGCGTCACCGTCCATGTCTCCGAAACCGCCTTCCGTGTGGTCTTCCGCTGGCTCGTCACCTTCGCCGCGCTGCGCCTGGTCTACAAGGGCGCGATGGCGATGTGGTGGACGGCGTGATGTCGGCGACTGGCGGAGTCGCCTAACAAGCCCGTCAACAGACAAGGATCACGGCGCGAGGGATAAACCTCGCGGCAAATCGCCGATTCCCCTGCAATTCGCACCAAATTTATCCACCGCCCCTCAATCTCCCCCCACAATCTCCGCACCAACCGGAGGCAAGGCATGGAGTTCAACTGGCGCGGAGCGATCGATCGCAATTGCGAGACACTATGCGACATCGCATTCCGGCTGATCGTCATGGCCGGGATCGAGGCCGGACGGACGGCTGAGACCCTGCCGCGCCACCTCTACCTGCGCATCCTCGCCATCCTCCGCCCCGCCGAATTCGCCGCCCGCCGCCTCATCGCCATGGCCGCGTGCAAATTGCCCCTCGATATAGGGCCGCTGCGCCGAGGCGGGGCCGCCAACCCGTCCTCGCCCCTCGGGGGAGAGGATACGAAGGCTTGTGAGCGCAGCGAGCTAGCCGAAGTTGGTGAGGGGGCAAGCGACGAGG
>NZXU01000114.1 GCA_002698425.1 Ahrensia sp. | reverse complement strand
CGGCAATTACCGTGTGTTTGCGGATCTTGAGCGCCATGCGGGTCAGTTCCCCCGGGCGACGCGCTATCGCGAGGATGGCTCGACGCAGGACGTCACGGTATGGTGCTCCAACGACTATCTGGGCATGGGCCAGAACGAAAAGGTCGTTGCCGCGATGCACGAGGCGATCGACAAATGCGGCACCGGGGCGGGCGGCACCCGCAACATCTCCGGCACCAATCACTACCATGTCGTGCTGGAGCGCGAACTGGCCGACCTGCACGGCAAGCAGTCGGCGCTGATCTTTACGTCGGGCTATGTCTCCAACTGGGCGGCGCTCGGTACGCTGGCCTCGAAGATCCCCGGCCTGATCGTCTATTCGGACGCCTTGAACCATGCCTCGATGATCGAGGGCATCCGGCATGCCCGCTGCGAGAAGCGCATCTTCAAGCACAATGACTGGCGCGACCTCGACCGGCTGATGAGCCAGGACGACCCGGCGGCGCCGAAGCTGGTGGCCTTCGAGAGCGTCTATTCGATGGATGGCGACATCGCGCCGATCCGGGAAATCTGCGACGTCGCCGACAGGCACAATGCGATGACCTATCTCGACGAGGTGCATGCGGTGGGCATGTATGGCGCGCGCGGCGGCGGCATTGCCGAGCGCGAGGGCCTGATGGACCGGCTGACGGTGATCGAGGGGACGCTCGGCAAGGCCTTCGGCGTGATGGGCGGTTACATCACCGGCTCGTCGAACCTGATCGACTTCGTGCGCTCCTTTGCGTCCGGCTTCATCTTCACCACGGCGCTGCCGCCGGCACTTGCGGCTGGCGCGGCGGCCTCGATCCGGCATCTGAAGGAAAGCCGGGCCGAGCGCGAGATGCATCAGGCCAATGTGGCCAAGGTCCGCGCGGCGCTCGACAAGCGCGGCATTCCGCACATGCCGAACCCGTCGCATATCGTGCCGGTGATGGTGGGCGACGCGAAGAAGTGCAAATGGATTTCCGACATCCTTCTGGACCAGTACGGGATCTATGTTCAGCCGATCAACTATCCGACGGTGCCGGTGAAGACGGAGCGGCTGCGCATCACGCCCAACCCGTCGCACACCCAGGCCGACATCGATCATCTCGCATCGGCGCTGTGCGACCTGTGGTCCCAGTGCGCCCTCGCAAGAGCCGTGGCATAAACCGCCGGATTGCCTTACCCTTGGGAAAGGGACGAAGGCACACAATGAGTGGGAGATTTATATTGAAATTCGCAACCGCAATTCTCGCCGGCGCGATGGTTTTCGCCGGAACCGCAGCTTTCGCGCAGGACGTCACCGGTGATCCGGTGGCCGGCGAAAAGGTCTTCAAGAAGTGCAAGGCCTGCCACGACATCGAAGGCAAGAACAAGGTCGGACCGCATCTCGACGGCGTTTATGGCCGCACGGCCGGTTCCGTCGAGGATTTCCAGAAGAAATATTCGGACGGCATCAAGGAACTGGGCGCAGAGGGCCTCGTCTGGAATGCCGAGACGCTGGCGCAGTACCTGCCGTCGCCGAAGGACATGGTCAAAAAGTCGAAAATGACTTTCAAGCTGACCAAGCCGGACGAGATCGAGAACGTCATCGCCTATCTGGCGGAGATCAGCAAATAGGCGATCACGCCGTTTTGAGCATTTCGAACCCCGCCGACCCGGCGGGGTTTTTCTTTTGTGCAACCAGTTGGCGCTTTCAAGCGTCTTCTGGGTGACGATGTCTCGCGAATTTCTCCCGGACAGGAAATCGCCAGGCGTTTCAATCGCGCGCTCCAGCGGCTAGATGATAGGAGTGCGCGGCCCCGGCGTGGAATGGAGAACAGCACATGAGCGGTCTTCTGGCCCTTCTCGACGACGTTGCGGCGATCGCCAAGATCGCGGCGTCCTCGGTAGACGATGTCGTCGGGCAGGCGGTCAAGGCCAGCGCCAAGGCGTCGGGCGCGCTCATCGACGACGCGGCCGTCACGCCGAAATATCTCCACGGATTCTCGCCGGCGCGCGAATTGCCGATCGTCTGGCAGATTACCAGGGGCTCGCTGCGCAACAAGCTTTTCATCTTGCTGCCGGCGGCGCTGCTGCTGTCCACCTTCGCGCCCTGGGGGATCACGCCCCTTCTGATGGTTGGCGGCGCCTATCTGTGTTTCGAGGGCGCCGAGAAGGTCGTCCATCTCTTCATGCCGCATCACGGTCCCGACGCGAAGGCCGCCGCCGCGTCGCCGGACGATCCGCTGCACCTGGAAAAGGAAAAGGTGGAAGGCGCCATCAAGACCGATTTCATCCTCTCGGCCGAGATCATGACGATCGTGCTCGCGGAGATCCCCGACAGCAATATCTGGCTCGAGGCGGCGACGCTGGCCGCCGCTGGTGCCGGCATCACGGTCCTGGTCTACGGCAGCGTCGCACTGATCGTGAAGGCCGACGATGTCGGGCTGCTGATGGCCGATCATGGCCGGTTCTCGCTGACCCGCACGGTAGGCCGCGCCATCGTCAAGGGCATGCCCGGCTTCCTGAAGACGCTGACCATCGTCGGCACCGCCGCGATGCTCTGGGTCGGCGGCTCCATCGTCGTTCACGGGCTGGAGGTGTTGGGCTTTTCCTGGCTCGGCCACCATATCCACGACCTTGCCGTTGCGGCCGGCCATGCCGTGCCGCAGGCGGAAGGCGCGGTCGAGTGGGTTGCCAAGGCGGCAATGGACGGGATCTTCGGCGTCGCCCTCGGCATCGTCCTGATCCCCTTCGCGAAAACGATCTTCACGCCGCTCTGGACCGCGGTGACAAGCATCGGAAAACCGAATGCGCAATCAGAGGCTTAAGCCGCCGCTTTCACCTTCATCCAGTCGATCAGTTCAGCGACGATCTCCTCGCGGTCGACCTCGTTGAGCGTTTCGTGGCGCATCTGCGGCTGGAATTCCAGCGTCACGTCGGCATAGCCCGCGGCCCGCATCCGTTTTGCCTGCCGCTCGACGGCCTTGCCGAATTCCGTCGCCGGATCGCGACCGCCGCCGAGCAGGTGGTAGGGCAGGCGCGCGGCGTCGGCCGGTGCGTTTTCGGGCTGCGTGATCTCGAAAACCATGTCGAGAATGTCGCTCCACATGCCGACCGAGGCCGGCCAGCCGCAGAGCGGATCGGCGACATATCGATCGACGATTGCCGGGTCGCGCGACAGCCAGTCGAATTCGGTGCGCCGGTTCTTCACCGAGGTCGCCCACTGGCCGAAGGTCAGCCGCGGCAGGAAGAAGGACGGCACGTCGGAGCCTCGCCGGAAGCGCTCCCAGCCAAGCACGGCCTTGGCCGCCCGCCCGGCGAGGCCGGCCGTCAGGCTCGCATTCCATGCCGCGCAGCCGGACAGCCGGCCGGCATGGCGAAAGGCATAGGCAAGCGCGATCGTCCCGCCCATCGAATGGCCGAACAGCAGGAGCGGAAGCCCCGGATGCGCTTCGGCGAAGCGGTCATGCAGCGACGCGATGTCGGCGAGCACCAGATCCGGCCCGTCGCCGCCATGGTCGAACGAGCCCTGCGGCGCGGCCGGCGCTTGCGTGAAGCCGTGGCCGCGATGGTCATGCGCATAGGCATGGAATCCGGCCGCCGCGAGGTGCGCCGCGAAATCCGCATAACGCGCCGAATGGTCGGCCAGACCGTGCAGGATATGCACGACGCCGACAGCCTCGCCCTGCGCAGGCTCGTGACGCAACGCCAGCGCCGCGCCGGTCGTCGACTGATGGGTTTGCCTGTCGGTGAATGCCATGCTGCTCGCTCCCTGCCGGGAGTAGCGTGCAGGAACGTCTCCAAGTCAATCGCCGCGAGCAATTATCGGCGGAGATCGCGCTTGCGCGCATTGCTCCCGTCCGCCGTTTCGCCTAGTAACGCGCGAAATTCCCTCACACGTTTCCGGTGTTACGAATGGCTCGCCAATTCATTTATCACATGTCCGGCCTCAACAAGGCCTATGGCGCCAAGAAGGTGCTCGAGAATATCCACCTGTCCTTCTATCCCGACGCCAAGATCGGCATTCTCGGCCCCAACGGCGCGGGCAAGTCCACCGTGCTGCGCATCATGGCCGGCCTCGACAGCGAGTTCACCGGCGAGGCATGGCTCGCCGAGGGCGCGACCTGCGGATATCTCCCGCAGGAGCCGCAGCTCGACGAGAGCCTCAACGTGCTGGGCAATGTCATGGAGGGCGTCGCCGACAAGAAGGCGATCCTCGACCGCTACAACGAACTGATGATGAACTATTCCGACGAGACNGCGGANGAGGGCGCCAAGCTCCAGGANATCATCGACGCGCAGAACCTCTGGGATCTCGANTCNCAGGTCGAGATGGCGATGGANGCNNTGCGCTGCCCGCCCGGNNANGCCTCNATCGACAATCTCTCCGGCGGCGAGAAGCGCCGCGTCGCNCTCTGCCAGCTGCTGCTGCGCCAGCCCGACCTNCTGCTGCTCGACGAGCCGACCAACCANCTCGACGCCGAGACCATCGCCTGGCTGGAAAAGCACCTGCGCGAATATCCGGGCNCCGTNCTGATGATCACCCACGACCGCTACTTCCTCGACAACGTCACCGGCTGGATCCTCGAACTCGACCGCGGCCGCGGCATTCCCTACGAGGGCAACTACACCGCCTATCTGGAAGCCAAGGCGAAGCGCATGAAGCAGGAGGGCCGCGAGGAGGCCGCCCGCCAGAAGGCGCTGTCGCGCGAGCAGGAATGGATCGCCTCCAGCCCGAAAGCCCGTCAGGCCAAATCGAAGGCGCGTATCCGCGCCTATGACGAACTGGTCAAATCGGCCAATGACCGCCGCCCCGGCGACGCGCAGATCGTCATCCCGGCCGGGGAGCGGCTCGGCAACGAGGTCATCGTCGCCGACCACATCTCCAAGGGCTATGGCGACCGCCTGCTGATCGACGATCTGGAATTCAAGCTGCCGCCCGGCGGCATCGTCGGCGTCATCGGCCCGAACGGCGCCGGCAAGACGACCCTGTTCCGCATGATCACCGGCCAGGAACAGCCCGACAGCGGCACCATCACCGTCGGCGACACGGTCAATCTCTCCTATGTCGACCAGAGCCGCGACACGCTCGACGGCAACAAGACCGTCTGGGAGGAGATTTCCGGCGGCAATGACATCATCAAGCTGGGCAAGCACGAGGTGAACAGCCGCGCCTATTGCGGATCGTTCAACTTCAAGGGCGGCGACCAGCAGCAGAAGGTCGGCACCCTGTCCGGCGGCCAGCGCAACCGCGTCCATCTGGCCAAGCTCCTGAAGGAGGGCGGCAACGTCCTGCTCCTCGACGAGCCGACCAACGACCTCGACACCGAGACGCTGGGCGCGCTGGAAGAGGCGCTGGAGAATTTCGCCGGCTGCGCCGTGGTCATCAGCCACGACCGCATGTTCCTCGACCGCCTCGCCACCCACATCCTCGCTTTCGAGGGCGACAGCCATGTCGAGTGGTTCGAAGGCAACTTCGAGGACTACGAAGCCGACAAGATCCGCCGCCTCGGCCCCGACAGCGTCAATCCGAAGCGGGTGACCTATAAGCGGCTGACACGGTAGCCATCGCGACGAGGACGGTCGTTGTAATTGAATAGCAAGCGCGAAAAGCCTATATTCCGCTTGCTATGACGAAGACTTTCGAGCCCGCTCTCGTCCTAGAGACGATTAACGCGCCGTACAGCTATCCGCTGGACGAGATGACGCTCGCGCTTTGCCTGCAGGATCCGGGGCTGGCGAAAACCAAGCCCGGACATCTTTCCTCTTTCTTTGGCGAGGTGTCTCCCTCTTTACAGCTCGAATTCGCCAAGTCGCATGGTATCGGGCCGGCGAAGCTTGCATATGCGGCATCGGCGTTTGCGAAGTTTTCGGGCGAAACCTATCCGCTTGAAGCTGCTTGAATCGCGTGTCGGACTGGGAAGTCCTGTTTCGTGAAGCCGTTTCGCTGATCGATCAGGCACAGGTCATCGATCACTGGACCTTCGGTGGCGGCACCGCGCTGATGATCCAGCTCGATCATCGCCTTTCCCACGATGTGGACATATTCATCTATGATCCACAGTTGCTTCCTTACCTCGATTTGGCGAAGCATGACTATGAGCTGGACAATCTGCCGTCCGGTTACGCATCGGACGGAGCCCGGTTTTCCAAGATCGCATTCGCCGGAATTGGAGAGATCGATTTCATCGTCAGCGCGGAAATGACCGACGATCCCTACCGGATCATGAAGGTGCTCGGCATCGAGACCAAAGTCGAGCGCATTCCGGAAGTCATCGCCAAGAAAGTCCATTATCGCGGCCGCTCGATCAAGCCGCGGGACATTTTCGACATTGCCGCCGCTGCCCGCGACCATGAGGATGAGATCGTCGCCGCCTTGTCGGCGATGAAGGAGGAAGTTGCCGCGACGATAAAGACAATCGGCAAACTCGACCCGTCATTCGTCAATGCCGTGATTTCCGATCTCGCGATAAAGGAAGACTTCAGGCGAACCGCGGATGACGCTCTGGACATCGCCCGTTATGTGCTGGATCGGTCGCTACAGGTGAGCCATCCGCGCTAGATCGGTACAGTCTCCCCGTATCCGCACCGCCGACGCCTCGATAAAGCTCTGGCAGGGCGTCAAAAAAGCAAATTTCTTTGGAACCTTTCCGCGTCCCCCGCGTTATGGTCAGTTAAAGGCCAGATCCGGGGGGGCAGAATTGCTTATCGAACAGCAGGGCCAGAACGCACCGAGTGGCGATGGTGCGATCGATTTCGGCGACCTCTTCGACGTACTCCCGTCTCCGCACATGGTCCTGGACCGGAACCATTGCTACGTGGCGGTGAACCGCGCCTATGAGCAGGTGGTCATGCGCCGCCGCGACGAGCTGATGGGGCGCAATCTCTTCGATCTTTTTCCCAATGACGGGGAAAGCGGCCGCCGCCTGCGCGACTCCTTCAACCGGGTTCTCGACACGGGCGAGCAGGACACGCTCGCCTACATCCCCTACGACCTGCCGCGCCCACCCGAACTGGGCGGCGGCATGGAGGTCCGATACTGGACCGCCGTGCATACGCCGATCCTGGGCAGGGACGGAGAGCGCTATGTCATGCAGAATACGGTCGATGTCACCGACATCGTCGGCTTGCGCCAGGCCGCCAGCCTGCCTTTCCGCGCTGGCGAGACCCAGTTGCTCGAACGGGCGCGCGAGGTGGAACTGCAACACCAGGCGCTGTTGAACGAGAGCGCCGAGTTTCGCAGGCTGTTCCAGCTCGCTCCCGGCTTCTTCGCCGTCCTCTCCGGCCCCGACCATGTCTTCACCTTCGCCAATGACGCCTATCTCCGCCTCGTCGGCGACCGCGAACTGATCGGCAAGCCCGTCTCCGAAGCGCTTCCCGAAGTGGTGGAGCAGGGCTTTGTGAAACTGCTGGACGGTGTCTATCGAACCGGCCGCCAATACCAGGCGGAAGCGACGCGCCTGATGCTGCGGAAACCGGGCGACGACGTCGCGCGCGAGACCTTTCTGGATTTCTCCTATGACGCGATCCGCGACGCCCAAGGGGCCATCATCGGCGTTTTCGTGCAGGGCAGCGACCGTACGGAGGACGTGAAAAGGCAGCGCCGTCAAAGGCTTCTGCTGGCCGAGTTGAACCATCGCGTGAAGAACACGCTTGCCTCGGTCCAGTCGATCGTGTCGCAGACTTTGCGCTCAGCGCCGGATGCCGACACCGCAAAACGGGACATCGAGTCGCGCCTGGCCGCACTCTCCAACGCGCATAACCTCCTCAGCGCCCAGGAGTGGACCAGCGCCGATCTCGGCGCGGTCATCGGTCAGGAAGTCTCGCTCTTCAATTCGGGGCGTGTCTCCCTTGATGGTCCGCCTTTCAGGCTCTCGCCAAAGGCCTCGATTTCCCTTGCCATGCTGGTTCATGAACTGGCGACCAATGCGGTCAAATACGGCGCGCTGGGCGGCGAAGCAGGCAGCGTCCGGATCGTCTGGAAGGAAGAGCCCGACGGCAATCTGACGCTGTCCTGGCGCGAGACCGGCGGCCCGCCCGTGACCGAGCCGACAAGGAAGGGATTCGGCACGCGGCTGATCGAGAGCATCGTCCTGCGCGAGTTCGGCGGCGCCCTCGAACCCGTCTATCGCGACGAAGGCTTCTCATGTAATATCAGGCTCGAAGCCGCCGCATTGCGCGGCGTGAGAGCCCAAAATGAACATCGCCATAAAGCCTAGACCGTTGTCGGTCCTCGTCGTCGAGGACGAAAGCCTCGTCGCCATGAATCTGGAGACCATCCTCCTCGATCTCGGTCATACCGTGATCGGGCCTATATCGAGCCTGATCGATCTGGATGCGGCGCTCGAGACCGGTTTCCAGGCGGATGTGGCCATTCTCGATATCAATATCGCGGGCGAGGAAATCTATCCGCACGCCCGCCGCCTGCAGGCGCTCGGCATCCCGCTCATGTTCGCCAGCGGCTATGGCGCAAGCGGCATCAGCGAGGATTTCCTCGGACACACCGTGGTCGCCAAGCCCTATACCGAACGCGACATCGCCGGCGGCCTCTCGGCTGTCCGGGCGGCCTGAAAAGCCGCCTCTCACTCCAGACGGCAGCAAAACGGGTAGAACGGAGCGCTCAACCCCGGCGCGCCGGTCGGCGTGAAGGTGAAGTCGTAGACCCGGTCACTTTCATCCGTGCAGCCAGCCGGCGTATAGGCGATCGTCCCGGTGACGGGATGGCTCGTCTCGATCCGCCAGGGATTTCGCGAAAGCACGGAAACCTCGCCCGGCGTGACCGCGATGGCGCCGGAAAAGGCGTCGGTGAAATTCGATGTCAGCTCGCCATCGCATTTCAGTTCGATCGCCCAGTTGGGTTCGAAGCCCGCGCAAACCATGCTTGAGCCTTGAGGCACGAGGCCGGCGCAGGAAAAATCCGCCGCATGGGCGGAAAAGGCGAGCGGAAGAAATGCAAGGACAAGGCTTGGCGGCCGGATGCGCATATGGACGGTCCTCCTGAATGGTCCAATGTCGCCCCCCGGCGTCCCGACGCTAGCGGCCCGGGCCGCGCGTTCCCAATCAGCTTTTTCTGGCCGGTTTTAAGAATTGTGATGGGATAGGGTGCAAACGGGATTCGGCGGCAGGGAGGAGACATGCGCGACGCGGGACAATTCGATTATGTCATAGCCGGCGGCGGGTCCGCGGGCTCGGCGCTTGCGGCGCGGCTCTCCGAGAACCCGGACGTGACGGTCTGCCTTGTCGAGGCCGGCGGCGAGGGCAGGGATATCCTGATCCGCGCGCCTCTGGGCGTCATCACGATGCTGCCAGGCTACGGCCGCATCAACAACTGGGCCTATCACACCGAGCCGCAGCCGGGCCTGAACGGCCGCAGGGGATACCAGCCGCGCGGCCGCGCGCTTGGCGGTTCCTCGGCCATCAACGCGATGCTCTACACGCGAGGTCATCCGAACGACTATGATGACTGGGCCGAAGCGGGCTGTCCCGGCTGGGGCTGGCGGGACGTGCTGCCCTATTTCCGGCGCGCCGAGAACAATGAACGCGGCGCGGATGCGCTCCATGGCGATGCCGGCCCGCTCCACGTTTCCGAACAGCGGACGCCGCGGGCGATCTCCAGAGCTTTCATCGAGGCCTGCGCCGAGACGCAAATTCCGCGCAACGACGATTTCAACGGTCCGCAACAGGAAGGCGCGGGCCTCTACCAGGTGACGCAATTCCGCCCGGGGGAAACGGGTCCGGACCGGACAGGCGAGCGTTGCTCGGCCGCCGCCGCCTATCTTCATCCGGTCATGGATCGGCCGAACCTGACCGTGATGACGCGGACGCTGGCGACGCGCATCCTGTTCGACGGGAGGCGCGCCGCCGGCCTCGCGGTTCGCAGCGGGCGGGAGAAGCTGAAGATCGGCGCACGCCGCGAAGTCATCCTCAGCGGCGGTTCCTTCAACTCGCCGCAACTGCTGCTTCTGTCCGGCATCGGGCCGGGAGACGAGCTCAAGCAAGCGGGCGTCGATGTCCGTCACGATCTGCCGGGCGTCGGCAAGAACCTTCAGGATCATATCGATTTCATCCTCGGCTATCGCACGCATGACCGGGACGTGCTCGGCGTCAATCCGTCCGGCGCGGTGAACCTTCTGCGCGAGATCCTGCGCTGGCGTCGCGACGGCACCGGCCTGGTCGCTTCTCCGGGCGCTGAGGGTGGCGCCTTCATCCGGTCCGAACCGGATCTCGAGCGCCCCGATCTGCAATTGCATTTCGTCGCGGCGCTGGTCGACGATCATTCGCGCAAGCTGCATTGGGGGTTCGGCTATTCCTGCCATGTCTGCGTGTTGCGGCCGCATGCGCGCGGCGAGGTGCGGCTGGCCGGACCGAACCCGCGCGCCGCGCCTTTGATCGATCCGCGGTTCCTCTCGGACGAGCGCGACGCGCAACTGCTGCTCAAGGGCGCGAAACTCACGCGCCGCATCCTCGAAGCGCCCGCGCTCGCGCCGTTTCGCGGCCGCGAGGTCTATCTGGAAGGCGTGACGGAGGATGCCGATCTCATGGATCATATCCGCCGGCGCGCCGACACGGTCTATCACCCGGTCGGAACCTGCCGGATGGGGATGGACGACATGGCCGTGGTCGATCCCGAATTGCGCGTTCGCGGGATCGATGGCCTGCGCGTCGTCGACGCCTCGATCATGCCGACACTGATCGGCGGCAATACGAACGCGCCGACGATCATGATCGCCGAAAAGGCCGCCGACATGATCGCGGGAAAAGCTAAAGCGGTTCGAAAAGAAAAAAGACCGGGCGCGCTGGGAGGAGGATAGCGGCCCGGTCTCGCTCATGGGAAGGCTGGGAGGAGGATAGCCTTCTCATTCGAAAATCTCGAACGTCCGTGGGAGGAGGATACGGCGCGTTCTTGATGATTAGAATATGCTGACCATCCGATAAATTTTCAATTGATTATTGTGCAATGCACATATGCGCTGAGCGCATAGCTCGCGAGCGCATTTGTCGCACCCTGTGAGACTCAATAGGACCAACTGCGCGACTTCGAAATCAGGAAGTCGCGAAACGCCTGAAGTTTGGCGCTGTTCCGCATGGCTTCCGGATAGACGAAATAGGTATCGAAGGTCGGCAGTTCCGTGTTGACCAGCAACTGCACGAGCCCGGCATCCGGTTCGACGGCGTAATCGGGCAGCATGGCGATGCCGATTCCGCGCTGGACGGCGCGCTTGATCGACATGATCGAGTTGATTTCGAGCACCGGCACGCGCGGTTCGGTGATCGGACGGCCGAGCGTCAGGAACGAGCGCATCTCCATCAGATAGGCGGGCGCCGGCTCGCCGAAGCCGATGATGCGGTGATTGTCGAGATCTTCCGCCGATTCCGGCCGGCCATATTTGTTCACATAGGCCGGCGAGGCGTAGACATGGAAATGCACCGTGAACAGCTTGCGCTGGATCAGGTCGGGCTGCGACGGCTGCCGCAGCCGGATCGCGCAATCGGCCTGCCGCATGTTGAGGTCGAGTTCCTCGTTCGACAGCATCAGGTGCAGCTGGATTTCGGGATAGAGTTCCAGGAAATCCTGCACGCGGTAGGTCAGCCAGCCCGAGCCGAGACCGACCGTCGTCGTCACGCGCAACTGTCCCGAGGGCCGTTCGGTCGATTCCGAGAGCTGCGCGCGCACCGTTTCCAGCTTGACGAAGACGTCATTGGCCGTGCGGAACAGCAATTCGCCCTGTTCGGTCAGCACGAGGCCGCGCGCATGGCGGTTGAACAGCGCGACGCCGACTTCGTGCTCCAGCGCCGAAACCTGCCGGCTGACAGCCGACTGCGACATGTGCAGCGTTTCGCCGGCATGCGTGAATGAGCCTGCTTCCGCTGCCGCGTGGAAAACGCGCAGCTTGTCCCAGTCGAGCGGCATTCTTCTCCCCCTCGGGTCGAGCTGAGGCCTATTCGGCTGCCTGCAGCTCCGTTTCCTGGGCCGCCAGGTACTTTTCCGCTTCCAGCGCGGCCATGCAGCCCAAGCCTGCCGCCGTCACCGCCTGGCGGTATATGTCGTCGGTCACATCCCCCGCCGCGAAGACGCCGGGAATGTTGGTCGCGGTGGAATCGGGCGCGGTCCACAGATAGCCGTTCGGCTTCTGCTTCAGACGGCCCTCGAACAGCGACACCGCCGGCGCGTGGCCGATGGCGACGAAGACGCCGTCGATCGGCATTTCCGTGGTCTCGCCGGACTTGATGTTCTTCAGCCGCACGCCGTTCACGGCCGCGGGCAGGGCGGGATTGTTCTTCGCGCCGAGGATCTCGTCGATTACCGTGTCCCACAGGATGTTGACGTTTTCCTTGGCGAACAGGCGTTCCTGCAGGATCTTCTCCGAGCGCAGTTCGTCGCGCCGGTGCACCAGCGTCACCGTCTTGGCGAGATTGGCCAGGTAGAGCGCTTCTTCGACGGCCGAGTTGCCGCCGCCGACCACGACCACGTCCTTGCCGCGATAGAAGAAGCCGTCGCAGGTCGCGCAGGCCGAGACGCCGTAACCCATATAGATCTTCTCGCTCTCGATGCCGAGCCACTTAGCCTGCGCGCCGGTGGCGATGATCAGCGCGTCGCCGGTATAGACCGTGCCGCTGTCGCCGACGGCGCGGAAGGGCCGCGCGTCGAGATCGACTTCCGTGATGACGTCGTTGATGACATCGGTGCCGACATTCTTTGCCTGCTCCAGCATCTGCTCCATCATCCACGGGCCCATCACCGGCTCGGCATAGCCGGGATAGTTTTCCACTTCGGTGGTGATCATCAGCTGGCCGCCCTGTTCCATGCCGGCGACGAGCATCGGCTTGAGCATGGCGCGCGCCGTGTAGATGCCGGCCGTGTAGCCGGCGGGGCCGGATCCGATGATCAGCACCGGGCTGTGTTTGGTTTCGGTCATGGTCCTACCTCAATACTGCGGAAACAAGGTCCGCGCATCCGCAAATCCTTGGCGTTATTAAGGTGCGATCCATCGCAGGCGCAAGCCTGCGCGCCGCGAAGGTTGCATTCCCGGACCGCGAAAGATGGGTTTATTCCCATTTTTGTTGCGGCTGCGCATGGCAGGCAATAAGCGTTTTGCCATGAAAGACGCCATCGACCTCGATTCCATCGATTTTGCGATCCTGCGCGAATTGCAGGACGATGGCCGCATGACCAATGTCGAACTGGCAAGCCGGGTCGGCATTTCGGCGCCGCCCTGCCTGCGCCGCGTTCGCCGGCTCGAGGAGCTGGGCGTCATCTCCGGTTATCGCGCGATCCTCGACACCGGCAAGCTCGGACAGGAGATCGTCGCCTTCTGCCTGGTCGGCCTGCATCACCAGTCCGACCCCGAACTGAAGGCGTTCGCGGCATTGACGGCGAATTGGCCTCTGGTGCGCGAGGCGTGGATGGTCTCCGGAGAAAGCGACTTCCTGCTCCATTGCGTCGCGCCCGATTTCCGAACCTTCCAGACCTTCGTCCTCGAAGACCTGACCGCGACGGAAAACGTCGACACGGTCCGCTCCGCGCTGACCATCCGCAAGGTCAAGGACGAGGGGCTGATCGCCTTTCCATCCGATGGATCGGCGGTTCCGGACGGTCCCGATCAGCTGACATAAAAGATTTCCAGTTCGATCTTGCCGGGGTCGTTCGGCTCGTTGAGGATCTGGTAGCGCGTCGTCGCGCCGGCGATCGGGATCTGCAGATCCTCGCTCGATTTCGCAGACATCGAAAGCGCGACGCTCATCGGCACATTGTCCCGGTCGAGCCCGGCGATGTTGTCCGCGGTCATGTTGTCGAGCGCCATGAACTCCCGCATCGCCATCAGGAATACCTTGATCTCCTGCATATGGGCGGGAACGTGATGCAGCACCAGCGCGATGCCGGACAGCAGGGCGTTGTTCTCGATGATGACGTCGAGCATGTCATATTCGCTGCCGCCGATATCGCATTTGATGAAGGTCTGGCCGGGTTCGGACTGAAGCGCCGCGATTGCCTCGTCCAGCCCGATCATGCCCTCGTCGAGCCCCACCGCCTGCCGGTGGTGAGCGAAGCCCGCGCCCTTGTCGGCAAACAACGCCGTGTAGTCGCGGTATCGCGCCAGCGCCCTGCGCCGCTGTGCGCTGCTGCCGAAAAAGGGGATCAGGGCGCGCCGCCGCGCGCGTCTGATGGCCTCTCCATCGATGGCCGGGTCGTAACCATGCAGGTGCTTGAGCGGCGCCATGGCCGCGAAATCGATCTCGAAGTCGAAATTGGGGGCCAGCCCCAGCGACAGGAGGTTGCGCGTGCTCGCCACGGCGTCGGCGGCCACGACATGCCCACCCTTGTTGTCGCTGCCGAGACGGACGACCCTGGCCGTTCCCTCGGGCTTGAAGACCTGAGGCAGGAAGCAGGCCAGTTTTCTCTTGGTTGAAAGACCCATTTCCGTGTTCCGGGAACCGGCGGCGCCGCCGGATCGTGCGTCAAATCCGATGGTACTCCCTGTACCATTCCACGAAGCGTCTGACACCCTCCGCGACAGGCACTTTCGGCTCATAGCCGACCGCATCCCGCAGCAGCGAAACGTCGGCCCAGGTCGCATGGGTGTCGCCGGGCTGCGCCGGCAGCATGCGCCGCTCCGCCGGGCGTCCGATGGCGTTTTCCAGCGCGGCGATGAAGTCGAGCAGCCGCACCGGCGTCGAATTGCCGATATTGTAGATCCGGTAGGGCGCGTTCGACGAGGCGGGGTCGGCGGCGTCGCTGTCCCAGTCCGGATCCGCCTCCGCAATCCGGTCGTTCGCGGCGATCACCCCGTCGACGATATCGTCGACATAGGTGAAATCGCGCGAATGATCGCCATTGTTGTAGAGGTCGATGGGCTCGCCCGCGAAGATCGCCCGGGCGAATTTCATCGGCGCCATGTCCGGCCGGCCCCAGGGGCCGTAGACGGTGAAGAACCGCAATCCCGTCGTCGGTAAAGCGAAGAGATGGCTGTAGGAATGCGCCATCAACTCATTGGACCGCTTGGTCGCCGCATAGAGCTGCAGCGGGTGGGACGCGCCGTCATGCTCGCTATAGGGCATATGCGTGTTCGCGCCATAGACCGACGAGGTCGACGCATAGGTCAGATGCTGCACGCCATTGTGCCGGCACGCTTCGAGCATGTTGGCGAAACCGACGACATTGGTCTGCACATAGCTCATCGGGTTTTCGAGCGAATAGCGCACGCCCGCCTGCGCCGCGAGATGGATGACCCGGTCCGGCCGCTCGTCGGCGAAGCAGCGGTCGACCAGAGCCGTGTCGACGATATCGCTTCGAATGAAGCGGTAGCCGGCCGTATTGGACTTCCGGGACTGTTCCTCGAGGTGAGCGAGCCGCGCTTCCTTCAGCGCCGGGTCGTAATAATCGTTCACGCAATCGATGCCGATGACGGTGTCGCCGCGTTCCAGCAGGCGCTTGGCGACATGAAAACCGATAAAGCCGGCAACCCCGGTGACGAGGATCTTCATGTCGGACAGCGGTCGACGGGCAGGCGCAGGATCATTCGGCCGCTTCGCTTGCAGCGTCGACCATCCACCCATCCGATCCCCGGCCGATGCTTTCATAGGTGAAGCCGGCCGCCTCGACTTGGGCCGGGTTGTAGATGTTGCGCAGGTCCACCAGCACGGGATTGGCCATCGTCTTGCGCAGCCTTTCGAGGTCGAGCGAACGGAACGCATCCCATTCGGTCACGATCACCAGCGCATGCGCCTCTTCGGCGGTCTCGTAGGCGGTCTTGCAGAAGGCCACATTGTCGAGCAGTTGCGCCGCCTGGTCCATGCCTTCCGGGTCATAGGCCCGGATCGTCGCGCCATTGTCCTGCAGTGCCTGGATGATGTTGAGCGAGGGCGCCTCGCGCATGTCGTCGGTGTTCTGCTTGAAGGTCAGGCCGAGCACGCCGATCGTCTTGCCGCGCACCGAACCGCCGCAGGCGCGCACCACCTTGCGCGCCATGGCGCGTTTGCGCTGGTCGTTGATCGCGACGGTGGTCTCGATCAGGCGCACCGGGCTTTCCGCGTCCTGCGCCGTCTTGACCAGAGCCAGCGTGTCCTTCGGAAAGCAGGAGCCGCCATAGCCGGGACCCGCATGCAGGAATTTCGGGCCGATCCGGCCGTCCATGCCGATGCCGCGCGCCACGTCCTGCACATTGGCGCCGACGCGTTCGCACAAATCGGCGATCTCGTTGATGAAGGTCACCTTCATCGCGAGGAACGCATTGCCGGCATATTTGGTCAGTTCGGCCGTCCGGCGCTCGGTGAACAGGACCGGAGCGGCATTGAGGAAGAGCGGCCGGTAGATTTCCTGCATCACCTTGCGGGCGCGTTCGTCGGTCGTGCCGATGACAATCCGGTCCGGGCGCTTGAAGTCGTCGATGGCCGAGCCTTCGCGCAGGAATTCCGGGTTCGAGACGACGGCGAAATCGCATTCCGGGTTTTCCGCCCGGATGATCCGCTCGACATCGTCGCCGGTGCCGACGGGCACGGTCGACTTGGTCACCACCACGGTGAAACCGTCCATCGAACGCGCGATTTCGCGCGCGGCCTGTTCGACATAGGAGAGGTCGGCATAGCCGTCGCCGCGCCGCGACGGCGTGCCGACGGCGATGAAGACTACATCGGCCGAGGCGACTGCGGAGGCGAGGTCGCCGGAAAAGACCAATCGGCCCTGCTGAAAATTGCTCGCCACCAGCGCATCGAGCCCCGGCTCGTAGATCGGGATGCGGCCGGAATTGAGCGCGTCAAGCTTGGCGGGATCGTGGTCGACACAGATCACCTCGTGGCCGAAATCGGCGAAACAGGCGCCCGACACCAGTCCGACATAGCCGGCTCCGATCATCGTCACTTTCATGGCCTGTCCTTTCCCGCTGAAACGGTCCCGCCGAAGGAAGATCGCGGCTGCGGCGCGGTCGTCGGTCTCTTAATACTTTCGCGCCGCAGTATCAAACCATCCTTGGCCGCCGCAAGCCATGGATCGGATTAACGTAAACCGGGCGGATCACTCCGCGTCCGGATCCGGCAGGGCCGCCCTGTATTCGTTTGCGATCAGCCACAGGTTGCGCACATAGACGATCAGGCCGAGGCCCTGTCCCGCGATGAAGACCGGATCCTTGCGCTGGATGGCGTAGATCAGCAGCAGGCTTCCGCCGGCCAGCGAAAAAAACCAGAAGGCGATCGGCATTACCGAGCGCTTCGCGCGCTCCGACGCGATCCACTGCACGACGAAGCGCATCGTAAAGCAGATCTGGGCAACGAAGCCGAGCACCACCCAGCCGTCGAAGGATTCGACGAAGACGGTGTGGAACCATGCGAGAAGCTGATTGAAAAACTCAGCCATGGAGCACTTCCTCTACCCGCGGCACGATCTTCCGCCGCTTGCCGAGCCACCAGACGCCGAGCAGGTCCAGGGCGCCGCGCAATCCGCGGTCGAGAATGCCGTAATTCGATTTGCCGTGCCGCCGAGACCGGTCGACCACGTCGCAATGCACCACCGTGTAGCCTTCCTGGATCACCAGCGCCGGCAGGAACCGGTGCGTGCCGTTGAAGAAGGGCAGGCGGCGCATGATCTCGGTTCTCACCGCCTTCAGGCCGCAGCCGGAATCGCGCGTATTGTCCTTCAGGATCGCGCCGCGCAGCGAGTTGGCGAAGCGCGAGGCCAGTTGTTTGGCCTTGGAGTCGCGCCGCTTGAGGCGCTGGCCCGCCGCGATCCCGGCGTCTTCGCCGGCCGCGACCAACGCATCGACGAGCACCGGGATATATTGCGGATCGTTCTGGCAGTCGCCGTCGATCGTCGCGACGATGGCGCCATGTGCCGCGAATGCGCCCGACCGCAAGGCTAGGCTCTGGCCCGCGCTGCGGTCATGGCGAAGATGCCTCAGCGTGAAACCGGGCAGGGCGGCCTCTTTCGCCAGCACCTCGGCCGTTTCGTCGGTCGAGCCGTCATTGACCACGATCACCTCATAGTCGCGCCCTTCCATGACGGAACGGATCTCGCCGAGCAGAATCGGGAGGTTTTCCGCCTCGTTCCGGCAGGGAATGACGATGGACACGAGAGGGGATGCCATGACGATACTTGTCTGTTGGTGAGCGGATATGCGTTTGAGGCGGTCTCTACTGCGCCGTCAGCGGCATCCTCTTACAGCTTCGCGCGCGCGATGTAAAAGTGCAGTGTGGCCGCATCGCGCCTGTATCCCGGG
>NZXU01000113.1 GCA_002698425.1 Ahrensia sp. | reverse complement strand
GGACGGCGATCGTGTCGCCGGACGCGAGCGGGGTGTGCGGGTCGGTAAGCGTGATCAGCGCATGGCCGTCGAGCGAAAGATGCAGGCGTGTCTGGTCTCCCAGGTGCTCGACGCGAACGACCTTGGCGTCGCGGCCTTCGCCTTGGCGGATATGTTCCGGGCGCAGTCCGATCAGTTCGGCGCCGGCCGGCGCTTCCCCGAACAGCGAGGCGGGGAGGGTGTTGATGCGCGGCTGCCCGAGACGCGTGGCGACATAGATGCTCGACGGGTTTTCGTAGATCTCGCGCGGCGAGCCGAACTGCACCAGCTTGCCGTCCTCAAGAACGCCGATATGGGTCGCCATCGTCATGGCCTCGATCTGGTCGTGGGTGACGTAGAGAAGTGTCGCGCCGAGATCGGCCTGGATGCGCTTCAGTTCCAGCCGGAGATCCGCGCGCAGCTTGGCGTCGAGCGAACTCAGCGGCTCGTCCATCAGAAAGATATCGGGCCGGCGTACCAGTGCGCGGCCGATCGAGACGCGCTGCATCTCGCCGCCCGAAAGCGCGGTTGCCTTGTTGTCGAGCTTGTGAGCGATCTGGAGAGCCGACGAAACCTCGCCGACACGCCGCTCGATCTCGTCTTCCGGCGCATTGATCAGCGGAGATCTGAGAGGGAAGGCGAGGTTCTCTCGCACTGTCATGTGCGGGTAGAGCGAATATTGCTGGAAGACCATCGCCACATTGCGCTGGGCGGGCGAATAGGCGCCGACATCGTTTGCGCCGATGGACACGCTTCCCGCGTCCGGCCGTTCGAGCCCGGCGATCAGGCGAAGCGTCGTGGTCTTGCCGGCGCCCGTCGGCCCGAGCAGGACGACGAAGGCGCCGTCGGGGATCGTCATCGATACGTCGTCGACGGCAGTGGTCGCGCCGAAGCGCTTGGAAAGACCGGACAGCACGACTTCAGCCATGGGATTGCTCCTTCATCGCGGCGCGCACGGCCGCCCGGTCGACCTTCATCGCCTGCCCCGACCCGGCATCGAACAGGGACAGCGTCGCAGTGTTGAAATCGAGCGAGACCGTCTCGCCGACACGAACCGGCTGGCCGGACGGCGCGCGGACCCGCAAGGTTCCGTTCGGAGAATTCAGCGTCACGATTTGCGTCGTTCCAAGATATTCGGTGGCGATCACCTCCCCGCGATAGGCGCCGTCGGTGCCGAGGCTCACATGTTCAGGTCGCACGCCGAGCACGAGTTCGCGGCCGGAAACGCCGGTTTCCAAGGGCGGGATCGGAATGTCCACGCCCGACAGCCGGGCCGTGGCGGCACCCGGTTCGAGGGTTGCCTCAAAGCGCAGGAAGTTCATCGGCGGCGACCCGATGAAGTTGGCCACGAACATGGTGGCCGGCCGGTCGTAGATTTCCTGCGGCGTGCCCCACTGCTCGACCACGCCATGATTCATCACCACGATCTTGTCGCCCATCTGCATGGCTTCGAGCTGGTCGTGGGTGACATAGACGGTGGTCGCGCCCATGCGGTCATGGAGCGCGCGAAGCTCCTCGGCCATGCGCTCGCGAAACTCGGCGTCGAGCGCGCCGAGCGGCTCGTCCATCAGGAAGGCCTTCGGTTGGCGGACGATGGCGCGGCCGAGGGCCACGCGCTGGCGGTCGCCGCTCGACAGGCCGCCGACCGGACGATCGAGGATGTTTCCGATATCGAGGATCCTCGCCACCTCCTCGACCTTGTTGCGGACATCGCGGCGCGGCATGCCCTGGCTGATCAGCGGATAGGAGATGTTCTTGCGCACGTTCATATGCGGATAGAGCGCGAACATCTGGAAGACGAAGGCGATGTCGCGGGCGCTGGCGCGCATCTGGGCGACGTCCTTGCCGTCGAGCAGGATCTGGCCGGAGGTCGGCAGTTCGAGCCCGGCGATCATGCGCAGCGTCGTCGTCTTGCCGCAGCCGGACGGGCCGAGCAGCATGAAGAACTCTCCGTCGGCGACGGTGAAGGTCGACTCCTGCACCGCGACGAACGCGCCGAATTCCTTGCGGAGATTTCGTATGACGATCTCGGCCAACTGGTTACTCCGGGAAATGGCTAACGATGATGAACATCACGGTGCCGACGAGCGTGACGATGAAGGACCAGGTGTAGGCCCACATCGCGAATGGCTGCATGAGCATGACGACGCCAAGGGCGATGAGCACGGTGGCGAGCATTTCCCAGGGGCCGCGGCGCAGGCGGGCGAGGCCGGAGAGAAAATCGGTCATTTGCGAACGGCTCCGAAGGTGATCCCGCGCAGCAGGTGCTTGCGCAACAGGATGGTGAAAACCATGACGGGGACGAGGAAGAGCGTGGTGCCGGCGGCCACGGCCGGCCAGTCCTTTCCGACGCCGATGATGGTCGGGATGAAGGGCGGCGCAGTCTGCGCCGTGCCGGAGGTGAGCAGCACCGCGAAGGCGTATTCGTTCCACGCAAAGATCAGGCAGAAGATCGCCGTCGACGCGATGCCCGTCGTCGCCTGCGGGAGCACGACCTTGTAGAAGGCCTGGAACCGCGTGTAGCCGTCAATCAGCGCGGCTTCCTCGTATTCGACCGGGATCTCGTCGATGAAGCCCTTCAGCAACCAAACCGACAGCGACAGGTTCACCGCCGTATAGAGCAGGATCATGCCCAGATGCGTGTCCGACAGGCCGAGTTGGCGGAACATTAGGAAGATGGGAATCGCCACCGCGATCGGCGGCATCATGCGCGTCGACAGGATGAAGAACATCAGATCGTCCTTCAGCGGCACCTTGAAGCGCGAGAAGGCATAGGCCGCCAGCGTGCCGAGGAAGATCGACAGGAAGGTCGAGCCGAATCCGATGATGACGGAATTCAGGAACCGTTCGCCATAGCGGCTCGGACCGGAGATCACCATGTCGTATTGGCGCACGATCCTGTCGTACCATGTCTGCGGCGGGCCGATTTCCTCCAGNGCGTCGGNAGACATGCGNGTNCGCGTGGTGAANAGGTTCACATAGCCTTCNAGCGTNGGCTCGAAGACCACCTTNGGCGGATAGGCGATGGCGTCGTTGGGCGACTTGAAGCCNGTGGCGATGATCCATGCCAGCGGCATGATCGTCACCAGCGCNTAGANNACGACCAGCGCGCCTGCCACCNANTTCTGAAGCCGGGAGGGTTCGGTGACCGAAAAGCTCATCGTTCCTTCACCTTGTTCAGGGCCTTCACATAGATCGANGCCAGTCCGAAGACGGTGACGAAAAGGATCACCGCNTAGGCNCTGGCATAGCCGGTACGCCATTTCTCGAAGGCTTCGCGNTTCAGGTTGATCGAGGTCAGCTCGGTNANGCTGCCCGGGCCGCCGCCGGTNAGCTGCACCACGAGATCGAACATCTTGAANTTCTCGATGCCGCGGAAGAGCACGGCCAGCATGAGNAAGGGNAGNGTCATNGGGACGGTGATCGTCCAGAACTGCCGCCANCTGCTGGCNCGNTCGCACTCGGCCGCCTCGTAGATCGANTCGGGGATCGAGCGCAGCCCGGCGAGNCAGATAAGCATCACGAANGGNGTCCACATCCAGGTGTCGACGATCACGATCGCCCANGGNGCGAGATTGACGTCGCCGATCATCGAGAAGGANGACGGATCGACGCCCGACAGAAAGGCGACCACGTAATTGAACAGGCCGATNTGGGGCTGGTANAGAAATGTCCAGAAGTTNCCCACGACGGCGGGGCTCAGCATCATCGGCAGCACGATGATCGTCGTCCAGAGATCGTTNCCCTTGAACTTNTTGTTGATCAGGTAGGCGAGGCCGAAGCCGATCANGACCTGCAGNACAAGCGTCCAGATCAGGAAATGCGCNGTNGCCTGCATCGAGTTCCAGATATCCGGATCGGTNAGGATGCGCTCGTAATTNCGCAGCCCGACCCAGTCGANATCCGCGTTCGTGCGGTTGGCCCGGTAGTTCGTCAGGCTGAGACGGATCGTCCANATCAGCGGAAAGATGTTGATCGCAAGCAGCANGAAGATCGACGGGNCGATGAACANCCAGGCCACGGCCCGGTCNGAAAGCCCNCTGTATTTCCGCGCNAAGCCAGCCGGCGCCNCCGCCGGNGAACGGCTGGTCGTTTCGTCCGTCATGTTGCCAANTCCGCTGAAGGGTGTTCGGTCGTNGCGGCGGGGCCGTGNCGGCCCCGCCGGGAGAGTGCGGCNAGNCTGNTAGAGCTTGCCGTCATCCTCGAAGGTTTCGGTCCAGTCGCGNACNAGNCCGTCCANCGCNTCNTGNGCGGTGCCGTTGCCGGCAACGACNTAGTCGTGGAAGCGCTTCTGGGTGTCCTGCANCAGCGTCGCATAGCTCGGCTCNGCCCAGAANTCCTTCACGATCGCCATGGAGTCGAGGAAGGTCTGCGCATAGGGCTGGCTCTGCGGGAAATCGGGCGCGAGCGTCACNGCCTTGAGGCAGGAGAACCCGCCCATTTCCCACCACTTGGCCTGTACGTCCGGTTGCGCGAACCACTTGATGTACTCCAGCGCCGCGTCCTGCTTGTCGGAATAGGATACGACCGAAATGCCCTGGCCGCCAAGCTGCGCGAACTGCTCGCCGTCCGGTCCCGCCGGGTTGACGAAATAGCCGGTCTTGCCGTTGCCGACATTGGCGTCGCTTTCGAAGCCCGGCCATGTGAAGGCGAAGTTCATCTGCAGCGCCACCTGGCCCGACTTGAAGGCGTCGATGCCCTCCGACATGTAGCCGTTCGAAGAGCCGGGCGGCGTGCAGCACTCATACAGTTCCTTGTAGTATTCCAGCCCCGCGACCGCTCCGGGGCCGTTGACGAAGCCTTCCATGTCATAGGCTTTTTCGGGATTCTCGTACTTGAAGCCGAAGGAATAGAGCACGTCCATCGCGCCCATGGTGATGCCCTCGGAGCCGCGTTCCGTGTAGATCGAGGCGCCGTAGACCGTGTTGCCGTCGATCTCGCGCTCCTGGAAGAACTCGGCGATGTCCTTCAGTTCGGCGAAGGTCGCCGGAACGCCGAGATCGCGGCCGTATTTCTCCTTGAACTCGGCCTGCAACTCTGGACGTTCGAACCAGTCCTTCCGGTATGTCCAGCCGACCACGTCGCCGAAAGCGGGCAGGGCCCAATAGTTCGGCGAGTTCTTCGGCCACTCGGAATAGCCGGTCACGGTCGCGTCGATGAAGTCGTCCATCTTGATGCCCTCGGCATCGAAGAAATCGTTGAGCTTGACGTAGTGGCCGTTCTCGGCCGATCCGCCGATCCACTGGCTGTCGCCGATCATCAGGTCGCACAGCTTGCCGCCGGAATTCAGCTCGTTGAGCATGCGGTCGGCGAAATTCGGCCACGGCACGAACTCGAAGCTCATCGAGTGGCCGGATTCGGCTTCGAAATCCTTGGAGAGTTCGACAAGCGCGTTCGCCGGGTCCCAGGATGCCCAGCACAGGGTGAGGTCTTCTGCCTTGGCGGAGCCCGAAAAGGCGACGGCAAGGGATGCAGCGGCGACGGACGCCAATCCAATGGATTTCATCATATTCCTCCCAAATCGATAGCGGGATCATTCGATCCGGATGCGATCCTAAATGAGGTACGTACCTCATGTCAATCATGGCGAGGTTTGAAAGCGGGATCCGGTGGAAATCCGGCCGTCAGTAGAGGTTTTCGCGAATGATGATTTCTATGCGGATGCGCTCCTGTGACGACAAAATGTCTATGCCGTCGGTCTTCGCGCGCAACACCCGCAATGCACTGCGCGCAATATGGCCGGTATCCTGGTTGATCACCGCGTCAAGCGCGCCGTCCTCGAGCGCCCGCCGCGTGTTCCGGGTCAGTTCATGCGCGATCACGACGAGATCCTGGTCGCGGCCGGTTTCCTTGAGCAGATCGACCAGCACGCCGTTTCCCGTTCCCACCGAGTAGATGCCTGCAATGTCTCTCCTGGTATCCAGGACGGTGGAAACGATCCGCCTGATCGTTTCCGGATCGTTATGGCCTTCAAGCGAGGGAAGCACCTCGATCGCGCCGAACTGCTCCGCCATCACCTGATCGAAGCCGAGGCGGCGCTCGGCGTTCGCGCGCGCCTGCATCGAGCTGGCGAGAACCAGTACGGAGCCCCGGATTTCCCGCATGAAGCGGCCCATCAATACGCCGGCGGTACGGCCGGCGGCGATGTTGTCGATGCCGACGAAATGGTCGCGCCCGGTGTTCGGCAGGTCGGACACCAGCGCCACGACCGCGACGCCGTTCTCCTTCAAATGCGCGATCTCGTCGCGCACATGCGGGGTCTCCGGCGCGTACACCGCGATACCGTCAATCTGCGAGGTGCCCAGCCGCCGCAGCGTCTTCACAAGGAAATGCGGATCGTTGGGCGGCACCGTCGCGACGGTCAGGTCCATCCTGTCGACGATCGGGCCCGCAGCGGCCTCGTTCACCGCGGAGCGCAGCAGCGTCACGAATTCGCCCGGCGCGTCCGGAAGCACGAATGCGAACTTGTAGCGGCGTTGGCGGGCAAGATTGGCCGCGCTGACATCGCGTACGAACCCTATCCGTTCGATCGCCTCGTTGACCCGCCTGATCGTCTGCTCGCGGACGCCCGGCCGAGAGTTGAGCACCCGATCGATTGTTGCGAGACTTACACCGGCCGCTTTCGCCAGGTCATTGACGGTCGGGCGTGACATACCTTCCTCCTGGCTTTAGATAGGGAAAGTTCCTGAGGCACGTCAATCAGTATTCGGAAGCTTCGCTGTCAAACCCCTTTGCAGCGCGTCGGGTCTCCCGCCTTGCCGAGGCGCGGAGCCTGGCTGGCGAATGGCGCGCCCTCAACCCAGGGAAAGGCTGATATCATCCTGCGGGGTTTTGCCGCGTTCATGTATGTCGATCGCCAGCAGGTGACCGGATAACGGACAAAACTGACCGGTGGCTTGAAGGTCCGCGTGCAGGACGATGCGATGCGGCGACAAGCGATCGACGCGGGATCCGTCCTGATGATCAGCTTCGTCTTCGCCATCCTGCCCTGGTCGCTCGTCCGCGGTTCGCACATCCGGATGGACATTCTCTATGACGTGCTGCCCCGCCGCTTGCGTGGCGTCACGAATATCCTGGAAATCCTCGGCGCTTTCGCGTTTTTCGGCACGATCGGCTGGGGCGCCTATCAGAGCATTCCCCGATATATCCGCATCGGCACCGGCAGCCCGAACGTGGCGATCCCCTATTGGCCCTTCGCCGCGTTCATCGTGTTCGTTTGCGCCCTGTCGGTTGTAATCCTGGCGCTGCAAATCTTCGGCCGGATGAAGATCCCGGAAGACGTGATCCATGATTGATCCAACCGTCGTCGGATACGGCACGTTCTTTGTCCTGATTGGCGCAATCGTGATAGGGGTCCCGATCGCCTGGGCGATTTCCGGCGTTTCCTTTCTCGCCCTGTTCCTGCTTTACGGCGTCGGCCCGACGATCTCTCAGTTCTACACCACCGCCTTTTCGAGCGCCGGCGAGTTCCTGTTCTCCGCCGTTCCGCTGTTTATCTTTGCCGGCCAGCTGATCAGCAAGGCGCGCATCGGCGAAGACCTGTTCGACACGATGCACAAATGGTTCGGCCGGCTGCCTGGCGGATTGCTTGTCTCCACGGTATCGGCCTCGGCCGCTTTCGGAGCGGTAACCGGCGTCAGCGCCGCGGCTGTCGGCACCATGGCGAAAGTCGCAATGCCGGAAATGATACGGTAGAAATACGATGTGAAGATGTCGGCCGGCGCCATCGCCTGCGCGTCGACCATCGCGATCATGCTTCCGCCAAGCCTCCTGCTGATCATCTACGGGCTTCAGACGGAGACCTCGATCAGCAAGCTCTTCATCGCCGGCATCGTTCCCGGCATTCTGATGGCAGTCATCTTCTCCGCCTACAACATCATACGCTGCAGCCTCAATCCGGAACTCGGGCCGCGGGGACCGCGCTTTTCATGGCGCGAACGTTTCCTGTCTCTCGGCAAGCTGTCGCCGGTCGTCATCATTTTCGGCGTGGTGATCGGCGGACTCTACAACGGCTTCTTCACGCCGGGCGAATCCGCGGCCGTGTGTGCGTTCGCGGTCCTTGTCTATTCGGTCGCCACGAGGCGCGTGAAAGTCAGGGACATAATCGACGCGGCTTATGACGCCGTCAGCCTATCCGCGATGGTTTTTGCGATACTCATCGCGATGACCGTTTTCTCGCGCGTGCTGATCGCGACGCGCGTCACTAGCGATCTGGTGGACGTCATATCGTCGGCGGGACTGAACATGTATGTCGTCCTGGCGCTGTTCGTGCTGCTGCTGCTGGTCTTGGCGATGTTCCTGGACGCGCTCGGCATGTTGCTGCTGACGCTGCCTTTCATGTTCCCGGTCATCGTGGGGCTCGGCTTCGATCCGATCTGGTTCGGCATTATCATCGTGCTCATGAGCGAAGTCGGCCTCATCACGCCGCCTGTCGGGATGAACATCTTCATATTGTCCAAATCACTGCCCGACGTGCCGACGCTCGAGATGTTCCGGGGAGCCTGGCCCTATGTGGCTCTCTGTCTCGGGCTCGTGGTCTTGTTCACCGTCTTCCCGCAGCTTGTTCTGTGGCTGCCCAATTCGATGTAGGAAGCGCGGCGGCGCACCCGCATCGAAAGGCGCCGCCCTTCACAACGCCCTGAGAAATCTCGCCATGTGGAAAATCTGTTCGTGCTGTTCGCTCCCCGACTTTGTCTCGGCCCTGTTCCGCGAGGAGTTTGACTTCATCCAATGCGCCTCGCTGGCGGATGTTTTCGGTCGGGGCGGAGACGCGGACGTGTTGCTGATCTCCGTCGAGACCCGCCTCGACGCCGAAGCGATCGATCGTCTTCCGGAGACGGTGAAGGTTGTGGCGACCTATTCGGTCGGCACGGATCATATTGACCTCGAAGCCCTGGCGCGACGCGACATCGCGTTCCTGTCGACCCCGGACGTGCTCAGCGCGTCGGTCGCGGAGACCGCCGTTTTTCTGGCGCTCGGCGCTGCGCGGCGGGCGACGGAAAGCATAGAGCTTATACGCTCGGGAAACTGGAGCGGTTGGACGCCTCGCCAGTTGATCGGAACGGAGCTTGCGTCGAAGGCGGCCGGCATAATCGGGATGGGCCGGATCGGCCGCGAGATAGCTGCACGGCTGCGCGGCCTCGGCATGACCGTCGCTTATCACAACAGAAGACCGCTTGAAGCCTCTCTTGAGGCCGGTGCGCAATTTCACGCCGAACTCGATACGCTTCTGCAGCAGGCCGATCTCGTGGTGCTTTGCTGTCCGTCCAATGAATCCACCCGCTACATGATCAATGGCGACAGGATCGGACAGATGAAGAGCGGCGCCCTGCTGGTCAACGTGGCGCGGGGCAACATCATCGAGGACAACGCGTTGATCGAGGCGCTTCAGGCGGGCCGCATCGGCGGTGCGGGTCTCGACGTGTTCGATCGCGAACCGGATTTCGACCGGAGATACCTGCAACTGCCGAACGCCTTCATCCTGCCTCATATCGGCAGTTCCACCATCGAGGCGCGTACGCGCATGGGTGCGATATTGCGGGACGGACTTGTCGAACTCTCAAGGGGCCGGTAGCCGGTAAATCCGCGAACCCGCGGCGAACCGGTCTCTGGGGGAAACCTTCCTGTGAGGCCGCATGCTGCAGGGCATTTCCGCGCCTTCCCGGGAAATCCGATCTCGGAGGGCTATAAACACCCAACGCATTTCAATCAGATGGAAGGTGAATTCCCCAGGCATGGGAGCCGGGAATTCACGGCGGTGAGCAGGGAGCCGCACTTCTCGGTTCAGGCAAATTGCGCTGCAAGGCGAGCGTCTAGGGAAGTTTGTGAGCGGGAGGCTGGAGCAGATTGTGGTGGCCGACATTGGCGATACTGGTCTCGCCGGCCAGCGCCATGGTGATGTCGAGTTCCTTGCGCAACATCTGTAGCGCCTTTGTCACGCCCTGCTCGCCGGCGGCGCCGAGACCGTAGATGAAGGCGCGACCGATGAAGGTCGATTTCGCGCCGAGCGCGACCGCCTTGAAGATGTCCATGCCCGAACGGATGCCGGAATCGAGATGCACCTCTATTCTGTCGCCGACCGCGTCGACGATCGGGGCCAGCATGTCGATGGAGGCCGCCGCGCCGTCCAGCTGGCGGCCGCCATGATTGGAGACGATGATCGCATCGGCGCCCGTGCCGGCCGCGATCTTCGCGTCCTCGACATCGTTCACGCCCTTGAGGATCAGCGGTCCGTCCCAGTGCTTCTTGATCCACTCGACCGATTCCCAGTCGAGCGTCGGGTCGAACTGCGAGTTGGTCCAGTCGGACAGCGACGACATGTCCTCGACGCCCTTCACATGGCCGGCGATGTTGCCGAAGGTGCGGTTCTGCGTCTGCAGCATGCCGAGACACCAGGCCGGCTTGAAGGCCAGGTTGATCATGTTGGCGAGCGTCGGCTTGGGCGGCGCGGACAGGCCGTTCTTCACGTCCTTGTTGCGCTGGGCGAGGATCTGCAGGTCAAGCGTCAGGACGAGCGCCGAGCAGCCGGCCGCCTTGGCGCGGGCGATCAGGTCGGCGGCAAAGCCGCGGTCGCGCATCACGTAAAGCTGGAACCAGAAGGGCTTCGACGTCGCTTTCGCCACTTCCTCGATGGAGCAGATGCTCATCGTCGACAGGGTGAACGGCACGCCGAATTTCTCGGCGGCGCGGGCGGCGTGGATCTCGCCGTCGGGATGCTGCATGCCGGTCATGCCGACCGGGGCGAGCGCCACCGGCATCGAGACGTCCTGGCCGACCATGGTGGTCGCCACCGAGCGATTGTCGATCTTGCGGGCGACGCGCTGGCGCAGCTTGATCCGCGCGAAGGCGTCGGAATTGTCGCGATAGGTGCTTTCCGTCCAGGCGCCCGAATCGGCGTAGTCGTAGAACATGCGCGGGACACGCCTGCGCGCGATCCGCTGCAGGTCGGAGATACTGGTGATCTTGTCGAGAGTCAT
>NZXU01000112.1 GCA_002698425.1 Ahrensia sp. | reverse complement strand
CAATCGTTTTTCTCAGCAGCGGGCCATAGCGTTCCTTCGCCAGGCGGATCGGCTTGACCTCCTTTTCAGTCATCTTCTTGTTTAAAAGCACGGCGATCATGGCCGGTACGAAGGTAAGCGACAGGACGAAAGCCGAAGCGAGCGCCAGCATGACCGTGATCGCCATGGGTGAGAAAGTTTTGCCCTCCACGCCGGAGAACGTCAGCAGAGGGGCATATACCAGCAGGATGATCGCTTGTCCGTAAACGGTCGGTTTGATCATTTCCTGCGCGGCAAGCCGTGTTTCAGCCAGGCGTTCGCCGAGCGTGAGCAAGCGTCCTTCGTGATGCTGCCGCGCGGCAAGTCTGGCGACGCTGTTTTCAACGATGATCACAGCACCATCGACGATCAGGCCGAAGTCGAGCGCCCCCAGGCTCATCAGATTACCCGAAACGCCGAGGCGATTCATTCCGATTGCCGCCATCAGCATCGAAACCGGGATGACCAGCGCCGCGATGATTGCGGCACGGATATTGCCGAGCAGAAGGAACAGCACCGCAATGACCAGAAGAGCACCCTCGACGAGGTTCTTCTCGACCGTCGCAATCGTCGCATCGACCAGCGAGGAACGGTTGTACACGATCTCGGCGGCCACACCCTCAGGAAGCGAGGATCGGACTTCTTCAAGTCTTTCGGCGGCTCCAGCGGAAACCGTGCGGCTGTTTTCCCCGGCCCGCATGAGAACCGTCCCGACCACGGCTTCATCGCCGTTCAGCGAAGCAGCACCGGTTCTCAGATCGCCGCCGATGGCGACCGTCGCGACATCGCCGATCCGGATCGGAACGCCTTCGCGAGTTGCGACGACGGCGTTTTCGATATCTTCGATACTGCCGAGCCGCGCATCGACGCGGGCGAGCAACGCTTCACCGGACCGTTCGACGAAATTGGCGCCTTCGGCCAGATTGGCCGCTTCGAGCGCCTTGATCAACGCGTCGAAGGACAGACCATATCCGGTCAACCGCGCGGGATCGGGCTGAACCAGATATTGTTTCTCGAAACCTCCGATGGAGTCCACGCCCGCAACACCATCAACCGATCGCATGAGCGGTGCGACGACCCAATCCTGTACCGTGCGAAGATAGGCCGCCTTGGCAACCTCGCTGCCCAGACGATCGCCGCGCTCGGTGACGAAGCTACCGTCGCTTTGCCAGCCGGTTGCCCCGCCGACAGGTGCACCTTTGCCGCCCGGATATTCGTACTCGATCGTGTACATGAGTACTTCGCCAAGGCCGGTGGATATTGGCCCCATGACCGGTTCCGCACCTTCGGGAAGCGAGGCGGTGATGGGTGCCAGCCGTTCATTCACCTGCTGGCGCGCAAAATAGATATCGGTCCCCTCCTCGAAGATGGCGGTGACCTGGCTGAAGCCATTGCGCGAAATCGAACGAGTCATTTCGAGCCCGTCGATACCGGCCAGGCCCGTTTCGACCGGATACGTCACCTGGGTCTCGACCTGTGACGGCGAAAGGGCCGGTGCCTCGGTGTTGATTTGTACCTGGACGTTCGTGATGTCGGGAACGGCATCGATCGGCAGGCGCAAAAGGTTGAGCGCGCCCCAGATGGAGATCCCGACCGTCAGGACGATCATCACCCAGCGGAAACGGACCGCTACATCGAGGATCATGCCAATCAGGCCATGACCGTGCTTCTCTTCGAGGTGCTGGCCCTCGGATGGATTATCAGTGACCATGTTCGGCGCTCTCTTTCTCGAGCTCGGCTTTGAGCAGGAAGGCGTTCGCAGTGGCGATCCGCCACTTGGCTTCGAGACCGGATTCGATGACGACCTGGCCGCCTGACCGAGTGCCGGTTACAACGGGTCGCGCCTGAAATCCGCGACGGGTCCGCACGAAAACCATGTCCTGACCATCGATGGTCTGCACCGCGTCTTCGGGAACCGATATCCGCGTTTGATCGACCTCACCCGAAGGCCGGATACGCGCCTGAAGGAAAGCGCCGGGCTGCAATCCGGGTATCGGCCGGGACAGCGCAAGAACCGCCGTGGCGCTGCGACTTTCCATATCCAGTGAGGGCGTCACCGACCGGACGCGGGCGCTGACCTCATCGTCGTTGCCTATTTCCAGAGTGGCTTGGTCGCCGGGAGCGATACGGGTGGCATCGACGGCAGGCAGAGCAACCTCGACCTGCATCGCATCGGGATCGACAACGCGGTAAAGTTCCTCGCCGGAGGCGACGAACGCGCCCAAGATGATCGGCGCGGCCGTGATCCGCCCTGCAAGCGGGCTGGTCACCGCAAGCGATCTCCCATCCCCGCTGACGCCGGCAGCGGCAACGGCGGCCTGCGCGCGCGACAATTCGGATTGGGCGACCTGCAGATTGGCCCTTGCCGCTTCCAGATCCTGGCGCGCGGTCACGCTCGCCTCGAACAGGCGGCGCTCCCGCTCGTAGGCCGCCGATAGTTCATTCACCCGTGCCCGGGCCGCGTTGAGCTGGGATGCCAGCGCTGCGGCATCCGCGCTTTCGATGCGCGCAACGGTTTCTCCTGCGCGAACATAGTCGCCCAGTGTCTTGTTCACGCTCCGCACGACGCCCGCCGCGCGCGCATCGATCCTCGCACTCCCAGTCGGGCTCGCGGCAATCGTCGCCGGAAAAACCAGCTCGACGGCAGAGCCCCGGCCAACGGCCTCGACCGAAATTTTTGCTGCACGGATCTGTTGCTCATCGAGCAGGACGAGCCCTTCGGGCAGTTCGGCCTCGCTCGCTGTTTCGACCGGTTCGGTTTCTTGAGCGCCATCGGGCCAGAAGAGCGACAGGATAACGGCGGACAGTATGATTGCCCCGGCGATGATCGCCAGTGTTTTGCGGTTCATGATTGTTTTCCTCATTCTGCTGCCAGCCGGATGAGTGCGGCGGCAGCCTGGCCCCGTTCTTCCTGCGCAGCGATCAGCGCTTCACGGATGGCATCGCGCGCCTCGGCAGCACTGAGCACCTCGATCAGGGGGAAGCGGCCGTTGCGATACCCGATACGGACAAGCCGCAGTGCCTCTTCGGCCTGCGGGAGCGACGTGGCGGAAAGCGTTTCCACGCGCATCTCTGCAGCAAGGAACTGGGCACGCGCACGCGTCACCGCCTGCTCGAAATCTGCCAGTGCCACCGCCTCACGCGCGGATGCGGCCCTGAATTCGGCTTCTGCGGCAGCGATGTTACCCTGGTTGCGGTTGCTGAATGGAAGAGGGATCGACACACCGACAAGGAAAGCGTTGTCATTGCTTTCCGCGAAGCGGCGAACCCCCGCCGAAACGAGCGGGTCGGGAACCCGCAGGCTACGCTCGCGGGCAATTTCGGCTGCTGCCACCCGGCTTTCCGCGCGCGCGACCTTCAGCGCAAGGCCATCCGTCGCGGCGAGAAGACGGGCCGGCGGGTCGATTACCGGGAAACTGGCAGGAACCGTGGGGGGACTGTTCTGTTCGCCCCACAGCGAAGCGAGCGCCGTACGCGCGGCAACGCTCGCCGCGTCCGCCGCTTCCAGCTCGGCTCTTGCTTCCGCCAGGGCAGCTTCGGCGCGAAGTGCACGCAAGGGAGGTTCGCGGCCGACCTCGACCAGCAGGCCGGCTATCCGCGCCAGTTCTTCGTTACGTGTGACGACATCGCGCGCAAGTTCGACACGCGCGGCAGCGGCTGTCGCCGCCAAGTAGCGCTCGCGCACAAGAAAAGCGAGGTCGACATCCGCGAGATCGGCACGCAGATCGGCGAGGTCTGCGCCGGCCTGCGCTGCACGGACCCTAGTCCCGCGTTTGTTTCCAAGCTCGAGACGCTGTCCGATGGAGAACGTATATTCGGTAGCGCTCAAACCCGAGAACGCTCCGCTACCTGCAATATTTTCGGCCTCGAAGGATACTTCGGGGTTGGGCCGGAGCCGAGCCTGACCGACGAGAGCGCGCGCAGCGTCGGCCTGCGCCCGCGGACCAGCTATGCGCGGATTGGGCGCGGCCTGGTTAGGACCCGCAATGACATCCGCGCGACGCAAGGCATCGTCGAGCGAGAGGCGCTCACGCTCCTGCGCCGCCACGGGTGTGGCGATTGCGGCGAGGGTCAGCCCTGCAAACAGGACCCCCCGCCAATTGATGGCTGACATTTCTGGAAATTTCCTCTGCTGACGATCCGAAAAGCACTGCAGCACGCAGTGCGATGACGGTCGTCAGGCGCGAGGAGGACGCCTCAGTCGATCGCTGACACTCGACACGAGGACCATCGGCGGAGCTGAGACAAGAAGGACAGGCTCATGCATAACCGAAGTCTTCTGAACAGGAGCAGCGAAGCTTGCCCCGTGATGGCAGTGGCCATGATTGCATACGCCATGCTGCTCTGTCGGAGCGGAGTCACCGCCCCGCTCATCCTCGGCAATGGAGTCCGAAGCCGCAGCAACCGAAACGCCTTTGCCGTCAATCAGAACAGCAGAAGCTTCCGGCATCACTTCGGCCCCGCAGGCCGCAGCATCCGCCGCAGTCACAAAAACCATCGCGACCAGCATCAGCAGGACGATGAACGGTTTCAGGACAAGGCGACGGTAGCTCGTGGTCATGGGCTGGCAGCCCTCTAGCAAATGAAGGTTGTCATGAGAAGGGTCGAAAAGCATTTAAATGGCGCGGACTTGTTATATTATAACAAGTCCGCGCCTCAACTATCCGCGATTGAGCGCTCGAACAGTCGTTGAACATCTTCTACCCGGCATAGATCGGTGCCCGGGGTGAGCACAGCGGCAGCACCAGCTGCAAGCCCGAAGCGAAAGGCGATACCGGGTTCCTTGCCGGCCGCGAGCGCATGAACCATCGCAGCCAAAAAGCTGTCACCTGCCCCCACCGCGCTTTTCGTCTCGACCGTTATGGCCGGCAGACGCAGCACACCCTCGCGGCTCGCCAGCAGCGCCCCTCTTTCAGCCATGGTGATTGCCAGATAATCGACCTTTTTGGTGCGGACCAATTCGGTCGCGGCCTCGGCAATCGCTGTATCGTCCGGCAAATCATGACCGATCAGGGCACGAAACTCTCCGAGGCTCGGCTTGGCGAGGTGAACCCCACCGCCTTCGATCCCGGCCGCAAGCGCTTCTCCCGACGTATCGAGAACGAAACGTACATCGTTCTTGGCCGCGATCGCCGCGACCCTTGCGTAGAAATCGGACGGTACGCCGCGCGGCAGCGAACCGCTGGCTACCAGAAAATCATGGCGCGAGCGCTGCAGTATCGAGAGGCACTCGGTCCATTCCTCTTCCGTCACCTCGGGTCCGCCCGGGACGAAGCGGAATTCCTGGCCCGTATTGCGCTCGTGGACCGCGGTGCTGACCCTGGTCGCCCCCGCGATTCTGATTGGCGAGCGCACAAGCTGGTGCAGGTCCAGCAGGCCGTCGAATGCGACGCCGGTTGCGCCGCCGGACAAATAGTAACAACGCGCATTCCCCCCCAGGCGGACAAAGACGCGGGCAACATTGATCCCGCCCCCGCCAGGATCGTAGCGTTCGTTTTGCGTGCGCATCTTGCGCATGGGAATGACCTGCTCGACCTCGCACGCAACGTCGATCGTCGGGTTCAGCGTCAGTGTGCCGATGTCCATCATGCGCCCGTCTCCTGCTCTGGGCCGCCTTTACTACGTATCCGTTCGGCTGACGCCACATGGTTTTTGACCGCGATGAAACTATCCGGAGTGACGGAGATCGAATCGATCCCACATTCTACGAGAAACCGTGCGAATTCCGGATCGTCGCTCGGCGCCTGACCGCATAGCCCCACCTTTGCCCCCGCACGATGCGCCTCTTCGACAGTTCGGCGGATCATCCACTCGACTGCCGGATCGCGCGCATCGAACTGACCTGCCAGAAGTTCGGAATCGCGATCGATTCCGAGCGTGAGCTGCGTCAGATCGTTGCTCCCGATCGAGAAGCCGTNGAATCGCCGAGCGAATTCGCCNGCCAGGACGACGTTGGANGGGATNTCGCACATCATGTAGAGNTCGAGGCCNTCNCGGCCNCGTGCCAGCCCTTCTTCGCGCAAGGTCTCGATCACACGATCGGCTTCCTTCNNCGTNCGGCAGAACGGAATCATGATCGCCACGTTGGAAAACCCCATGGTTTCCCGNAGATGCCGGATCGCGNGGCACTCCAATGCNAAACCCGCACGGTAGCGTTCCGAGTAATAGCGCGATGCACCGCGAAATCCGAGCATCGGATTTTCTTCNTCGGGTTCGAATGCGGCTCCACCGACCAGCCCGGCATACTCATTGGTCTTGAAATCGCTCATCCGTACAATCACCGGACGGGGAAAGTGCACTGCGGCGATCCGCGCAAGACCCTGGGCGAGATGTTCGATGAAATAGTCCCGCTTGTCGGAATAACCCTCGGTCAACCGCTCGATCTCCGCCTTGACGGTGACGTTTTCGAGCTCCGCGAAATGCACCAGGGCCATTGGATGGACCTTGATGGTATTGGCAATCACGAACTCCATCCGTGTGAGGCCCACGCCATCGCTCGGCAGCCGCCACCAGCGGCTGGCGGCACCCGGATCGGCAAGGTTGAGCATGACCTTCGTCCGGGTTTCGGGCACGGCGCTCAAATCGATATCCTCGACGGCGACCTCCGCTTGGCCGCCATAGACGACCCCCTCATCGCCGCCGATACAGCTGACTGTCACCTGCTGGCCGGGTTGCAAAACCCCTGTGGCATTGCCCGTCCCGACGATCGCCGGAAGGCCGAATTCGCGGCTGACGATCGCCGCGTGGGAAGTGCGCCCACCGTGGTCGGTGACGATCGCGGCCGCGCGCTGCATAATCGGCACCCAGTCAGGGTCCGTCGTCGCGGTGACCAACACGGCGCCGTCGACGAAATCCGCGATATCGCCGGCACTTTCGATCAGACACACCGGACCGCTGGCCGCAGCCCCGCCAATCGCCAACCCGGTCAGCAATGCTTCGCCTTCGTTGCGCAGCGAATAGGATTTCAGCGAGCCGCCCGCCGTGCGGGACTGGACCGTCTCGGGACGAGCCTGAAGGATGCAAAGGCCTCCGTCGGGACCATCCTTGGCCCATTCGATATCCATCGGACGACCGTAATGCTCTTCGATCAGGACCGCCCACCGGGCGAGCCGCAGCACCTCGGCGTCCGACAATACGAACATCTCGCGCTCGTCGGGGTCCGTCTCGATGCTGACAGTCGAAACGTGCGGACCGGCTGCGTAGATCATCTTCTTGCGCTTGCCGCCAAGCCTGCGCGTGACGATCGGATTGGCCTCGCGCTCTGACAGGAGGGGTTTGAACACCTGCCAAGCGTCGGGATCGACCGCCCCTTGCACGATGCTTTCGCCAAGGCCCCATGCGCCATCGATCAGGACAAGATCGGGAAAGCCGGTTTCGGTGTCGATCGAAAACATCACGCCCGAACATGCCCGGTCGGAGCGCACCATGCGCTGCACACCGACCGAAAGCGCAACCGTGCCTTCGGCAAAGCCATGAGCGGCGCGGTAGGTGATGGCCCGATCTGTGTAGAGCGATGCGAAACAGCGTTTGCAGGCATCGAGCACGGCGTCTTCGCCGGTGATGTTGAGATAGGTTTCCTGTTGCCCGGCAAAACTGGCTTCGGGGAGGTCCTCCGCCGTCGCGCTGGAGCGAACCGCGACCGTCGAAGCCTCCTCGCCCGCCTGCTCGCCCATCGTCGCGTAGGCATCGATGATGGCCCGGCGCAGCGCGTCGGGCCATTCGGCGGCCTCTATGGCAGTACGAATTGCCTCGCCGGTCTGGGCAAGGCCCGTCTCGCCCGCCTCGTGGGCTGCGAAAAGGCCCGCAATGGCACCGTCGAGATCATTGTGTTCGAGAAACAGCCGGAAAGCCCGTGCCGTCGTCGCGAACCCGGGAGGGACCACAATGCCCCGGGGAACCAGCGATCGTATCAATTCGCCGAGGGAGGCGTTTTTGCCACCCACGAGGCTGACGTCGTTTTTCGATACCTCGGTGAAGTTCAGCACAAGGGGTTCGGTCACACGCGCTCTCCTGCGATCTCGGGCTGCTTCGCCGGACACAGGACCCGAACCGAATGGGTTTTGCCGACGGGAGGAAAGGAAATGGCATTGTCGGGCAAGCTTTTGCCATCGACCGTAAGGCGAATATCGGACAGTTCCGGTGCAACCGAAACCTCGATTTCAAGCGTTGCATCGCCGCGCCGCAATGTCGCGCGATAGCCGGGCCAATCGCTCGGCAGCACCGGGGCGATACGGACCTTGCCGCCTTCCAAGGAAAGACCGAGCAAACCTTCCACGCCCAATCGCCAGGTCCAGGCCGCCGCGCCAGTGTACCAGCTCCAGCCACCCTTTCCGCCATGCGGCGGTGCTGAAGCGATATCCCCCGCCACAACATAGGGTTCGATCCGATAGTGTTCTGCCCCTCCGGCGCTAGCCGTGCGTTTGGCTGGGCATATCATATGAAAAATGTCGAGCGCGCCGTCGGCATCGCCTGTTTGCACCAGTGCCAGGCCCAGCCACGCTGCGGCGTGGGAATATTGCCCGCCATTCTCCCGCAGTCCCGGTGGGTAAGCGGCAATATAGCCCGGATCGATGAGCCCTTGGTCGAATGGGGGCCACAAGAGCCGCGCCAGCCGGGCTTCGCCATCGATCAGTTCGCGCCGCGCCGCATCGAGCGCAAGTGCCATGCGTTCCGGGTCCGCCCCGGCAAAGACCGCCCAGCTTTGGGAAATCGAATCGATCCGGCATTCGGTCTCCCGCGCCGATCCCAAAGGGTGGCCCTCATCGTCATAGGCTCTCCGGTACCAAGCGCCGTCCCACCCGGCGTCTTCGGCATTACGCCGCCAGCGACGTGCCGTCTGCATCCATTGCTCCGCTTCGTGCGGACGGTCCATTCTGCCGTGGAGATCGGCGAGCAGGTCGGCCGAAACCGAAGCGAACCAGGCCAGCCACACGCTCTCGCCCCTTCCGCGATCGCCGACACGGTCCATCCCGTCGTTCCAATCGCCCGTACCCATGAGCGGCAGGCCGTGCGCGCCCAGCGCAACCCGTTCCAGAGCCCGCTCGCAATGATCGATCAGCGGAGCCCGGGCCTCCGACCGTTCGAACAGTGCATAACGATCATGTTCGTCAGGACCGAGCGGCGGCGCCGAAAGAAACGATACCTCTTCCTCGAGGATACTCAGATCGCCGGTCGCTCGCACATAGGTGCCGGTCGCGTAGGGCAGCCATAGAAGATCGTCGGAGAACCGCGTGCGAACCCCCCGGCCCGAGGGAGGATGCCACCAATGCAGGACATCCCCCTCCTCGAACTGGTGCGCGGCGCAGGTCAGGATGTGGGACCGGACCCTGGCGGGATCGATGAACAACAGGGCAAGCACGTCCTGAAGCTGATCGCGAAAGCCGAAAGCACCGCTGGCCTGGTAAAAACCCGCGCGCGCCAGGACGCGCGACGACAGCGATTGATAAACCAACCAGCGATTGATCATCAGATCGAAGGCGCGATCCGGTGTCTCCACGCCGACGCGCGTGAGCAGATCGTCCCATTTCCGTGCCAGTGCGGCTTCGGCTTGCGGAGTGGCCGCGGGGACCTTCCACTGCCGGGCCAGCGCCACCGCCTCTTCGTCACTCGCGGCATCACCGAGGAAGAATGTGACTTCGTCGCTTGCGCCGGGAGCAAGGTCGATATGGACCTGATAGGCGCCGCAGGCGTCGGCCCCGGCGACCTGCCTGTTGCTCAGCCCCCACCTGCGCAACGATTCGGGTTCCGCATAGCGCCCCTCCCGGCCAAGGAACTCCTCACGGTCGCTGGTGAAACCGTGCGCCTGATGGGTGGCACCGAGGAAGGCGCGCCGTTCGGCAAAGTCTCCATTCCAGGGATTGGCAGCGATGATGAGCTGCTCCACTTCATCGAAACGGCAAGAAACATGATGGCGGGAGACCGATGGGAGCGATCCCAGCAGCCATTCGCAATAATAGGTCGCGGTGAGCCTGCGATGCCGCCGGGTATTGTTCCTCAGCCGAAGGCGGATCAGCTTTATCGGGGCATCCGGCGCCACGAAGACCCGCTGCTCCTGTTCCAGCCCGTGCGAGACGCAACGCCATTCGGAATAGCCCATGCCATGCCGAATATGGCATGTCTGATCGTGTCCGGCCGGGGCCGGCGTCACCGTCCAGATGGCGACAGATTCCTCGTCTCTCAGGTAGAGGGCTTCGCCGGGACGGTCGATTACCGGATCGTTCGTCCAGGGCGTGATACGATGTTCGCCGCTGTTGATCGACCAGGTAAAGCCGCCACCGCTTTCGGTGACCAGCGTGCCGAAGGCTTCGTTGGCCAGTATGTTGGTCCAGGGCGCAGGGGTGCTCTGTCCCGGTGCCAACCGGATCACATATTCGCTCCCATCACGCGCGAAGCCACCATATTGATTGAAAAAAGACAGCTTTTCGCCCTCGGCAGTCTTGTCGGCCACAACGGGCAAGCGCGGGAAAGTCGGTAAGATCGGCGGCGGGAGGGCACCCGACGTCATGGCTCGGGCCAGCTGCCGGTCGAGTGGGCCGCAGCCATCGTCGAGAATGGCCCAGGCCATTGCCTCGAGCATTCTTGTCTGTTCTTCACCGCCCTGATCCGCGAAGAGAAGATGCAGACCGCCATTGCGCCCAAGCATGTCGCGGGCGCCCACCTCTCTCAGCAATTCCAGCAGAGCTTCGCGGAGCGGCTCGATATAGGCCGAGCCGGAATTTTGCAGAATGACAAGATCGACCGGCAGCCCCGCGCGGCGCCACAATTCGTGCGCGCTTGCGATTTGCGCGAGCAGCCCTTTCCAGTCTCCGTTTACACGCATCAACAGGATCGGATAGTCTCCGGACAGCGCAAGACCCCAGAGGTTCGACTGACCGAGGTTGTTCGCCCGGATCCGCTCCGGCTCGGCCCGCAAAGCGCCATGTGGGTAAATCATCAGCGAACCCAGTGCCTGCACATGGGGCAGGTCCGCCGCCCGCAATTTTCCGCGCGCGATCGTGCGGGCCGATTCCAGAGCCGCATCGCCGACGATCCAGTCCATCGAAGCCAGAGTGGCATGGCGCGCGGCCATTTCCAGCACATTGCCCGCGCTGGCCGCCACGGCAGTGACCAGGCACATCACCCGTCGTTCTCCGGGCTCCATTGCGACCTCCCATTGCAATGCGGAAATCGGGTCGAGTGTGAAACCGCTCCTACCGTTCAGCGGGCGCGATGCACCCAGCGGGTCGTCCAGACCGCGCCCGCGGCCGATAAACGCCCGCCGGTCGACTTCGTATCGCAGCCCGGTGATCGGGCCATCGCCATCGATGACGAACTGAGCCAGCGAAGGGTACGCTTCGCCGGGTTTCCTCGGCCTGCGCTTGAATACGATACCGCCGATCTGACGGACGAATTCTCCGCCGGTGAACAGCTTGCTGAACGCCGGGTGCCGTTCATCTTCCAGCGGCGGGGCAAGGACGATCTCGGCATAGCTCGTCAGCCGCAGCCGCCGCGGCCCCGCGCCTTCGTTTACCAATGTGACGCGGCGCATCTCGATGTCCTCGCCGCTTCCCACGCATACTTCCATCCGCAGGTCGATACCCTGGTCACGGCGGTGGAACTCCGCGAGATGCGGTTGGAACTGCACGTGATGTTCATCGGGAACCGCGCCGGTCGGCTGGCGGGTGGCCGACCACAGCGCGCCGCTCTCGACATCCTGCAGGTAAAGCCAGAGTCCCTCCGCATCGCGTGTTGCATCGGGGGAAAATCGGGTCAGCGCCTGTTTCTGCCAGCGCAGCGCGCCGCCCCCGCTTTCGCCGATCCAGCTCGACAGACGTCCATTCCCCAGCACCTGAATCTGCGGGAAGGGCATCGCGCGGGGCGTCCAAGGAGCAATCGGCCCGATCTCAACCCTTCCCGCCGCAGTATCCACTGTTTCCAAACGCTCGATCTCCGGGGGCAGCTCGCGCGGCACTCGCTCACTCAACAGAAGCGAGACCAGTCCCATCTGCGGATCGCGAAGGAAGCGTGTCACCATGCGATCCTGCGTCAGCGCATTGGCTATGGCGCAGATCACCATGCCCTGATGATGCGCCATATAGGCCATGACCGGCGCAAATGGCTGCGAAGCGGGGGCACGGTCGGAAGTGAAATCCAGCGCTTCCCAGATGCCGTAGCGGCTTTGCGCACCAAGCTCCGTCAAGTGCCTGAGATTTTCGGTCGCGAGACGTGGGGCGACGGCCAGAGCAAGCGCGGACGCATAGGGCGCCACGACGTGATCGCGCGCGAGACCGCGCTTGAGCCCGAGTCCGGGTGT
>NZXU01000111.1 GCA_002698425.1 Ahrensia sp. | reverse complement strand
CGCTGCGCTCACCGCACCGGAAAGCGCTCAGCGAAGCTTGTTGGCGCGTTCGATCGCGGCATGCTGCTGGTTTTCGGTCAGGCCTTCCCAGAAATCGTCCAGCGCCCGGTCGCGAAGGCCGGCCCGACGCGTGACCACGACCCAGGCCGCCGCCTCCGCCTCGTCCGGCTCCGTTCCAAGCCCGCCCCAATAGAGCTTCGCGGCCTGTCCCTGCGCGGCGACATTGCCGGCGCGGGCGGCGCGGATGGTCCACACGAACGCCTTTTTCAGGTCGCGCTCGCCGCCGATCCCCTCCAGATACCAGATACCGAGGTCGTACTGCGCCGTATCGAAATTCTGCCGGGCCGCCTTGATCAGCCATTTGCGCGCCTCGGCGGGATCCTGGGCAACGCCGGCGGTGCCATTGGCGAGTATCTGGCTGACCGCATATTGCGCGTCGGCGATGCCCTTTTCGGCAGCGTTGAGGAAATAGGGATAGGCCTCGGACATGGACCGGCTGCCGGGCCGCTCGTCGATCAGCATCTGCGCGAAATTGAATTGCGCATTGGCGTTGCCGGCATCGGCCGCCGCCTTCATCAGGTCCCGCGCCTTCTGCTTCTCGTCCGCGCTTGCATCCTTCTTGTCGAGAAGGATCAGCGCATATTGCAACTGCGCCTCGGGCACGCCCTGTTCGGCCGCCTCGTGATACCATTTCGCCGCTTCGGCATCGTCACGCGGAACGCCGAGCCCGCGGGCATAGATTTCCGCCAGCAGCGTTTGCGCCGCTGCATCGCCCTTTTCGGCGCGCGGCAGCGCCAGATTGCGCGCGGTCAGATAGAGCCCACGCTGAAAAGCTCCGAAGGCTTCGTCGGCGGGCTTCTCGCCGAAACGCGACGGGGCGACATCCTCCGCATTCGGCTCGGCGCCGGCGCTGTTGGCCGCCATGGCCGCCTGTCCGGAAAACGCCAGCGCCGCGGCGAGCAGCGCAGCCGTCAGATGTGATCTGCCGCCCGTCATGCGACCTCGGTGAGTTCGTAATCCTCGAGGATCCGGTTCGCGGCCGCCACGGCGGCGCCCGGGTCCGTATCCTCATTGAACACGGCGCGCGACAACGCGACGAACTCCGCTCCGGTTTCAGCCGCTTCGCCCAGCGTGTCCACCGCATTGCCGCCCATGACGATGCAGGGGATCTCGATCATCGCAGCCCACCATTCGGCAAGCTGTAAATTCTTCTTGTGCGGGCCGGGATGCGTGTCCTGGCCGAAACGGCCGAAGAACAGATAGTCCGGGCGCGCCTCGCCCAGTTCGAGGGCCTTATGCCGTGTCTCGGCGCCGCCGGCGCCGACGATATGGCGCTCCTGGAAGCGCTCGACCGCGTCGGCTAGATCGCGCGGGCCGCTGTCGACATGCAGCCCGTCCGCCTTCACCCGCCCGAAGGCGCGTGTATCGCCGACCGCGATCGCCGCGACGTCATGCGCCTGGGCGACCGGCACGCAGGCTTCCAGGTGCTTCTGGTATGCGGCCTCGTCCATGCCATGCACAGGCAGGATGACGGACGCGACATCGCCGCCGCCAAGCGCGGCCTCCAGCCTCGCGGCAAATGCCGTTCCGCTTTCATCCGCCGGCGCAATCAGCACGAGCCTGCATCGTTCCTTGGTGTTCTGGTTCATTCGGGCTTCCTAGGTCTCCTGCAGCCCCGCTTCAACTGTAAAAAGGACCGATTTGCGGCAGCATCGCCCGGCATCGCCGGCCCGGCCTTTCCTCCCGACGACAAATATCCTAATGGCTTGTTGGTCCTAAACGGTCTTTCCATGCCCTTTATCTCCGATCCCGTCTTTTACGCCGCCGCCATTCCGGCCGTCATCTTCGTCGGCCTGTCGAAAGGCGGCTTCGGCGGCGCCATGGCGCTGATCGGCCTGCCGCTAATGGCGCTGGTGGTCTCGCCCATCAAGGCCGCGGCGATCATGCTGCCGATCCTGATCGTCATGGATATCGTCAGCCTGTGGACCTGGCGCGGCGTCTTCGATGCGAAGACGCTGAAGATCATGCTGCCCGCCAGCATGGTCGGCATCGGTATCGGCTGGGCCACCGCGTCATGGGTCACCGCCGGTGAAGTTCGCCTGCTGGTCGGCGCCGTCGCGCTTCTTTTCGCCGCTGATTACCTGCGCCAGCGTCTTTTTGTGAAAAGCGCCGTAGCAAAACCGCATAACGCGGTGAAGGGGTCGTTCTGGGGCATGATCGCGGGCTTCACCAGTTTCGTCTCGCACGCGGGCGGGCCGCCCTATCAGTTTTATGCGCTGCCTCTCGGACAGGATCCGAAACTCTATGTCGGCACGTCGGTGATCTTCTTTGCCATCGTCAACGCCGTGAAGCTGCTGCCCTATTTCGCTCTGGGCCAGTTCGATCCCGGCAATCTGGCGACGTCTGCCGTGCTGATGCCGATCGCGCCGGTCGCGACGCTGGCCGGCGCCTGGATCGTTCGCCGCATCGACCGGACGGTTTTTTATCCCTTCATGTATATCATGATTTTCCTGGTAGGATTGAAGCTCGTCTACGACGGAATGATGAGCCTCGCTTCTTGACCGGGTGTAAGTTTAGTCTTACGCCATAAAAGATGACTTCGTCAGACTCCTTTCACGCGATCGCCGATGCGAATCGTCGTTACATATTGGAGGAGTTGCGCCGCGCCCCCCGCACCGTGGGCGCGCTGGCNGANAATTTGCCGATTTCNCGGCCNGCCGTATCGCAGCACATGAAAATCCTTCTCGANGCCGGCATGGTCACGGCGCGCTCGGAAGGGACAAANNGAATATANGAATTGAACGTNGCGGCNTTCATGCCGCTNAATATCTGGCTCGACCAGTTCTGGTCNGGCGACTGAAGCCGAGCCCCGCCTTTCCCGGCCGGGGCCCGGACCNCGAANACCTANTGGCGNGTTTCGNNACGGATNCGCTCGATTTCNTCTTTCACGCGCAGNTTTTCTCGTTTCAANTGGGTTAGCTCGACTTGATCGGGCACGGGGCGGGACAAGATCTGGGTGATTTCAGTTTCCAAATTCCCGTGCTTGCGCATGAGAGACTCAAGATGAGCTTCAAGGGACATGAGAAAGCCTCCTTCCATGTTGTCCGTCCGCCACGGGACGGAAGAGGAATGGTGGCACGAAATCCGGTTTCTGTCGAACATCAGCCTGTGGAAATTGGTGAAGAATTATTGCAAAGAGTGAACCGATCGTAACCGATGGAACATGGCGAATGGCAGGCCGCAAGAATACAAGAAGGATGTGCCATGTCTGAGCAGGATCAAGCCGATCTGCGGCTGCAATTCGCGCGGCTGAAAATGGAACATGCCGATTACGATGCGGCGATCGACGCGATGACCGCGGTCGGTTGCAACATGATGCAGATCCAGCGCATGAAAAAGAAGAAGCTGGCCATCAAGGACAAGCTCCAGAAGCTTGAAGACCAGATCATCCCCGATATCATAGCCTGACCGGAACGGACCATGTCTGCCAAAGTCGCCATCATCATGGGCAGCCAGTCGGACTGGCCCACCATGCGCCACGCAGCCGAAATCCTCGAGACGCTCGGCGTCGCACACGAAGCGCGCATCGTTTCCGCGCATCGCACGCCCGACCGCATGTACGATTTCGCAAAATCGGCCAGCGACGAGGGATTTTCCGTGATCATCGCGGGTGCCGGCGGCGCGGCGCATCTGCCCGGCATGGTCGCGGCGCTGACGACGCTTCCGGTCCTCGGCGTGCCCGTCCAGTCGAAGGCGCTCTCCGGGCAGGATTCGCTCCTGTCGATCGTCCAGATGCCGGCCGGCGTTCCGGTCGGCACGCTTGCCATCGGCAATGCCGGCGCGACCAATGCCGGCCTGATGGCCGCATCGATCCTGGCGCTCCAGGACGAGGCGCTTGCGAGCCGCCTTGCTGCCTGGCGCGCCGACCGCACCGCCGCCGTCGCTGCGACGCCCTCCGACGAGGATGGCGGCAAATGACGCTCCGCCGCGGCGCCACGATCGGCATTATCGGCGGTGGGCAATTGGGGCGGATGCTCGCAATGGCCGCCGCCCGCCTCGGTTTCAGGACCTGCGTCCTCGAACCGCAGAAGGATTGCCCGGCCGCGCAGGTCTGCAACGAGCAGATTGCCGCCGCCTATGACGATGTCTCCGCCCTGCGCCAGCTCGCCGATCGCTGCGACGTCGTCACCTATGAATTCGAGAATATCGATCTCGATGCCGCGCGCTGGCTCGGCACCGTCGCCGATCTGCGCCCCGGCGCGCTCGCCCTGGAGATCGCCCAGGACAGGCTCTCGGAAAAGACCTTCCTCAATGACAACGGCATCGCCACCGTCGCCTTCCGCAATATCGCCGATGCCGGCGAACTCGCCGCGGCGCTCGCGGAATTCGGCGGCAAGGGCATCCTGAAGACCCGCCGCCTCGGCTATGACGGCAAGGGCCAGATCCGTTTCCGCGGCGATGCAACCGACCCGAGGCCGGAAGACGCGCTGGCAAGCCTCGGCAACGTGCCGGTCATTCTAGAGGAATTCGCGCCCTTCGCCGCCGAGATCTCGGTCATCGCGGCGCGCGGCACCGACGGCGCGGTCGTCTGCTACGACCCGCCCAGGAACGTACATGAGGACGGCATCCTCGCCACCTCGACCCTGCCGAGCGGCGTCGACCCCTCTGTCGAGGCGGCGGCGAAGACCGCGGCAGGCAAGCTCGCTGGCGCGCTCTCCTATGTCGGCGTGCTCGGGCTGGAATTCTTCGTCATGGAAGACGGCAGCCTGCGCGCCAATGAATTCGCGCCGCGCGTCCACAATTCAGGCCACTGGACGGAAGCCGCCTGTATCGTTTCGCAATTCGAGCAGCATATCCGGGCCATTGCGGGCTGGCCGCTCGCAGACGGCAACCGCCACAGCGACTGCGTCATGCACAATCTGATTGGCGGCGATATCGCCCGCATCCCGGCGCTTGCCGCAGAAGCAGGCGTGCTTGCCCACGATTACGGCAAGAAGGAAAGCCGCACCGGGCGCAAAATGGGGCATTTCACGCGTCTCGGCGCCCGGATCGGTTGACATTCACCGGCGATTGCGGTTATCCACCGCTCCACTGGTTTTGCGCGCCTTCCGGCGCGTTTTTATTTGAGCCCGCGAAGGGCACCATAGGCGACAAAATGAAGATCAAGAACTCGCTCAAGGCGCTGAAATCCCGCGACCGCAACAACCGGCTCGTCCGCCGCAAAGGCCGCGTCTACATCATCAACAAGCAGAACCCGCGTTACAAGGCACGCCAGGGCTGATCGCCCATGACCGCCACGCGGTCGCGCCTCACGCATTTTTGCCTTTGACGTTTGCATGGCGGGATATAGTTTATCCCGCATGCGAACCTTTTTGCGTTTAACCGCCCTCGCCTCCATTCTGGCGCTCACAATGCCGGCGCTCCGCGCCCAGGAACAGGCCCAGGAATTCGAGGAACCCGGCCTTGAGGAGCCGCTGCCGGTTCCCGAGGAGAACCTCACGCCCCAGCCTCCCGTCTATGACGATGTGCCGCTCCAGGCCGAGACCGAAAAGACTCGGATCGACGAACTCTTCGACAAGCTGAAAAAGGCCCGCGACCCGCGTTACGCGAAAACCGTCGCCGACGGCATCTGGTCGGAATGGTTCCGCTCCGGCAGCGCCACGGTCGACCTGATGCTGGGCTGGGCCAATGATGCCTTCGACGAAAAGAAATATAATGTCGCGCTCGACTATCTCGACCAGGTTGTCACGCGCGCGCCCGGTTTCGCCGAGGGCTGGAACCGCCGCGCCACGCTGCATTACTCGATGGACAATTTCGCCAAGTCGATGACCGACATCGAAAAGGTGCTGGAACTCGAACCCCGGCATTTCGGCGCGCTGGCCGGCCTGGCGACGATCCTCGAGCGCACCGGCCGCAAGGAAGCCGCCCTCAAGGCATGGATGCGCGCGCTGGACGTCTATCCCGCCATGGGGTCGGCGCAGGAAGCGGTGATTCGCTTGTCTGACGAGCTTGCCGCCGATCCCGTCTAGCCACCTCCTCCGAAAGTCCTTTCCGATGAATTTCGTCTATGCAGCCCTCCTGCTGCTCGCGGCTGTCCTGCTTGTTTTCGCCGCCGTCACCCGTATCGGCGTCTGGCATATCGAGCGGCGCAATCCGGCGGTCGGCGAATTCGCCACCGCCAACGGAACGCGGCTGCATTACGTCCTCGACCGGGCCGGAGAGGCCGCCGACCTGCCGCCGGTCGTCTTTCTGCACGGCGCCAGCGGCAATCTGAACGATCAGCGTATTGCCTTTCAGGAAAAGCTCTCCGGACGGGCCGACCTCCTCTTCGTCGATCGCCCGGGCCACGGTTGGTCGTCGCGCGGCCCGAAAACAAACGAACTCCCCGACGGCCAAGCCGCGACCGTCGCCGCATTGATGAACCGGCTCGGCATCGACAAGGCTATCGTCGTCGGCCATTCCTTCGGCGGCGCCATAGCCGCTTCATTCGCACTCAATCATTCGGAGAAGGTGGTCGGCACCGTCTTCCTTGCCCCCGTCAGCCATCCATGGCCGGGCGGCATCGACTGGTACTACAATCTGACGCCGATGCCGGTCATCGGCCGGATCTTCTCCGAGACACTGGCCCTGCCCTTCGGGCTGCTGCGCATCGGGCCGGGAACGGAAGGCGTGTTCACGCCGAACAAACCGGCCGAGGATTATGTCGACCGCACCGGCGTCGCGCTCGTGCTGCGGCCTTGGCACTTCCGCGCCAATGCCGTCGATGTCGAACGGCTCTTCGACTATGTGACGCGCGTTTCCCCGCTTTATTCCGAAATCCGGACGCCGGCCGTGATCATCACCGGCAACCGGGACGCCATCGTCCTGCCGCGCATCCATTCGATCGGGCTGGAGCGCGACCTGCCCAACGCCGAACTGCTCTGGATCTCGAATTTGGGCCACAAGCCGGATTATGTCGCCACCGATCTGGCGGTCGCATCAGTCGAGAAGATCGCCGGTTCTGACCGTGACTTGCAGGCGATGGGCCGCGCGCTGGAACGCGAAATCGCCGATGACTGTTTCGGCCCTGTCGAGCGGTGCCTCGACAAGGACGACTGGCGTCCGGGCGATCAGATGCCGGAAAGCCCGTCCGAGCCGATATAGGCGATACGCAGCATGTTGGTCGCGCCCGGCGTGCGCAGCGGAACGCCGGCGGTGATGATGATTCGGTCGCCGGGCTTGGCGAATTCCTCGCGGAAGGCGATGCGGCAGGCGCGATCGACCATGTCGTCCAGATCGATCGCATCGTCTGTGACCACGCAATGCAGCCCCCAGACCAGCGCCAGCCGGCGCGCCGTTTCGATCACCGGCGACAGCGCAATGACCGGCGTGTCCGGCCGTTCGCGCGAAGCGCGCAGGCCCGTCGTGCCCGACGAGGTGTAGCAGACGACCGCCGAGAGTTTCAGCGTATGAGCGATCTGCCGCGCCGCCGCCGAGATGGCGTCCGAACCGGTGGCCTCGGCCTCGGGCCGCTGCGCGTTCATGATGCCCTGGAAGAGCGAATCCCGCTCGACCTTCTCCGCGATGCGCGACATGGTCGCGACCGCTTCCTCTGGGTAATCGCCGGCGGCCGATTCCGCCGAGAGCATCACGGCGTCCGCGCCCTCATAGACGGCGGTGGCGACATCCGAGACCTCGGCGCGCGTCGGCACTGGCGCGGAGATCATCGATTCCAGCATCTGCGTGGCGACGACGACCGGCTTGCCGGCCCGGCGCGCCGCGCGGGTGATCTGCTTCTGAATGCCCGGCACCGCTTCGAGCGGCATTTCCACGCCCAGATCGCCGCGCGCCACCATGATCGCATCGGAGAGTTCGATGATCTCATCGAGGCGTTCGACGGCCTGCGGCTTCTCGATCTTCGACAAGAGGCCGACCCGGCCCCTGGCGATCTTGCGCGCTTCGGCCAGATCGTCCGGACGCTGGATGAAGGACAGCGCCACCCAGTCGATCTCTTCCTTCAACACCGCGTCGAGGTCGGCGCGATCCTTCTCGGTCAGCGCGCCGACGCCCAGCGTCGTGTCCGGCAGGCTGACGCCCTTGCGGTTGGAGATCTTCGTTCCTGAAACCACCTTGGTGACGATGGACTTGCCGTCCGCGCTCTCGGCGATCAACTGCAGCCGACCGTCGTCGATCAGCAGGCGATGGCCCGGCTGGACGGCCTCGAGGATTTCGGGATGCGGCAGATAGACCCGCGTGGCGTCGCCCGGCTCGTTACGGTCGTCCAGCGTGAAGGTCTGGCCCGGTTTCAGTTCCACCGAGCCCTCGGCGAATTCGCCCACCCTGAGCTTCGGCCCCTGCAGGTCGGCCAGAACGCCGATCGGACGGCCGATTCGCTTTTCCACCGCGCGGATGCGCCGGACGAGGTCGCGCATCATGTCATGGCTGGAATGGCTCATATTGATGCGGAACACGTCGGCTCCGGCATTGTGGAGCTTTTCGATCATCTCCTCGGTGGAGGATGAAGGGCCAAGCGTCGCGAGGATCTTGACTTTGCGGACGCGTCTCACTGGCCGTCTCCCGAGGGGGTTAGAAGGGGTTGCCCGGCCGCGTTCGCCGCACCCGGTTCTGGATCGTCGACTAGCTGAACCATCCAGTTGGTCTGGTTGCCCGTGTCGTATTCGCGGAAACCCGCTTTCTGGAAGCCGCGCGCATAGCAGTCGTTCACGCCGGTGATCTTGAACTGCAGTTCCGCGATGCACATGCTCACCGGACCGTCCCAGCGCCCGCCGCGCACGCCATCCTCGGCATAGAGATAGTAATAGCGCGACTCCAACGGCCCCTCGATCAGCGTCTTGCAGGTCGAAGCCTCGATGGCCCACCACCCTTCGGTAATCCAGCCGGCGCGCGCCCGGTACCCGATCGAGACTCCGACGAGATCCTGCGTGGCGTTGCAAACACGAAAATCCGCCCGTGCAGGCGCCGAGGACAACGCGCTCGCGCCGAACGATACCAGCAGCAGTCCGACAAGACGTATATAAATCGATTTATTGGCCAAGCTTATCGGCATTCCGGATGACAATGGTGTGACGCGATCGCTATCGGATTTCCAATCGTGGTTTGTCGCATGGCGATACTTTATGTCAATGCAAAGGTGGAAAGCACGGCTCTTTTGCGTTTCTCCCGGCTTTCCACGGACTTGAACGCGCCGGTCCGCCAACGATATGGAAAGCAGAGAAACAAAGCGGAGAGCCCCGATGAGTGAGATACCGGCCGACAAGCGCACAGAGTATGAGGCCGCGGTCTTCCGGCGGCTCGTTTCCCATTTGCGCGAACGCACCGATGTCCAGAACATCGACCTGATGAACCTGGCCGGCTTCTGCCGCAACTGCCTGTCGAACTGGTATGTCGACGCGGCCAAGGCCGACGGCGCCGAACTGACCAAGGACGAGGCGCGCGAGATCGTCTACGGCATGCCTTATGCCGAGTGGAAAGAGCGCTATCAGACCGAAGCGTCGGACGAGAAGAAGGCGCGTTTCGCCGAGGTCGCGCCGAAACACGGCTGAGAGCGCCCTCAGGTCGGCGGCCAGCTGAAATTGTTGGCGCGCCCCGGTTTCGCCGGCGGCGGCACGCCGTCCTCGACCAGCCGATTGCGCGGCGATTTCGCCAGCAGCGGATTGTCCGGCCCGATCGCGGATACGGCATTGACGTCGCCCAGCAGCGCCGCGCCGCCATCCAGTTCCGGATCGCTGATCTGGATCGGATCGATGCGCACGAGATCTTCCTCCGCCTGAAGCGGCGGCAGCCTGAGCGTCGGATAGCTTTCCGGCGCGAGAACGGTCAGCAGCGAGGACGCCGCGTCGCCGAACATCTGCTTGATCTGCCGCTCGACATAGAAGGCGAGCTTGCGCTTGCCGTCATTGGTGAAGTTGATCCCGTCCGAATTGCGCAGCCGCACGGTCTGGCCGTTGATGTCGGAGCCGCTCAGGACGAAGGCGCCATCCTGGTCGACAAAACCGTCCCAGATATCGACAAAGGAGCCGCCGACCGCTTCGGCGGCCTGGCGATAGAACTCGTTGAAGGCGAGGATGTCCGTCGACATGCTCTTGAACCGGTAAGGCGGTCCGCCGACCCAGATGAGCGGCGTATTGGAGGCCTGGACCGTTTTCGCGAAACGGTCGATGCGCGCCTCGTATTCCTTCACCCAGGCATCGGTGCGCACCTTTTCCGTGCGCCCGTCGACACGCATGGCCTGCCTGTCGTTCGAGCCGATCATCATGACCACGAGCGCCGGCTTGGTCTCCTCGATGATCGGTCCGATCGATTTCGGCCAGTCGTAGAAATCGTCGCGGACGAGACCTGACGAGCCGTTGGCGCGCGATTCGATGACGATCGACGGCACCTCGGCAAACGCCTCCCGAAGCCCCTGCGCCAGACCGCCCGCGGTGAAATCCCCGACTACGAGGATAACCAGGGCGTTTTCGAGTTTGTCGGGCGCCGGCGGCTCCGGAGCGGGCGCCGGGGCGCTCGCGCGCCGCTGCGGCTGGCTGCGGGAGCGCTTGACGTCGCGTTTCGGGATTTCCTGGATTTGCGGAGCAGCTTCCTTGCGCCGGAACAGAAGATCGAGAAGCGACCGCCGTCCGATCAGCGTATCTTCCGACGTCTGCGCCTGCGCGCCGCCCTTCATCGTCGGCAGCCCGGCGAGCGGCGCGCCCGCCAGCACCGCGCAGGCAAGCACGAGGACGGCAATCGGTCGGAGGATAAAACGCATGTCGAACACTCTCGTGCCCCGATCATAGTACCGGCCGGCGCGGCAAAGGCCGCGCTGGCATCATCTGCCCCGCAGCACCTTTAACAACTCCATCGAGGCATAGCCATCCCGCTCCATGCCGTATTGCGCCTGGAAGGAAAGGATCGCTGTGCGCGAAGCCGGCCCGATCTTGCCGTCGATCTCGCCGTCATAGAAACCTGCGCCCTTGAGCCGCTTCTGCAGTTCCTCGCTTTCGGCGATGGAAAGCTTCGTGAACGGGCGCGACCAGTCGCGTGACGGCGCCGGGTAACCGGCGATCTGGTCGGCCAGGAGGCCGACGGCGAGCGCGTATTTGTCGGCGTTGTTGTAGCGCTTCAGGACGAAGAAGTTCTTGACCATCAGGAAGGCGGGCCCGTCGCGCCCCTGCAGAACCTTCAGCTCGGCGCTCTGGCCGGGTCGCGGGAACGGCTTGCCGTTGGGGCGAACCACGCCGATACCCTGCCATTTGGAAAGCGACATGGATCCGCCCGGGAACTTGCGACCCGCCGGCAGCGTCACCTCGTAGCCCCAGGTCTCCCCGCTCCGCCAGCCATTGCGATCCAGCAGGTTCGCCGCCGTCCACAACGCATCGGGAATGGAATTCCAGATGTCGCGGCGCCCGTCGCCGTCGCCATCGACCGCGAAGGCAAGATAACTCGTCGGGATGAACTGGGTGTGGCCCATCGCCCCCGCCCAGGATCCCGTCAGGCCATTTCGGGATACGTCGCCGCGCTGCAGGATCTTCAAGGCTCCAATCAACTGACCGCGCGCATATTTGGCGCGACGCCGGTCGGCATAGGCAAGGGTCGCCAGCGCCTGCGGCACATAGTGCAGCCGGTCTGTGCGCTTCAGGAACTCGCCATAGTCGGATTCCATCGACCAGATGGCCAAGACAATGTGCTTGTCCACGCCGGTCTTGCGCTCGATGTCATTGAGGAGACGGCCATATTTGCGCAGCATGGCGCGGCCGGTGGCGACCGAGCGTTCATGCACCCTGCCGTCGATATACTGCCAGGCTTCGTCCCGGAATTCGGGCTGGAACCGGGCCTTTTCCAGGACCTCTGGATCGGGTGCGGTCACACCGGCAAAGGCCTTGTCGTAGACATTGCCGGAAACGCCGTTGGCGACCGCAACCTTGCGGAAATCCTGGATCCATCGCTGGAAGCCGGCATCCGCCTGCGCCCCGGAAGCGGTCATCGAGCCGAGAACGACGGTCGCGGCGATGACAATACCGGAAATACGGAAACTCGGTGCGAATGGCATGCTATTCACTCCTTTCAGATATCCGCGCCGCAAATACTGCCATTTCGGCCTTCGGGATTTCCAACCATCTCCCGATTCGATGGCATAAATTCGGCGCGCCTTTTTATCTTTGCAACCGCAGGCCGAGATAGGCGGTTGTCGTTTTCGAACGCTCTGCGGGATCCGGGCTGAGCACCTGCTCGTGCCCGATCCGTGTCGTCATGCCGGCGAACCGGTTGAACCAGTATGTCAGCGCGAGTTCCGCACCCAGCGTCGTTTCATCCGGGCTCGACCGGTCGTGGCGGTATTCGGCGGTAAAGCCGGCCTCGGCCGTCCAGTTGGCGCGAAGCCGGCGCGTCACGCCGAGATCGGCCAGATAGAGCAATGCGCCGCTGTCGCCGGCCTCGCCGCTCGGTTCCGTCGAGGTGGCGAGTTGCAGATTGACATCGGTGCCGCGTCGCGGCGACCAGTCGAGGCTTGCATCGACGGAGACGCCCGCAATGTCCTGCAGCGCCGCATCGGCTACATCCTCGACCGTATAACCCGCGGAAACCTCACCGCTCAGCTTCTCGCCGAGATCGATGCCGGTGCCGAGGCGCAATCCGTAGCGGACCGCATCGCGATCGACGCCTCCGCTGTCCGGCGTCTCATCCATGCGCCGCAACCCGTAGGACGCTTCGGCGAAGGGCGAAAACACCGCCGAGGCCTCGATGCCCAGGCGCAGCCGCCCGTCGATCGTCGTATTGTCGAGATCGGACTGCGGGATCGAGGATCCGTCGCTCAGCTCGGCGTCGCCATAGGTCTCATGCGCCGCTGAAACCCCGACCTCGGTGAAAAGCCGTCCGAATTCCTGGCGCAGACCGAGCGAACCCTGCAGCACCTGCGTGACCGGATCGTTGACACCGGTCACCACCGGGATCAGCGCCGGATCGGTCGCGGCGATGAACGCGGCCGATTGCGGATCGTCCTCCTGGTAGCTGTAGCCGAATGTCGCTGTCAGCGTGGTGGTCGCGCCAAGGTCGAACCGGCCGGTGGCGTCGACGGCGAATTCCGGATCCAGGCCTTCGCCATTCAGCGTCTTTTGCAACTGCCCTTCCGCGGCAATGCTCAGCTCATGGCGCGCCCAGTCGGAATTGAGGTCGAGCCGCAGCGCCGAATCGCCGAGCAGCGTATCGGCGCTGTTCTCGCGCTGCCCGGTCAGTCCGACATCGAGTGTCGGCCGCAGGATGAAGCTGCCGACCAGGATACCGGGCGCGGCATAGGGATCGTCTTCGGGCGTGCCGCCGCCGCCCTGTACAGGGTCGACGGCCGCCGCCGGGGAAGCGCGGGATGTTCCGGATGTCGTGGTTTCGTCGATCTGCGATGCCGTCCGGGCGTTGGCCTCATCCGTAGCGCCAGTCGCATCGGCCTCGGCAATCGCGCCTCCCGCTTCGCTCCAGATGGAACCATCGCCGGTCGAATCGGCGGAATTCTGGGCAAGGACCGGCGCGCACAGGACACAGCCGATCCCGACGCCTGCGGCGAGGCGCGCGACAAGGGCCGAACTTCGTTTCCGGCCGGATCGTTTTCCTTGCAAGACCGTCGTCACGGCCAATCACCTCGTTTTCCTTACCGAAACCTAAACGTGCGTGGTTAACGAATGCTTAGGCAGGAGCGGAAAGCTGTGCGAATTCGCGTCGCCGCGCGCATCTGGTCAATGGACAAAGATGGAGCGGTGGAGTAGCGATCGCGCATGAGCAGCAAAGCCGATCTAAAAGAGCCAGTGGGCGGTCCGATCCTGTCGGCGATGAAGACGCTGGCCTTCCAGCAAAAGGGGCTGGCCGCGCTTTATGACGCCATCGGCAACGGGCTCGGCAGTTCCTTCCAGGCGGCGATCGAGGCCATCGACGCGATCAGCGGCCGCGTCATCGTGACCGGCGTCGGCAAGAGCGGCCATATCGGCTCGAAGATCGCCGCGACATTGGCCTCGACCGGCACGCCGGCCTTCTTCGTGCATCCCGCCGAGGCCAATCACGGCGATCTCGGCATGATCGCCCGCGACGACGCCATCATCGCGATGTCATGGTCGGGCGAGACCCAGGAACTGAGCGGCATCCTGCGCTATTCCCGCCGCTTCGAAATCCCGCTGATCGCCATCACGGCCGGCGCCGATTCGACGCTGGCGCGCGAGGCCGACATCGTCCTCGTCATGCCGAAGGCCGACGAGGCCTGCCCGCACGGCCTGGCGCCGACCACCTCGACCCTGATGCAGCTGGCGCTCGGCGACGCGCTTGCCGTCGCGCTGCTGGAAAGCCGCGGTTTCTCGGCCTCCGATTTCCGCACCTTCCATCCCGGCGGCAAGCTCGGCGCGAGCCTCACCCATGTCGGCGAGATCATGCGCATCGGCAAGGATGTGCCGCTGGTGCCGCTCGGCACCTCGATGCCGCGCACCGTCCAGGTCCTGGCGGAAAAGCGTGTCGGCTGCGTCGGCGTGACAGACGGGGACGGTCAGCTCGTTGGTATCTTCACCGACGGAGACCTGGCGCGCAGCCTGGACCGCGACCTGTCGGGTCATCTGATCGACGATGTCATGACCAGGTCGCCCAAGACCGTGACGGAACAGACCCTGGCGGCGACAGCTATGGACATTCTGAACCGCCACAACATCTCCGCCCTGATCGTCGTTGACGGGTCGAAGCCCGTCGGCCTCGTACATTTCCACGATCTCCTCAAGATCGGCGTCGCCTGAAGCCACGCCCGCCTCACGCCTGCGGCCATGCTTAACGGCGCGTTTACCAAACCGCGCGGATTTGGCCTCGATTCCCGATTTGGGACAGGCTGAAGGCAACCAATCCGCCTCTGCGTCATTGGCCTGTCATGACGCACGCACGTGAAAAACTGCCTGTATTGCTTGTCGAGGACGATCCCCTGATCGCGCTCGACGCCGAGGATACGCTGACCATGGCGGGTTACGTGTGCCTGCTCGCCCACGACACCGATACCGCGATGAACCTGCTGAAGGCCTATGACATCCGCGCGGCGATCCTGGATTACGACCTCGGTGACGAGACCAGCCTTTGCATCGCGGAACGCGCCTTCGGGTCGCACATACCCTACGCCTTTGTGACGGGCCGCAGCCGCGCCGAGATCATCGGCCACGCGCCGGGGCCCGTGGCCATTCTCTCCAAGCCGGTCGATTATGCCGACGTCGCCCGCCAGCTCTCCGTGGCGGCTTAGACCCTGTCCTGGTTGGATTGAACCATTCTGCCGGAGCAGGTTTGGTCCAAGACCAAGGGATTTGGCGAAGGCCGTATCTAGATACGGCCAAGCCGAAGCCCGCGGGTATTGGGCCAAACATGCCCGGCCCAGCGGTCGTCCCGCATGCCGACGGCATGCGGCAAGGTACGACCGCCAAGTCTTTTCTGACTGCGGTTTGCCTTCGGCAAACAGGCGGGCAGGGTTTCCGTCCGGCGGACGCCCGCAGTGTCGGCGCGCTTGCCCGTAGCGCCGCTACGGGCTGCGCACACCTCCTCGCGCGTCGCCTCGCCGGGCGCGAAACAGAATTGCTTCAATCCAACCAGGACAGGGTCTAAGCGATTTCCACGTCCAGCCGGTCGGAATTACCGCCGCGAATACGCACCTTCGTGCCCGCGGGCATGTCCTCGCCCTTGACCCGCCACAGCGTGTCCCCGAGGCGAACATGGCCGACGCCGTTGACGATGGGCTGTTCCAGCGTCGCGGTCTGGCCGACCAGTTGCGCGACTCGGTTGTTCAGCATCGGTTCGTCACTCTCAACCTCGTTGCGCGATAGCCACGACCGGCCGGCATAGGCGAGCACGATCGACAGGATCAGGAAGCCGAGCACCTGCACCTGCCAGACCCAGAGCTCCGCACCCAGCCCCCAGACCAGCAGCGAGATCGCGCCGATGATCAACGCCGCCGCTCCAAGCCACAGGAAAAAGATGCCGGGCGCCAAAATTTCGAGCCCGAGCAGCGCCAGGCCGAGAATGACCCAGCTCCAGCCGCCAAGCTCCCGAATTGTTTCGAGGATCATCGCGATGCCCGCCCGTTACTGCCGGCCCGGAACAGGCGGGACCGTCGGCGGCACGGCGCTGCCGCGCGCCTCTTCCAGCGCCCTGTCTCCGAAGACTTCCTTGGCGATGGCGCCGATGCCGCCGAGCGAGCCGATCAGCGACGCGGCTTCCATCGGCAACATGACGATCTTCTGGTTCGGCGCCGAGCCGATCGTCTGCAACGCTTCTGTATATTTCTGCGCCACGAAATAGTTGATGGCCTGGGTCGACCCCCCGGCAATCGCCTCCGAGACCGACTTGGTCGCATTCGCTTCGGCTTCCGCCAGGCGCTCCCGCGCCTCCGCCTCGCGATAGGCGGCCTCGCGTTCGCCCTCGGCCTTGAGGATCGCCGACTGTTTCATGCCTTCCGCGCGCAGGATCTGCGCCTGTCGCGCGCCCTCAGCTTCCAGGATCTCGGCGCGCTTGTCACGCTCCGCCTTCATCTGCCGGCCCATCGACGCGATGAGGTCGGCCGGCGGATTGATATCCTTGATCTCGATGCGGGTAATCTTGATGCCCCACGGGCTGGCCGCTTCGTCGACGACATGCAGCAGCTTCGTGTTGATCGCGTCGCGGTTGGAGAGCAGTTCGTCGAGGTCCATCGACCCCATCACCGAACGGATATTGGTCATCGTCAGGTTGAGGATGGCGTTTTCCAGCCCGGAAACCTGATAGGCCGCCTTCGGCGCGTTCAGCACCTGATAGAAGCAGACGCCGTCCGCCTCCACGGAAGCGTTGTCGCGGGTGATGACGACCTGCGTCGGCACGTCCAGCACCTGCTCCATCATGTTCATCTTCGAGCCAATGCGATCGAAGAACGGCACGATGATGTTGAGCCCCGGCTCGAGCGTGCGCGTGTAGCGCCCGAAACGCTCCACCGTAAAGGCGAATCCCTGCGGCACCGTCTTGATCGCCGCGAACAGGATGATGACGACAAGCGCGGCAAAGACCGCAATGGCGATATCGAGACCGAACATATAGCCCTCCGAATGCCGAAAACGGCATGAAACCCCACGCCGTCCTAACAGGACGGCGTAAACCGACGATTACGATATCGCTGCAATTGCGGCGCTGATGCGACCGCGCCCGTCAGATCCAACCCTGCAATTCCCGGCGCACCATCGCCTCGATGACGGCCATGCCGTCCTCGCCGTCGTTCAGGCAAGGGATATGCGTGTAGTTCTGGCCGCCATGCTCGTGGAAAATCTCCCCGCCAGCCACGGCGATTTCCTCCAGCGTCTCGAGGCAGTCGGAAACGAAGCCCGGATTGAAGACCGCAAGCGATTTCACGCCGTCCTTCGCCAGCGCCTCGATTGTCTTGTCCGTATAGGGCTGCAGCCACTCCTCCGGTCCGAAACGCGACTGGAAACAGGTGATCAGCCGTCCCTTCTCCCATCCGAGCCGCTTTTCCAGCAGCCGCGATGTCTTCTGGCATTGGCAGTGATAGGGATCGCCCTTCTTGAAATAGCTCTGCGGAATGCCGTGATAGGAGGCGATCACCTTTTCCGGGACGTAATCGAGCGTCGCGAAATGCGCCTCGATCGACCGCGCCAGCGCCTCGATATAGACCGGCTCGTCATGATAGGCCGGAACGGTGCGCACCGCCGGCATGAACCGCGTCGCCATCAGCGACTGGAATGCCTTGTCGTTCACCGTCGCCGTGGTCGCGGCCGAATATTGCGGATAGAGCGGGAAGATCAGGATCCTGTCGCAGCCCTGCTCGCGCAGCGCCGTCATCCGCTCGTCGATCGATGGCTGGCCGTAACGCATGCCCCAGTCGCAGACGATTTCGGGATGATCGGCCAATGCCTCTCCGAGCTTTTCGGCCTGCGAGCGCGTATAGGTGCGCAAATAGCTCTCGTTGCGCTCGGTGTTCCAGATCGTCTCGTAAGCCTTGCCGACCTTGCCCGGCCGCGTGTTCAACACGATCCCGAACAGGATCGGATACCAAAGCGCCTTCGGCCATTCGATCACGCGCTTGTCGGTCAGGAATTCCTTCAGATAGCGCCGCATCGATGTGTAGTCTGTGCCGTCCGGCGTCCCCAGATTGACCAGCAGCACGCCGATTTTATGGATCTTCACGGGCGGATGGTCCGCCGGCAACGGCCCGATGGCTCGGGCTTCTTCACGGTCGATTGTGGTTGTTATTGTCATGGCCGCCTTTCCTTTGGCCGGAACTTAGCCACGACCCGCCCAAATTCAATCCTGTCTCATGCGGCATTGCGCGCCGCCCGAAACGAAAAGGGCGCGGGAATGTCCCGCGCCCCTTCCCTGTTCATACGGCTGACCCTTACTTCGGGATCACCAGTTCCGCGCCGACTTCGAGATCGTTGGCGTCCATATCCGGATTGGCCTCGGCGATCTTGGTCCACATGTTCGCGTCGCTGTAATATTTCTTGGCGAGGTCCCAATAGTTGTCGCCGCGAGCGATGGTGTGCTTCATGCCATCCATCATCTCTTCGCCTTCGGCCATCTCCTCGGTCTTGGCCATTTCCTCAGATTTGGCCATGTCTTCCGTCTCGGTCATCTCCTCGGCCTTTTCCTCGGATTCGACCATCGGCGGTTCGGTGGAAAGCGTACCGGCGCCTAGTGCGGTTTCAGGCACGGCCACCTCTGCATCCTCGGCGGCCTCCTCCATGGCGGGCTTTTCCTCCATGGAGGTCTCTTCCATCGCCGGCTTTTCTTCTTCCATGGCGGCAGCGACGGTAATACGGCCGTCCGTATAAGGCTCGTACGGGCTGTTGGCGGCAATGTAGTCCGCGACAACCTGCTCGAGGCCCGGGCCGTAGTCATAGGCGTTCATGCCGTCATCGGCGAAGACGGAGTAACCGTCGCCGCCGGCCCGCATGAAGTTGTTGGAGACAACGCCATAGGTCGCGTCGGCATCGATCGGCGCAAAGGAGCCGCTCGCATCGGCGACCATCACGTCGGAAATGCGCGAGCCCGGTTCCTTGGCGGTGTCGAAGGTGAACTTCAGCCCCGAAACCTGCGGGAAGCGACCGGCGCCGTCCTCGATCTGGCTAACGCCGTTTTCGAGCGCGGCAACAACGTCCGCACCCTTGAGCTCGAAGGTGGCGAGCGTGTTCTGGAACGGCAGCACGGTGAGCACTTCGCCCATCGTCACTTCGCCGGCATCGATGGAGGCGCGCAGGCCGCCGCCATTCTGGATGGCGATCTGCGTGCCCTGGTTCTTGACGCGGTCGAGCATGGCGTCCGCGACGAGGTTGCCCATCGAGCATTCCATGGCGCGGCAAACATCGCGGTTGCCTTCGATGGCGTCGGCCGTGTCGCCGATGACCTTGGCTTTCAGTTCCTCGATCGGCGCACCCAGTTCCGCGATACGGTCGAGCGACGCCTGGTCCGGCGTCACCGAGGCATCCATCACGATCGGCTCGCCGGTCGCCTCGGTCACCACGCCATTGTCATCGAAGGTGACGTTCAGGTCGCCGAGATATTTCGTGTAGGCATAGGCCTGTACGACCGGCACCTTGTAGCCGTCCGGATTATCGACCCAGGTCGGGTACGGGCCGGCGGCCTTGTCGTCGGTGTTCGACAGGAAGGTGTTGGTGTGGCCGCCGACGACGACGTCGACACCGGGGATCTTCGCGATGGCGGCAAGGTCGCGCGGGTAGCCGACATGGGTCAGCGCAACGATCTTGTTGACGCCCTGATCGGCCAGTTCATTGACCGCTGCGGTGATCTTTTCGACATCCTCGGCGATCATCACGTGCTCGCCCGGCGAGGACAGTTCGTTCGTGTCGTTGGCGACCGCGCCGACGATACCGATCTTCTCGCCGCCCTTCTCCAGGATCACATAGGCCGGGATCTTCTCGGCCAGAGCCGAGGCATTGTCGGCTACGACGTTGGCGGAAATGACCGGGAACTCGACCTTTTCAAGGAAGCCGGCGAGACCGTCTTCGCCATCGTCGAATTCATGGTTGCCGACCGTTGCGACATCCGTGCCCATTTTGTTGAGGAACTCCGCCTCGGCCGCACCCTTGTAGGTGGTGTAGAACAGCGAACCCTGGAAGTTGTCGCCGGCATTGAGGAAGATGATGTTGCCGTCGCCGGCCTTCTCGCGGGCCGCTGCGGCGGCCGTGACCAGACGTGCGACGCCGCCGAAGCACTTGCCTTCGGTTTCGTCTTCGGCAGAGCAGGTCGAATCGTATTTGTTGATCGACTCGATGCGCGAATGCAGGTCGTTGATGTGCAGGATCTCGAGCGAATAGTCCGCGCTGGCCGTCACCGTGCCAATTGTCAATGCGGACGCGCTCAAGGCGGCAAGTTTGATGAAACGCTTCATAATGTACTCCCTCGTCATACGGCGTATGGCGGATGCTGCGCCGGTCGGCCGATCCATCGCACCGTTGTGTAACGGTTGAACGAACCCGGCCATCGCGGCAATGTTTTCATCGCGCGCGACGCTTGGCAAGCCGATTCCGCTGCGAAACGTCACCGGTCACGAACATATGTCCGGAGATGGCCCGCCGGGGCCGAATGTCAGCTGAAACTGCCGCGGCGCACCAGCGAGAATTGCGAACCGGAATCATTGGTGCAATTCATCTGGCTGGAATTGACGATCAGGCAATTCGCGCGGACCTGCTGACCGCGCACCAGCGAGGTGAAATTGATCTCGACATTGTTGGCGCCGACATAGCGATAGGTGCCCTGGGCAAGCCGGTTGCCGGTGTCATTGGCGACGGTGACGAAGACCCCGCCATTGAAGCTCGATGTGGCGACGCCGCCGGTGTCGGCCCAATTGCCTTCGGCCGCGCCCGACCGGGCAAATCGTCCACCCGGTGCGGGCGCATCCATCACGCAGCCGCTCAACGCCGTGAACGCCATGAATGTAGCGGCGATCGCGCCGGTTCTGATCGGTTGGCGGAAAGTCATGCGGGCACCTCGGCTGGAACAGGAGTGAATCGTATTATACGGCATTTTCATAACGCTATGAAGTCTTCAGAAGTTGCGTCGGAAACGGTTACGTGCGGCATCAATGCACGAGGACGTTTCGGAACTGCCACGGATCGGCGGTGTCGATATCTTCGGGGAAGAGGCCGGGCCGGTCGGTCAGCGGCGTCCAGTCGGTGTAGTAGCCCTTCACCGGCCCGAGATAGGGCATCTGCACATCCAGGCAGCGCCGGAAATCCATCTCGTCGGCCTCGACGATGCCGGCTTGCGGATTTTCCAGCGCCCAGACCATGCCGGCGAGAACCGCCGATGTGACCTGCAGGCCGGTGGCGTTCTGGTAGGGCGCGAGCTTGCGCGTTTCCTCCACCGAGAGCTGCGATCCGTACCAATAGGCGTTCTTCTTGTGGCCGTAGAGCAGCACGCCCAACTCGTCGATCCCGTCGAACAGCCGGTTCTCGTCCATCACTTCGAAACTGGATTGCGGCTTCCCCGCCTGGCCGAACATCTCGTGCAGCGACAGCACCGCGTTGTTGCAGGGGTGATAGGCGTAATGGCAGGTCGGCCGGAACGTGACCTTGCCCTTCTTGTCGTAAGCCGTGAAGAAGTCGGCGATGGAGATGGCCTCGTTATGGGTGACCAGGAACCCGTATTGCGGGCCGGGCGTCGGACACCATGTGCGCACCCGTGTCGCCGCGCCGGGCTGGTCGATCCAGATCGCCGCCTTGCAGCCCTTCTTGTGCCTGTGGGCGTTCTTCGGCTTCCATGTCTCATGCGTGCCCCAACCGAGTTCGGCGGGCTGCAGCCCCTCTGCGACAAATCCCTCGACGGACCAGGTGTTCGAGAAGACGTCCGGCTCTTTCGGGGTCTTGGAGCGCTGCGTGTCGCGCTCGGCGATATGCACGCCCTTGACGCCGGCTTTCTTCATCAGCTTCGCCCAGCCCGCCCGGTCGTCCGGCTTCGGCTCGGTGAACTTCAGCCCGAGCTCGGTGGCGAGATCGACCAGCGCCTGCTTGACGAACCAGGAGACCATGCCCGGATTGGCGCCGCAGCACGACACCGCCGTCGTGCCGCCCGGATGCTTCTTCTTTTCCTTGCGGACCGTTTCGCGCAGCGCGTAGTTGGTGCGTGTCGAATTGTCGGCGTCCTCGTCGAAATAGAAGCCCAGCCAGGGCTCGACGACCGTGTCGATATAGAGAGCGCCCAGCTCGCGGCAGTATTTCATGATGTCGAGCGAGGAGGTATCGACCGACAGGTTGACGCAAAAGCCCTGGCCCTCGCCTTCGGTCAGAAGAGGTTTCAGGACGTCCCTGAAGTTTTCCTCGGTCAGCGCTTCCTGCAAGTGGCGCACTCCGTGCTTTTCCATCAGTTCGTGCAGCTGCGCGTCGGGTCGCGGTTCGATAACGACGAAACGGTTCTTGTCGAAGTCGAAATGCCGCTCGATCAGCGGCAGCGTGCCCCGGCCAATCGAACCGAAACCGATCATCACGATGGGACCGGTGATCTTGCCGTAGACCGGCCAGTTCTCATTCGCCATTTGGGGCACTCTCCCTGCAATCGACATCAGCGCGGCCGCCGCCGCTTAATCACACACGCTTGTCACAATAAAGGACAAATGCTCGTCCAGGCGAACTGTTCCCGCAGCCTCGTGGCGCCGATTCCGATACAAACGGGTTTTCGTTTGACCAAAGTCGCGCTATTTGCCGCACCAAGAGGAAACGCAAGAAGCAGGACAGCATCATGCCCGCCTACCGTTCGAGAACAACCACGCATGGCCGCAACATGGCCGGCGCCCGCGGCCTTTGGCGCGCCACCGGCATGAAGGACGGCGATTTCGGCAAGCCGATTATCGCGGTAGTAAACTCGTTCACACAGTTCGTGCCGGGCCATGTCCATCTGAAGGACCTCGGCCAGCTCGTCGCCCGCGAAATCGAGGCGGCCGGCGGCGTCGCCAAGGAATTCAACACGATCGCGGTCGATGACGGCATCGCCATGGGCCATGACGGCATGCTCTATTCGCTGCCGTCGCGCGAGATCATCGCCGACAGCGTCGAATACATGGTAAACGCCCATTGCGCCGACGCCATGGTCTGCATCTCCAATTGCGACAAGATCACGCCCGGCATGTTGAATGCCGCCATGCGCCTCAATATTCCGGCCGTCTTCGTCTCCGGCGGCCCGATGGAAGCAGGCAAGGCGACCGTCCATGGCAAGAAGGTCGCGCTGGACCTGGTCGATGCCATGGTGGCCGCCGCCGACGACAGCTACTCCGACGAAGACGTTCAGACTATCGAGCGCTCGGCCTGCCCCACCTGTGGCTCCTGCTCGGGCATGTTCACCGCCAATTCGATGAACTGCCTGACGGAAGCGCTTGGCCTCTCGCTGCCCGGAAACGGCTCGACGCTTGCCACGCATTCCGACCGCAAGCGCCTGTTCATCGAGGCCGGCCACCTCATCGTCGATCTGGCGCGCCGCCATTACGAGCAGGATGACGAAACCGTTCTTCCGCGCAACATCGCCTCGAAGGCTGCCTTCGAGAACGCCATGTCGCTCGACATCGCCATGGGCGGCTCCACCAATACGGTGCTGCATATCTTGGCGGCAGCCCATGAGGGCGGCGTCGATTTCACCATGGAAGACATCGATGCGCTGTCGCGCCGGGTGCCCTGCCTGTCCAAGGTCGCTCCGGCCAAACAGGACGTCCACATGGAAGATGTCCACCGCGCCGGCGGCATCATGCGCATTCTCGGCGAACTCGATCGCGGCGGTCTCATCAACCGCGATTGCCCGACCGTCCATGCCGCGAGCCTAGGCGACGCAATCGACCGCTGGGACATCACCCGCACCAATTCGGAAACCGTGCGCGAATTCTTCAAGGCGGCGCCCGGCGGCGTACCGACACAGGTCGCCTTCAGCCAGTCGTCACGCTGGGACGAACTGGATACGGATGGCGAAAAGGGCGTGATCCGCTCTGTTGAAAAGCCGTTCTCCAAGGATGGCGGCCTGGCCGTGCTCTACGGCAACATCGCGCTGGACGGTTGTATCGTGAAGACCGCCGGTGTCGATGAATCCATCCTGCAATTCACCGGCAAGGCTGTTGTCTATGAAAGCCAGGACGCGGCCGTGAAAGGCATCCTGTCCAACGAGGTCGAAGCGGGCGATGTGGTCGTCATCCGCTATGAAGGTCCGATGGGCGGCCCCGGCATGCAGGAGATGCTCTATCCGACCAGCTATTTGAAGTCGAAGGGCCTCGGCAAGGCTTGCGCCCTCATCACCGACGGTCGTTTCTCGGGCGGCACGTCTGGCCTGTCCATCGGCCACGCCTCGCCGGAAGCGGCCCAGGGCGGCGCGATCGGCCTCGTTCAAAATGGCGACACGATCGAGATCGACATCCCGAACCGCACCATCAATCTGGCCATCGACGACGCCGAGATGGCAAAGCGGCGCGCCGAACAGGATGCGGCCGGCTGGCAGCCCGCAGCCCCCCGCAAGCGCAATGTGACGACGGCTCTGAAAGCCTATGCCGCCTTCGCCGCTTCCGCGGACAAGGGCGCGGTCCGCATCCTGCCGGACTGACTTCAGACCAGCATTGCGGGGATCAGTCCCCGCAGTGAATTCCCGCAAAAGACCTGTGCTGCCGCAGCGAGATCCTCCGGCGTCAGCATCTCCTCATATACGGCTCCGGTCTCGACAAGGGCGCGGCGCAGGACGCCGGGAAGCAACCCGCAGGATAACGGTGGCGTCAGCAGCGGGCCGTCCTGCTCTCGGCGAACGAAGATATTGGTGATCGTTCCCTCGCAAATGAAGCCGGCCTCGTTGAGCAGGATCACCTCGTCGATCTCGCTCGCCGGAAATTCCGCCCGCGCCGCCTTGTAAACATCGCGCCGCGTCGTCTTGTGCCGGAGCAGCGGATCGGTAGAAGCGAGCCGCGTCGAGGCAATCGCGACAGTCCAGACCGTCTCCGGCGAGTGGGCGACAAACGGCGAGGCTGTCGTGCTTGGCTGCCCGTCGCGCGCGAGTTCGAGGCGGACCCGCAAGGCCGCGTCGCCCGCCGCAATGCCTTCCATCGCCACCAGCACAGCGACCTCGTCGAAGATGAATCCGAGGGCTTCGGCCGATGCGCGCAAGCGGTCGAGATGCAGCCCACCGCGTACAAAACCGGCCTCCGGCTCCCAACGCAACGTCTCGATCAGCGCGAAATCCATCTATTCCCCGCCGCAAATCGCGCCTTCAACAAGGCCTCCTCATATTCAGCCTCCGCCCGCGAATCGAAGACAATTCCGCCACCGACATTGAAGACCGCCTCGCCCGTGTCGAACAGCGAGATCGTGCGGATGGCGACATTGAAGCGCATCTCGCCGCCCGGCGCGACATAGCCGATCGCCCCGCAATAGGCCTCGCGCGGCGCGGTCTCCAGGTCATCGAGGATCTCCATTGCGGAGATCTTCGGCGCGCCGGTGATCGATCCGCAGGGAAATAGCGCGGCGAAAATGTCGCGCAATGTCGTATCGGGCAACAGGCGTGCCCGCACTTTCGAGATCATCTGGTGCAGCGTCGGATAGGTCTCGACCTCGAACAGCGACGGCACATCGAGTGTCCCGACCTCGGAAATCCGCGAGATGTCGTTGCGCAGCAGGTCGACGATCATCCGGTTCTCGGCCTGTGTCTTGATGTCTTCCTTCAGCTTGCGGATCTCCTCTGCATCCGCCGCCGGATCGGCTCGCCGCGGCGCCGTGCCCTTCATCGGATGCGTCTCGATACAGCGGTCGCGATCCACCTGAAAGAACAGTTCGGGAGAGCGTGAAACGAGTACCGGATCGCAGAGACTGACACAGGCGCCATAGCGTACCGGCTGGCGGGCGATCAGCGCGTGAAAGGCAGTGAGCGCATCGCCGCGCCATTCGCCTCGGATCGGGAAGGTCAGATTCGCCTGGTAGCAGTTGCCGGCGCGCAGATGTGCGTGCAGCACAGCGAATTTCGCGGCATAGGTCTCAAGATCCCAGTCGGCCCGCAGCCCGGAGAGGAACTGCGCCGCGCCTTCATTCGCGAAACCTGTATCCTCCGTGATCCGGGGGCCATCGAACAGGCCGAAACACAGGAGCGGCGTCCGCATGGCCCTGCCGCCGGCGCGATCGGCAAGCGCTTCGTCGAAATGAAAGCCGGCCTCGTAGGAGACAAACCCGGCCGACCACAAACCGTCCGCGCGCGCTTGCTCCAGCCGCTCGAAGGCCCGGTCCAATTCTTCCCCGTCGCGCGCGCGGATGATCTCGCGCGGCGCATCGAACAGAACGGAGGTTGAATCGAAATCGTTGCTGAATAGGACAAAGGGGGCGGCCGGGCTGCCCATGGCGTCGATCATTCCGGTTGGAAAACATTGAGCCGAAAGCTCATGTATACATGGGCGTTAAAGACGCTGACGACGCTATCCGTCAAGCGCTTCCGGCACGCGTTCCGCAAGTTGCAGCAAATAGTCCATCATCCGTTCTCGACTGGCTCCGAGCCCCTTGTAGTCGACCTGTCCCGGTTGAAGCGCCGCCAATTGCGCCGCGAGGCTGCGCGCCAGCGCCGCGCCATTCGGATGGCTTTCCAGAACAGATATCGGATCGAGATGAATGCGGATCGTGAAAAGGATGTCGCCCGACACGGCCATTCTGGTGAGCGTCTGGCGCTCGACGCGCAGAAAGGCATCATGCGCATCCTGTCCCGCCAGGAAATTGCCGCCATTTGCCTCCGCGCCTCGATCGCGCTGCGTCTTCGTCCGCGGATGATGCAGTTCGGCATTCTCCTGCACCGACCAGTTCATTCGCTCGACCGGCACGCCGACTTTCAGATTGTCGAAAATACGCGCGATCATCACCGCCATGCGGGTTCCGGGTCCGAAATCAGGCACAGGCTCGTGGATCGCCTGCATCGGTCGGTCGAACTTGTCGGCAAGCGACCATGACGACGGGAAACACAGCGACGCCGCCACGAGCCGCCAGCCATCATCGCATTTGCGCATCAAGACGAAGTCTTCCGGCACCAGCAGCGACGCGGTCTTGAGCGGTGCCGGATCGTCGGCATCCAGAACGACGCGGCGTTCGCTCTCCCCGACGAGCATCGCGTTTCCGGCGGGCCGATAGTGATCAGGGAAGTGCTTCGGAAGGTATTGCACAAACGCGTCCAGCACTTCGCGCTGCGCGTCGACCGTATCCGGCCGCGCCATGAAGACCCGCTCCGGCACAGTTTCGAACAGGCGGTCTTTCTCCGCGAGATAGGACTCCAGATCGCCGTCGAGTTCGATCCATTTGCCCGGATCGAATGGCTTAAGACCGATCGTGAACGGCGTCGCCGAACCGTCATAGGGCGTATGAGCCGGGCGTGTCATATTCGCGGCCTATTCCATCGCCTCGAGCTCGTCGATGATCCCCTCGATCACGTTGAGCCCCTTCTGCCAGAAGGTCGGGTCCGAGGCGTCGAGACCGAACGGCGCCAGCAATTCCGTGTGATGCTTGGTTCCGCCGGCGCGAAGCATCTCGAAATATTTGGCCTGGAAGCCGGATTCGGCATCCTGGTAGACGGCATAGAGCGAGTTCACCAGGCAGTCTCCGAACGCGTAGGCGTAGACATAGAAGGGTGAATGGATGAAGTGCGGAATATAGGTCCAGAAGGTCTCGTAGCCGTCGGCGAACTGGATCGCCGGGCCGAGGCTTTCGCCCTGGACGCTCATCCACAAGTCACCGATCTGCTCCGACGTCAGTTCGCCGTTGCGGCGTTCCGTGTGGATCTTGCGCTCGAAAGTGTAGAAGGCGATCTGGCGGATCACCGTGTTGATCATGTCCTCCGCCTTCTGGGCCAGCATCGCCTTGCGCTCCCGCCGGTCCGCAGTCCGCTCCAGCATCGAGCGGAACGTCAGCATTTCGCCGAACACCGAGGCAGTCTCGGCCAGCGTCAGCGGCGTCTGCGCCATCAGCATGCCCTGTTCGCTGGCCAGAACCTGATGGACCCCGTGACCGAGCTCATGCGCCAGCGTCATCACGTCGCGCGGCTTGCCCATATAGTTGAGCAGCACATAGGGATGCGCCGACGGCACCGTCGGATGCGCGAATGCGCCAGGCGCCTTGCCGGGCCGCGCCGGCACGTCGATCCACGAGCGGTCGAAGAAGCGCTGCGCGATCTCGGCCATATCAGGCGAAAAATCGCGATAGGCCGAGATCACCGTTTCGCGCGCCTCATCCCAGCCGATCACAGCCTGCGGCGTGTCGGGAAGCGGCGCGTTGCGGTCCCAAGGCTTCAGGTGGTCGAGACCCAGCCATTTAGCCTTCATCGCGTAATAGCGGTGAGAGATGCGCGGATAGGAACCCCGAACCGCCTCGGTCAGGGCGTCGACCACCTCGCGCTCGACCCGGTTGGCGAGATGCCGGCTGTCGGCGATATCCTCGAAGCCGCGCCAGCGGTCGGAGATTTCCTTGTCCTTGGCCAGCGTGTTGGTGATCAGCGTGAAGGTCGAAAGATTCGACCCGAATGTCTGCGCAAGAGCATGGAAGCCCTTCTCGCGCTTCGACCGGTCGTGATCCTGCAGCAGGTTCAGCGTCGGCTCGATCGGCAATTCTTCGCCGTCGACCGTAAACCGCATGGCCGTCATGGTTTCGTCGAACAGCCGGTTGAACGCCGCCCGCCCGGTCAGTGACTTTTCGTGGAACAACTGCTCCACCCGGTCTTCGAGCTGGAAGGGCTTTTCCTTGCGCAGATCCTCGACCCAGGGCCGGTAATGCGCCAGCAGCGCATCGCCGGACATGGCGCGCTCCAGTTCCTCATCTTCCAGACGGTTGAATTCGAGTGCGAAGAACAGCAGGTGCGAACTCAGATCGGTCAGCTTCTGCTGGATATCGCCATAGAATTTCGCCTTGGCCGGGTTGGCCGTCTCGCCGGCATAGGTGAGGCTCGCAAAGGACATGATGCGGCCGAGGATTTCCTCCAGCACCTCATATTGCCGGATCGCCTCGCCAAGCTGGTTGTTCGCCGCGAGGATCGAGAGCTTCCCCTTCCACTCCTCGGCGAAGCGTTTTGCCTCGCTTTCCGCCGTCTCGAGATCCCGTTTGAGTTCCGGCGCGTCGATCGCCGGATAGAGATCGCCGAGATTCCACTCCGGCAAGTCGCCGAAAGGCGATGTCCCGGCAGCCGCGGGCTCGCTCGCCGAGCGCATCGCGACGCGGCCGGCGCGGAGTGTCGAAAAAGGGATCATGAACTTGTCTCGCCTGTTCGCCGGCGATTGCGCGCCGGCCGACCGTTAAAGTTTGAATGACGGGTTTAGGCCGCTCTTGAGGATTATGTGCCAACTTGGCTCATGCGGTGATGCCCCGGCATTCTACCCGGAAAACATACAAAAGGTTCGATCCCGTTCAAGCGATGAGTGCACAAATCCTCATAGTCGATGACGATCCTGTGCAACGCCGCCTGCTCGAGGGCGCCGCGAACCGGCTCGGATATTCCGCGCAACTGTGCGACGGCGGCGAAGCGGCGCTCGAGGCAATGAGCTCGGAGGCGGCGCCGTTCGACGCGATTCTGCTCGATCTCGTCATGCCCGACATCGACGGCCTCGAAGTCATGCACGCCATGCGCGAGCGCGATATCGATACGCCGGTCATCGTGCTCACCGCCCAGGGCGGGATCGAGGTTGTCATCTCCGCCATGCGCGCCGGGGCATTCGATTTCCTGGTCAAGCCGGTTGCGCCGGAGCGGCTGAAATCCGCGCTCCAATCCGCCGTAAAGGTAACCTCCCGAAAGACAGGCGCCGCCACCACGGCGGCGCACGACCCGGCAACGGCCGCCCGCACCATGGTCGCCGGCAGCGAGGCGATGGATCGCGTTCGCAGTCTCATGCGCAAGGCGGCCGCCAGCGATATCCCAGTCCTGATCGAGGGCGAATCCGGGACCGGCAAGGAGCTGATCGCTCGCGCGATCCAGGCCGAAAGCGCACGCAAGAAGAAGCCCTTCGTCGTCGTCAATTGCGGCGCGATCCCGGAAAATCTGATCGAGAGCATTCTCTTCGGCCACGAAAAGGGCGCCTTCACCGGCGCGACGGAAAAGCACACCGGAAAATTTGTCGAGGCGGATGGCGGCACGCTGTTCCTCGACGAGATCGGCGAATTGCCGCTGGAAGCGCAGGTGAAACTGCTGCGCGCCATCCAGGAAGGCGAAATCGAGCCTGTCGGCTCCCGCACGATCAGGAAGGTCGATATCCGCTTCATTTCGGCGACCAATCGCGATCTGATCGCGGCGATCAAGGCGGGCCGGTTCCGAGAGGATCTGTTCTACCGCCTCAATGTCTTTCCGATCCTCGTGCCGCCGCTTCGCCAGCGCGAAACCGACATTCCGGTGCTCGTGCGCCATTTCATCGACATGTATCACCGCGAGGAGCGAACCTTCCGCGCGCGCGGTATTTCGCCGCGCGCATTGGCGCTTCTCCAGTCGCATGACTGGCCGGGCAATATCCGCCAGCTCCAGAATGCGATCTTCCGGGCAATGGTGTTGTGCGACGGCGACGTCCTCGAAGAAGCCGATTTTCCGCAAATCCAGGCGCAGGTTCACGGCATCGACCCGAAAGAACTGTCCGGCCCGCCCGAACGCCCGCGCGATCCGCTGCGCGACGAGATGCCGGCCGGGAGCGGTTCCCGCGGCCAGAAACCGCTGGCCGAACCCGACGCGCTGAAGCTCCTCGACGCGAGCGGCAATGTCCGGCCGCTGGTCGCGATCGAGGCTGAAGCCATCGCCTTTGCCATCGAACATTATGGCGGCCAGATGAGCGAGGTCGCCCGCCGCCTCGGCATCGGTCGTTCGACGCTCTATCGCAAGCTGAAGGAATATGATCTCGGCCATGCCGGGATCGCGGCCGAGTAAGTCGACCCGCCGGGCCTTTTCCGAAGGCGTTCGCCCACGCGCCAGCTTCCCTTATGCAATTGGTAACCAAGCATATTTACGCCTGACCGCCACAATCCGCCTGCCATCGTATCACCGCATTTCGTCATCATCAGGAGATGCCAAATGGGGAAGATCGGGGATATTTGGTGCAGATCGGCCTTTCGCGCGATTTCCAACTGGATTTTACCGGCCATCGGTGCGATCACCGCGATAACAAGCGGTTAACCATGTTTCCGCTAGCCTCCGGGGCGGTGCTGTTCTTGCAGGTTGGTGAGTTTTGAGGTTCCGGAAGACAATCGAAGCGGCTTGCGAAGGCCGCAACATGTTTCGTGCGGTGTCCCGCGCGATTGTCTTGGCGTGCCTGCTTGCGCCTGTTGCCTTTGCGACGGCTGCCGAAGCCGAGACACGCACGCTCAAACTCTACTTCATGCACACCGGCGAACGCGCCGAGATCACCTTCAAGAAGAATGGACGCTACGTTCAAAGCGGGCTCAACAAGCTGAACCGCTTCCTGCGCGACTGGCGGCGCAACGAGCCGACCAAGATGGATCCGCAGCTGTTCGATATCATCTGGGAAGCCTACAAATTGGCCGGCGCCAGGGATTATATCCACGTCGTCTCCGCCTATCGCTCGCCGGCCACCAACGAGATGCTGCGCCGGACCCGTGGCGGCCAGGCCAAGAAAAGCCAGCACATGCTCGGCAAGGCGATGGACTTCTATATTCCTGGGGTGAAGCTCTCCAAGCTGCGCGAGATCGGCTTCAAGCTGCAGGGCGGCGGCGTCGGCTATTATCCGAAATCCGGATCGCCCTTCGTGCATTTCGACACCGGCAGCGTGCGCGCCTGGCCGCGCATGAGCCGCGCCGAATTGCAGCGCGTCTTCCCGAAAGGCGGCACCCTTCATCTGCCCCCGGACGGCAAGCCCCTGCCCGGCTATCAGCAGGCGCTCGCCGCCTACAATGCGCGCAAGGCCAAGGGCGACGCCACCGCGCTCGACGTTGGCGGCGGCAATAGCGGATCGAGCCGCGGCGGCGGACTGCTGGCCGGGCTCTTCGGCGGCGCGGACGAGGAAGAGGACAATGTCGAGGCTGTCGCACCGGTCACCCGGCAGGCCAGCGTCGTTCGTGCCCAGCCGCAGCGCGCGGAACCGGTTCGTGTGCCCCAAACCCCGGGCACGCTGATGGCCGCGCTGGTGCCGCGCGAAACGCCGCTGCCGCAATTCGCTCCACGCCCATCGGCGGTCGTGCCGCTGGCCGCGCCGGAAACGTCGGTCGAAACCGTCATCCGGAACGAGGCGGCCCCGACACCGCCCCAGCCTGTCGGCGCCGACCCTGCACCGGACATGCCGCTGCCGCGGCAGCGCCCCGAAATCGTTCTGGCCAGCGCCCGCCCGGAACCCGATCCGACGCGCCGCACCGCCTCGGAGATCGAAGCCGCGCTGAACGGCGCCACCCGCGCGAAACGCGCGCCCGACGATCAGGTCGAGAAAATCATCGCGTCGGCGCGCGAATCCGACATCGATCTGCGCGGCCTGCAAATCCCGCTGCCGACCTCCGCGCCGCGCCCGGAACGTCTGGCCGGTCCGAAGATCGAGGTTGCATCCCTGCCGGTGCCCGATACGGCACGCGAGGATGTGATGAGCGATTCACCCACGGCGCTCGCCAGCGCTGTCCCCGTGCCCGAAAAGCGCGACCTGCCCGGCGCGCGCGTCGCTCCGACCTACGACACCGGCGTCGAGACGACCGAGAAGGCGCCCCGCCCGAGCATCCACACGGCATCGACCTCACCGGCGCCCGCCGCCGAACTCGTTCCGGCCGAGCAGATCGATCCGAGACGCTTCGGCAGCTGGACGACCACCAAGCTGTCGGTCACGGACCATGGCGGTCTGACCGAGCGCCCGGTCTTCGTCCAGAACGCGCTGCGCGAAGCGCCAACGGAAGTCTATACGCAGGGCTTCGCGAAATCGGCCATGCCGGATTCGCGCCGTTTCTCCGGCAAGGCGATCACCTTCCTCACCGTGGCGAAATTCGCCGGCGGAAAGGGCGGCGACGGCCAGCCGCTCACGCTGCAGCTTCCGGTCACGAACTGACGGACTTCTCCGCATCGGCCAGCGGTCCCACCGGCTCCGCATCCGGAACCGGCGCGGGCTTCGCCGCAACCTGACCGAGCTTGCGCTCACGGCGTCGACGCCGCGCGATCCGGCCGGCGCGATAGCGCACCTTGAGCCACCAGAGCCCTTCCTCGACATTCTCGATCTCACCCGCATAAGCCTCGGACAACGCCTCGCGATAGGATGAATAGTTATCCATGGCGAGCGCCTCCAGGCGATGCATCACGCTCATCCAGGCGGGCGAGAACAGCAACGTGATCGCCGTCACCGCGATCGACAGGCGATAGATATCGCCGCCCAGCGCCCCGGCGGCGAAACCGGCGGCGGCGAGCACGAAAGAAAATTCGCCGATCTGCGCCATCGACAAACCGCCGACCAGCGCCGTCTCCCGGTCGAAACCGGCAATGCGCAGTAGGAATACGTTCAGCACGGTCTTGACGGCGATAACGAACAGCGCCGCCGCCAGGACGACCCCCAGATGCTCGCGGATATATTCAAGGTCGATCAGCAGGCCGATAGACAGGAAGAAAACGACGAGCAGCACGCTCTGGATCGGCTCGATGACGGGAATGACCTTGTTGCGCAGCGTCGATTGCCCGATCACCAGCCCGGCGATGAACGCGCCATAGGCCGGAGACAGGCCGATCGTGCCCGACAGCGCCGCCACGCCGAAACAGACTGCAAGCGAGCCCAGCGCCAGCAACTCGACATTCTCGCCGACCTCCTCGTCGAAGGGCACCTTGAGCTTCGGGCTGCGCCCGAGCCACCATAAAAGCGCGCCGAGAAGGCCGACGGCAATGGCGATCTTGAAGACGATGGAGGCGGCATTCGCGCCGGCTCCGCCAAGCGAGGTCACGATGATCAGCATCGGCACGACCGCGATGTCCTGCGCGATCATCACGCCGACGGTGATCCGTCCCGGCATGCGCCGCAGCGCGCCCATGTCTTCGAGCATCTTCATCGCGACGACGGTGCTCGACAACGCGATGATGAAGCCGAGAATGATCGCCTCGGCCAGGGAGGAGGAAGTGAGCCAGGCAATCCCCGCACCGAGCAGCATCGCCGCGAAAAGTTGCCCCGCCGCGACCGTGACCGCCGGCTTGAGCGTCGCGACGAAGGCTTTCACGGACAATTCGGTGCCGATGAAGAAGAGCAGCATCAACACGCCCATCTCGGCGAGCGTGGTGACGTTGTCGTTCGAACTGATCAGGCCGAAACCGGTCGGCCCCATGATCATACCGGCGAGGATGAAGCCGACCAGTGGCGGCTGCTTCAGTCGCATCAGGCCAAGTCCGGCCAGCACCGCGATCGCGATGACGATCGCCATGTCGACCAGCGGCACGCCGTGATGAACGTCTTCCAAGCCCGTCTCCGTGATTCCTCACCGGAGAGTATCGGCAAGCGGTCGTCACGGCAATTTGCCCGTAGCGATTGTCGTCAGGCCGCCTGCCCCGCTGCCCCGTGCGGCAGCACGAAGACAGCCTCGCCGGCCGGAGCGCTGTTCACCGCGAGCGCGCAGTCATAGACCGTCGAAAGGTTGTCGCTTGTCAGCACGTCGCGTGGCGAGCCGCTGGCATGCACCCGCCCGCTTTTCAGCAGGATCACGTGATCGGCATACATGGCGGTCAGGTTGAGGTCATGCAGGATAGCGAGCACGCCGCCGCCCGACCGCGCGAAGTCCCGCGCCACATCCATGATCTGGACCTGGTGGCGGATGTCGAGGCTGGAGACCGGCTCGTCGAGAAACAGATAGCGCGCCCTCCCCTCCGCGACCGGAGTCCAGACCTGACAAAGCACACGCGCCAGCTGTACGCGCTGCTGTTCGCCGCCCGACAGTTCCTGGTACATACGCCCCTCGAAACCGGCAAGATCGACCCGCGCCAGCGCCGCCGCGACGGTGCCGCTCTCGCCGCCCGCGAGCCCCTCGCGGATACCGAGGCGAACGATCTCGCGCACGGTGAAGGGAAAGGAGAGGCTGGAGGCTTGCGGCAAAACGCCCCGCCATGGCGATAACTCCCAAGGTTTCGCGGTCGCGATGTCATGCCCGTGCAAATGGGCCGCGCCCGTATAGGGCACGTCGCCCGACAGCGCCCGCAGAAGCGTCGTCTTGCCCGAGCCGTTGGGGCCGATGACGATCGTCATCTTGCCGGGTTCGGCCGCAATATCGATTCCGTGCAGGACCGGCTTGCGCCCGAGCGTCACGCGGATGTCTTCGGCTGAAAGCATGGGCGTCTACAGGTCCAGAATGCCGCGACGGCGCAGCAGGATCCACAGGAAGAAAGGCGCGCCCGCGGCGGCCGTCACGATGCCGATCGGCAATTCCGCCGGAGCCACGATCTGCCGCGCGATCGCATCGGCGAAGAGAAGCAGGATGGCGCCAAGCAGGGCAGACGCCGGCAGCAGGAACCGGTGGTCCGGTCCGATCAGCAGCCGCAGGAGATGCGGAACGACGATGCCGACAAAGCCGATCCCGCCCGAAACGGCGACCGAAGCCCCGGTCGCCGCGGCGACGCAGAGGATCGCGATATTCTTGAAGCGCTGCACGTCGACGCCGAGATGCCGCGCCGACGCTTCACCGAGCGCCAGCGCGTTCAGGCCCCGCGCCATCAGCGGCAGGGCGAGGATGACAGGCAGGATCAGCGGCGCGGCCATCAGGTTCTTTGTCCAGGTCGCCCCGGCCAGCGAACCGAGCCCCCAGAAGGTCAGGTCGCGCAATTGCTGGTCGTCCGCCCAGAAGACGAGCAGGCCGGTGAAAGCCCCTGCCAGGGCGCCGAGCGCTATGCCGGCCAGCAACATTGTGGCAACCGAAGTGCGGCCCTGCCGCGTCGAGATGCGATAGAGCACCAGCGTCGAAACAAGCCCGCCGAGAAAGGCCGCAAACGGGATCGAATAGATGCCGAAGATCATGGCCACCGGAGCCAATGCGCCGCCCTGCAACACGATGAAGCTGACCGCGCCGAGCCCCGCGCCGGCGGACACGCCGACAATGCCGGGGTCGGCTAGAGGATTGCGGAACACGCCCTGCATGATCGCGCCCGACACGGCCAGCGCCGCCCCGATCAGCATGCCGAGCACGGCGCGCGGAAAGCGGATGCCGTAGACGACGATCCGGTCCGCACCCTCCAATGCGCCGGAGGTGAACCCGAACGTCTCGAGGAAACCCCGCCACGCCGACGCGTCCGAAGCGCCGGAGGCAAGGCTGAAGAAGAAGGTCAGGACCAGCGCGGCGGCGAGAACAACGATCGTCGCGCGCGCGAGCGCCGACCGGTCGCCGTCATCGGCCGCTTTCGGCCTGACCGCCGACCACACGTCAGTGAATGTCATCGCCGTAAAGCGCCTTGGCAAGATCGAGCGCGGCGGAGGCCGTACGCGGACCGAAGCCGAGCAGATAGAGCCCGTTCATGCGGATCAGCGCCTTGTCCTTCCCGGCCTGCGTGGTTGCGACGGCCGGGTGGGCAAGCACCGTCTCGGGAGGCGTATCCAGTTCGCCGTCTCGGTCCATCATCAGGATCGCATCCGGATCGATGGTGATGATCGCCTCGTCGGTCAGCTGCTTGTAGCCCTCGAAATCGACGATGGCGTTTTCGGCGCCCGCGAGTTCGATGATGCCGTTCGCCGCGGTGCCCGTGCCGGACGCCATGATCCGGCCGTCCTGCATCGACAGGATGAACAGGACGCGCTTCTTCTCCTCGATCCCGGAGACCGCGTTGGCAAGTTCGTCCATCTGTGCCGAAATCTCGGCGTGCAACGCCTTTCCCTTGTCCTCGACGTTCAGGGCATCGGCCACGACATCGACCGCCTCGCCAATTCCCCCGGCGGTGAAATCCTCCGGGACGTCGACAAAGGGAATGCCGGCGGAACGGATGACATCGATCGCCTCGGGCGGTCCGCTACCCTCGCGCGCCAGGATCAGGTCCGGCTCGATCGACAGCACGCCTTCCGGCGCCAGCGCCCGCATGTAGCCCACGTCGGGCAACGCCGCGGCGGCTTCCGGATAGGAGCTCGTCGAATCGCGGCCGATCAGCCGGTCTTCCTCGCCAAGCGCATAGATGATTTCGGTGACGGCTCCACCGATGGAGAGCACGCGCTCCGCCTTGTCCTGCGCGACACCGGGACCGGCGGTCCCGACAAGCGAAACAAACGCGATTGCCGCGAGCCGCGATGCCGTGTGGCCGGTTGTTGACATACCAATCATGGAAAACTCCCTAGGCCGCCGGAGCGATAGCGTGGCGCGGCAAGCCCTTCACCAGCTTCTGCCAGTCGGGCGCATTCGCTTCGCCCTCCTTCCAGAAACCGTTGATGAGAATGATGCGGTCGCCCTTTTCGTCATAAGCCTCGACCGAAACGACTTCGCCATCCTTGCTCGGCCGGCTGATCAGCCAGCATTCTGAGATCGCACTGGTTTTCAGATGCATGTGGAAATCGGGGTCCATGACGTTCAGCCAATCGCCGGTCCGCTTGATGTTGGCGACCGTCCCGGCATGGATCTGAAGACACCCCGGATTGCGCACGAAAACCATGATCACCGTTCCGTCCGCGGCCGCCGTGTTGAACACCGCGTCGATCGCGTCGTCGGCAAGGCGCCAGGTGAATTCGGGTCCAACGGCGCGGACCGCCTGCAGGCGCTTGAAACCGAGCCGCGCGATGAGACCCTGGAAATCATGCGTGTCTTCGAGGGAGGCCCAGCGCTCGCGCAGCTGCGCGACCTGCTCGGCGTTCGGATCGGCAACCTCGGCCTTGACGACCGGCGGCGTGAAGGCGGGAACGGAGGCATCCGAAGGCATCGCCAACGCGTCGACCAGCGCGTTCCAGGCCGGGACGTTCGTGGCCGGACGGGCATGGATCTTGTGCACCGCATCGCCATGCGCGTCGAAGAATTGCAGGCTTCGCTTTACATCGGCGCCGTCGCCCTTCTCCACGGCGAAACCATGCACCCAATGAGCGCGGAACAGCCGCAGATTGATCCCCTCGCCGAGAAACATCGCGACGCGCTCACGCGGGATGTAACCCTCATAGACGCCGATTTTTTCATGCACCGCATTCTCGTTGCGGGTCAGCGCCATGACCTCGCCGACCTCGGCCAGGCGGGAAAACAGCGCATCCATGTCGGGCCGGATTCGGCGTACGCCTTCGCCCTCCCACGCGGCGAGGAACTCTCCCTCGGATATACCGAGGCTGTGCGCCAGATCGCGCTCGCGGATTTTCGGGTTGGCCGCGCGGGCGGACCTGATGTCTTCGGGCGTCAGGGGATTTGCGATCGTCATCGGCTTCGGTCTCACTTGTTGAGGATAAGTTTGCCCTGGCGGGTGATCTTCAAACGATAGATCGCCCCGTCATGCTCGATGCCGATTTCGCTGGCGCCCCGAAACAGATCGGAGCTTTCATAGACGGCGGTGCCGCCGATTTTCGCGGTGTTTTCGTCCGCCTTCATCATGTTTGCGCCAAGCACCTTGTTTTCCTGCTCTTTCGTCATCGTCAATCTTTTGAACGGTGAACGCCTGGCTGGCTTCTCGCTGGCTTGGCAAAACGGGAGTCATTTTCAAACTTGACTCTCGTGATCATGTTTTTTATCGAATGCAATACATGAGTGAATGTGTCAAGTTATAAAAGGCCATCCGCTCTCGATGTAAGGCCAGCAAGCCAACCGCCAGCCAGCCGCTTTCCCATAAGAACAGGAGAATGAAATGGGGCTGGTGGGACGTAATTTTGCTTTGTTGGCGGGGAGCGCCGCTGTGTGCGCCTTGTGTGCGGCCTCGGGGCCGGCGATGGCGCAGGACACGGAAACGGCGGGCCAGCCGACCCTGTTGCAGCGCCTGATCCTCGGCTTCGGCCGCCCGAAGGTGGCGACCGACACGCCGACCGCGGTCACGGTCATCGAACAGGATGACATCGACGAGGAAATCCCCGACACCGCCTCGGAACTCGCCGAGAAGATCCCGGGCGTCAACGCCACCGGCAACTCCTCCAACATGCTCGGGCAGAACTTCTCCATTCGCGGCTTCGGGCCTGAATCGGTCGGCTCCAGCCAGGAAGGCCGCGTCCAGATCAATGTCGACGGCGCGACCAAATATTACGAATCCTACCGCATGGGCGGCTTCATGTCGGACATGGAGCTCTACAAGCGCGTGGAAGTCCTGCGCGGCCCGGCGGCCGGCACGCTTTACGGATCGGGCGTTCTCGGCGGCGTCATCAATTTCACCACCAAGGACGCCTCCGACTTCCTGGAAGACGGCCAGACGGCTGCGCTGCGCCTGAAGATGGTCGGCGACAGCAATCAGGAAGGCTACAAGGGATCGGCGATCCTGGCGGCGAGGCTGGGCGAGAACGCCGAGTTCCTCCTGTCCGGCAACTACACCGATTTCAAGGAAATCGTCACCGGCGAAGGCCGCGAACTGCCCGGCACTGACCTCGAGGTGCCGTCCTTTCTCGCCAAGGGCACCTACTATTTCGACGATGCGCATGAACGCGCCCTGCGCATGTCCTACAGCCAAACAACCTATGACGGCGTGACCAACGAGGCACCCGGCGGCGCGCCCTTCATCGATCCCTATATCGCGGGTTCCCTGGTCAATCGCGAGACCTCGGACCAGACGGCGACCATCAAATACACGGACGTCGCGAGCGACAATCCCTGGCTCGATCTGGACGTGACGCTTTCCTACACCAAGCAGGAGATGACCGACGACGGCTTTCTCAACGCAACGGTCGGCTACACCTATTACGAGTTCAAGACCGAGAACACCTCCGAGTGGATCGGCGACACCTACGAGAATTACCTGACCGTCGGCGTGCAGGGGAAGTATCACGAGCGCCGCAGGCTCGATCCGACACCAGGCTCGAACCACCCGGAATATGATCAAAGCGGTGCCGGTATCTACGCCCAGGACGAGTTCATCTGGGACGACCGTTTGACGATCATCGGCGGCATGCGCATGGACTGGTCGGAACTCTCGCCGGCCGCATCGCTGCCGAGCCAGCAGGCCGGCTATATCGACACGTCCGGCATCGCCTATGCGCCGAAGATCGCCGTCCTCTACGACCTGACCGACAGTTTCTCGGTCTTCGGATCTCTGGCTTACACCGAGCGCCTGCCCTCCGGAGACGAGGAGTTCGACTATTTCGGCAGCGACGACTCGCAAAACTTCCTGGAAAAGGAACGCGCCAAGTCGATCGAGATCGGCTTCGGACAGGACCTGAACGACGTCTTCACCACGAATGACGCGCTCGCCTACAAGGTCACCGGTTTCTACAATCACGTCGATGACCTGATCATCCGCAATGCGTCCAATGACTTCGAGAACCTTCAGACCGCGAATCTGTGGGGCGTCGAACTGGAAGGCTCCTACGAGGCCGACCGCATGTTCGCCAGCGTCGCCGCATCGGTGATCCGCGGCGAGAACGCCGATACCGGAGAGTCGCTCGCCAATATCGCGCCGGATGAACTCGCCTTCACCATCGGCGGCAAGGTGCCGGACCACAATCTCCGCTTCGGCTGGGATGCGCGCTTCGTCGCCGGCCAGGGCCGCGTTCCGTCCGGCACCGACACGTCCGGACTGCGCTTCCAGGCCTTCAACGTCCACGACATCTTCGCGACCTGGAAACCCCAGGCAGGTTTCATGGCCGGCTTCGAGGTGACCGGACGCGTCGATAACATCTTCGACACCAACTACCAGGAGTACCTGCAGCCCGCCGCCCCGGCGAAGGGCCGCACCTTCAAGGTCTCTCTGGCGAAAACCTTCGGCATGTGAGGAACACCATGGAACAGGCAGGACGACACTCCCACGACAGGATTATCAGGGCCGCGAGAACCCTGTCGTGCGTCCTTGCCCTGGCGGCGGGGCCGGCCTACGCGCAGGACGAAGCGCCGGCCCCGTCACTCTCTCTCGAACTCAACGCCTTGCAGCAGCAGGACGATGCATGCCGCATCGTCTTCCTTGCCGAGAACCGGCTGGGAACCGACCTCTCGTCGCTGTCCTTCGAAACCGTGTTGATCGATACCGACGGGATCGTCGACCGGCTGACGCTGTTCGACTTCCAGTCGCTGCCCGAGGGCCGCACCCGGGTGCGCCAATTCGACCTCGACAACACCCGATGCGATGCCATCGGGCGCATCCTGATCAACGGCGTCGCCGCCTGCGACGGCGAAGGCCTCGCCGGAACGGAATGCATCGACAGGCTGGCGCTGGCGACCCGTACGAAGGCGGAGATCGCCGGATGAGCTCGATGATCGAAGAGACGCTTCGGCGCACACTCGACTTCCTCGCGCTTGGCGGGCCGGTCGTCACCATCCTGCTTGTGGTTTCGGTCATCTCGCTGACGCTGGTGATCCTGAAGATCTGGCAGTTTTTCGCCGCCCGCGTCGGACGCCACCGCACCATCGAGAAGGCGCTCGCCCACTGGACCGCCGGCGGGCAGCGAATCGCGCTCAACGATCTCGCCGAACGGCGCAATGGCGCCGCGCGTATCGTCTGGCAGGCCATGGCCACCGCCATCAATGCCTCGCCGCGCGATTCCGACGCTATTTCCGAAAGACTGCGGGTCGACGCGACCGCCTATCTGGCAAAGCTGCGCTCCGGCTTCCGCGCCCTCGATTCCATCGCCCAGGTCTCCCCGCTGATCGGCCTCTTCGGCACTGTTCTCGGCATGATCCAGGCTTTCCAGAAGCTGCAGGAAGCCGGCAACAGCGTCGATCCGTCCCTGCTGGCCGGCGGCATCTGGGTGGCGCTGCTGACGACGGCCGTCGGTCTTGCCGTCGCCATGCCGACATCCCTTCTTCTGACCTGGTTCGAAAGCCGCGTCGCCCGCGAAAGCGAACTGCTGGAACGCGCATTGACCATCGTCCTCAATCCCGCGCCGCTGGTTCGCCCGGGCCATGCGCTGGCGGCGGCCTCGGCACATGAAGCGCCTGGAAGGCACGTCCATGCGGCTTGACGGCGCGGAGCGGCGGCGCAGTCCTCTTTCGATGACATCGCTGATCGATGTCATCTTCCTGCTGCTGCTCTTTTTCATGCTGTCCTCGACATTCACCCGGTTCGGCGAGATCGAGCTGACCGCGGGTGGCGGCATGGCGGGCAAGCCGGTGACGCCGGTCTATCTGCGCCTCCAGGGTGACCGGATCGTACTCAACGGCGAGGAACTAACGCTGGACGGCCTGCCCGCCGCACTCGACCTGCAAAAGCAGACCGGCGCCGACACGATCCTGCTGTCGCTCGACGACAAGACCGTCTCGCAGCGCTTCATCGATGTCTATTCAGCTCTGCGCGCCACGCAGGGCTTCGCGGTAACGGTCATTCGCTGACGGGCGCGCCATGCATCTCACCGCCACATCCCCGCCCGCCAGGAAGCCGGAACCGACGATCGCGCTCATCAACATCGTCTTCCTGATGCTAATCTTCTTCCTCATCGCCGGCACGCTCGCGCCGCCGCTCGACAAGGACCTGACACTCGTCCGCACGGCCGGGCTGGAGGGCCGCGAACCGCCGGATGCGCTGGTGATCCATGCGGATGGAACCGCGACCTGGCGCGGCGAGCCGATCGACACCGCCGATGCCGTGGCCCGAAGCCAGGCGGGCGAGGACAACGGCGAGAGCGCCATGCGCCTCGTCCCCGACCGCGACCTGCCGGCAACGAAGCTGCTGGAAATCGCTGACGAGCTGCGCCGCAGCGGCGCGAAACGCATCTTCGTCGTTACGGAACGAGGGCTTGAATGATGGCGTCACGGCGAAATCTGCGAATTTCGATCGCGATCGCCGCCTCCCTCGGCGTGCATTTCGCGGCAGCGACAGCGATGACGCCCGCCGGTCCGAAAGTCGAGATCGAGGGCGGTGCGACGGCCGAGATCGCAGCGCTCGGCTCCTCCTTCGAGGATCTTCTGGCCGGAAGCAGCGCTGCGCAGCCCGCGGAAGTATCGCCCGCTAAAACCACCGAACCGGTCGCCGAGCCTCTTGCAAGGCCGTCGCCGGATACGCACAAGCCGGCACACACCGACCAAAGCGCCAAAGCCGCGCCGGAAAAGGCGGCCGCCGCCAAGCCTGCCGTCGCTCCCAGCCCATCGAAGCCGGTCGAAATCGCCCGCGCCGACGTGACGCCGGCTCCCTTGGCGCGATCAACGGAAAGGCTAACGCAACCCGCAGATATTTCGCGGACGGAACCCTCGCCGGTGCCGCCGAGCAGCGCGACGGAAAAGAGCGCACACGCGACGCCCGCGACACCGCAATCCATCTCGCCGCCGCAAGCGGCGCTCTCCGAGGCAGCGCCGGCGCTGCCGCAAACCGCTACGTCCACCGCGGAGGTCATCGAGCGCCGTGAAATGGCAGCGGTCACGACAGCGGAGGGAACCGCCGCCGAGCAGGAGACGCCGCAAGCGCCCACACCGCCTGCTCCGGCGGCCCGAATGGAATCCGCTTCTGTCACGCCGGAACCCGCCCCGGCTCAACCGCAGGTCGAGGCCGCCCCCGCCGTCAAGCCGGTCGAAACCGCCGCGCTGACGCCGGCCCACGCCGCCGAGACCATCGAGGCGGAACCCGAAGAGCGCCCGATCCCGGTGCCCATCGCCCGTCCGCCGCAGCCGCAAGACGGGCGCAACCGGGCGGAAGCCCGCGAAAGGCAAACCGCCGAGAAGAAGAAACCTGCCAAAAAACAGCAGGTCGCCAATGTCGCGCGCGGCAATGCCGACCGCAACGCCCGCGCCGGCGACGCGTCCGGGCGAGAAAAGGCCAAGGCGAAGACCGGCGGCGGCCAAAGCGGGGGCAAGGCGTCAAGAGCCGGCAATGCGAGCGCATCGAATTATCCCGGCAAGGTCTATGCGAAGATCCGGCGAACGCGCCAGAAACGGGCCGGCGGCCGTGGAGTCGCAAGGATTCGTTTCTCGATCTCCTCGAGCGGCGGGCTTGCCAGCGTCCGCCTTGCCTCCAGTTCCGGTTCGGGCGCCGTCGATAGCGCGGCACTCGACCATATCCGCCGATCCGCGCCGTTTCCGCCGCCGCCCGCGGGCGCGCAGCGGCAATTCGTCATCCCGGTCGAGGTCAGGCGCTGACGCGCCCGTCCTCGATGCGGTAGAACAATCAAACACAGAAAGGAAAAACCACAATGTATGTCGCGATGAACCGTTTCCGGGTCAACGAGGGTCACGAAGAGGCATTCGAGAATGTCTGGCGCAACCGCAATTCAAGCCTCGCAGACATGGCGGGCTTCCAGTCGTTTCACCTGTTGAAAGGCGCCTTCGACGAGGAATCGAAGACAACGCTCTATGCCTCCCACACGATCTGGGAGAGCCACGATAACTTCGTCGACTGGACGAAATCGCAGAATTTCCGCGACGCGCACAAGAATGCCGGAACGAACAAGGGCATGTACGCCGGCCATCCGCAGTTCGAAGGCTTTCAGTCGGTCGTCGACAGCTAATCCGGCCCGACCTTCTTGCCTCAAAGCAAAAAGCCCGGCGGTTCGCACCGCCGGGCTTTTTCATGTCCGGACAATACCTTCGCTCAGGCCATGCCCAGCGCGTTCTTGTAGAGGTCGAGGACTGCTTCCTCCTCCTGGATCTCGTTAGGATCCTTCTTGCGAAGCCGGATGATCGCGCGCAACGCCTTGGTGTCGTAGCCCCGGCCCTTGGCCTCGGCCATCACTTCCTTGATGTCGTTCTGGATCGTGGCCTTTTCTTCCTCGAGCCGCTCGACCCGCTCGACCAATTGCCGCAATTCGGCTGCTGCTACAGTGACTTCGCTTGCGGGATCGCTCATGAGAACCTCGAAATGTTGAGTGGTTGGCTGTTCTTGCGCATCCGACAGGCAGACCCGTCACCCTGCTCACAGCAGAGCGAAAGACCGGATGCCGAATGCGCTGAAAGGTGGCCAATCGATGCCGTATCCGCGCGGCAAAATCAACCGCGCGGCGACACCGTTCACAACTGCTTCCAGAAAGCTGTCAGGCGCGTTTGCTGTCGAAGATATGTTCGAGTTTGCGGCCGATCAGCCAAGCCACCGGAAGCGCGATTACCGCGCCGGCGACAGCGGCGTAGATGATGTATTGCGCCGAAATCATGTCGACCGTCAGCAGGGCGATAACGATGATCCCCATCAGCGTCGGCGCCGTGAGGAGATAGGCTGCGAGAAAAAGCGTGAACATGACGAGATCCCCCAAGTTCATATTCCGATAAGGGAATATGTTCCCGAAAGGGAGGTCCCGCCTTGACCGTGATCAAGGCGGAATTCGAAACAGCCTGCGGGCGGGGACCCTAACGCGGAAGCGTCGTCTCGCCCATCAGGAACTCGTCGATGGAGCGCGCCGCCTGGCGTCCTTCGCGGATCGCCCAAACCACCAGCGACTGTCCGCGCCGGGCGTCGCCGGCCGCGAAAAACTTGTCCACCGTCGACTTGTAGTCGAGATCGTCGGCATGAACCGAGGTTCCGCCGCGGCGGTCGACATCGATCTTCAGGCTGTCGCCCAACTCGTCGATCACGCCCGCTTCGGCCGGTCCTGAAAACCCGATGGCGATGAAAGCGAGATCAGCGCGGATGAAGAATTCGCTGCCGGCGACCGGCTTACGCGATTCGTCCACCTCGCAGCATTTCACATGCGTCAGCGTGCCGTTCTCGCCGATGAATTCGAGCGTCGCCACCTGGAACTCGCGCTGCGCGCCTTCCGCCTGCGAAGACGAGGTGCGCATCTTGGTCGCCCAATAGGGCCACACGGACAGCTTGTCTTCCTTCTCCGGCGGCTGCGGCCGGATGTCGAGCTGGGTCACCCGCACCGCGCCCTGCCGGAACGCCGTGCCCACGCAGTCGGACGCGGTATCGCCGCCGCCGACCACGACGACATGCTTGCCGCCCGCCAGGATCGGCTCGGAATTCCACGCGACCGAGGCGATGTTCTCGCCGGCGACGCGCTTGTTCTGCTGCACCAGATAGTTCATCGCCGGATGGACGCCGCCGAGATCCTCGCCCGGAATATTGGCGTCGCGCGGCTTCTCGGAACCGCCGCAATAAAGCACCGCATCGAACTCCGCGAAGAGTTCCGAAACCGGCTTGTCGACGCCCACATTGACATTGGTATGGAAGGTCACGCCTTCGCCTTCCATCTGCTTGGCGCGCGCGTCGATATAGTGCTTTTCCATCTTGAAGTCGGGGATGCCGTAGCGCATCAGCCCGCCGATGCGACTTTCGCGCTCGAACACGTCGACCGTGTGGCCGGCGCGGCCGAGTTGCTGCGCTGCGGCCATGCCGGCGGGGCCGGAACCAATAACGGCGACCTTCTTGCCCGTCTTGGAAACCGCCGGCTGCGGCGTCACGAAACCGCTCGCATAGGCCTTGTCCGCGATCGCCTGCTCCACCGTCTTGATGGCGACCGGAATGTCTTCGAGATTCAGCGTGCAGGCTTCCTCGCACGGCGCCGGGCAGATACGGCCGGTGATCTCCGGAAAATTGTTGGTCGAGTGCAGGTTGCGGATCGCCGATTCCCAATCGCCATTATAGATGAGGTCGTTCCAGTCCGGGATCTGGTTGTTGACGGGACAGCCCGTCGGTCCGTGGCAGAACGGAATGCCGCAATCCATGCAGCGCGCCGCCTGCTTGGCGACTTCGCCGTCTTCGAGCGGAAGCGTGAACTCCTTGAAATGGCGGATGCGGTCCGACGCCGGCTGGTATTTCGGCGTATGCCGGTCGATCTCGAGAAAACCCGTAACCTTGCCCATGACTGATCCTGAAACTACTCGATGACGACCGCGGTGCCCGATGCCGTTACCATCAGCATCGAGCCGCTGCCGGCCGATATGTTCTCATAATCGAGGTCGACGCCGATGACGGCATTGCCGCCGAGGCGCCGCGCCTCCTCTTCCATTTCCGCGAGCGCGATTCCCCGCGCCTCGCGCAACGATTTCTCGTAGGCGCCCGAGCGTCCGCCGACAATGTCGCGAATGCCGGCGAAGAAGTCGCGGAAGATGTTGGCGCCGAGGATCGCCTCTCCCGTGACCACGCCCCTGTAATCCACGACCCGGTGTCCCTCGATCGTGTTCGTCGTCGCAATGATCATCGCATCACTCCGCCGCCACGTTCATGCGCATGCGCTCCATTTCCTCGAGCGCGCGGCGATATTCGACCGGCATCACCTTGCGGAATTTCGGACGGTAGATCTCCCAGTTTTCCAGGATATGCGCCGCCCGCGTCGATCCGGTCAGGTGACGGTGGTTGGAGATCAGTTGCAGCAGCCGCTCCTCGTCGTGGCGCGTCATGTCGTCGGAGACGTCCACGCGCCCCTTGTGCATGAGGTCGCCGCCGTGATGGTGCAGCTTCTCCAGGATATCGTCTTCCTCCGGCACCGGCTCGAGTTCGACCATCGCCATGTTGCAGCGGGTCTCGAAGGTCTCGTCCTCGTCGAGGACATAGGCCACGCCGCCCGACATGCCGGCCGCGAAGTTGCGGCCCGTCTTGCCGAGCACGACGACAACGCCGCCGGTCATGTATTCGCAGCCATGGTCACCCACGCCTTCCACGACCGCTGCCGCCCCGGAGTTGCGCACGGCGAAACGCTCGCCGGCGACACCGCGGAAATAGGCCTCGCCCATGATCGCGCCGTAGAGCACCGTGTTGCCGACGATGATCGACTCCTCTGGCACGATCCGGGTGTTTTCCGGCGGCCGCACGATCAGTCGTCCGCCGCACAGGCCCTTGCCGACATAGTCGTTGCCGTCGCCGATCAGGTCGAAGGTGATGCCATTGGCAAGGAATGCACCGAAGGACTGGCCGGCCGTGCCGCGCAGGGTCACGCGGATCGTCTCGTCCGGCAGGCCCTTGTGGCCGTGCCGCTTGGCAAGCTCGCCCGACAGCATGGCGCCCGCCGACCGGTCCGTATTGTGAATGACCGTGTCGATGCGCACCGCTTCCTTGCGCTCCAGCGCCGGCGCCGCTTCCGCGATCAGCTTGCGGTCGAGAATATCGTCGATCGGATGCTTCTGGCGCTCGGTCCAGTAGATCGCGTTCTTCTCGGCCTCGGGCTTGTGGAACACGCGGCCGAAATCCAGTCCGCGCGCCTTCCAGTGGTCGATCAGTGCCTCCTGGGCCAGAAGATCGCTCTCGCCGATGATCTCGTCGATGGTCCGGAAGCCCATCTCCGCCAGGAACTCGCGCACCTCTTCCGCGAGATAGAAGAAGTAGTTGACCACATGCTCGGGCGTGCCCTTGAAGCGCTTGCGCAGCACCGGATCCTGCGTCGCAACACCGACGGGACAGGTGTTCAGGTGGCACTTGCGCATCATGATGCAGCCCGCCGCGATCAGCGGCGCGGTCGAGAAGCCGAACTCGTCGGCGCCGAGCAGCGCGCCGACAATGACATCGCGCCCGGTGCGCAATCCGCCATCGACCTGCAGCGCGACGCGCGAGCGCAGGCCATTCAGGACCAGTGTCTGATGCGTCTCGGCAAGACCCATCTCCCAGGGGCTGCCCGCATGCTTCAGCGAAGTCAGCGGCGATGCGCCGGTGCCGCCGTCATAGCCGGAGATCGTGATATGGTCGGCGCGCGCCTTGGCGCCGCCAGCCGCAACCGTGCCGACACCCACTTCCGACACCAGCTTCACCGAAATATCGGACGCCGGATTGACGTTCTTCAGGTCGTAGATCAGCTGCGCCAGATCCTCGATCGAGTAGATGTCGTGGTGCGGCGGCGGCGAGATCAGGCCGACGCCCGGCGTCGAGTGGCGCGTCTTGGCGATTGTCGCGTCCACCTTGTGACCGGGCAGCTGGCCGCCCTCGCCGGGCTTGGCGCCCTGCGCGACCTTGATCTGGATCATGTCGGAATTGACGAGATATTCCGTCGTCACGCCGAAGCGGCCCGAGGCGACCTGCTTGATCGCCGAGCGCTCGGGATTGGACGTCCCATCCGGCAGCGGAAGGAAACGGTCCGGCTCCTCGCCGCCCTCGCCGGTGTTCGACTTGCCGCCGATGCGGTTCATCGCACGCGCCAGCGTCGTATGGGCCTCGCGGCTGATCGAGCCGAAGCTCATCGCCCCGGTCGAGAAGCGCTTGACGATCTCGGATGCCGGCTCGACCTCGTCGATCGGCACCGGCTTGCGGCCGGTTTCCTCGGCGGTCTTGATGTGGAACAGGCCGCGGATCGACTTGGCGTGCCGCGCATCCGCGTTCACCTGCGCCGAGAACTCGCGGAACTTGTCGGGCAGGCCGCGGCGCACCGCATGCTGCAACGTCGCCACGGCGTCCGGGGTCCACACATGCTCCTCGCCGCGCACGCGGTACATATATTCGCCGCCGACATCGAGCGCGTTGATCAGCACCGGATCATTGGAAAACGCGGAACGGTGACGCCGCGACGTTTCCTCGGCGACCTCGGTCAGGCCGATTCCCTCGATCGTCGTCGCGGTGCCGGTAAAGTACTTGTTCACGAACTCGGTCGACAGGCCGACCGCGTCGAAGATCTGCGCGCCGCAATAGGACTGGTAGGTCGAGATGCCCATCTTGGACATCACCTTCAGAATCCCCTTGCCGATCGACTTGATGTAGCGGTGAACGACCTCGTAGCGGTCGACTTCCGGCGGGAATTCGCCCTTCGAATGCATGTCGAGCAGCGTGTCGAAGGCGAGATAGGGGTTGATCGCCTCCGCACCGAAGCCGGCGAGACAGCAGAAATGATGCACTTCGCGCGGCTCGCCGGATTCGACGACGAGACCGACCGAGGTGCGCAGCCCCTTGCGGATCAGGTGGTGATGCACCGCTGCCGTTGCCAGCAAGGCAGGAATGGCGATCCGGTCCGGCCCCATCTGGCGGTCCGACAGGACGATGATGTTGTAGCCGCCATGCACGGCCTGCTCGGCGCGCTTGCACAGGCGCTCGACCGCCACGGCCATGCCGTCGGCGCTCTCGTCGCTGTCATAGGTCGTGTCCAGCGTCTTGGTGTCGAACAGATCCTCGGTATGGCCGATGGAGCGGATCTTCTCCAGGTCGCCATTGGTCAGGATCGGCTGGCGCACTTCGAGCCGCTTGCGCTTCGAGGCGCCTTCGAGGTCGAAGATGTTCGGCCGCGGACCGATGAACGAGACGAGGCTCATCACCAGTTCCTCGCGGATCGGATCGATCGGCGGATTGGTGACCTGGGCGAAGTTCTGCTTGAAATAGGTGTAGAGCAGCTTCGACTTGTTCGACATCGCCGAGATCGGCGTGTCGGTCCCCATCGAGCCGATTGCCTCCTGGCCGGTCGTCGCCATCGGCGCCATCAGGATACGGGTATCCTCCTGGCTGTAGCCGAAGGCCTGCTGACGGTCGAGCAGGCTGACATCCTCGCGCACCGCACGCGGCGCCACGGGCTTCAGGTCCTCGAGGATCAGCTGGGTGTTGTCGAGCCAGGTCTCGTAGGGATGCATCTGCGCCATCTGGCGCTTGATCTCCTCGTCGGAGACGATGCGGCCCTCTTCCATGTCGATCAGCAGCATGCGGCCCGGCTGGAGACGCCACTTGGTGACGATCTTCTCGTCCGGCACGGTGATCACGCCGGCTTCCGACGCCATGATGACCATGTCGTCATCGGTGACGATGTAACGCGCCGGACGCAGGCCGTTGCGGTCGAGCGTCGCGCCAATCTGGCGGCCGTCGGTGAAAGCCACCGCCGCCGGTCCGTCCCACGGCTCCATCAGGGCGGCGTGATATTCGTAGAACGCCTTGCGCTGGTCATCCATCAGCTTGTTGCCGGCCCAGGCTTCGGGGATCAGCATCATGACGGCATGCGCCAGGCTGTAGCCGCCCTGGAACAGGAATTCGAGCGCATTGTCGAAGCAGGCCGTGTCCGACTGGCCCTCATAGGAGATCGGCCACAGCTTCTCGATTTCTTCGCCGAAAAGCTCGGACTTCACCGAGGCCTGCCGCGCCGCCATCCAGTTGACGTTGCCGCGCAGCGTGTTGATCTCGCCATTGTGGGCGACCATGCGGTACGGGTGCGACAGCTTCCAGGACGGGAAGGTGTTGGTCGAGAACCGCTGGTGGACAAGCGCCAGCGCCGAAACGAAACGCTCGTCGAGGAGGTCCTTGTAATAGGCGCCGACCTGATAGGCGAGGAACATGCCCTTGTAGACGATCGTGCGCGAGGACATGGAAACGGGGTAGAAGCCGTTGTCCCGCCCGTCGGTTTCCGCGTGGATCCGGCTGGAAATGACCTTGCGCAGGATGAACACGCGCCGCTCGAAAGCGTCGCCGCCTTCCTTGTCGTCCGCCTTCGCGATGAACACCTGGCGGTGCACCGGCTCCGTCGCCACGATTTCCGGCGCCTTGGACAACGAGGAATTGTCGACGGGGACGTCGCGGAAACCGATCAGTTCCTTGCCTTCCTCGGCAATCACCTGGGCGATGATGTCCTCGATATGGGTGCGCAGCTCTTCTTCCTGCGGCAGGAAGAAATGGCCGACCGCATAGTCGCCGGCCGGCGGCAGTTCGACACCCTTTTCGGCCCATTCGGCGCGGAACAGCGCGTCGGGAATCTGCACCAGCATGCCGGCGCCATCGCCCATCAGCGGGTCTGCGCCGACCGCGCCGCGATGGGTGAGGTTTTCCAGCATGGCAAGGCCATCGGAAATGATCTTGTGGGACTTCTCGCCCTTCATGTGCGCAATGAAGCCGACGCCGCAGGCGTCATGCTCGTTGCGCGGGTCGTAAAGGCCGCGAGCCTCCGGATAGCCGGACGTTGTTTTACGCGAGCCAGCGGCCTTCGTAACGGCCTCGCCGCCCATACCGGCGGGGTCGGATACAGTGATCCTCTTCATCGCTCAAACCTCCGTCTCGGCGCTCACGCGCGCTCACCAATTCCTATCTAGCATTTCGGGTCCGTGCTGACACCCGTCCGCCCATCCTGCGTTTCGATCCCGCACCGGCATCGCGCCAGTGGGTACCGGATACTGCTCGCGAGGATCGGAACGGGGCCCTGCGCCTGCAGACGCGTCTGCGGATCGTACGGATTTTTCCATGCCGTGCGACCCGAAATGCAAAATAGGACAGCAATGCTGCCCTATTCTTATGCCAGATAGCGAAACTTTTCTCAAGATGCAAATGCAAAAAAATCCGGCGCCGTTTGGTCGAAAATGTCGCCGCGGCCGGCAATCCGGTCACATCCTTTCGTATGCCTCGAACGTCAATCCCAGTAATTGGCCATGATCTCTCGCGCCCAATCCGGTTCCCGAAACGCACCGCGTGGCCGGTAACCGGACCAGACCGGCTTGATGTCGAGCACCGGCGTGCCGTCCACGGCGTCCAGTCCCTCGACCTCGATGCTCAATCCGTCGACCCCGAGCAGCCGGCAGACGCTCACGCCGATCCGGTTGATCCGCATGCGTCCGTGCTGGGCATAGATGCCCACGACCGGCCAGTCGGTGCGGCCGCGCGGATGCCTTGCCCCCGCCTCGGTCGGCTCGTCCGCGTGCAGGTGGAAATAAAACACCACTTCGATATGGGAATGCGCATCGAGTCCTTTCAGCGCATCCGGCCCCACGAGGTCGTCACGCAGCACGATCGTCGAGCGATTGGCGCCCCAATGGTCCTTGGTCGCCTCCGCCCGTCCGCCCACGACGCGCCCCACCGGTACCATCGCGATTTCTTCAAACGATGTGCTCATCCAAATCCCCTTCCTGCGCAGCCCTATTTGATCCTTGAACTGTCGGCCGTGGTCGGGCCATTGGTACCGGACATACACTCATCGCGCCACGCGAAGGAAAGCCGAATGTTTTTTGCCTCAGACAACTGGGCGGGCGCCCACCCGCAAATCGCCGACGCCTTGAAGGCTCACGCCGGCGGCTTCGACGTGGCCTATGGCGCCGGCGAACTGGATCGTCAGGTCGAGGCGCGTTTCGCCGAGATCTTCGACCATGAGGTCTCGGTCTGGTTCCTGCCGACCGGCACCGCCTGCAATTCGCTGGCGCTCGCCGCGGTCAACCGTGTCGGCGGCGTCGCTTTCGCGCATCCCGAATCGCATATCCGCGAGGATGAGGGCGGCGCGCCGGAATTTCTCGCCAGCGGCGTTCGCATTCGTCCCGTTCCCGGAAACAACGGCAAGATCGACCCGGCGGCCTTGCGTTCAAGTGTGGAGCCCTTCTCGCCCGGCACGGTCAATCGGGGCCTCGCGCTTGGCGTGTCGATCACCCAGGCAACCGAAATCGGCACGATCTATTCGCCCGGCGAGATCGACGTCATCTCCGGCATCTGCAGGGAATTCGGTCTGCCGCTGCACATGGACGGCGCGCGTTTCGCCAACGCGCTCGTCACGCTCGGCTGCTCGCCGGCCGAAATGACCTGGAAGCGCGGCGTCGACATCCTTTCCTTCGGCGGCACCAAGAACGGATGCTGGTGCGCCGAGGCGCTCGTTTTCTTCGATCCGGAGATGGCCCGCGACATGCCGCAATTGCGCAAACGCTCCGGCCATCTCTTTTCCAAGTCGCGCTTCATCGCGGCGCAGTTCCTCGCCTATTTCGACAACGGCCTCTGGCTGGACCTCGCGCGTCACGCCAACGCCATGGCGAGCCGGCTCGCCGCCGTCGTCGAGGCAGGGTCGAAAACACGCCTCGCCTGGCAGGTCGAGGCAAACGAGGTCTTCGCCGTCATGCCGGAGGCGGAATTCGACAGGCTTTCGGCAGAGGGCGCCCGGTTCCATCCCTGGCCCAAGACCGCCGGAGACGGCGCAACGCTGGAGGAAGGCGAGATCATTGTTCGCCTCGTCACCAGCTTCGCCACCGAACCATCGGACATCGACCGTTTCGCCGCTCTACTGTCCTGATCCGGCAATAATCTTCATCAACTTGTTCTCACACGGAAGTGACAGCGGATAACGCCGCGTTGATTTCCTATTTACTGGTGGGTTTGCGACTCCTCGCCTCGCCGGGCTGCTGAATAACCCGGCACGGATCTTCAGAGGAGTTACCTATGTCCAAAGCAACCAAGACTGTCTTCAGCGGCACCGTTCTCGCCGGTGCTGTCGCCGCCGCCATCTCCGGTGCCCAGCTCGTCACCGCGACCGATGCGGCCGCGGCCAACGTCAAATGCTACGGCGTCGCCATGGCCGGCCAGAACGATTGCGCCGCCGGCCCCGGCACGACCTGCCAGGGCACCTCGACGGTCGATTACCAGGGCAATTCCTGGAAATATGTTGAAGAAGGCACCTGCACGTCGATGGAACTCCCGGACGGCCGCATGGGTTCGCTCGAGCCGCTTGAACGCGACGTACCGGCCTGATCGCATTCTACAAACGCTGCAAAACGGAGACAACGCCATGAGCAGGACCGTTCCTTCGCAAAGCCGGCAAACGGCTCCGGCATCCCTGGCGCCGTCCCGTTTTGCAGCCCGCACCGCCCGCATCCCGGCTTCGGCCGGGGTCGGCTTCAAGCACACCCATCTCGACGCGATCATCGCCGACGCCGACCCGGTGGGTTTTCTCGAGGTACACGCCGAGAATTACATGGGCGACGGCGGATTTCCCCATCGTGCGCTGGAGCGCGTTCGCCAGGACTTCCCCCTCTCCCTGCACGGCGTCTGCATGTCGATCGGCGGACCGCAACCGCTGAGCGCGGACCACCTCATGCGCTTCAAGGCGCTTGTCGACCGCTACGAACCCGCGCTGATTTCCGAGCATCTGGCATGGTCCACCCATGACGAGGTCTTCATGAACGACCTCCTGCCGCTGCCCTACACGGAAGCGACGCTCGATCATGTCTGCGAGCATATCGACCATATGCAGGACGTCATCGGCCGGCAGATGCTGCTCGAAAACCCGTCGACCTACGTGGTTTTCGAGAATTCGACGATGAGCGAAACCGACTTCATCCGCGAAATCGTGTCCCGCACCGGCTGCGGCCTTCTGCTCGACGTCAACAATGTCTTCGTCTCGGCCACCAATCACGGCTTCTCGCCGATGTCCTATCTGATGGACTATCCGATGGAGCATGTCGGCGAGATCCACCTCGCCGGCCACGCCGTGCAGGAGGACGACGAGGGCGAGCCGCTGCTGATCGACAGCCACGATGCCCCGGTCGCCGATGCGGTCTGGGATCTCTATGCCATCGTCGTCAAGCAGGCCGGACCGATCCCGACACTGATCGAATGGGACTCCGATCTTCCCGACTGGCCGGTCTTGCGCGCCGAAGCCGCCGCCGCGGACCGTATTCTCGACGAAGCCGCGCATTCTTTCATGATGGGCAAGAGCCACGGGAGAACGGGCCATGCCGTCGGAGCCTGACACGCAAGATCTCGACGCTGTCGGTTTCCGCGCCGCGATCCTCGATCCGTCGCGCGCCGAACCGCCGACGGTCACCGGCCCGCGCGGCAAGCAGGCGGTCAAGCGCTTCAACGTCTATCGCAACAATGTCACCGTTAGCCTGATCGATGCGCTGGCCGACATTTTTCCGGCAGTCCAACGCATCACCGGCAAAACCCTTTTTCGGGACATGGCGCGCGAATTCGTTCGCGCCCATCCGCCGGTTTCGCCGCTGCTGTTCCTCTACGGCCACGACTTCCCGGCTTTTGTCGAAACCTTCGAACACACCGCGCGCATGCCCTATCTGGCCGATGTCGCGCGCCTGGAACGCGCCTGGTTGACGGCCTATCACGCCGCCGACCTTGAACCGCTCGCCCCGCAGGCGCTCGCGGCGATCGATCCGGGCCGCCTTGGCGAGGCGACGTTCACAGCACATCCCGCAACGGCGCTCGTGCGCTCGTCCTACGCCGTCTTCGACATTTTCGACGCCAACCGCGCCGACGACCCCGTCGGCAAGATCGACGCCTCACGGCCGCAAAACGTCCTCGTCACCCGGCCCGGCACGGAGGTGACCGTCATCGCATTGCCTGATGGCCATGAGGCCTTCTTCGAAACGCTTCTCCGCGGCGCAACGCTTGGCGAAGCGGCAGATGCGGGGATGGAAGCCGCCGGAACATTCGACATCAACGACGCGATCGGCGGCATTCTGTCCACCGGCGCCTTTGTCGCCGCTCAGTCGGCTCAATAAGAAGAGGGGGAGATCGCCATGGCCGATACGGCGGAAATGAGACACTTTTCTGGAAACGGGATGTCCGGCCCGGTCGGGTCTCTCGTTCGCTTGCATCGCAAGGTCTTTTCAACGCTTGAGGGGGCGCTGGCCGGATGGTTCAACGGCTTCGCGGCCCGCTTTGCTTTCGCCAGCCTGCTGCTCCTCTATTACCTGAATTCCGCCTGGAACAAGCTTGGCGACGGCTTGCTGGGCTTTCTCAACCCCTCGATCGGGGCCTATGCCTCGATCATCCCTCCGGTCTTCGACAGTTACGGCAACGCGGTCGAAGCCGTGCCCTTCTTCCCGTGGGGCCTGATCGTCATCGCCGGGACACTGGGCGAACTGGTGCTGCCGATACTCGTTGTGATCGGCCTGTTCAGCCGGATCGCCGCGATCGGCATGATCGTCTTCGTGGTCGTCCAGAGCTATGTCGACGTCGTGTATTTCGAGATTACGGGCAAATATCTCGGGGCGATGTTCGACCGGTTCCCCGACGCCATCATCTTCGACCAGCGTATGCTGTGGATATTCGTGCTGCTGATGATCGTGGTCAACGGACCCGGCAAGCTGTCGCTGGATTATCTCCTGCGCCGCCGCTTCGGCTGACAACTCCCTGGATACGGCAAAGAAAAAAGGCGGGGTCTCCCCCGCCTTTCCGCGTCGGGCGCGCCGGTAGGGAGGGGGACCCGGCGCGCGGACGTGTTGACGAATTAGAGGGTCGGATGACGACCGGTGCTTAGTTGACCGATTTGGCCTCGATCTGCTTGGCGCCATCCTTGCCATTGCTGATCTCGATCTTGCGGGGCTTCATCGCCTCGGGAATTTCACGTTCGAGATCGATATGCAGCAGGCCGTTCTTCAGTTCGGCGGCCTTCACTTCCACATAGTCGGCGAGCTGGAAGCGACGCTCGAAAGCGCGCGAAGCAATGCCGCGATGCAGGAATTCCCGCTTCTGTTCGGTGTTTTCCTCCGGCTTCGCGCCGGCGACCGTCAGAACGTTGGAACGGGCTTCGATGGTGAGATCGTCTTCGGAGAAACCGGCGACGGCCATGGTGATGCGATAGGCGTTCTCACCGGTCCGCTCGATATTATAGGGCGGATAGGTCTGGCCGTTGTTTTCCGGCTGGGCAAGCGTGTCCAGCATCGAGAAAAGACGGTCGAAACCGACGGTGGAACGGAACAGCGGAGAATAGTCGACGTGACGCATGATGTGTCCTCCATTCAATGAGCGACTATGTTTGCGTTTGGCGTTCTCGACCGCCCGGAAAGTGGCACGGTCCCTGACACCAGCGAACCCGTTTCCGGCGTCCGCTGCAGATATTTGGGAATTGCGTTTCCCCCGTTCAAGAGCCGCCAAATCGCCCCCCTTCTTTCCTGAACGCCAGATGAACGCCGCCTTCCGGCTCGGTTCAGGTGGCCGGTGGCAATGTGTCTCCATCGTACGGAGGCGCCGCCCTGACAGAGCGACGCCGGGAACCAGGAGACTCGATATGAAGAAGACAATGATAACCGCCGCCCTCGCCGCGCTCCTGTCCGCAGGCGCTTTCTCGGCTGCGTCGGCCGCACCGGCCTTTGCCGCCCCGCAAGCCGTAACCGGCCAGGCAACCGATCTGGTCCACTACAAGGGCAACAAGAATGGCCACTCTCACAAGGATTGGCGTGGGCATCGCCGTATCCTGCCGCAGCGCGTGGTGGTCCGTTCGCTCTATCAGCGCGGCTATCGCAACATTCGCAATGTGCGCCTCGTGCGCGGCGATTACGTGATGCGTGCCCGCGGCTATCGCGGCCCCGTCAGGCTGGTCGTGGACGGCAAGTCCGGCCGGATCCTGTCGCGCCAGGTCCTGCACCGCGGGCATCATGGCCACCGCCCCGGTTTCAGCCTCCATGGCGGCAACGGCAATTTCACCTATTCCTTCGGCATTCGCTGAGGAATGACGGTTGGCCGGGCTGCATCGTCCCTTCCGGTCCGGTCACGAAGCCGGGAGTGCTGAAAGGCACTCCCGGTTTTTCTTTGACCTTTTGCCGGCCGCCTCCTAACAATCGTCGCCAACCGACAAGGCGGGCTGGAACAGGAGCAATCCGGGCCCGCAAGCGCCGCCCGCCATCCATGACAGAACTCCGGCTCTTCGAGCACAATCCCAATCCAGAAATCCACTCCGACGGCTTCGTCCGCACGCCGGACGGGTTTGCGATCCGTTACGCCGTGTTCAAGGCGGCCGGGCATCGCGCCAAGGGGACCGTATTTCTGCTGCAGGGCCGCAACGAGACAATCGAGAAATATTTCGAATCGATCGGCGATTTCGTTCGCGAAGGCTTCGATGTCGCGGCCTTCGACTGGCGTGGCCAGGGACGCTCCACCCGGTTCTTCCGGCGCGGCGATGCCGGCTATGTGGAAGGCTTCCAGCAATATGCGACCGATCTGGAGACCGTCTTCAGCGACGTGGTCCTGCCGGATTGCCGCCCGCCCTATTTCATCGTCGCCCATTCCACCGGAGCGCTCGCCGCCCTCTATGCGGCGCCCGCCATGGTCAATCGCGTCCAGCGCATGGTTCTGCTCGCGCCTTTCCTGGGACTTCCGGCCTCGCCCTCATACCAGTGGATGACCCGCGCCGTTTCGCGGTCCATGAGTTTTCTCGGTCTCGGCAACGTCTATGTCGCCGGCGGTCCGGCCGACCGCATGCGGCGTCCCTTCGAGACCAACCGCCTGACGTCGGATGCCCATCGCTACGCGCGCAATATTTCCATCCCGATCCGCTTTCCGGAGCTTGCCCTGGGTGGGCCTTCTGCCGCCTGGATGGCAGCGGTCACCGACGCCATCGAAACGGTGAGCGACCCCGTCCATCTGGCAAAGACCGTCATCCCGACCCTCGTCTTCATCGCCGGCGACGACCGCGTCGTCTCGAATGACGCGACGCGCCTTCTCACGGACAATCTGCGGTCGGCTTCGGTCCTGACCATCGATGGCGCGCGCCACGAGATCCTTCAGGAAAAGGATATCTTCCGCGAACAGTTCTTCGCGGCTTTCAACGCCTTCGTGCCCGGCACCGGACAGGTGGTTCTGGAAGCGCTCAGCGATTGAGGATGTCGAGCGCGGCTTCGTGCAGGGCCGGCGTCGCCGCCGCGATGATATCGCCGCCACCGACCGCATTGCCGCCTTCGAGGGTCGTCACAACGCCCCCCGCCTGCTCGATCAGCGGGATCAGCGCCGCGATGTCATAGGCGTTCAGCCCGGGATCGACCACGATATCTGCAAACCCCGCCGCCACCATCGCGAAGGCGTAGCAGTCGCAGCCATAGCGGGCGAGTTTCACCTCGGTTTCCAGCCGGTTCCAGGCGTCGCGCTTCGCGCCAGTCCCGAACAGGGCCGGCGTCGTCGTGAAGATCGTCGCGTCGGAAAGCGCGTGGTGCTTGCGCGTCGACAATCGCACAGGCGCAGCATCGCCACGAATCAGCATGCTCTTCTCGCCATCGGCAACGAAGAACTCGCCGGTAAAGGGTTGCGACATGAAGCCCGCGGTCGCCACGCCGTCGACCCGGAGCCCGACAAGCGTCCCCCAGACCGGCAACCCGGATATGAAGGCGCGCGTCCCGTCGATCGGATCGATGATCCAGACATGCGATGCGGTCTCGCGCACCGCGCCATGCTCCTCGCCGATAATGCCGTGATCGGGATAGGTTTCCTCGATCAGTGCGCGGATAGCCGCTTCGGCATCGCGGTCGGCTGCGGTGACCGGGTCGAACCCGCCATCCTCCTTGTTCTCCACCAGGGCGCTGGAGCGAAACAGCGGCAGCGTCTCGGCCGCTGCCGCTGCGGCAAGGCGTTGCATAAAGGTGACATCGGGGAGAATCTCGCGGGTCATCCGCGCTTTGTGGTCAAAAACCTGTGCGGAGACAAGTGAATTCTCCGTCGAATGCTGCATCGCACATTGACATTTTTGCGTTGCAGCATACTCTGGAGGCCGGCAATTCGTTGCCACGCCCTCCTTGGGCGTTTCCTCCCTAGACTTTGGCCGCATCGCTTTTTTTGATGCGGCCTTTTTTTGCGGCCTGGGTCTGCGCGTTATTCGGCAGCTATCGAATAGTCGAAGAAATGGCTGTCCGGCAGCGACATCAGCTGCGAGACGAAGCTGGCGATATCGTTCTGCAGCACCGGAAAGGACGGCTTCCGGATGATCGTGCGCTCGTCCATGTAGAGGCCGCGATTGACCTCGATCTGAAGCGCATGCAGCCCCTTGAGCGGGCGTCCGTAATGCTCGGTGATGAACCCGCCGGCATAGGGCTTGTTGGCCGTCACCAAATATCCCATCCCCGAAAGGATCTCGATTGCCGCCTGCGACAGATCGCGGCTGGCGCTGGTGCCGAACCGGTCGCCGACGATGAAATCCGGCCGTACGCCTTCCGGGCCGTAGCGCACCGAGGCCGGCATGGAGTGGCAGTCGATCAGTACGGCGAAGCCGAATTCGCGATGCGTCTGGGCCAGCAATTCGCGAAGCGTCTGGTGATAGGGCTTGTAGATATTGGCGATGCGGCTCTGCGCCTCGGAAACCGGAATGCGGTTGCGGTAGATCTCGACGCCCTCGGAGACGACCCGCGGCACGGTCCCGAGCCCCCCCGCGACCCGGATAGAGCGCGAATTGGCATAGGGCGGCAGCCTCTCGCCGAACATGCGCGGATCGAGCTCGTAGGGTTCGCGGTTCACGTCGAGATAGGCGCGCGGGAAATGCGCCATCAGCATCGGCGCGCCCAGCGGCACCGCGCCGGAGAACAGCTCGTCGACGAAATAATCCTCCGAACGCCTGATCGAGACGGCGTCGAGGCGGCTCATCGCAAGGAAACGGGGCGGGTAGACACGGCCGCTATGCGGCGAATTGAAGACGAAGGGAACGCGCTGTTCGGCCGGTTGGCGGACCTCGAAGGCCGGATGCTCCGAGAAATCGGGATCGCAATTCATAATGGCTGCCGGTTCGATTCGCTGTTTCCCGTTTCGGTTTTTGGAATTGTTGACAGGTGGTTCGCGGCCTGTCCAGCCTTTGTGGCATGTCGGCCGGGCGAAATCCCTTGCCAAGATAGGACGTTTCGGCATGAAATAAACCCGATATTTACCGTCCCCGGCCATGACTGGGGCATTGGAAATGCCTTGCCGCCGGCCGTGCGGCGCAGCGAACGGATCAGTCATGAATCGAATTCTTCTCGCCGAAGACGACAACGATATGCGCGCCTTTCTCGTCAAGGCGCTGGAACGGGCCGGCTACCAGGTCATCGACTACGACAACGGCGCCAGCGCCTACGAGAGACTGCGCGAAGAGCCTTTCTCGCTGCTGCTGACCGATATCGTCATGCCGGAGATGGACGGCATCGAACTCGCGCGTCGCGCGACCGAGCTCGATCCCGACCTGAAGGTGATGTTCATCACCGGTTTCGCGGCCGTTGCGCTCAACCCGGATTCCAATGCGCCCAAGGACGCCAAGGTCCTGTCGAAACCGTTCCATCTGCGCGAACTGGTTTCGGAAGTCGACAAGATGATCAAGGCGGCGTGACCGGCTTGATCGCGACGCCATATTTGTGACATCCACACTATTGACCGGCCGCCGCTCTTGTGGTGTATGCGCGGCTCTGTGACGACTGCCGGAAAGCCGCAAACGGCTTTTCACCCGCCTTCGCCACAACATCCGGATACGGGCGGTTAGCTCAGCGGGAGAGCACTACGTTGACATCGTAGGGGTCACTGGTTCAATCCCAGTACCGCCCACCATTCGGAAACCCGGCCCAACGGTGGCCTGGGTTCGCAGTTCCTTCATGCAGTCCCCCGCTCCCCGGCAGTGTCGGCAACCGAAACACACTGTCTTCCGTTGCCGAACTAAAAAAGTCGCTTCGAGACCCCACATCCATGTGCGGAATGACACCGGCCTCGGCTCAGGCGGAACAATCGCGTTCGAACATCGCCCTGCAGATGACGAATGCCCGCAACGGATCGGGAACGCGGAAGTCCGGCCCGCCTCGGGTTCGGTCATACATTGAATTCAGACTTGCCTGCCGGGCGCATCGGACAGTTTTTCGCGGCAGAGAATGCCCGCCCCGGCAGGAAACGAAATCGCGGCCATGGTTTCGCACGAACGAGGAATTTGAAATGGAAGAAATCATCATCCGGAAACGCCACGAAACGCGCCGCCGCACACTGACCGTCGCGGACGTCATCCGCCTGACGCCTGCAATGATACGCCTGGAGTTACAGGGGGACATGGAAGGCTTCGAGTCGCTTTCCCCCGACGATCACATCAAGCTCTTTTTCGAAACGGACGGCGAGAAACCGTTGATGCGCGAATATACGCCGCGCGCCTTCGACGTGGCGGCAGGAACGCTCACGCTCGATTTCGCCGTGCACGATGCCGGTCCGGCGACCGACTGGGCGATCCACGCGCAACCGGGCGACACGCTGACCATCGGCGGGCCGCGCGGTTCGGCCGTGATCGCGCCCGCTTTCGACTGGTGGCTCCTGATCGGAGACGAAACGGCGCTTCCCGCGATCGGACGGCGGATCGAGGAAACAGGCGCCGGAACCAGGATCATCGTGCTCGGCGCCGTCCTCTCTGAAGACGACAGGCAGCAATTCGAGACCGCCGCGGACCTGACCAGCCACTGGGTCGTCCGGCCGGAGGACCAGGCGAATGATCCTGCGCCCGTGCTCGAAGCCTTGAAAGCCATCGATCTGCCGGACGGCAGGGGCTTTGTCTGGATCGCCGCCGAGGCCGGCGTGGCGCGCGCGCTCCGCGGCCACATTCGCGACGAGCGCGGCCATCCGGCCGAACTGATCAAGGCGGCCGGTTACTGGGTGAAAGGAAAGGCGGATACGAGCGACAAGGCGCTGGAATAGCGCCTTGCCGCCGACGCGTCATATGCCGGCGAAGCACATGCTCTTGATCTCGAGATAGTCCTCGATCCCGTATTTCGAACCTTCGCGCCCCATGCCAGACTGCTTGACCCCGCCAAACGGGGCAAGCTCGGTCGAAATGGCGCCCGTATTGATGCCGACCATGCCGGTTTCGAGTGCTTCGCCGACACGCCAGGCGCGGGCGAGGTCGCTGGTGTAGAAATAGGAGGCGAGGCCGAATTCCGTATCGTTGGACCAGGCGATCGCCTCTTCCTCATGCTCGAACCTGACGAGCGGCGCGAGCGGGCCGAAGGTTTCGTCGCGCGCGACCTTCATGGACTGGGTCACGTCGCTCAACAGCGTCGGCTGGTAGAACGTCCCGCCGAGATTGGAGCGCTGGCCGCCCTTGGCGAGCGTCGCACCCTTCGACAGGGCGTCTTCGATATGCTCTTCGACCTTGCCGAGAGCCGCCGTGTTGATCAGCGGCCCCGTGGTCACGCCGTCCGCGAAACCGTCCCCGAGCGTCAGCCCGTCCATCGCCGCGGCGAGCTTCTCCGCGAAACTGTCGTAGATGCCGGCCTGCACATAGATGCGGTTGGCGCAGACGCAGGTCTGGCCATTGTTGCGGAACTTGGCGATCATCGCCCCCTCGACGGCCGCATCGACATCCGCATCGTCGAAGACGATGAAGGGCGCGTTGCCGCCCAGTTCCAGCGACAGTTTCTTGATCGTCTCGGCGCCCTGCCGCATCAGGATCTTGCCGACCCGGGTCGAACCGGTGAAGGTGAGCTTGGCCACCTTTTCGGAAGCGCAGAGGATTTCTCCCACCGCGGCGGATTGCGAAGACGGGATCACGTTGAACACGCCGGCCGGCACGCCCGCCCGCTCCGCCAGAACGCCGATCGCGATGGCGGAGAGCGGCGTCAATTCGGCCGGCCGCGCCACCATGGTGCACCCCGACGCGAGCGCCGGAGCCATCTTGCGCGACAGCATGGCGTTGGGAAAATTCCACGGCGTGATCGCCCCTACCACGCCCACCGGCTGCTTGACGACGACAAATCGCTTGTCGGACGTCGGCCCCGGAATGACGTCGCCATAAATGCGCTTGGCCTCTTCGGAGAACCATTCGACATAGGATGCGCCGTAGAGGATCTCGCCGCGCGCTTCCGGCCAGGGCTTGCCCATCTCCGCGGTCAGGATCGTGGCGAGGTCGTCGGCGTTCTCGACCATCAGTTCGTAGAGCCGCCGCAGGATGCCCCCGCGCTCCTTGCCCGATTTCGCGGCCCATTCCTTGCGCGCCGCATAGGCCGCGTCGATCGCCGGCTCGATATCGGCGCCGAGATCGGCAACCTCGGCAATGACCTCCCCGGTGGACGGATTTTCGACCGGGAACGTCTTGTCCCCGCCGACCCACTCGCCATTCACATAGGCGCGTGTTTCGAGAAGCTTCTCATCTTTGAGCGACAGCATGTGAAGAAACCTTTTCATAGAAGGTGGATCAGGCGTGGCCCTTGCCCGGCGACGCCGGATCCAGACGGTAAATTGCGTGGCGAGCGCCGCCCGCGCTGAGACTGGTGGAATGCCTCGCGTCGGCGAAGGTTGCGCCCGGCCCGAAATAGCGGCGCGTGAGCCCCTTGTCACCCGTCAGAATGATGGCGGGACTGGTCCGGCTCCAGATGAGCCCGAACAAGGGTCAATTCACGAGCCTGTCCCCATCGAGTACCCGCGCATAAAGATCGAGATAGCCTTTCGCGGTCCGCTCGATCGAGAACCGGTCGGCGGCGGATTCGCGGATCCAGCGCGGTTCCAGGTCGCCCAAACCCTCGAGAGCTTCGGCGAACTCGGCGTCGGTTTCGAAGAGAAACCCGGTCTCCCTCGTCACGATTTCCGGCATTGCAGCAAGCGGCGTCGCCAGGACTGGCGTGCCGCACAGCATGGCCTCGACAGGGGCCATGCCGAAGGTCTCCTCGACGCGGATCGGATTGAGAAAGGCCTTCGCCTGCCCGAGCAATTTCATCTTCCGCCCGCCATCCACGATGCCGTGGAAACGGAACCGCGGGGTGAGGGTCTTGAAGAACAGCAATTCCTTGCGAACCTTGCTCCGGTTCAGCAAACCCCAACGTCGCCCGCCGGCGACATCCAGGGGAAAATCGAAATGATGCGCCAGCGCCACCGCACGCGTCAGGTTTTTTCCCGGCCGCCCGACGCCCGCCATGAACAGAAGCCTGTCCGACTTGTTCTCGCACAAGGGATAATCGTCGAGCGGGAAGCCGTTATGGACGTAATGGGCGCCGCCCTGGCGCTTCGCATGGAACGCGCTAACGAAGCTCCACGGTGCATTCCTGACGTCGATATGGGGATAGATATTGTGGGCGGTATTCAGGAAAGGCTTGCCGAAATCGTCTCCCTCGCGCGGCCATCTCGCATGGAAATTGACGATATCGGCGTCAGCGGGAATCGCTTCCGGCAATTGGTCTCTCGCCGCCGCCCGCATCTCGATATCGCCCAGCGGCCCGACAGCCTCGCTCACTATAGTGACCTGATGCCCCTGCCGGTGCAGTTCGAGCGCGAGCCACTGAACCTGACGCTCCAGGCCGCCATAGCCTGTAACCGGCAATCTTCCGCCTGATACGAGCGTGATTTTCAAAACCTGTCCCAACTCCCGCTGTCGTTCGTCATCACAACTGCCCCGTCAGCCGGAAATACTTGTAGAGCACGGCCAGCTGGCACAGCTCCTCGTTCTTGCTGTCGAGAAACCGCCGGAAATGGGCATTGGCGTTGGCGACGATCTCCTCGGCCTCTTCCAGATTGTCGTTGTAATAGGCGATTTTGTCTCCGAGATCCTCGAAATCGTCCCTGAGGCCGACATAATGGACGCCCGGCTGCAGGCTGCCTTCCATATACCATGTCTCGTATTTCGGCCGCGGCATGAAACACAGGGACCGGGAACTCATGATCCATTTGAGATTCGTCGCCACATCGATCCCCTCGATGGAGACGATATAGCGATAGGCCATCTGCTCCTTGATCGTCAGAAACGGCTTCGACCCGGCATCACCGGGATCCTTCGACACATATCCGATATCGCATGAGGGATGGGCGCCATAACGCGTCGCGAGCGTCTTGCGCTTCTCGTTGTTCAGCGAGCCGCGCCAGACCGCGGCCGGCTTCTTGTCGCGAAACTGCATCGTATCCGCCAGGACATTGACGTCGAAATGCCTCAGCCGGTCCAGTTTGCACAGGACCGAATTGTCGTTGTCGTCGCTGATCGGCCGGCTTTTAACCAGTGCGGGCCGGGGCGGTACCGACGTCACGTCGCCGAACACATAATTGACGCGACGCGACCGGCCGAAATGCTTTGCCGGGATCTTGAGATCGTAGAAGTAATAGGACTTGCCGCGGGAGATCCGCGATATCGGCCGCGCCTCCGGCGGCACATCCCCCGGCGGCATATGGTTGTAATAGGCGACCCGTTCGGAAAGCCCGCTTTCCCCGGAAAGGATTTCCTCCAGCTGCGGCTTCAGCCTGCGCAAATGCGTTTCGAAGAGGACATACGGCGCCGCATCCAGCGCGACACCCCGCGCGTAGAAGGCAATCCGCTTGCCCTTGCGGGCAATCCATTCATTCGAGATCATGCGACCCGTTCCGCGCCGAAAAACAAAGGGGTGCCCTTTAACTACGCAAATCCGCGCCGCCGCAACCCGTTTCGTTTTTTCCCCTGCGGAAACGTCAATTCCGGCTCGGCCGATCTTCGAACCGCACGCGAGCCGAAACCGGCGAATGAACACGCCGCCTTGGCGAAAAAGATCGGCAAGGTCTCTGAAGGCTTATCCCGGCGCGAGACCCGGAACCGCGATAACCAAGTGTAAACGATAAGAGGAAAGTTGCTTCCTTTCCCCGGCGTCATCTTCGATCGCAATTCTTGATTAAACAATGACCATTAGTATGGCTTCGATAAACGACACGGGGAAACCGGGTATTGGGGCGGCATCCAATTTTGACAGACCGGACAGTTCCGATCCGCATTCATGGCGGTCTTCGGCCTTCGCGCAACGGCGCGACCCCGCGCGGCGCGAAAATTCAAGAACAACAAGAACAACGAGACTACCTGCCATGACCAACGCGAAACAGACACCTTCCGTCGCCCTGCGAATCGCAACCCTGATGGATCGCGAACGGGTCGAGAGCCTTCCGCGCAATTACGAGCTCATCTACGACGCCTATTCAGGCTCGAATCCGGAGCTGACGCGGGAGTTCATGGCCATTGAAGGCCCGAAGACGCAAGGCGTTCTCGACGAGATTGGCAGGAAATATCTTCCCCACCAGCATGAGGAAAGCGTTCTGGCCAAGGCCAACGACACCATGCAGAGCCAGATGTTCGAGTTCCTCAAGCTGATCCAGAACGAGGCCTCCTCGCTGGCGGAATTCGAAAAGGCGGTGAGCGAAGCCAGCCGCGCCATGAGTTCCGACAAGGAAATCGACCGCGCCGCGATCGCCAAGTCGATCGACCGCCTGTCGAAAGCGACCGAACTGCAGGCCCGCACAAACAAGACGCTGAGCGACGCGGCGGCCGCCCAGAATGCGGCAATCGGCGACCTCAAGAAGGAAATGGACTCCATCGAGGCCCGCAAATGGACCGATCCGGTCACCGGCCTCGCCAATCGCCGTTCCTTCAACAAGACCATGGTCGGCATCTACGCCAATCCCAGCAAGCCGGCGGCCTGCGGGCTCGCCATCGCCGAGATCGACGATTTCCAGAACTTCAATACGAGCGGTCAGTCGCCCTGGTCCAACAAGACGCTGCAGGATATCGGCGCGGCGCTGAAGGGCGGCAATCCGACCCGGCAATTCATCGCCAATCTGGAAAAAGGCCGCTTCGCCTTCGTGCTCAACACGGAAAATCCCGACCGGATCACCGGCTTCATCACGGGCATCCGCAACGCGCTGGCCGCCAAGCGTCTGCTCGTCACCAAAAAGAACATGGCCAACGAGAAGATCACCATGTCTTTCGGCATTGCCATGGCATCGACGGCGGCCAGCGCCGGAGACCTTATCGGGCAGTCGGAGAAGGCGCTTGCCGAGGCGCTCAAGGCCGGCAGCGACAAGATGCGCTTCCATGCGCTCGCCGAAGCGCCGGATGCCGGGCGGAACTACCAGATTTACGCGGCAAGATAAGCCGTCTCGCCGTCCCGAACGCGGCCCTATTGACCGAAGCGGCGGTTGAAGAAGTCCCTCGCGCCGGACTCCCGCCAGAGTTCATCGACCATGTCGCTGCCAAGCGCCCGGAGCCCGGTGCCTGCGCGGCCGACCGGATTGCCGCTCAGATAGACGCTGCAGCGGTGATTGAACGCGTTCAGTTCCTCCTCGCGACCGCGTCTCGTCATGTATCGTTCGATGCCCGCATGATTTTCAAAGGCGGCGGCGCAATCCGCCGGATAATGATAGCTGCCATTGGCGTCCGCCACGACAAGCTCCTCGCCCTGCGCACCCCAGGCCGCGAAAAGCATCGCCGCCAGTGCGAACCCGAACAGACCTCTGTTTATTCCCATGTCAGCACCTCTCTCCGAGAAGGAGGAACGCCCGCCAGCCGGCCGGCACTATAGGCATCTTGGCCAGGAAAGATCACGATTTTTCCGCAGTCTTCTTCGCTAGAGCCTTTCAGGATTAGATTGAAGCCTCGACAAGCCGGAAGACCTCTGCGCCCCCGATTATCGCGATCCGCTCATAGTCTTCCGCCAGACGCTCCGCGAGAAGCGCGGCTGCGGCAGGCTTGTCCCCCAGCCAGATCGTTTCCTTCTCCTTGACGATATAATCGGGCCTCGTCTCCAGCAACTTCGCCAGGGCCCGCTCCGTGGTCGCGTTGTGCCCGTCCACGAAGGTCAGCAGTCCCTCCTTCGCGATATTGGAGGGGTGCGTGGCGATTGGCGTCAGCGGCTTCGTTCCCAGCATCCAGTAAACGATGTGGTCCGTCATCAGGTAGACCCGCTTGTCGCGCGCGTTCCCGGTCTCAAGCAGTTCGGCGATCTCGTAGGCACGGCCGCCCCCCAGCCGCTCACCGCTTGCCGCGCGCGCAATCAGGTTTCCATATTCCCGTGCGATGTCGCCGAGAGGCGCGATCGACGTCACGAGAACCAGCAGGAGGAAAACAAGACGGAACGAACGCCGGGCCGTTTCCTGCCATGCGATCCCCGCAAAGACCGCGAGCGGCGGGACCACCTGGATCAGGTAATGTCCATGCGGCGCGCGTGTCGCCAGCACCGAGAGCGTCGAGGCGACGGCCATGACGCCGATATAGCCCGTCACGCCCGCATCCGAAGGCCGCTGCCGTCCCCATATCGCCAGAGTCGCGCCGATGGCCGCGAGAAACCACAGCCCGCTCTGGCCATCCAGTCCGCCCTGCAGAAAGCGCCATGTCGTGGCGAGAATTCCCGGCCGCTCCCCGGTTTCGCCAAGTGGAGCCAGCACGGCGGAGCGGAACAGGATTTCCCCCTGCCGCGTCGCCAGATAGGGAACCGCCACGAACACAAGCGGCAAGACCAGTCCGGCGCCAAGCGCCAAGAACCACAGAAAACGGAAGCGATATCGCCATGGCCGCTCCACTATGAACGCATAGAAGCAAAGAGCGACGACGACGATCGCCAGATTGGTGCGGAACAGCGCAGCCAGCATGAAACAGAGGCCGGCGAGGAAATAGCGTCCCGCTCCGCCGGGCCGGCTCAGCAGCAGCAGCCCGCCCATCATCGGCGGCGCGGCCAGCAATTCGCTCATCACCGCCTGACCGTCCGTGACGGTCATGAAGAACATGCCGATCGGCCCGGCCGCCAATCCCGCTTCGCGCCCATAGGCCCGCCTGGCGAGGAGGAAGATCAGGTAGCCCGTTCCCGTGACCAGCAACCAGCCGCAGGCGCGAATGCCGGCAATCGAATCGAACGCCGCGATCATCGTCGCGAACGCGCCGAACAGGAGCGGCGGCTTGTTGTCCCAGAGATTCGTATAGGGCAGATAACCGTCCAGCAGATCCTGCCCCATCAGGATGAACGTGCTCTCGTCCCAGTTGATAACGGCGGGAAAGAAGAACGGCAGACGGATCAGCAGCGCGAAACCGGCGAGCAAGGCCAGCAGGCGCGGACCGCTTGTCCACGCTTCCAGACCGCCGGTCGCATCCGCCCTGTTCGTAATATGCCGTCTCCCGGTCGCACCCCGGCTATTACTATCGACCGGGATCGGATGGCCGCAAGCCGGAATGCGATTGCGCCAGCGCTTCCAACGCGTCGCGCACCGCGCCGGACGGCTCGCAGGCGCGTCGGGTCTCGAGGCTGACATGGATCAGCAACTGCTCGCCGGTCGCATGCACCGCGCCGTCCGTGCCGAGCAGCCGGTGGGAAAGCCGCAGCTTCTTGCCGGCGCCTTCGGTCACGACCGTCTCGACCCGGATCGGCGACCCGGCATGCAATTCCGCCAGATATTTGATCGATGTTTCCACGGTAAAGAAGCTGAAGCCCGCCGCGACATAGTCCTCGCCCGCGCCGATCGTCGCCAGAACGGCATCCGCCGCATCGGAAAACACCTGGCCGTAGCGGCTCTCGTTCATGTGGCCGTTGTAATCGGTCCAGTCGACCGGAACGATGCGCGCGATCGTTTCCAGCGGCTCGCCGGTCTGCGCCGCGCGGCGCGGCGCGATCGCCTTTTCATGCGCGTTCAACAGCACGCCCACCGCCGCATTGCGCCCCTTCAGCGCCCGCATCTTCGCGACCAGATTGTCGTCGCGCAGTCGCTCCAGCTCGCGGATCGTCATGTGGCCGGACTGGGCGTCCGATTGCGCCGCGATCATGTCGACCAGTTCCTCGGTCAGTTCCGGCACATCCATCAGCTTCGTCCACGGCCATTGCAGCGCCGGGCCGAATTGCGCCAGGAAATGCTTCATCCCGGCTTCCCCGCCGGCGATGCGATAGGTCTCGAACAGGCCCATCTGCGCCCAGCGCAGCCCGAATCCGTAGCGGATCGCATCGTCGATCTCGCCGGTCGTGGCGACCCCGTCCTTGACCAGCCAGAGCGCCTCGCGCCACACGGCCTCCAGCAGACGGTCGGCGATATGCGCGTCTATTTCCTTGCCGATGACGAGCGGGAACATGCCGATCGAGCGCAGCATCACGGCGGCCCGCTCCACGGTGTCCGGGGAATTCTTCGCCGACGGCACGACCTCGACCAGGGGCAGCAGATAGACCGGGTTGAACGGATGCGCGACCAGCACCGCACCCGGCCGGTCCAGCCCCTCCTGCAATTGCGACGGCATGAAACCGGAGGTCGACGAGCCGATGATCGCCGTCTCCGGCGCATGCCGCTCGATATCGGCGAGGATCGTGTGCTTCAGATCGAGCCGCTCCGGCGCGCTTTCCTGGATCCAGTCGGCCTCGGCAACCGCTTCGGCAAGCGTTTCGCAAAAAACGAGCTTCCCTTCTTCCGGCAGGCGCACCTCGTAAAGCATCGGCAGCGCCCGGCGCGCATTGGCCAGCACCTCGCCGATCTTGCGTTCGGCCTGCGGATCGGGATCATGGACCGCGACGTCCCAGCCATTGAGCAGGAACCGCGCCAGCCAGCCCCCGCCGATTACCCCGCCGCCGAGGATCGCGGCCTTCTTCCTCTCCGTCATTGCGGCGCCCGCTTCGTCAGACCCAGCTTTTCGCGCACCGCGTCCGGCCCGATTACCCGCGCGCCCATCCGCTCGATGATGCCGGCCGCGCGGTCGACCAACTGCGCATTGGTCGCCAATACGCCCTTGTCGAGGAACAGATTGTCTTCCAGCCCGACGCGCACATTGCCGCCGGCCAGCACCGCCGCCGCCACATAGGGCATCTGGTCGCGGCCGAGCGAGAAGGCCGACCAGTGCCAGTCGGCAGGCACATTGTTGACCATCGCCATGAAGGTGTTGAGATCATTCGGCGCGCCCCATGGGATACCCATGCAAAGCTGCACCAGCGCCGGCCCCGTCAGCACGCCCTCCTCGACCAGCTGTTTGGCAAACCAGAGATGGCCGGTGTCGAAGGCCTCGATCTCCGGCTTCACGCCCATTTCGGTCATCATCGCGCCCATGGCGCGCAGCATGCCGGGCGTATTGGTCATCACGTAATCGGCTTCGGCGAAATTCATCGTGCCGCAATCGAGCGTGCAGATCTCCGGCCGGCACTCCGCCACATGCACGACCCGTTCGGCCGCGCCGATCATGTCCGTGCCCTTGTCGTTCAGCGGCAGCGGCGCCTCGGTCGAACCGAACACCATGTCCCCGCCCATCCCGGCGGTCAGGTTCAGCACCACGTCGGTTTCCGCCGCGCGGATCCGCTCCGTCACCTCGCGATAGAGCGCGGGGTCGCGCGACGGCGCGCCGGTCTCCGGATCGCGCACATGACAATGGACGATCGCCGCCCCGGCCTTCGCCGCCTCGATGGCGCTGTCGGCGATCTGCTTGGGCGAACGCGGCACATGCGGGCTGCGGTCCTGCGTTCCGCCCGACCCGGTCACGGCGCAGGTGATGAAGACCTCTCGGTTCACGGAAAGCGGCATGAATGGTCCTTTCGAGAGTGACGGGCTCTTCGGGAAGCTAGCCGCAGAGGCGCCGCTCGCGCCAGCGGCTATACGTCATTCCGGCCAACATTTGCGCCATGCCGCTACGGCACCGGGAGAACCCGCTGCCGATTGCGCCTGTCTGTGAACGGCCAGGCCCTTGGGGTTGATTGCGCTTTGCCCGATGCGTAAGGCTGGCCGCTCAGACATCGGAGCCCCGCGCGGAAACACATATGGACACAGTCACGGTCGAACAAATCCCCGCCCTGGTCGGCAGCGAGATCGGGCGCTCGGAATGGCGCGCCATCACCCAGGAGATGATCAACAGTTTCGCCGAAGCGACGGACGATCACCAGTGGATCCATCTCGACCCGGAGCGCGCCGCGGCCGAAACGCCCTATGGCGGCACCATTGCCCACGGCTTCCTGACGCTCTCCATGCTCTCGACCTTCGCCTTCGAGGCGCTGCCGACGGTCGAGGGCTCGGTGATGGGCATCAATTACGGTTTCGAGCAGATCCGCTTCATGGCGCCGGTGAAGACGGGCGCGCGCATCCGCGCCATCTTCATCCTTTCCGACGCCGATATCCGCCCGTCCGGCCGGATCCTCGCCACCTATGAGGTGAAGCTGGAGATCGAGAACAGCCTCAAGCCGGCCCTGACCGCCGTCTGGAAGACGCTCTCGATCCTGGAACGCAAATAGCGGCCGGCGCGGCTTACAGGCCCCGCGCCGCGTCCTTGAGAAACTCGAACGCATAGTCCGAAAACGACCGCCAGCATTCGACCCGGAACGCGTCTTCCGCCGTCCGGTAAAGCACGATCTCGATCTTGCCGAACACCGTGCGCGAACAGGCGCCGACCGGGAAGCTTTCCAGCGACAGGTCCTGCGGGCATCCCGCGCTGATCACATCGGCGGCGAACGGCCCGCTGACCAGGATCGCCGTATTCCGGTGCGAGACGTCGACGGCGCTATGCGCGGGCTTCACCTTGGCGCAATCGGCGGCGGGGTCGCCCGTCTCGTCGATCACCAGCCACTCGTCGGGGCCGATCCACAGCACATGCCGACTGCCCTTCGAAGCCGACGTCTTCGGCTTGCTCGGCAAGGTTACGCCGAGCGCCTTCGACAGGCCGGCCATCGCGGCCTCGTCGGCGCGCAGATTGATGCGGTTGGCCGCCGGCGCGGCGGAAATCGACACGCCCGGCCCGCCATGCATCATGCCGGCCAGCGGCAGATTGCGTGAAAGTTGCATGTCAGCCATGGATCCGGCCTCCTTCCTTGTCGAAGAACGCCGTGTCGCGGACCTCGACCTCGATCACCCGGTCCGGCATCGGCACGTAAAGCGTCTTGCCCATCAGGCTGAACCCGTCCTCCACCAGCGCCATGGCGATCGGCTGGCCGCAATTTTCCGACCAGTAGGAAGACGACACCCAGCCGATGATCTTCATTGGCGGGCTTTGATTGTGGTTGGCGACGACCTGCGCGCCTTCCTCCAGCACTGTCTTGCCGTCCTTGACGGCGAGACCGACCAGTTGCCGGCGGCCCGAAGCGGTGAGGTCGGGACGGTTCAATCCGCGAATGCCGACGAAATCCGCCTTCTTCTTGCCGACCGCCCAGGAAAGCCCGGCGTCATGCGGCGTCACCGTGCCGTCGGTGTCCTGCCCGACGATGATGTAGCCCTTTTCGGCGCGCAGCACATGCATGGTCTCGGTGCCGTAGAGGCACATGCCCATGGGCGCGCCGCGCTCGTAGATCGCGTCCCACACCTGCCGGCCGTAATCGGCCGGCACGTTGATCTCGTAGCCCGCCTCGCCGGTGAACGACATGCGGAAGACCCGCGCCGGAACGCCGCAAACCGTGCCCTCGGCGTAGGACATATGCGGGAACGCCTCGTTCGACAGATCGATGCCCTCGACGAACGGCTCGACGATCTCGCGCGCCTTCGGCCCCTGCACGGCAATTGTCGCCCACTGTTCGGAGGTCGACGTCAGCCACACTTTCAGATGCGGGAACTCGGTCTGGAGATAATCCTCCATGTGATGCAGCACCCGCGGCGCGCCGCCTGTGGTCGTCGTCACGTGGAACCGGTCCTCGGCCACGCGCGCCACCACGCCGTCATCATAGATGAAGCCGTCCTCGCGGCACATGATGCCGTAGCGCAGCTTGCCGACGCCCAGCTTCATGAACGGGTTGGTGTAGAGAAGGTCGAGGAACTGCGCCGCATCCGGCCCGACCACCTCGATCTTGCCGAGTGTCGAGGCGTCGAACATGCCCGCGACCTCGCGCACCGTCCGGCACTCGCGATTGACCGCGGCGTGCATGTCCTCGCCGGCGCGCGGATAATACCAGGCGCGTTTCCACTGGCCCACATCCTCGAACACCGCGCCGGCCGCGACCTCGGCCTCGTGCATCGGCGTCGTGCGGGTCGGGTCGAACAGCTTGCCGCGCGCATGACCGACGATCGCGCCGAAGGTCGTCGGCGTATAGGGCGGACGGAAGGTCGTCAGGCCGACCTTCGGGATCGGCCGCCCGAGCGCCTCGGCCGCGATGGCCAGCCCGTGCAGGTTCGACAGTTTGCCCTGGTCGGTCGCCATGCCGTTGGTGGTGAACCGCTTGACATGCTCGATGGAATGCATGCCCTCCTGCACCGCGAGGCGGATATCCTTGGCCGTCACGTCGTTCTGGAAATCGACGAAAGCCTTGACCACCTTGCCCGCTCCCGCGCCGGGGCCTGCGCCGACCATGTTGCCGGCCCATTTGCCCTCGCCGTCGACGGTGATCGTCACGCCGGATTTCTTCGCTTTCGGGCGGGCTTCCTTCGCCGCGGTCTCGCCCGCGGCAAGCGCTTCCGTCACGCTTGCCTGCAACCCGTCCGTGCCGTTGCACGCGCCGACCGAGACCGCGTCCTGCGGATATTCGCCGGGCAGGAAGCGCTGGCTTTCCTCGTTCCAGACCACCTTGCCGCGCGACTGCGAATACATGTGCACGGACGGCGTCCAGCCGGCGCTCATGATGATCGCGTCGACGGGAATGATCTCCGCCTTGGCGCCGCCATTGGCGGGCTCCACCGTCATCGAGGCGACGCGCAACTTGCCGCCCGCGCCGGTCACCGCGTGACCGGTCAGGACGCGAATGCCGAGCCCCTTCGCCTCCTCGACCAGCCCGCTGTCGGGATCGGTCCTCAGATCGACGATCGCGGGAACCTCGACGCCGGCTCGTTTCACATCGATCGCGGCCGCATAGGCGCTGTCATTGGCGGTGTAGACGCCGACCTTCCGGCCGACCGCCACGCCGTAATGGTTGAGATACATCCGCGCGGCGGACGCCAGCATGATGCCCGGACGGTCATTGTTGGCGAAGACCATGTGCCGCTCGATCGCGCCGGCCGCGATGATCACGCGCTTGGCGCGCACCTGCCACAGCCGCTCGCGCGGCGCGTCCGGATCCGGAGCCGGCAGATGGTCGGTCACCCGCTCGACGAGCCCGACGAAGTTCTGCGCATAGTAACCGAAGGCGGTCGTGCGCGGCAGAACCCGCACATTGTCCATCACCGAGAGCCGGTCGAGAGCCTGCTGCGCCCAGTCATATCCTTCCAGCCCGTCGAGCTTCGCCTCGCCCTCGAAGCGAAGCGCGCCGCCCATATTGGCGTTCTCGTCGCACAGGATCACTCGCGCGCCGGATTCGGCGGCCGAAAGCGCCGCGGCAAGCCCGGCCACCCCGCCGCCGATCACCAGCACGTCGCAATGCACGTAGCGCGAGGCGTAACGGTCCGGGTCCGGCTGGTCGGGCGCGACGCCCAGACCGGCCGCATTGCGGATGACCGGCTCGTAGACATGCTTCCAGGCGGCTTTCGGCCACATGAAGGTCTTGTAGTAGAAGCCCGCGGAAAACAGCGGCGAGCCGATGTCGTTGACCGCGCCGATATCGAAGGACAGCGACGGCCAGCGGTTCTGGCTGACTGCGGCGAGCCCGTCATGGATTTCCTGCACCGTGGCGCGGATATTCGGCACGTGACGCGCGGCGTCGCGGCGGATGCCGACCAGCGCGCTCGGCTCTTCCGGCCCTGCCGTCTGGATGCCGCGCGGGCGGTGATATTTGAAGGACCGGCCGACAAGATGCACGTCATTGGCGATCAGCGCCGAGGCGAGCGTATCGCCCTCGAGGCCTGTATAGTCGCGTCCGTCGAAGGTGAAGCGCACGGTATTGGCCGGCGTCAGCCGGCCCGCGCCTGCAATGCGATTGGCTCCCGCGGCACTCATTTCGCGCTCTTTCCTTTCTGCGCTTCGGTCTTGTTCTCGCTCGCGGCCTCGACCAGCTCCGGTTTCGGTTCGCCGGCCTTGTAGGTCGTCAGGAACTTGTCAGAGATCGTGTCGCGCGCGGCATTGAAGAAGCGTCCGCAACCATGGATGTGGCGCCAGCGCTCGAAGGTGACGCCCTTCGGGTTATCCCGGTAGAAAAAGTAGTGCGCGAAGTCCGCGTCGGAGATGTTCGCGATATCCGCCGGCCGCGCGATATGGGCCTCGCCGGCATGCCGGAATTCCAGCTCCGGACGCTCTTCTTCGCAATAGGGGCAATGAATGAGAAGCATTCGGCGTTACCTCACTTGAAACAACGGCGGATTTTCGCGGCCCGGCGACGCTCGCAGAGCCCCTCGCCGATTTGCGTCATCCAATGAATTCTGTCGGCCAGTCCCGGCGCATCCAGGCTCCGGTCGAACATGTGCGGATACCGCAGCAGCATCAGAATCCGGCGATATGGATTGCCCGAAAGCTCGGCCCGATCCCCGAAAGTGCCTTGCGGCCTGAAACGCACGATCCGACCCCAATCCGCTACCTCGCAGGACAGCGTTCCGGCCTCCGAGACGAACGGCCATCTCCGCTCCTCGGCCCACGTCATATGGAGCGTTTCGACATTGCCGATGCAAATTCGCCTCGTCCCATCGCCGGACGCGGGAAGAGCCGAAATTCCGGCAAGAAACAGGTGAATGGCAAGACCGAGCATCATCCATGGCTCCTAGATCTCCCGTTCGCCGGATTCGGCCTGGTCGCAGAGTTGCCGGCCCATTTCCTCGAACGGGGCGAGCCTGACTATCAGCGTTTCAAGGCTATCGAATGGCCGGTACAGCGCCCGGTCCTCAATCGAGGCGAGCAGTGCAATCGGATTGGTCGAGACGATGACGCTGCGCGGCAAGGTCATGTCGCCGTAAACCTGCGGCACGTCTTCGCGCCAGGGCTCGCTGAAGATCACCACCTTCTGGCCACTCATCTCGACACAGGTCAGCGTTCCGGTTTCCACCGAGAACGGCCAGTCATGTGCGCTGTCGGAGGCGTGGATCGCCATTTCCGGCAATGCGCCTCCATACTGGCTGTCCACGGCGAGAAAGCCCGCCGGCGCTGCCAGCGCCGTCGCCATTCCGGCCGTGAGAAGTGCCGGAACCGCTGACATCAGTGCGCCACGGCGGCGGCCGCCGCCTCGTCGATCAGCCGGCCGGAGGTGAACCGCTCCATCGTGTATCCGGCATTGATCTGGTGCGGATTGTCGTTTGCGATCGTGTGGGCGAAGACATGGCCCGACCCCGGCGTCGCCTTGAAGCCGCCCGTGCCCCAGCCGCAATTGACATAGAGCCCGGAAACCGGCGTCTTCGCGATGATCGGCGAGCGGTCCGGCGTCACGTCGACGATGCCGCCCCACGAGCGCAGCATCCGCATGCGCGTGAAGATCGGGAACATCTCGCAGATCGCGTCCAGCGTATGCTGGATGATGTGCAGCCCGCCCGTCTGCGAATAGGAGGTGTACTGGTCGGTGCCGGCGCCGATCACCAGTTCGCCCTTGTCGGACTGGGAGATATAGGCGTGCACCGTGTTCGACATGACGACGCAGGGAAAGCACGGCTTGACCGGCTCGGAAACCAGCGCCTGCAGCGGGAAGCTTTCCAGCGGCATGCGCACATCGGCCATCTGCATGACGACGGACGTATTGCCGGCCGCCACCACGCCGATCTTTTTTGCGCCGATGAAGCCGCGCGAGGTCTCGACGCCCGTCACCTGGCCGTTGCCGCCGCGACGGATCCCGGTCACTTCGCAATTCTGGATGATGTGGACGCCCCGGTCCGAGGCGCCGCGCGCATAGCCCCAGGCGACCGCATCGTGCCGCGCGGTGCCGCCACGCCGCTGCAGCGCCGCGCCCATCACCGGATAGCGTGCCGAGGCCGAGATATTGAGCGGCGGACAGTATTCCTTCGCCTGCTCGGGCGTCAGCCATTCATTGTCGACGCCGTTCAGCCGGTTGGCGTGGATATGGCGCTTGAAAACCTGCACGTCGTGCACGTTATGCGCCAGCATCATCACGCCGCGCGGGGAATACATGACGTTGTAGTTGAGATCCTGGCTCAGGCCCTCCCACAGCTTCACCGCGTGATCGTAAAGCCCTGCGGATTCGTCATAGAGATAGTTCGAGCGGATGATGGTCGTGTTGCGGCCGGTATTGCCGCCGCCGAGCCACCCTTTTTCGAGCACCGCGACATTGGTCACGCCGTGCTCCTTGGCGAGGTAATAGGCGGTCGCCAGCCCGTGTCCGCCGGCGCCGATGATGATGACGTCATACTCTTTGCGCGGCTCCGGCGAAGCCCATTGCTGGCTCCAGCCCTTGTGACCGCGCATCGCCTCGCGCGCCACGGCAAATCCGGAATATTTCCGCATCGCAATCCACCCTGTAGGTTGTCTCTGGGCGCGTCGCGATCCCTGTGCCGGACGCTGCCGGAATGTAGCATTATCGCCGAGCCTGCCGATACCCTGCCCTTTTTGCGACTCGGCATGGCGCGCTCGGCAAGGGCGCGGCCGAAGAAAAAAAGGAAGGCACGGGGATGGGGCGTATCCCGTGCCTTCCAGGCAGCCTTTCCGGAAAAGATGGCTACCTATTCCGTGTCTGAATGTGGAGCCGCGGCGCGCCTCCCGATTAAAGGGGAGAGAGTTTTCGCTGCGAGAAATTACCCCTACGTAATACCGTGAATTTGACCGGATGGGAAAACGATTTGCCCCTTCATCCGGTTCACGAATTCGTGAACGGCAGAATCTTGTCATGCCGAGCGCGCAAAACGCGCCGCGGAATCCCCTAAAACAGTGGACAAATCGGGAGCGCTTTGATAATGGCACTCGCGAATCTGCGGTGGCGACATCGCGGGACGGGATGGTTGTATCCCGGCTACTCTATCAACCTTTGAAGAAAGTTGGGAAACACGTGCAAGTTCTCGTACGCGACAACAATGTTGACCAGGCGCTGCGCGCCCTGAAGAAAAAGCTGCAGCGCGAAGGCGTTTTCCGCGAAATGAAGATGCGCGGACATTACGAAAAGCCCTCCGAGAAACGCGCCCGCGAAAAGGCCGAGGCCGTGCGCCGCACGCGCAAGCTCGCCCGCAAGCGCGCTCAGCGCGAAGGCCTTCTGGGCGGACGCAGCCGTTAAGGCGCGCTGTCGCGATTTCGTCTCTTTTTGATCTGAAAAGGTGGCGATGCTTTGAAAAGCGCGCCGCCTTTTTTGTATCCTTGGCGACGCGAATATGAGGGAATCACGTCCATGGAAATGACAGGCGGCGAAAAGCGGGCGACGGAGCTTTCGGTCCGCGCCAGACATCCCGCCTTGCGGCGCGCCGGCCTGGCTTGCGCCGCCGCGGTTCTGGCGATCGGCCTTGCCGGCTGCGAGACCTCCGGCGTCGACACCCGCTTCGCGACGACCATCGACGCCGACCAGGGCAGCGAGGAAAACATCGCCTCGCTCACCAATGTCATCCGCGCCAATCCGACCGACCCGAGCGCCTATAATGTGCGCGGCTCGGCCTTTGGCCGTGCAGGCCGCTATCAGGATGCGCTGCGCGATTTCGACAAGGCGATCGAGCTCAATCCGCGCTTTTTCGAGGCCTATGCCAACCGCGCCCTGATCCAGCGCAACCTCGGCGATCTCGGCCGCGCCGCCGAAGACTACAACCAGGCGATCAAGCTCAATCCGCGCTACGACACCGCCTATATCGGCCGCGGCGAACTCTATCGCCGCGCCGGCCGCAGCAACGAGGCCTTCAACGATTTCCAGAAGGCGATCCAGCTCGACACGACGGATCCCCGCGCCTATTTCCGCCGCGGCCTCATCTACCAGACCCGCGGCCAGCACGATTTCGCCATCGACGATTTCTCGACCGCGATCTCGCTGCAGCCCAGCGCACCCGAGCCCTATAACGGCCGCGGCCTCTCCTATGTCGCGCTGAACCAGCTCGACAACGCCTTCGACGACTTCAACTACGCCCTCCGCCTGGACGAAAACCTCGCCGAAAGCTGGGCGAACCAGGCGCTCGTTTACGAAAAACAGGGCGATATGGCCAAGGCGAAGAAGTCCTATCACCGCGCCCTGCAGCTCGACAGCCAGTACGAGCCGGCGCGCAGCGGCCTCGCCCGCGTCGGCGGCTAGAGCCGTTCATCTTCAAATGGAAGCAGTTTGATGGAATGAATTTTCCGGTCCGGCAAGGAGAACACCGCAGCGCGATATGAATATCGCGCGAGGATTTCGACGCGGCCGGGGCGGAAAATCCATCCAAGCCTTGAGGCGGGTAAAGCTTTGGAACTCCGTTCCAAACTGCAATCGCTTGAACTTGGTCTTTCACGCCCTGGACAGCGTCGCGCGACGCTCGCGGTGCCTGCACCGCGTCGCCTCACGCTCCTTCCTAGACCGCGAAATCCCGGCGTTCAAACGATTCCATTTTAAGATGAACGGCTCAAAAGTTCAGGCAGCAATTCGGAAACAAAGAAACCGGCGCGATCACGGATCGCGCCGGTTTTCTTGAATCGAGGTCCCGGCCCCGAGCCTGCGGTATCGTTTCCGCAGAGCCGGACTTGACCGGTCAGGTCAGGAAGAAGGCGAGGATCGTCAGCGCGACGAAGGCGATGATCCCGCCGAACAGGCCGCCGCCGGCGAAGAAGCCGAAGGCCATCGCGATCAGCAGCGCCACGCACAGGATGACGAGCCATTTGCTCATCGACAGGAACATCGCATAGGTGCGTTCGTGTTCCGCGTAATCCATTTCGGCGCCGGTCTCGGCAGGTCCGGTGGGGTGGTTGTCGGCCATGGCTTTCGCTCCGCTCGGCAGTGTTTTCAGGCTTTGCGATTAGCGAAAAGCCGCCGCGACTTCAATGCCCTCTTTGCCGGAATGCGGCATCACGCCGCTTCGGCCACATATTTGGCGGTCGGCAGCACGGTGAGCGGCGCATTGATGGCCGACGTGTCGAACAGCATCCTGCGTTCGGCCGCGGTCGAGTTGAACAGCGGATAGCGCCGATAAACGTCATGTTCGTACTGGCGGGCGCTGGCGAAAAGGACAGCCGGGAAGGCGAAGACATCGAACTGCTTCGGCCCCGCCAGGAGCGTCGAGCGGAATATCTTGCGATAGAACGGCGCGTGACCTTCCTTCACCAAAGCGAGGCAGGCATTCGTATCGAAATGAACGGTCGCCATGAACGGAATGCGCAGCATCAGCAGGGGCAGACCGGGCACGTCATGGGAAATGGCTTCGTCGATCGCCAGCCGCGTCGGATCGATGAAGGTCATCCCTTGATCGATCAGCGGCTGTAGCGTTTCGGGAAACAGGCGCAACGACACGGAATGCGGATTTTCGCGCGTCAGCACATGCAGACGCACCGTCGAGACGAGTTCGCCGTAATAGTACATGCCGAAAACATAGGCATTCGGAGCATGGTCCAGCTCGTCGACCGCCGAGTTGGCCATCTTCTTCGGATAGATCATGCGGGCGTCGAACGCGGTTGCCCTCAGCTTGCCGATCGCCTCGAAATCCTCCGGCGTCACGATGCGCCGGTATTCGATGTGCTCCATCACCTCGAAAATTCGGTCATTCAGGCTTTTTACGCCCGGTGTTTTTCCGATGTTGCCGACTGGTGCGTTCACGATGATGTCCCCTGTGCAGGGGTTAGCGTAAACGAGGCGTTAAAGTTGTAAATAGCAAGATTTCATTAAGTGCCTGTTAACCATGATTAATTCGAAACATGGTTAAATTTTAAATAAACGCCTGTCAGTAACGGCGCACTTTCATGGGCGAGTTTTCGCGGGTTCGAAGGGTAATGAGCCTGGCCGCTAGGATGCGGACGCGGCCTCCTTGGAGACATGTCGCACCGGCGATACCGGCAAAAGCGTATGTCGGGCTAATTCCAGGACAGACGAGGACGGCAATGCCGGCCCGAGAGCGAACCCCTGGATCCGGCTGACACCCTCGGTGGCGAGAACGAGATTGAGCTGGTCGTCGGAGGAAACGCCCTCGATCGTCACCTGCAGGCCGAGCGTGCGGCACAGCGTGGTGACGCCGCGCAGCAATGCGATCGGCGTCTGGCCGCTTTCGATCCCCTCGACGAAGGACCTGTCGATCTTGACCTTGTCCAGCGGCAATCTGTGCAGATAGCTGAGGGACGAATAGCCTGTTCCGAAATCGTCCAGCGAGACCTTGATGCCGCGGTCGCGGATTTGCTGCAGCACCGTCAGCATCTCCGCCTCATTGGCGATGACCGCGGTTTCAGTGACCTCGATTTCAAGCCGACTCGGCGAGATTCCCGACTGCTTCAGGGCGTAGTCGATCTCTTCGAGCAGGCGCGACCGGCGGAAATCGATCGCCGACAGATTGACGGAGATATTGACCTCTTCCGGCCAGCTGGCGCAATCGCGCGTCGCCCTGTTCAGCACCGAGCGGCTCACCTTGCCGATCATGCCCATTTCCTCGGCCAGCGGAATATATTCGGCGGGGGAAATGTCGCCCAGATCGAGGTGATTCCATCGCGAAAGGGCCTCGCAGGCGACGATCCTGCCGCTCTTCGCATCGACGATGGGCTGGTAGCGGACATTCAGATTGTCGTTATCCAGCGCCTTTGCCAGTTCGTTCTTGACCATCTGGCGGCGCTTGTACTCGGCGTCCATGGAGTCTTCGAAGACCGACCATGCGCCCTTGCCGAGCGCCTTGGAACGGTAGAGCGCCAGGTCCGCCTTCACCATCATCCGCGTGAGGTCGAAGGAATTGTGGTCGGACACGGCCAGCCCGATGCTGACGGTCACATGAACCTGCTCGCCGGCCAGTTCGTAAATGCCGATCAGTTTGGAACGCAGAAGTTCGGCAACCTCGTCCGGCGCCTCGTCCTTGGGCTGCTCCGGAATGAAGATCATGAACTCGTCGCCGCCCTGGCGCGAGATCAGGATATCGCGCAGGTGGAAATCCTTCAGCCGGTTCGCCACGGCCCTCAACAGGGCGTCGCCCTGCGAATGGCCCAGCGTGTCGTTGACATGCTTGAAGTCGTCGACATCCAGCATGACGAGCATGCAGTGGCCGCCATCCGTCTTCTGCTTCAGCCGCTCGGCGATCAGCGTGGCGAAATAGCTGCGGTTGGGAAGCCCGGTCAGCGCGTCGTAACGCGCCATGTTGATCATCTGCTTTTCGGCATTGATGCGTTCGGTGATGTCCTCGAACGTCAAGACCGCGCCCGAGAAGGCGCGCGGGTTGGAGCGGAACTCGACATGCCGGCCGTCATTCATGACGAACCGCTTGGCGGCGCCGCCCTCCAGGATCATCGGAACCAACTGGCGCCTGAGCTTTTCGACCTGTCGCGCCGACAGGACCTTCCGGACCCGCCCGTATCGCAGGATGGCGTCGAAATGCCTGCCTTCCAGATTGATGTGATCGGGGAGATCGAACAAGGCCTGCGCGGCCTTGTTGGCGACCAGGACACGCAGGTCGCCGTCGAACATGATCAGCCCGTGTGACATGTTGTTCAGCGCGATGTCGAACCGTTCGGCGATTTCCTGGTTTTTCCACCGTCCCTGGATCGCATCGAGGACCGCGGAACGCACATCCTGCACCAGGGTGCGCACCAGAAGCAGATAGGGAAGCAGGAGGAACGCGATCAGCACATGGGCGGCGTCGCCGCGCAGGATCGTGCCGAAGGCAGTCGGCAGAAGCTGCGAAACCACGATGACGGCAGCCAGCCTGTCGGAGCCGTAGATACGTCCCACCACGGTCGGCAAAGTGCCGAACACCATGATCACTGACGAGATGATCGAATATTCACTCGGCGCGATCTGCAGCGCAACAAAGGCATACAGACCGATTTGCAGGGATCCCGCCGCGGCAAGCCACATATAGCGGTTTTCCCACACCGTGGCCCAGCGGACCCGGGCATCGAGATCGAGATGGGCCGCACTCTCGCGGTCGCGATGGTAGGAGTCGGCCTGCCGCAACCGCAGGAAGGCGGTGGCAAGCATCGAAATGACGAGAACGATATAGATCGAGTGGCCGGTATCCAGCCAGGCTGAACCGACGATAACGGCCTGCAGCCCCGCGCCCACGACAAGTGAACGCGAATCCGCAAAGAAGGTGTCCACGAACGACGTGTACACCTCGGCTGTGATCTGTTTTGACGTGGTCTGCTTCAAAATCGCCTCGACACGCCCCCCAATGCTCGCGCAGACGCTAGCAGCGCGCGCTTAAGGAAGGGTTTAGGCGTCTCGAAATGAGACCGGTATTCCGCCGCCGCTTCGCCGGCCGCGCCGCGGCGTCGTTTTTTCAGATCTTGGCTTTGAAAACCGGATTGAAACCGGACCGGTGCGCCATCGCCTCCTCGATGGTCTTGACCCTTACGGGACCGTATCCGGCGATCCCGTCCGGCCAGGCGGCGAATTGCGTGGCGTCGGCGACATTCTCCTTGCCGGCATTCGCCGCGATACGATCGAGATCCGCCTCGTAGAGCGCCAGCGTTTCGAGCTCCATGCGCCGGTCGGGATGTCGGGCGAACAGGTTCAGCGGGGAAAAGCGTAGCGGTTTCAAGCGGCTAAGCAGGGAAAACACGGTCATCATTCGCGGCCCGAACACCGACTTCTTCGGCCGGCCATTGCTGTCCTTGCGGCCCAGTATCGGCGGCGCGAGATGGAATTCGAGCTTGTCCCAACTGTCGAACTCGCCGGCCAGCTGGCGGGCGAACTCCGGCGCGGTGTAGAGCCGCGCGACCTCGAATTCGTCCTTGATCGCCATCAGCTTGAACAATTGCCGCGCCGCCGTTTCCGTCAGCGCGCCCGGTGCCTTGGTCAGGGCGCTTTCGCGCGCCGCGATCGCGTCGATCCGCTCGCGGAAACGCTTTGCATAAGAGCGATTATGGTAAACCGCGAGGAAATCCTCGCGAACGGAGATGATTTCTTCGAGCGTCTGGGCGATTTTGCGATCCGCGCCCCGGCCGCGCGCATTCATCATGTCCGTGATCGCCTTGGGATCATGCGCCATGCGCCGGCCCCAGCGAAACGCCGCGACATTCATCTCGACAGCCTGCCCGTTCAGCCGGATCGCCTGTTCGATTGCCTGGGTGGAGACGGGCAGGCCGCCCTGCTGCGCGGCGATGCCCAACATGAACATGTTGGCGGCGATGGAATTGGCGAACAAAGCCTCGGCGATGCGCGCCGCATCGACGAAAAGCGGCCCGGTCTCGCCGGCCGCTTCGCGAATGGCGGCGACCAGCCTGTCGGTCGGCAGCCGGTAGTCGCGGTGGCGGGCGAAATCGCCCGGCATCACCTCGGCCTTGTTGACGATGACGACGGTCTCGTCCTTGCGAATCGCGCCGAGCACCTTGCGGTTGCCCGTCACGACGATGTCGCAGCCGAGCACGAGGTCCGCCTTGCCCGGCGAGACGCGGATGGTCGAGACCGCTTCCGGCGTCCGCCCGATGCGCATGTTGGTGAAGACCGCGCCGCCCTTTTGCGCCAGTCCCGCCATGTCGATCGCGCCGATGCCCTTGCCTTCCAGATGCGCCGCCATGCCGATGATCGCGCCGATCGTCACCACGCCGGTGCCGCCGATACCATCGATGATGGCGGCCCACTCCTCGCGATTGTCGTGAAGCGCGAAGACCGGCGCCTCGGGAACGCCCTCCAGCGGATCGATCTTGCGCTCGGCGGGCTTTGCTTTGCGCGGTTTCGCGCCATGCACCGTCACGAAGGACGGGCAGAAGCCCTTCACGCAGGAGAAATCCTTGTTGCAGCTCGACTGGTCGATGCGCCGCTTGCGGCCGAACTCGGTCTCCACCGGCTGGATCGCCACGCAGTTCGACTGCACGCCGCAATCGCCGCAGCCTTCGCAGACCAGCTCGTTGATCAGCACCCGCTTGTCGGGATCGGGGAAGGTTCCGCGCTTCCTGCGCCGGCGCTTTTCCGCGGCGCAGGTCTGGTCGTAGAGAAGAACCGACACGCCCGGCACGGTCTGCAATTCGCGCTGCACGGCATCGAGATCGTCGCGATGATGGATCGTCGTGTTGCCGGGGAACGTCGCATGGCCGGCATATTTGTCCGGCTCGTCGGAGACGACGGCAATGCGCTCGACGCCTTCGGCGCGCACCTGCCGGGCGATTTCGTCGACGGTCAGATTGCCCTCGACATGCTGGCCGCCGGTCATCGCGACGGCGTCGTTGAAGAGGATCTTGTAGGTGATGTTGACGTTCGCGGCGAGCGCGAAGCGCAGCGCCAGCGAACCGGAATGGTTATAGGTCCCGTCGCCGAGATTCTGGAAGATATGGTCGCGCTTCGAGAACGGCGCCTCGCCGACCCAGTTGGCGCCCTCGCCGCCCATCTGGGTGAAGCCTTCGGTGTCGCGCTCCATCCAGACCGCCATGAAATGACAGCCGATCCCCGCCGAGGCGCGCGCGCCTTCGGGCACCCGCGTCGAGGTATTGTGCGGACAGCCGGGACAAAAGGTCGGCAGCCGCGCCGCGACATCCTGCTTGCCGGCGTAAGCGTCCTGGACCGACTTCAAATGCGCGATGCGCTGCCGGATCTCCTCGCTTTCGCCGCAGACAGACAGTACCCGCTCGCCGACAGCGATGGCGATGTCGTTCGGGTCGAGCGCGCCCATGATCGGAAAGAGGTCGCGGTTTTCCTCGTCGCGCTTGCCGATCACCAGCGGCCGGTTGGCAAGCCCGTAGAGCTCTTCCTTGATCTGCACCTCGATCAGGCCGCGCTTTTCCTCGACGACGAAGATCGTGTGCAGCCCGTCCGCGAACCGCTTCAGGTCGTCCGGGTCGAGCGGCCATGTCATGCCGATCTTGTAGAGCCGGATGCCCAGCCGCTCGGCAGCCGCCTCGTCGATGCCGAGATCGGCCAGCGCCTCGCGCAGGTCGAGATAGTTCTTGCCCGATGCGACGAGCCCGAGTTTCGGTTTCGCGCCGCCGCTCCACACGACACGGTCGATGCCGTTCGCCCTCGAATAGGCGATGGCCGCCTCGCGCTTGTAGCGATGCAGACGTTCCTCCTGGCCGAGGAAATCGATGCTCATCGGGCGGATATTGAGCCCGCCCGGCGGCATCTCGAAATTCGGCATGCGCGGCACGACCCGATCCATTCCGGCATGGACCGACGCGGTCGATTCGATGTTGTCCTTGACGCATTTCATCGCCGCCCAAGTGCCGGCGAAGCGGCTCATCGCATAGGCATGCAGTCCGTAATCGATGATCTCCTGCACCCCGGCGGGATTGAAGATCGGGATCGACGTGTCGACAAAGGCGAAATCGCTCTGATGGGCGTTCGTCGACGATTCCGCCGTATGGTCGTCCCCCATCAGCGCCAGAACGCCGCCATGTTTCGATGTTCCGGCGAGATTGGCGTGGCGGAAAACGTCGCCGCTGCGGTCGACGCCCGGCCCCTTTGCGTACCAGAGCGCGAAAACGCCGTCATGACGGCCCTGCCCGCCGATCTCCGCCTGCTGCGTGCCCCAGCACGCCGTCGCCGCCAGTTCCTCGTTGAGGCCGGGCTGGAACGTGATGCGGGACTGCTCCAGCTGACGGCCCGCCGACCACAATTGCTGATCGAGCCCACTGATCGGAGACCCGCGATAGCCGGAGACGAAACCGGCCGTATCGAGCCCGGAGAGGCGGTCGCGCTCGCGCTGCATGAGCAGCATGCGCACGATGGCTTGCGAACCGGTGACGTAGATTCTGTCGCAGGTCAGGTCGTACTTGTCGTCAAGCTTGACCGGGTTGAGCTGCATGTGGTTCTCCACGAGGACTCGTTCTGCCCGGGCACAGTTTTGGGCTTCGCGGCGAATACGTCAAATCATTTCGCTTGCCGGAAGCGAAACAGAAAGATTGAGAAAAATCAGAAACTTCCGGTGCAACAAACGCGATTGATGCAGACGATATGCGCAATTTCTTGAAATCGCGCCGCTTGGCATCGGCCACCGGCGAAGGATTGCAGCCGCGCGGACCGTGAACGGGTCCGCGCGGCCGCCTTGTCAGATCAGGCGAACCACCAACGCTCCATCCAGCGCTCGCCGTCGCAGTCGAAATTCGACGCCATATCGCCATGGGCGATCTTGTCGTTGGTGGCGAAGACGAAGTTCGCGAACATCGGCAGGACCGTGCCGCCGTCCTGGGAGACGATCTGCTGCATCTCGGAATACATTCCGGCCCGCTTCGTCTCGTCGAGTTCGGCGCGCGCGGCCACCAGCAACTCGTTGAACCGCGCATTGTCCCAGTAGCTGTCGTTCCAGGCTGCGCCCGAGGCATAGGCCGTGGTGAATATCTGGTCCTCGGTCGGCCGGCCGCCCCAATAGACGGCGCAGAACGGATGCTTGAGCCAGACATCGGACCAGTAGCCGTCATTCGGCACGCGGTTGACGGTCAGCTTGATGCCGGCCTTGGCCGCGGCGTCCTGGTAGAGAACGGCCGAGTCGACCGCGCCGGGGAAGGCCGCGTCGGCGGCCGAGAGCGCAACCTCGAGACTGTCGAGCCCGGCCTCTTTCAGGTAGAACTTGGCCTTGTCGGGATCGTATGCCGTCTGCGGGATGTCGCCATCGTAGAAGCGGTAGCTCGGTCCGATCGGCTGGTCGTTGCCGACGGTGCCGTGCCCGAACAGAATCTTGTCGACCAGGTCCTGCCGGTTGATGGCGTGCTTCAGCGCAAGGCGCACATTCAGATCATCGAAGGGCGCCGTGTCGCAGCGCGCCGCGAAGGAATAATATTGCGGACCCGCGATCGAGTTGATCTCGACGCCCGGCTTGCGGCCGAGCAGACCGACGGTCTTCAGGTCGAGCTTGTCGATCATGTCGACATCGCCCGAAACGAGCGCCGTCGTGCGGGCGTTCAGGTCGACCACGGACAGCATCTCGACAGCGTCGAACCAGCCGCGATTCTGGTTCCAGTCATCGGTGAACCGTTCGAGCTGAGCGATAACGCCCGGATCGAAATTCATCAGCTTGTAAGGCCCGCAGCCGTCGCCGGACCGCCAGTCGATGCCGCCATTGCCGTCGGACGGGCAGATCGCCATGTGGTAGTCGGTGAAGACGAACGGGAAGTCGGCGCTGCCGGCTTCGAGCTCGAACACGACCGTATCGTCGCCGTCCTTCGAGATATTCGCGATCGACGCGACGATCGGCTTGGCGACCGAGGTCGAGTTCTCGCCGCGGTGATAATTGACCGAGTCGATGACGTCATCCAGCGTCAGGGGCTTGCCCGAATGGTAGGTGACGCCCTTGCGGATCTTGAAGCGCCAGACCTTTGCGTCCGGCGTCGCTTCCCAGCTTTCGGCCAGAGAGGCTTCCAGCGAACCGTCCGGGGCGACGACAGTCAGATAGCCATGCATGCCGAAGGGCAGCGCGACCGTGAAACCGTTGGTCCATGTTGCCGGATCGAGCGTGTCGCTCGTATTGCCATGGCCCTTTGCGTGGCGAATGGTGCCGCCCCTCTTGGGCTGCGCGAAGGCCGCGCGCGGCGCCATACCGGCGGAAAAGCCGGCCACGGCGAGACCGGTCGCGGCGCCTGCCTGCAGAAAATGACGCCTGGTCGCCGTACCGCTACCCGGAAATCTCAAATCATGAGATTTACTCATTGGAACTCTCCCTTTTTGTTTGACTCGTCAATCAAATATAATTTCCATCGTCAGGGCAAGTCTTTACACGCCCCGCGCGCATCATACCCTTCAATCCGCCATGCTTGCACAGTCAGTAGACGGTTTTATGTAACCGGCGCCCGGCGCCCCCCTGAATAGTGGTCAAAATTTCTGACCACTCGATTGTGAATTCCGGACCGTAATGCTAGCTAGCCGCGCACTTCGCCTTGACCGGCGGGACTTTTCATGTGCGTCTGACGTGTCGGACGCTGCTGCAAAGGGACGAGGACGACGGCCACGGGAGGGGTCGCCGGCCGGACCGTCCCTTCACATAGCCCGCATATGGGGAGAGAGATGGCTCCATTGTTGAAACTGTCACGCGCCATCGACGCCGTGACCGCCTTTGTCGGCCGGTCCGTGTCATGGCTCATTCTGGTCGCCGTGCTGGTCAGCGCCGGCAACGCGACGATCCGCAAGGTGTTCGACACCTCGTCGAACGCCTGGCTCGAACTGCAGTGGTACCTTTACGGCACGGTCTTCATGCTCGCCGCCGCCTACACGCTGCAGCGCAACGAGCATGTCCGCATCGACATCGTCATGTCGAACTTCTCCAAGAAGGTGCGCGACTGGATCGACCTGCTCGGCCACATATTCTTCCTGCTGCCCTTTTGCGGCATCATGGTGTGGCTCGGCTATCCGTTCATGATGAACGCGATCCGCTCCGGCGAGATCTCGGTCAATGCCGGCGGCCTGACGCTGTGGCCGGCCAAGGCCATGGTCTTCCTCGGCTTCGCCCTCCTGCTCGCCCAGGCCTTCTCGGAAATCATCAAGCGGATCGCCGTCATCGCCGGCATCATCGAGGACCCGAACGAGGAGAGCGATCTGCCGCCCGCCGTCCGCGAGATGGAAACGCCGGCCCACCTGACCGAAGAGGGGCCGAAAGCATGATCGAGCTTATCGCCCACAATCTCGCGCCCATCATGTTCACTTCGGTGATGGCGCTTCTGCTGCTCGGCTACCCGGTCGCCTTCACCCTCGCCGCCGGCGGCCTCGTCTTCTTCTTCGTCGGTGTCGAACTGTCGGTCTTCGCACCTGACCAGATTCGCCTGTTCCCGAACCTCTTGCAGGCCAACGCCAACCGCATCTTCGACGTCATGCGCAACGACACGTTGCTGGCGATTCCCTTCTTCACCTTCATGGGGCTGATACTCGAACGATCGCGCATGGCCGAAGACCTGCTCGACACGATCGGCCAGCTTTTCGGCCCGATCCGCGGCGGCCTCGCCTATGCGGTGATCTTCGTCGGCGCGCTGCTCGGCGCGACCACCGGCGTTGTCGCCGCCTCGGTGATCGCCATGGGCCTGATCTCGCTGCCGATCATGATGCGCTACGGCTATGACCGCTCGCTTGCCACCGGCACCATCGCCGCTTCCGGCACGCTGGCGCAGATCGTCCCGCCGTCGCTCGTCCTCATCGTCATGTCGGACCAGCTCGGCCGCTCGGTCGGCGACATGTATGTCGGCGCGCTGCTGCCGGCGGTGATGATCATCGCGATGTACTGCGCCTACATCTTCATCGTCACGCTGATCCGGCCGAAGGCAGCGCCGGCCCTGCCCGCCGAGTTCCGAACATTGGGCGGCGGCGTTGTCTCGCTGCTCGCGATGATCGCCCTCACGGTCGGCCTGCATTACCTGCTCTACCATTTCGTCTTCGACGGCCTGCGCTACGAGACCCGCTTCGTCTGGTCGGCCACGCTGGCGACCGCCACCGCGCTCGCCGTCAGCCTCGCCAACCGCTATCTGAAGCTCGGCATCATCTCGCGCCTGGCCGAACAGGTCATCATCGTGCTGATCCCGCCGCTGGCGCTGATCTTCCTCGTATTGGGAACGATCTTCCTCGGCATCGCCACGCCGACCGAAGGCGGCGCCATGGGCGCGACCGGCGCGCTGATCCTCGCCTTCATCAAGCGCCGCCTCAACATGACGTCGCTGAAGGAAGCACTCGATTCCACCACCAAGCTGACATCCTTCGTGATGTTCATCCTGATCGGCGCGCGTGTCTTCGGCCTGACCTTCTACGGCATCAACGGACATCTGTGGATCGAGGAGCTGCTGCTCTCGCTGCCCGGCGGCGAACACGGCTTCCTCGTCGTCGTGACGATCATCGTCTTCATTCTCGGATGTTTCCTCGATTTCTTCGAGATCGCCTTCATCGTCGTGCCGCTGCTGGTCGGCCCGGCCGAGACACTCGGTATCGACCTGATCTGGCTCGGCATCATCCTCGGCATCAACCTGCAGACGTCCTTCCTGACGCCGCCCTTCGGCTTCGCGCTCTTCTATCTGCGCTCCATCTCGCCGGCCAAGGCGTGGAACGACGTCGTCACGGGCAAGTTCATCGAGGGAATCCGCACCACAGAGATCTACAAGGGCGCGCTGCCCTTTATCGTGATCCAGTTCCTGGCGATCATGATCGTGATCTTCTATCCGCGCCTCGTCACCCACTACAAGGATGACGAGAAGCCGATGAATCTCGAGGATGTGCAGATTCAATTGCCGGGCATGGGCGCGCCGACCGCGCCCGGGGCGCCAAGCGGCCTGCCGGGTCTTCCCGGTCAGGGTGGCGGCGGCCTCGGTCTGCCGGGCGGTCTAAATCTGAATGGCGCGCCTTCGGGCCTGGGCGACCAGTCCGGCGGCGGCCAGCAGCCCGCGCAGCCCTCTCTGGGTCTGCCCGGCCTGCCCGGCGGCCTCAATCTGAACGGTTCGCCGCCGCCGACCGGCGAACCCGCGCCGGCGGAGGAGCCGGACCTCAGCCAGCCCCCGCCCATCCAGTAGGACGCATCGAACCCCCGCCCATCGGCGGGGGGTTTTTGTCGCACCCGCCGCGATCATCGCTTTGTTGCATTGGCTCCGTAGAAACACCACGTGTGGCCTGCCCGGCGCACGGCGCGCCGCGTTTCCCGACAAGAGGACCAGCCGATGTTCGACCCGAAAAAGCTTCTGACCGATCTTCTCGACAGCAACGTTCCCGGCACGCAAGGCAGCGTGCGCGACAAGGCCGGACAGGTCGGCCAGTTGGCCAAGGACAATCCCATCGCCACCGGCGCCATCGCGGCGATCCTGCTCGGCACCTCGACGGGACGCTCGATCACCGGCTCGGCGCTCAAGCTCGGCGGGGCCGCTGCCGTCGCCGGCCTCGCCTGGAAGGCCTGGCAAAACTACCAGGACGGCAAGTCGCCCGAGGAAACCCGCCAGGACGCGGCCGGCGAACCGGACCTGCTTCCGCCGCCCGCCGACACGGCGTTCGATCCCGCGGCCGCGCCGCAGGGCGAGGATGAATTCGCGCTCGCCCTGATCCGCGCCATGATCGCCGCCGCCCGCGCCGACGGCCATGTCGATGACGAGGAGCGCGAACAGATCGCCGGCAAGCTCGCATTGTCCGGCCTCGACGAGGACGCCGCCGAATTCATCAAGCGCGAACTCGCAACGCCGCTCGACCTCGACACGATCATCTCGGCGGCAAAAACGGACGCGCAGAAAGTGGAACTGTACACGGCGTCTCGCCTGACCATTAGCCCCGACAGCCGCGCCGAACGCGGTTACCTCGACCTGCTCGCCGGCCGGCTCGGCCTTCCCGATGCGCTGATCGACCATGTCGAGGCGACGATCCGCGGCGCAACCGCCGAAGGCGCGCCTGCCTGAACGGTTTCCGCTTCAAGTGAAGCCGGTCGGGATGCTACCTTTTCCGCCGCGCGCCTGCGCGCAGGAGGAAAGTGACGCATCATGACCAACAATCCGGCGAGGCCCTTGCATTTGCGGATCGCGCTTGTCGGCGATTTCGCCATCGGACCCGGCAAGGCGGATCTGCTGGAGGGCATTCGCGACACCGGCTCCATCGCCGCCGCCGGCCGGCGGATGAAGATGAGCTACAAGCGCGCATGGTCACTGGTCGAGGCGATGAATTCCGCCTTCCGCGAGCCGGTCGTCGAGACCGAGCGCGGCGGCAGCACGCGTGGCGGCGCACGTCTGACCCGGACCGGCGAGGACGTCCTCGCCACCTATCGCCGCATGATGGACAAGGCCGGAAAGGCCGCCGCCCCCGAAATCGACACGCTGAAATCCATGCTCTCTGCCGAGGCCGCGTCCGATGCGAACGGCGATTGACAGGATGGGGAATCCCGATATGTTTCCAAGAACACATCGGAGAACCGCCATGACATCGCTCACCGCTTTTCGTAGGGGCGCGCTCGCCGCCTTCGCCGCCCTGACCCTGTCCACCGCCACGGCGGCGGCCGCCGACCTCGACTGCGGCGACGGCCCGCTCATCGTCTTCGCCGCCGCGTCGATGACCGACGCCGTCGGCGAATTCGCCGAAGGGTTCCGGGCCGACACCGGCTGCGCCGTCTCCGTCTCGGTCGCCGGTTCCTCGACGCTCGCCCGCCAGATCGCCGCGGGCGCGCCGGCCGGCGTCTACATATCCGCCAACCGCGACTGGGTGACATGGCTCGGCGAGAACGCCCCGAACCGGCTGGCCGGCGAGGCGATGGTGATCGCCCGCAACGGCCTCGTCGTCGCCTCCATATCGACCGACAGCGCCGATATCGGCGACCTCCTCTCCTCCCGCTTCGCCATGGGCGATCCGACCAATGTGCCGGCGGGCATCTACGCAAAGGCGGCGCTCGAAACGCTCGGCATCTGGGACGATGTTTCCGCCAACGCCGCTTTCGCGGAGAATGTCCGCGTCGCGCTCGCCATGGCCGCGCGCGGCGAGGTCGGCGCGGCGATCGTCTACTCCACCGATGCGCGCATGGAACCGGATCTCGCCATCGCCTACCGTTTCGATCCGGCAAGCCATCCGGAAATCGCGTATGAGGCCGTCCTCCTCACAGGCGGCGGCGAGGTCGGCCAGGCCTTTCTCGACCGCCTGAACGCTGCCGAAGGCCAGGCGATCCTCGCCAAATACGGCTTCCTTCCCGGCGGCGAAGCTGGACAGGGATGACATGCTGACGGGGGGCGAACTTGCGATCATCGCGCTGTCGCTGAAAGTCGCGACCACCGCCATGGCGGCGGCGCTCCCCTTTGCCTTTCTCGTCGCATGGGCGCTCGCCCGCTGGCGGTTCCGCGGCCGTGGTCTGCTCCAGGCGGTCACGACGCTCCCCCTCGTCCTGCCGCCCGTCGTCACCGGCTATGCGCTGCTCGTCTGGTTCGGCGCGAACGGCCCGCTCGGCTGGCTCCTGCGCGAAACGACCGGCCTCGAATTCGCCTTCCGCTGGACCGGCGCCGCGCTCGCCGCCGCCGTCATGGGCTTTCCGCTGCTTGTCCGCCCGATCCGCCTCTCTCTCGAGGCGATCGATCCGGGCCTCGAGGAAGCCGCCAGAACGCTCGGCGCCGGCCGCCTGCGCATCCTCGTCACCGTCGTCCTGCCGCTCGCCTTTCCGGGCATCCTCGCCGGAATCATCCTTGGCTTCGCCAAGGCGCTGGGCGAATTCGGCGCGACCATCACCTTCGTCTCGAATATTCCGGGCCAGACCCAGACCCTGTCGCTGGCGATCTACTCGCTGCTGCAAAGCCCGACGGGCGACGCCGCCGCGCTGAGGCTGATCGCCTTCTCCGTGTTTCTCGCCATCGGCGCGATCCTCGCCTCCGAATGGGTCGCGTCCCGCCTGCCCTCCGTGAAAAAGGCCCGCAATGGCTGAACTCGCCGTCGACATCGCCGTCAGGGCCGGGGAGTTCACGCTCGAAGCCGCCTTCGAGGCCGGGCATGGCATCACCGCGATCTTCGGCCAGTCGGGCGCCGGGAAATCAACCCTGCTGCGCGCCGTCGCCGGGCTGACCCGGCCGGACCGCGCCCGCATCGAATATGGCGGACGGATCGTCGAGGACACGCAAAAGGGCGTCCACGTCTCCGCGCATCGCCGCAAGGTCGGCTACGTCTTCCAGGACGACCGCCTGTTCCCGCACATGAATGTCCGGCGCAACATCGCCTATGGCGCCACCCGCAATGCGGCGCGGCCCGGCCAGCCCGAATTCGACCAGATCGTCGCCATGCTCGGCATCGAGGCCCTGATCGAGCGCATGCCGGAAACCCTGTCCGGCGGCGAACGCAAGCGCGTCGCCATCGCCCGGGCCCTGATGTCGAACCCGCAGATCCTGCTGATGGACGAACCGCTCGCCTCGCTCGATCATGCCCGGCGCGCGCGGATCATGCCCTATCTGGAGCGCATCCGCTCCGAAACGCGCATCCCGATCCTCTATGTCAGCCACGAGATCGAGGAGATCGCACGGCTCGCCGATACGCTGGTGCTCGTCTCCGAGGGCCGCGTCGTCGCCTCCGGCGATGCCACCGCGCTCTTTGCCCGCTCCGACCTCGGCGCATATCTCGGCCAGGGCGCCGCCAGCGTCTTGCTGCGCGCCATCTTCCGTCATTACGACGAAGAGCACGACATGATGGAGCTCGATCTGGAGGGCTACACGGTCTATCTTCTCGGTCCCGGCAACCGCGAGGACCTGCCCCGACCCGGAACGGCCTTGCGCCTTCGCGTCGATTCCAGCGACGTCGCCCTGTCGCTGGTTCCGCGTAGCGACCTGTCGGTGCGCAATCAGCTTCCCATGGTCATCGAGGAAATCATCGGGGACGGCCGTGCCTCCGTCGAGATTCGCGGCATTGTCGGCCTACAACTCGTCAAGGCGCGCGTCACCCGCCGCACGGTGGAAGATCTCGGCCTGCGCCCCGGCAATACGGTCTACGCGCTGATAAAGACACTCTCCTTCGAACGTCGGCTTGTGCAGGAACACGACTGACCGGTAAAAACGCCGGTCATGACGGCAAGCGGCGCACAGTTGAAGAAACGCTATCGCCTGGTCACCCGCGCGGTGATCGGGGTGACGCTTCTGTGCCTTGGCCTGTCGGTCTGGACCGCCCGGGACTGGGCCGGCGAGCGCGCCCGCACCTCGCTCGCCGCCACCGCCGAGGAAACGCTCGCGCTGCAGATCGAGGCCCTGTCCGGCGTGATGGAGAAATACCGGCTGATCCCGCCGCTCCTGTCGCGGCGCGCCGATGTCCGCAGCCTTTTCCTGGATGGCCCGCCGCGCGAACAGGCCGAATCCATGCGTTCGCTCCTGCCGAGCGTCGCCGCCGCCTCCGGCGCCCGCGATGTCGCCGTCGCGACGATCAAGGGGCGGGTCATCGCCTCGGCGAACGGCCTGATCGAGACGAAAACCATCATCGCCTCCGGCCTGCCGCAAACGGTCGCCCAGCGCCGGCTCGGCCGCACCGCGCTCCGGCTTGCCGACGGGTCGCGCGCCTATGCCTTCGCCTCGCATATTCCCGGCCCTCGCCCCGGCGCGGATGCGGGCATGATCCTCGTCGCCGTTCCGTTCTGGGCGATCGAGGCCAACTGGTCCCTGTCGAGCCACCCGATCTTTGTCACCGACGCGCGCGAATTCGTCTTCCTGTCGAACCGCTCGCAATGGGTGAGCCGGCCCTGGGCCGCATCCGAGGCCGCGCCCGGCATCGGGCCGCTTGCATTTTCCGCCGGCGAGTTCATTCGCGTGCCCGACGCGGATAATGCGCTTTTTGTCGAGGCCGCGCGGCACATTCCCATTCTCGGCTGGACCATGCATGTGCTGGTCGATGCCGGGCCGGTCGCCACGGCCCGGCGCAACGCGTCCTGGATTACCGGGCTGACGGTGCTTCTGATCGGCCTGTCGACGCTACTTCTCGTCTGGCGCCAGGAAATGGCCGACACCCGCATGCGCCGCGAGAAGGCGCAGAACATGCGTCTCGAAAGGGTGGTTCGCGACCGCACCGCCGAATTGTCAGAGGTCAACGCGGCGCTGCGCCAGGAAAACGAGGCCCGTCGCCTGACCGAGGAGCAGCTGCGCGAAACGCAGGGCGAACTGGTCCACGCCGCCAAGCTTGCCGTCATCGGCCAGATGTCGGCGACGCTCAGCCACGAATACAACCAGCCGCTCGCCGCCATAAAGACCTATGCCGACAACGCCGCGAAGATGATCGAGCGCGGCAAGACAGCCGCCGTGCCCGACGTGCTCGCGCGCATCGGCCAGATGGTCGACCGCATGAGCCAGTTGTCGAAGACGCTGCTCTCCTTTTCGCGCAAGCCCGGCACAGCGCTGGTTCCGGCAGGGATCGGCAGCGTCGTGTCCGAGGCGCTGCTGCTGGTCGGCCAGAAGGCCAAGAAGGCGGGGGTCCGGATCGCCACCGACATTCCCGCCGGCCTGACCGCCCATACCGGCCCCATCCGCCTCTCCCAGATCGTCGTCAACCTCGTCGGCAACGCTGTCGACGCATTGGCAGGCGCGGACGGCATCGCGCCGGCGGGAGCGCGCATCGACATCTCCGCCTGGGCGGAGGATGGCCGCGTGATGATCCGCATAGCCGACAACGGTCCGGGCATCGACCCGGATGTGAGGGGCAAGGTCTTCGACCCCTTCTTCACCACGAAACCGGTCGGGTCCGGCCTCGGGCTGGGCCTTTCCATCGTCGACAGCGTCGTGCGCGATCTCGAAGGCTCCGTCCGGCTGGTTGACCGCGACGGGGAAACCGGGGCCTGTTTCGTCATCGACATTCCGGCGGAGGGCCATCAGGCCCAGGCAGCGGAATGATGCCGAACGAGAGGACGAGACGCCCTTGACCCAATCCGGACCGGACATCCTCCTCGTCGACGACGATGACGATCTGCGCCACGCCCTGAGGCAGGGCCTCGAACTCGACGATCTCGATGTCGTCGACTTCAAGCGCCCGTCCGACGCGCTGGAGGCGATCCATCGCGACTTCGCCGGCGCCGTCGTGTCCGACATCCGCATGCCCGACATGGACGGCATGCAGTTCATGGCGAGGGTGCTGGAAATCGACCCGGCGATCCCCGTCATCCTCGTCACAGGCCATGGCGACATCCAGATCGCCGTCGACGCGATGCGCGAAGGCGCCTACGACTTCATTCCGAAACCCTTTCGCGTCCAGGATCTCGGCGCCGTCACCCGCCGCGCGCTGGAAAAGCGCCGCCTCGTCCTGGAAAACCGCATCCTGCGCTCCGAGCTCGACGCGGTCAGCGGCATTGCCGAGCGGATCGTCGGCCGCTCGCCCGCGATCGCCGCGTTGCGTGATGAGATCGAACTGGTCGCCGACACCGGCGCCGACGTCATCGTCATCGGCGAGACCGGCGCCGGCAAGGAGGTCGTCGCCCGCGCCCTGCATGATTTCTCGCCGCGCGCTTCTGCAGGCTTCGTCGCGCTCAACTGCGCCGCCCTTCCGCCGGACATCTTCGAATCCGAACTGTTCGGCCACGAAGCCGGCGCCTTTACCGGCGCATCCAAACAGCGCATCGGCAAGCTCGAACACGCCGATGGCGGAACGGTCTTTCTCGACGAGATCGAATCCATGCCGCTCGACCTGCAGGCGAAACTCCTGCGCGCCATCGAGGAGCGCGCGATCGAGCGCCTCGGTTCCAACAAGCGCATTCCGCTCGATGTTCGCTTCATCGCCGCGACGAAATCGGACCTGTCGCAGGAGGCGAAGGCCGGCCGTTTCCGCGCCGATCTGTTCTACCGCCTCAATGTCGTCTCGCTGTCGATCCCGCCGCTGCGCGATCGGCGCGAGGACATCCCGCTCCTCTTCGAACGGCTCGCCCGCCTCGCCCGCGCCCGCTATCGCCGCGAGATCCCCGAATTCACCCCCGCGCTGGAACGCCAGCTGGTCGCCCATGAATGGCCCGGCAATGTCCGCGAATTGCGCAATGTCGCGGACCGCTGGGTGCTCGGCCTGTGGAACGGGTTCGGCAACGGGGCGGCGTCCGCGGGAGAGGACTTCGGCGGCCCCCTGTCGGACCGCATGGCCGCCTTCGAGCGCGCCGTCATCGAGGCGGAGATCCGCAAGGCCGGCGGCAAGCTGAAGGACGTCCACGAGGCGCTCGGCATTTCCCGCAAGGGCCTTTACGACAAGATGCGCAAGCTCGGCATCGCCTCCGACGCCGACGGGTAGTTTCGGTGACATCGCCGGGGTCGAATGGGTAGGAGTCTACCCATTCAACGGCAAACTCTCCGCGCAAAACCCGCAATTCCGCCCGTCTGGAAACTGGCACGCCATGTGCTAACCTTTTTGCCTGAAAGGTTTTGACGCCTTTTGAGGGAGGAGCGCGGACACGACCGCGAACAGCCGGCCTTGGGCCGATGCCTCCCTGTGTCGTGAGAACCGGGGAATGGTCCCCTTAGTGGAGGTAAATCTCATGAAGAAGCTTCTCGGCGCCGTCTCGGCGCTCGCCATCACCTTTGCCGCAGGCCAGGCGCTCGCGCAGGAAGCCTGCGACGACGGCGAAATGGTCATCAAGTTCAGCCACGTCGTCGCCGCCACCGGTCACCCGAAGGGCGATGCGGCGACCATGCTCGCCGAACGCGTCAACGAGGAAATGAACGGCACCGCCTGCATGGAGGTTTTCGCGAACTCCACGCTTTACGACGACGACAAGGTGATGGAAGCGCTCGTCCTGGGCGATGTGCAGCTTGCAGCGCCGTCGCTCTCCAAGTTCGAGGCCTACACGAAGAAATACCGCTTGTTCGACCTTCCGTTCCTGTTCTCCTCGCTTGACGCCGTCGCCGCCTTCACGGAGACGGACGCCGCCAAGGATCTCCTGAAGGTAACGGAAAGCGACGGATACACCGGCCTCGGCTACTGGTCCTCCGGCCTCAAGCAGTTCTCGGCCAACAAGCCGCTTCTCGTTCCCTCCGACGCCAACGGTCTCAAGTTCCGCGTCCAGACATCCGACGTGGCCGTCGCGATGATCGAGGCGATGGGGGCATCGGCCCAGAAGCTTGCCTTCAAGGAAGTCTACGGCGCGCTGCAAACGGGCGTCGTCGACGGGCAGGAAAACTCCTGGTCGAACATCTACACCCAGAAGTTCTTCGAGGTGCAGGACGGCATCACCGAGACGAACCACCAGCTTCTCGCCTATCTGCTGGTGACGTCGACCGATTGGCTGAACGGCCTCGACGCGGATGTTCGCGAACAGTTCCTGTCGATCGTCAATGACGTGACCCGCGCAGCCAATGCACAGGTCGCCGAGAAGGAAGCCGCCAACCGGCAGAACATCATCGACGCCGGCGCGACCGTCCGCGAACTGACGCCGGAACAGCGTGCGGAATGGGTTTCGGTCATGAAGCCGGTTTGGGAGCAGTTCGAAGGCGATATCGGCAAGGATCTGATCGACGCCGCCGTCTCGTCCAACGGCTCCTGATCTAGAAAAGATATGACCGCCGGGCGAATCTCTCGCCCGGCGGGGCAACCATAACAATAATCGCACGCGCGCCATCCATCTGACGCCGGGGGACACGTCCATGGAACTGTTCTGGCCAGCCGCACTTCTGGTGCTGATGCTCTGCATCCTGTTCGTTGCGGAACGATACAGACCGGAAACCGTCAATACGTTCGAGGAGAACTTCATCGCGATTCTCCTCGCGCTGATCACGATCGTTTCGTTCTCGCAGGTGGTTGCCCGCTACGGTTTCAACTCCGGGTGGGGCGGCGCGCTGGAACTGACGCGCGTGCTGTTCGCATGGCTGATCCTGATCGGCGCGAGTTACGGCGTCAAACAGGGCATGCATCTGGGCGTCGACGCGCTGATCCGGCTCCTTCCCAAGCCGCTGTTTCGCATCGCGGCGTTGTTCGGCGCGCTCTGCGTCTTCCTTTACGCGGCCATGCTGATGCACGCCGGCTGGCTGCAGTTTGTCGGAGCCCAGGAGGTGACCCGCTGGCAGACATCCGGCGCGCTCGGCTACTGGACTTTCATGTATGACCGCGGAACCGGTCTCGACGATCTGCGCTATCCGCTGTGGATGCAGGAGAGCTTCGGCCTGCAGGAGCGCGTGCAGCGCTGGATCGCCTATCTCGCCCTTCCCGTCGGACTGACGCTCATCGCCTATCGTGCGGTGCAGGCCTTCATCCTGATCTGGCGCGGCGACCGCGAACTCATCATCGCCGGGCACGAGGCCGAAGAGCTCGTGGCGGAAAACCGCGACACCTTGAAGGACTGATCCGCCATGGAAACCGCTATCCTCTTCATCCTGGTGCTGGGCCTTCTGTTCCTGGGCGTGCCGGTCGCCATCTCGCTCGGCCTGTCGTCGATCGTCGTCATTGCATTCTTCTCCGACGATTCGATGTCGTCGGTCGCCTTGCAACTGTTCACCGCGTCGCAGAACTACACGCTGCTCGCCATTCCGTTCTTCGTGCTTGCATCGGCCTTCATGTCCACCGGCGGCGTGGCCAAGCGCATCATCCGCTTCTCCATCGCCACGGTCGGTCATTTCCGCGGCGGCCTGGCCATGGCCTCGGTGCTGGCCTGCATGATGTTTGCGGCGCTTTCGGGCTCCTCGCCCGCCACCGTCGTCGCCATCGGCACGATCGCGATCGCCGGCATGCGCCAGGTCGGCTATTCCAAGGACTTCGCCGCCGGCATCATCGCCAATGCGGGCACGCTCGGCATCCTCATTCCGCCGTCCATCGTCATGGTCGTCTATGCCGCGGCCACCAATGTCTCCGTCGGACGCATGTTCCTGGCCGGCGTCATTCCGGGCCTGCTCGCCGGCCTGATGCTGATGATCGCGATCTATGTCATCGCCCGCCGCCGCAACCTGCCGGCCGAAGACTGGAAGGGCTTCGGCGAGATCATGCGCGGCGGCAAGGAAGCCGGGTGGGGCCTTTTCCTCATCATCATCATTATCGGCGGCATCTATGGCGGCGTCTTCACGCCGACAGAAGCCGCCGCCGTGGCCGCCGTCTACGCCTTCTTCATCGCCGTCTTCGTCTACCGCGACATGGGCCCCATGAAGGACCGCCGCTGGCTCGGAGCCGACAGCGACACATACACCCCGGCAAAGATCGGCTTCAACGCGACGGTATACGCGCTCGCTTTCTTCTTCGTTTGGATGGTGCTGTCGTTCTTCGTCACCGCCGATTGGGAAAACGTCACCGCCGCGGGCCGCGCATGGCTTGGGTTCGCCCTGTCGCTCGCCGTCCTCGTCGCCTATGCGATATGGCGCGATCCGGAGTCGAGCGTCGCCAACATTCCGCGCAACATCATTGCGGGACTACCCATCTGGGCCCGCAATCTCGGCCTGATCGGCCGGCATTTCTTCGGCGCGTTCTTCCACGCCGACACGCGCAAGGTGATGATCGACTCGTCGAAGACGATCATCATGCTGATGTTCATCATCGTGAACGCGCTTCTCTTCGCCCATGTGCTGACGGCGGAGCGCATCCCGCAGGCGATCACCGGCCTGATGGTCGACGCCGGCTTCACCTGGTTCACCTTCCTGATCGCGGTCAATCTGCTGCTTCTGCTCGGCGGCCAGTTCATGGAACCGTCCGGCCTGCTGCTGATCGTCGCCCCGGTCGTCTTCCCGATCGCCATGGAACTCGGCGTCGATCCGATCCATCTCGGCATCATCATGGTGGTCAACATGGAGATCGGCATGATCACCCCGCCGATCGGGCTGAACCTCTTCGTCACATCCGGCATCACCGGCATGAGCCTGATCCAGGTCGTGCGCGCGGCCGCGCCCTTCGTGGCCGTCCTGCTCGTCTTCCTCGTGCTGGTCACCTATCTGCCGGTGCTGTCGACGGCGCTGCCCTATGCGCTGATGGGACCGGAGATCGTCGCGCGCTGAGCGGTTGCCGTCCGGCGCGGCAGGTTTGCCGCTCTGGTTGTTTCGATCGGATCGGATGCCGCGCCAACCGCCGGCGCATTACCTTCCCTAGAGATAGGCAAGATCTTGCCTATATTCGGCCGTCGCGGACGCAAGTAGTCGCGAAACTTGCCTGAACTTTGCCTATCTGTGGCGAAAATGTCTCAGCCCATGCAAATAGACGACCCACTCTTACTGAGCGGAATTGCATGTATTCGCCGAATCGTTAACCATTTGGTTACTGATTCGTGTCATCCTGAAACAGTGGTGGCATATTGGACCGACAGCTCCTCCCTCTGCGGTCTAAAGAAGCCGGGCGATCTTTCTCCAAAGATCGCCCGCTTTGTGTTTGGGGCATCGAAAATTCTTCACCCCGGAAGCGCCCGCCGCACCAGATCCGCGATCAGGCCGCGCTGTTCATCGAAATCCAGCCCGGTGACGAAATCCATCTTTCCGGCGATCGCCAGCTGCGCGTAACCATGCACGATGGACCAGCAGGCGGCGACATCGCGCCAGCCCGCCTCGCTTTGAAAGACCTCGCGCCCGCGAACCTGGCCGACACCGTTGACCAGCACGGAAAAAGCCGCCTCCGAATTGCGCTTCAGCTCCGCGTCGTCGCCGGAGCGGCGAGACATCCCGAACATCAGTTGCAGCAGCTCGGGATTGTCGAGCGCGAAACGCACATAGCCGACGCCGGCTGCCGCGAACCGGTCCTTGCCGTCCCCGCTGGCCTTCGTCTGCTCCTCCCGCATCGCAGCGGTCAGCCGCGCGAAACCGGCGGCCGCGAGCGCATCGAGCAGGGCATTGGCGTCGCGGAAATGATGCGCCGGCGCGGCGTGGCTCACGCCCGCCCGTTTCGCGGTGCCGCGCAGCGAAAAGGCGTCGGCGCCCTTCTCGATCAGCTCCGCCTCGGCCGCCGCGATCAGCGCCGCGCGCAGGTCGCCGTGATGATAAGGCTTGCGCTTGGTTTCCTGCGCCGTCGACATCCGGCCCTCCGTCCGCTCGAATCACGCGCGGAGGATATCTTGACACCGGAAAAACGCCAAACAGCTCAAATCTGGACAGCGTAAAGATAATCAGATTTAGGGAATCGTTTTCTCGAGGAAGCCCCCGATCCGCTCGATCGCCTTCTCGATATTCTCCGCCGAATTCGCAAAGGAGAGCCGGATATAGCCTTCGCCGAGAATGCCGAAATCCGGTCCGCCGATCAGCGCTACGCCGGCCTCCTCCAGCAGCGCCGAGGCGAGCTTCTTCGCCTTCCAGCCGGTCTCCGAGACATTCGGGAAGGCATAGAAGGCTCCCTTCGGCGTCGCGCAGCTCACGCCCGGCAGTGCATTCATCTTTTCCACCACGATATGCCGGCGCTTGTCGAAAGCGGCCATCATCTCGTCCACCGCGTCCTGCGGCCCGTCGATCGCCGCGATCCCGGCGAATTGCGACGGCGCGTTGACGCAGGACCAGCAATTGACGGCGAGCTTGCGCACCTTGTCGATCAGCCCGTCCGGCCAGATCGACCAGCCAAGGCGCCAGCCGGTCATCGCCCAGGTCTTCGACCAGCCGTTCAGCACGATCAGCCGGTCGCGGATCTCCGGGTAGGTCAGCAGCGACGTATGCGTCTCGCCGTCATAGGTCATGACGTCGTAGATCTCGTCCGACATGATCGCCACGTCCTGGAAGTCCGCCAGCCCCTTCACCAGCGCGTCGATCTCCGATTTCGGCGTCACGCCGCCGGTCGGGTTGGCCGGCGAATTGAGGACCAGCAGCCGCGTTTTCGGCGTGATCAGCGACAGCGTCTCCTCCGCAGAGAAGGCGAAGCCGTTTTCCTCGCGGATCGGCACCGGCACCGGCGTCGCGCCGGTGAACTCGATCATCGAGCGGTAGATCGGAAAGCCCGGATCCGGATAGAGGATTTCCGCGCCCGGCTCGCCGAACAGGGTGATCGCCGCATACATGGTCGGCTTGCCGCCCGGCATGATCATCACGCTTTCCGGCGAGATTTCCACGCCGGTCATGGTCAGCGTGCGCCGCGCCACCGCCTCGCGCGCCGGCAGGATGCCGTTGGCCGGCGTATAGCCGTGATGGCCGTCGCGCAGCGCCTTGATCGCCGCCTCGACGATATGGTCCGGCGTTTTGAAATCCGGCTGGCCGATGCCGAGATTGATGATGTCGCGCCCCTCCGCGGCCAGCTGCGTCGCCCGCGCCAGAACGGCAAAGGCGTTTTCTTCCCCGATACGATCATAGGCGGCGACTGTGTGCAGCATCTTGTTTCCCTGACAATTTCCGGCGTGAAGCTCTCTGGCATTTCGGTTAGGGAAACGCAATTCTCGCCCATCGGGACAATCGCCATGCAAGACCTGTCGACCTGGACTTCGCGCCCCGCGCCCGCCGCCGAATTTCTGGAAGGCCGCTTCGCGCGCCTGGAACGCCTCTCCGCAGCCCGCCACGGCGACAGCCTCTACGTCGCCTCGACCATGCAGGATGCCGACGCCCGGTTCCGCTGGCTGCCGGACTATCCGCCGCAGAGCCGGGAAGCGTTCCAGCCCTGGCTCGATACCGCGGAAGCCAGCGCCGATCCGCTCTTTTACGCCGTCATCGACAAGGCGACGGGCAAGGTCGCCGGCCGCCAGACCTTCATGCGCATCGATGCGGCGAACGGGGTCGTCGAGATCGGCAACATCCTCTGGTCTTCCCTGATCGCCCGCACGCCGGTCACAACGGAGGCCTTCTATCTCTTCGCGCAGCACGCGTTCGACGACCTCGGCTATCGCCGCTTCGAGTGGAAATGCAACGACCGCAACGAACCCTCGAAGAGCGCGGCGCTACGCTTCGGCATGGCTTTCGAAGGCGTGTTCCGCCAGCATCTGATCGTCAAGGGCAAAAACCGCGACACCGCCTGGTTCTCGCTGCTCGACCGCGAATGGCCGCAGGCGAAAGCCGCCTTCAAGACCTGGCTCGCGCCGGAAAATTTCGACCCCAACGGCCGCCAGCGCGTCGCGCTCTCCGCGCTCACCGCGCGGCGTCTCGAAGCGAACGGCCTTGCCTTCACACGGATCGGCCCGGAGGCTCGCGCCCTCGTCGAGGAAATCCAGAACGGCGCCTATGCCCGCACCCGCGAGATCGTCGGCGCGCAGCCCTTCCCCCTCGAATGGGATTACGGCCAGGTGCTCGCCGAATGCGAAGCCTGGCTTGCCCCCGACAGCGACGGCTTGCTGATCCTGCGCCGCCAGCCGGACCATCTCTTTCTGGAATCGATCGGCACCCTGCCGGCGGCCGCCGGTACCGGGCTCGGCAACACGATGATGCAGGCGACCTTCGCCCGCGCCCGCGCGCTCGGCCTGCCGCAGGTCTGGCTATTGACCAATTCCCTCAATCCGGCCCTTGCATGGTACAAACGTCTCGGCTTCGTGGTAGAGCGCGAGGACAATATGGGCGACCGCACGGCTGTCTATCTGGCCGCGACGGTCGCCTGACGACAGGACGGGAGAGAACATGGCCGGACAACTCGAAGGAAAGATCGCCGTCGTCACGGCGGCGGGCCAGGGGATCGGCCGCGCCATCGCCGAGGCCTTCGCGGCAGAGGGCGCGACCGTCCACGCTTCCGATCTCGACATCGACAAGCTCGACGGCCTCGACGCCGCCAAGGCTCGCCTCGACGTCACCGACACCGAAGCGGTCGAGGCCTATGCAAGCGCTGTCGGCGGCATCGACATCCTCGCCAATGTCGCCGGCTACGTCCATCACGGCACCGTGCTCGAGTGTTCCGAGGACGACTGGGATTTTTCCTTCGACCTCAACGTCAAGTCGATGCACCGCATGATCCGCGCCTTCCTGCCGGAAATGCTGACGCGCGCCGCCGCCCACGAAACCTCCGGATCGATCATCAACATGTCCTCCGGTGCCTCGTCGCTGAAGGGCGCGCCGAACCGCTATGCCTATGGCGCGACCAAGGCGGCCGTCATCGGCCTGACCAAGTCGGTCGCACAGGATTTCATCCGCCAGGGGGTCCGATGCAACGCCATCTGCCCCGGCACGATCGAATCGCCCTCCTGGCATGGCCGCGTCGAGGACCTCGGCAAGTCGGTCGGCGGCGCGGAGAAGGCGCTTGCCATGTTCGTCGAGCGCCAGCCCATGGGCCGGGTCGGAAAACCCGAGGAAGTCGCCGCGCTCGCCGTCTATCTGGCGAGCGACGCCGCCGCCTTCACCACCGGAACCGCAATCCCCATCGACGGAGGCTGGACGCTGTGATGTCCGATGACCGCAACGGCAATTACGACCGCAGGACGCTGATCAGCGCCGCACTCCTTCTCGTCGGCTTCGCGCTGATCCTCTATTTCCTGCCGTCGATCATGATGGCGATCGGGGCGCAAAGCCCGGTTCTTGCGGCCGCGGTCGTCGCCGCCGTGCTCCTCCTCCCCTTCATCGGGCTGTGGCTGCGCGGCCGGTCGCGGAGAAACAAGTGAGGATCGCGATCACCGGGGCCGCCGGCATGGTCGGCCGCAAGCTGACCGAACGCCTGATCGGTGACGGCACATTGAACGGCGCGCCGATCGAAAGCCTCCATCTGCAGGATATCCTGCCTTTCGAGCAGCCAAGGGCGTCCTTCGCCGTCACGACCGAAACCAGCGATCTCGCCGATCACGGCGTCGCCGAGGGCCTCGCCGCCCGCAACGCCGATCTGGTCTTCCATCTCGCCGGCGTCGTGTCCGGCGAGGCGGAGGCGAATTTCGACAAGGGCTATCGCGCCAATCTCGACGGCACGCGCCTTCTTTTCGACGCCATCCGTCTGCGCGAGGGGTATGTCCCCCGCGTCGTCTATTCCTCGTCCATCGCCGTCTTCGGCGCACCCTTTCCGCCGGCGATCAGCGACGATTTCCAGCCCGTGCCGCTGACCTCCTACGGCGTCCAGAAACTGATCGGCGAACTGATCCTGACCGACTACACCCGACGCGGCTTCATGGACGGGCTCGCGCTGCGCCTGCCGACCATCTGCGTGCGCCCCGGCAAGCCCAATCTCGCCGCCTCCGGCTTCTTCTCCTCGATCATCCGCGAGCCCCTGGCCGGCAGGCAAGCGGTCCTGCCGGTCTCGCGCGACCTGGTGCACACCCATGCCAGCCCGCGCTCGGCCGTCGGCTTCCTGCTCCACGCCGCCGGACTGTCATCGGAGGAAATCGGCCCGCGCCGCGCCATCACCCTGCCCGGCGTCGCCGTCTCGGTCGGCGAACAGATCGAGGCCCTGCGCCGCGTCGCCGGCGACACGGCGGTCGCGCTGATTCGCGAGGAACCCGACCCGGCAATCGCGTCAATCGTGAATTTCTGGCCGCAACGCTTCGAGGCCACCCGCGCACGCGACCTCGGTTTCACCGCCGAAACCGCCTTCGACGATATCATCCGCATTCATGTTGAGGATGAGTTGGGCGGCAGGCTTCAATAGGAAGCCATGGCTCCACCCAAGAGGATAATTCCCAGCACCATCACCAGCGCCGCGCCGCCGATCTCGATGCCGCGATGCAGCCGCGCCGACATTGCGCCGGAGCCCGAGAATTTCAGCGCCGCGTTCTTCGCCGTCACGGCCAGCGTCGCCAGCGCCGAGACGGTGATCGCGGTGCCGACCGCCATGGCGAAAACCGACAGCACGCCGCCGGCGACGAGCCCGTTCAGCATCGCGAAGGTCAGCACGATCAGCGCGCCCGAACAGGGCCGAAGCCCCACGGCCGCCACCGCGGCCCAGGCGGACCGCCAGTTCATCGGTCCGGCCAACATCTTCGGGTCCGGCGCATGCGCGTGGCCGCATGTCGAGCAGACCTCGCCCTCGCCGTGATGGTGGTGATCATGCCCGTGATGATGATGGTCATGGCCATGGGCGTGACCATGGTCGTGAACGGCCGCCGATGACAGCGACGCAACCTGCCGGCGCGGCCTCAGCTTCGTCACCAGCAGCCAGAAGCCGAACAGCGCGATCAGCGCATAGCTCGCCGCTTCCATGAACCAGGTCGCGTCGGTCATCTTGATCGACGTACCGCGCAACACGAGGAAAGCGACGCTGACCAGCACGATGGCCGAAACCGCCTGCAGCATGGCCGAGACGAAGGAGAGAATGACGCCGCGCCTCAGCAGCGTCTCGTTCGCCAGCATATAGGAGGAGATCACCGCCTTGCCGTGGCCCGGTCCCGCCGCGTGGAAAATTCCATAGGCGAAGGAAAGCCCGGCCAGCAGCCATACCGCCGAACCGTCATCGCGCATCGCCTTCAGCGCCCCGGTCATCTCCCGGTAGAAGGACCGCTGCATCTCGGAGACCCAGAGGAAGAAATGCGCGAAAACGCCGCCGGTCGGCTCGATGGATACCTCGTTGGACCCGATGCCGAGCGATGACTGCGCCGAGGCCGCCCCTGCCGCGACAAGAAGCAGGCCGGCGACCAGCGCCAGGCGTACCGCGCCGTGACGTGTCATTTGCACGAAACCTCCATGCGCGTCGCCAGCAGTTTCGACCAGTCGGTGGCCTGCGGATCGTTGAAGAACGCCTCCGTCAGCGTCGCCTGGTTCTGCGCCAGCGCCTCGTCCGGGTCGGGCACCACCATCTGATGCGCGCAGCTGGAAGGCGCCCCTTCCAGCACCATCTGGCTGTCGTCCGGGAAGTCGATCGCCGTGTAGAAGGTCGGATCGTAGACGCCGAAAGAGGGCGAGGAGTTGATGTTCACCGGCGTCGCGGGATGAGTCGTGAAGAAGATGATCAGTTGTCCGTCCTGGAACATCGCCTTCATGTCGGTGACCGGTTCCACGTCGATGCTCTTGCCGCCGACGAGGATAGTCTGGAAGTAATTGAACTCGGCGAGCGATTCGGTGACGACCGAGGCCACCTCCTCCAGTTCCGGAACTTCCATCTTGTTGTCGGTGTCGGAATCGAATTCCAGCATCACGGTCGACGAAAACACCTCGTCGAACCGCCAGACATGCCGCATCACCTCGACGGTACCATCCGGCGCGACATCGACTTCCAGCCGCGCATCGGCAAAGACATGCGGATGCGCCAGCGCCGACGCGGCGAAGCCGAGAAAGCCTGCGACGCAGGAAAATGCGAAAGCGGCTATCCGAATCATGTGCGCTGGTCCGTCCCTGTAACTCTGGCGAAGCCGAAGCCGAAAATACCGGCGGTATTATGACGAACGCTGTTCATACGCCTTGAACCAGTCGGCAAGGAAGTCGACGAATGCGCGCACCTTGGCCGGCAGGTAGCGCCGGTGCGGATAGACGGCGTAGATACCGGCCTCGGTGGGCATCGCCTCGGCCAGCACCTGCACCAGCCGGCCTTCCTTCAGATCCTCGCGCACGATGAAGTCCGGGCTCATCCCGAACCCCAGATTGGCCAGCACCGCCAGCCGGGCCGACAATGGACTGTTGACCTCGATCGGCCCGGTCACCGTCACCGCCACGGATGCGCCATCCGCCGATTTCAGCACCCAGTTGTTGCGACGGCGCGCATTGGTGTCGACGATGCAGGGCCGTTTCGCCAGGTCATCGGGTTTTTCCGGCATCCCGTATTTCGCGATCGTTTCGGGCGTCGCCGTGATCATCAGCCGGAACGGCGCCAGCCGCCGCGCGATCAGGCCCGAATCCTCGAGCGTCGTCACCCGGATCGCCAGGTCGAAGCCCTCCTCGACGAGATCGACGAAACGGTCGTCCAGGTGAATGTCGAGCCCGATTTCCGGATTGGCGGAGACGAAATCGATCAGCGCCTGGTCGAGCGAGGCGTCGGCGAAGGAGCGCGGCGCGGATATCTTGATACGCCCGCGCACCCCTTCGCGGCTGTCGCGCACCATGTCCTGCAGCGTGTCGATCTCGCGCACGATCTCGACCGCCCGCTTGTAATAGGTGTGGCCGAGCTCGGTCAGCGAGAACTGCCGCGTCGTGCGGTTGAGCAGCAGCGCCCCCAGTTCGTCCTCGAGTTCGCGCACATATTTCGACAGAAGCGCCTTCGACCGGCCGATCTTCCGGGCGGCCGCCGAAAAGCCCTCGTTTTCGACCACCGCGATAAAGGCACGCATGCGTGTCAGCGTGTCCATGGCCTGCGCTCCCTTGCCTCAACGGAATGGCGAACTTTATCGTTCATTTCTATCGAACTCCTCCGCCGGATTGTTCGAAATCCTGCACGCAAAAAAAGATTCGGCAACCCCGAATTATTTATTGAAAAGCAACGCCTGCGGGATTAAATGCGCCTCACCCCAAGTCGCACGTGCCTGTGGGTGTCCGCCTACCTCTCGATTCGGTGAGAGGAAAGGTAAGGTACCCGGAGCTAACCCCTCCGGTCGCTTCCCGGCCAACCGGACAAGCGAGGACATCTTGAAGCAACGACGGTCGGGTCTTCCACTCGTCTGACGGTCCAAACGTCGGAATAGCGAGAGACACTACCATCCTTGCCAACCGTGCGGTCGGGTCTCCCACCAATCATTGGCAAATCAAGGCCGGTCTTTTCCGGTCTGGGATTTTTCGCCGGGTTCCAGTTTCGGGACGGTGCCTCTGCACCTTCCGTCATCGGAGCCGCAAATGTTGACGCAGCCCCCGCTGCCCAAACTTCGTGATTGGGACAAGACATGACGACCGCTCGCATCCAGGACTTCCTCGCCACCCGCCGCCCGGCTTCCCCCTGCCTCGTCGTCGATCTCGACGTGGTGCGCGACAACTATTGCGCCTTCACCAAGGCGCTCCCGGACAGCCGCATCTTCTACGCCGTCAAGGCAAACCCGGCGCCCGAGATCCTCAAGCTCCTCGCCTCGCTCGGCTCCAATTTCGACACCGCTTCGGTTCCCGAAATCGAAATGGCGCTCGACGCCGGCGCGACCCCGGACCGCATCTCCTTCGGCAACACCATCAAGAAGGAACGCGACATCGCCCGCGCCCATGAGCTCGGCATCTCGCTCTTCGCCGTCGATTGCGTCGAGGAAGTCGAAAAGATCGCCCGCGCCGCGCCCCGCGCCCGCGTGTTCTGCCGCGTCCTCACCGACGGCGAAGGCGCCGAATGGCCGCTGTCGCGCAAATTCGGCTGCGCGCCGAAAATGGCCGTCGACGTGCTCGCCCACGCCGCCCGCCTCGGCCTCGACGCC
>NZXU01000110.1 GCA_002698425.1 Ahrensia sp. | reverse complement strand
GCCGGCAATGTCGCCGCGCAGGGACAGGCCGCGAAGCTCTATTGGGGCGGTCTCGGGACGGAGCCGGACGAGGCGGAGGCGGCAGCCTGGGTTGTGGTCACGCGCCGGGCCGGCCTTCGCGACCGGGCGCTGGACGATTTCTGGGAAGGTCTGACCGAAAACCAGCAGCATGCCGCGATCGAACGCGCCAACAAGCTGCGCTGACCCGACGCCTGCTCCTGCCGCGTCATCCAAGCCGCTTGAAAGATCGGCGCAAGTGTGGTCTTGAACCGGCCAACTCAAGACCCGTATCGGGCACATAATCGGTGATCTCATGAAAATTAACGGAAACGAAATCAGACCGGGCAACGTCGTCGAGCACAATGGCGGCCTCTGGGTCGCGGTGAAATGCAACGCTGTGAAGCCGGGCAAGGGCGGCGCTTTCAACCAGGTCGAACTGAAGAACCTGATCGACGGCACCAAGCTCAACGAGCGCTTTCGCGCCTCCGAAACCGTCGAGCGCGTGCGCCTCGAGCAGAAGGATTTCCAGTTCCTCTACGAGCAGGGCGACGCGCTGGTCTTCATGGATACCGAAACCTACGAGCAGCTCGAATTGCAGAAGGATTTCGTCGGCGACCGCGCCGCTTTCCTGCAGGACGGCATGATGGTCACCGTCGAAATGCACGAGGAAAGGCCGATCGGTATCTCGCTGCCCGACCAGGTGGTGCTGGAAATCGTCGAGGCCGACCCGGTGGTCAAGGGCCAGACGGCGGCGTCCTCATACAAGCCGGCGGTGATGGAAAACGGCGTGCGCGTGATGGTGCCGCCGTTCATCTCGGCCGGAGAAAAGATCCTCGTCGACACCAACGAGATCACCTATATCCGCCGCGCGGACTGATCGGTCCGCATTCGGCCCATTGATAAACAGACCCTGAGGACGATTGGCGATGGCGCGCTCCGCACTCATGAATGTCATGATCCAGGCGGTCACCAAGGCCGGACGCGGCCTTGCGCGCGATTTTGGCGAAGTCCAGAACCTGCAGGTCTCGGTCAAGGGACCGGGCGATTTCGTCAGCCAGGCGGATTTGCGCGCAGAACAGGTGCTGCGCGCGGAGCTCGAGAGGGCCCGTCCCGATTACGGCTTCCTGATGGAGGAAGGCGGGGAAATCGATGGCAAGGACGGCCAGCATCGCTGGATCATCGATCCGCTCGACGGGACCACGAATTTCCTGCACGGCTTTCCGCATTTCGCGGTGTCGCTGGCGCTCGAACGGCAGGGCCAGATCGTCGCGGGCGTCGTCTTCAATCCGGCGACGGACGAGCTCTATTCGGCCGAGAAGGGCGCCGGCGCATTTCTCAATGATCGCCGGCTTCGTGTCGCGGCGCGGCGCAAGCTGACCGATTGCGTGATCGGTTGCGGCATTCCGCATCTGGGCCGCGGCGACCATGGCCGCTTCCTCGTCCAGCTTCGCCAGGTCATGTCGGACGCCGTCGGCATTCGCCGGACCGGCGCGGCGGCGCTCGATCTCGCCTATGTCGCGGCAGGCCGTCTCGACGGCTTCTGGGAAGAGGCGCTGTCGCCCTGGGACATGGCGGCAGGGATCCTGCTCATCCGCGAAGCGGGCGGCTTCGTTTCCGACCTGAACGGCGGCGTCGACATGTTCGGGCGCGGCGATATCGTCACCGGCAATGAGCATGTCCACAAGGCGCTGCTCGACACCGTGAACAGGCCATTGACAAAAAGCTGACGAAAGCGCGCGTCTTTCCTCCGCGCATTCTTTCATTTCTGCCATTATTCCGGCTAAGGTCGCGCATCCGATCGGATGTGCGGCCAGAGGATTCTTGAATGAGCATGGGTGATACGGAACAGGCGGACGCAACGACCTATCAACACGGCCGGTTCGACCCCTACCGCCTGTCGAACCCGCAAGTCTTTCTGCTCTCGATGATCATCTTCCTGGTCATCGTCGGTTTCGTCGGGGCGATCCTGTACCGGCAGATATCGACGGCGTTCCTGACCAATCCGGGGCTGAACGGCCTGATCCTCGGCGTTCTCGGCGTTGGCGTGATCCTGGTTTTCCAGCAGGTGATAGGGCTTTTCCGCGAAGTGCGCTGGGTCAACACCTTCCGCTCCGGCGACACGCTGATGGCGGCGCGGCGCGACCCGGTTCTGCTGGCGCCGATGCGGGCGCTTCTGAGCCGCCAGCAGGGCGTGGCGCTCTCGACGCTTTCCACCCGTTCGATCCTCGATTCGATTGCGACGCGCCTCGACGAGTCCCGCGACATCTCGCGTTACCTGATCGGGCTGCTGGTGTTTCTCGGCCTGCTCGGCACCTTCTGGGGCCTGTTGCAGACGATCGGCTCGATCGGCACGACGATCCAGTCGCTCGATCCCGGATCGGGCGACACCAACGATATTCTCGATTCGCTGAAGGCCGGCCTCAATGCGCCGCTCGAAGGTATGGGCACGGCGTTCTCGTCCTCGCTGTTCGGCCTGTCCGGCTCGCTGGTGCTCGGCTTTCTCGATCTGCAGGCCGGCCGCGCGCAGAACCGCTTCTATACCGAACTGGAAAACTGGCTTTCCTCGGTCACCGACCCGAATTCCGGCATGTCGCATCCGGGCGCCAACCTCGAGGGAAGCGCCGACATGAAGACGGTCGCCGAGGCGCTGAAGACCATGCAGGGCAGTGCGGGCGGCAGCCAGCGGGCGACCGCGGCGATGGCCAATCTGGCCGAGGGCATCCAGGGGCTGGTGCGCAACATGCGCTCCGAACAGCAAATGATGCGTGACTGGGTGGAAACCCAGTCCGAGGAGCAGAAGGCGATCCGCAAGACGCTCGAAAAACTCGCCGCAACGCTTGAGAAGAACAACAGGAGCGAATAGTGGCGCTGGCGCGGAACCGCCGAAGCGATCGGCGGGTCGACTACTGGCCGGGCTTTGTCGACGCGATGGCGACGCTGTTGCTCGCCATCATGTTCCTGCTGTCGGTCTTCGTGCTGGCGCAGTTCCTGCTGAGCCAGGAGATTTCCGGCAAGGACGCGGTGCTCAACCGGCTGAATTCGCAGATCAACGAACTGACGCAATTGCTGTCGCTCGAACGCTCCAAGAGCCAGGATGCGGAAGACCAGCTTCTGTCGCTACAGGCGTCGCTGTCCGCGGCGGAAGCGGAGAAGTCGCGTCTGGAGGCGCTGCTGGCGGCGGGAAGCGGCGCGAGCGCGGCGGCGCAGGACCAGATCGGCATCCTGTCGGACAAGCTCGCCGAGGAAAAGCAGATCAGCCAGCGCGCGCTCAGCCAGGTGGAATTGCTCAACCGGCAAATCTCGGCGCTGCGCCAGCAGATTGCCGCGCTGGAGGATGCGCTGGACGCGTCCGAGAAGCGCGACCGGGAATCAAACGCCAAGATCGCCGATCTCGGCCGCCGCCTGAACATCGCGCTGGCGCAGCGGGTGCAGGAACTGAACCGCTATCGTTCGGATTTCTTCGGGCGGCTGCGTGAAATCCTGTCGGACCGCGAGAATATCCGCATCGTCGGCGACCGCTTCGTCTTCCAGTCGGAGGTGCTGTTCCCCTCAGGCTCCGCCGACCTGAACCCGGCCGGCGAGACCGAGATGGCGAAGCTTGCCGAAGCGCTGCTTGAGTTGCAGGGCGAGATCCCCGACGAGATCAACTGGGTGCTGCGCGTCGACGGCCACACCGACAATGTGCCGGTTTCGGCGACGAGCCGGTTCGCCGACAACTGGGAACTGTCGAGCGCGCGCGCCACGTCGGTCGTCAAGTTCCTGATCGCCCAAGGCGTGCCGCCCCAGCGGCTGGTCGCCGCCGGGTTCGGCGAATATCAGCCGCTCGATCCGGCCAATACGGACGAGGCGCGCGACCGCAACCGCCGCATCGAGCTCAAGCTGACCGAACGCTGAGGCGACTTCGTCCGACTGCGGACAGGTCGCGCCATCGCCTCCGCGTTGAAACGCCACGCGCCATAGGCCAGCACGCCGCCGGTCATAAGCCCTACAAAGAGTACGATAAGCTTGATGATGATCATTGTGCGTGAACTCCACGCCGGGCGGCGTGATCCGTGGCCCGTTCGAAGAGCGCGGCTTCGATCTCGACAATCTCTTCGCGCAACCTGAGTTTCATCCGCTTCAATTGAGCCAGGCGCAGCGAGTCCGGGCAGGGGCGCTGCATTTCTCGCTGTATCCGCGATTCCAGGATTCCATGTCGGGATCTGAGGGCGTCGAGTCGAGCGTACATTGATGTCCTCCTGTTTGTACGGAGAAACATCTGGGTGCTCGCGCTTGATAGCTCAAATCGATTGTCTATATCGATGAGATAGAGATAATCTATCTGCCTATGCCGTTCAGACCATCGCCCCGCCAGCTCGAATATCTCCTCGCCGTCATCGAGACGGGGCATTTTCGCGAAGCGGCCCGCCTGTGCCACGTGTCGCAGCCGACGCTTTCGGCACAGCTGCAGTTGCTCGAGGAACAACTTGGCGCCGCGCTCGTGGACCGGACGCCCGGCAGGGCGCGCCCGACGCCGGCGGGGGAGAAGGTCGCCATCCTCGCGCGCACGGCGCTGGCTTCGCTGGACGAAATCGTCGGCGTGGCGCGGCAGTCCGCGGGGCAGATGGGCGGATTGCTGCGCCTGGGCGTCGCGCCGACGTTCGGGCCGTATTACCTGCCGCGCCTGCTGCCGCATCTGCACGAAACCTATCCCGATCTGGAGATCTATATCCGGGAGGATCGCGCGCATTTGCTGGAAGAGTCGGTTGCCGACGGATCGATCGATTGCGCGCTGGCGCCGCAGCCGGCGGAACGGGATCGGCTTGACTACCGGGAACTGATGATCGAGCCGCTTTTTCTCGGCATGCCCTCGCGCCACAGGCTTGCGCAAGCCGAGGAATTGACCACCGGAATGCTGGAGGGGGAGCGGATGCTGACCCTCGGCCCGGGGCACAGGCTCAGCCATCATGTCCGTGCGCTATGCGCCGATTCCGGCGCGGTTCTTCGCGAGGAATATGAGGGCACGAGCCTGGACGCCCTGCGCCAGATGGTGTCCATCGGCATGGGGCTGTCTGTCTTTCCGGCGCTCTACGCGGCTTCGGAATTCGCGCGGCGGGAGGAACAGGTGGTCCTCAGGCAGATGTCGGACAGGCCGCTGACGCGGTCGGTCGGGCTGCTTTGGCGTCGAGGCCATGTCCGCGCGGACCATTTCCAGAGCTTCGGCGAGGCATGCCGGCGCATTGCCGCCGAGCTCGGCGAGCAGCCTTCATACGGCGCCGAATGAGCGGCGCTATTCGGCGGCGCCCGCCACAGCCTCGTCGTGACCGGTATCGAATTGCAGCTTCGCCAGCCGCGAATAGATGCCGTTCTCGCGGCGGGCGAGCGAGGCGTGCGTACCTTCCTCGACGATGTGACCCTCCTGCATGACGAGGATGCGATCGGCCTTGAGGATGGTGGCGAGACGGTGCGCGATGACGATGGTGGTGCGGCCGACCATCAGCTGCTCGAGCGCCTTCTGGACAAGTTTCTCGCTCTCGGCATCGAGCGCCGAGGTGGCTTCGTCGAGCAGCAGCACGGGCGCGTCGCGCAGGATGGCGCGGGCGATGGCGATGCGCTGGCGCTGGCCGCCGGACAGCGTCACGCCACGCTCGCCGACCTCGGTATCGTAACCTTTCGGCAGCGCCTCGATGAAGTCATGCGCCTGGGCGGCCTTCGCCGCCTCGATGACCGCCTCGCGCGTCGCATCGGGCCGGGCGAATGCGATGTTGTCGGCGGCGGTGCCGGAGAAGATCGCGACATCCTGGGGAACGATCGCGAAGCGGGCGCGCGCCGCATCCAGCGCGGCTTCGCGCAGATCGACGCCGTCGACCAGGATGCGGCCTTCTGACGGGTCGTATTGGCGCAGCAGCAGCGCGAAGATCGTGCTCTTGCCGGCGCCTGACGGGCCGGCGACGGCGACCGTCTCGCCCGGCTGGATCGAGAAATCGAGGCTCTTCACCGCGCTCTCGCCGGGGCGTGTCGGATAGGCAAAGGAGACGTTCTCGAGCGTGACGGCGCCCTCCGCAGGCACCGGCAGCGCGACCGGATTTGCCGGGGAGAGGATGGCGGGCTCTTCGTCGAGCAGTTCCGACAGGCGCTCGGCGGCGCCGGCGGCGAGCTGCAATTCGCCCCAGACCTCCGAGAGCGCGCCGAGCGCGCCGGCGGCAAAAACGGCATAGAGGAGGAACTGTCCCAGCGTGCCGGCGGAAATCGAGCCGCTCAGGACCTTCTGGGCGCCGAACCACAGGACGGCGACGACGCTGGAAAAGACCAGGAAGATGGCGAAGGCGGTCAGCGCGGCACGGGCCTTGGCGGAAGTCCGGGCCGCTTCGAAGGCGGTGTCGACGGCGCGGGCGAAACGCGATGTCGCGAGGCTTTCATTGGTGAAGGCCTGGAAGGAGCGCACCGACCCGATCGCCTCCGAGGCATAGGCCGTCGCGTCGGCGAGCGTGTCCTGGGCGATGCGGGACCGGGCGCGGACCTTGCGGCCGAAAGCGACAATCGGCAGGACGATGATCGGAATGGCGGCGATGACGATGCCGGAGAGTGACGGGCTGGTATAGACCATCATGCCGAGCGCGCCGAAACACAGGATGATGTTGCGCAGGGCAACCGAGGCGGTGGCGCCGACGACGGACTTGATCTGGGTCGTGTCGGCGGTCAGCCGCGAGACGATCTCGCCGGACATGGCGCTATCGAAAAAGGACGAGGAGAGCGTCATGACATGCGCGAAAACGTCGCGCCGGACATCGGAGACGACGCGTTCGCCCAGCGTGATGACGAAGTAATAGCGTGCCGCGCTGGCCGCCGCGAGAAGGGCGGCGAGGACGACCAGCATAGCGAAATAATTGTTGATCAGCTGGCCGTCGGCGTCGGAAAAGCCGTGATCGATCATGCGGCGCACGGCGGTCGGCAAAGAGAGCGTCGTCGCCGCGGCGACGACCAGCGCGATGCAGGCGCCGGTCACCAGCCCCTTGTATTGCATGAGGTATGGCCACATCCGCGCCAGCGGGCGTAGCGGTTGCCGTTTGCGCTTTTGAGGCGCATCGGACGGCGTATCGGTCATGGCATGCGGTCCCGTCTTGTGCCCGCCCGGTGCCGGACGGAATTGTCTTTCACGGCGCTCTTGAGCTTGTGACGNGGGTGATGTATAGGCTNCGCATCTTTTTGGGAAGCCGTGGCCNANTGGCGCACGGCTTTCGTGATTTCAGACCGAAGCGGGACGANGGCCGANTGGCCGGGGATCGCCCGCCGCAAGGCAGGACAGGACACATGAAGGCTGACATCCATCCGGACTACCACATGATCAAGGTGGTCATGACCGACGGCACCGAATACGAGACCCGCTCGACCTGGGGTTCCGAGGGCGAAACGATGAACCTCGACATCGACTCCAAGTCGCACCCGGCATGGACCGGCGGCCAGCAGAACCTGCTGGATCGCGGCGGCCGCGTCTCCAAGTTCAAGAAGCGCTACGAAGGCCTCGGCGTCTGATCGCGCTTTCACAGCAGACAAAGAAAAAGCCCGGACGGTTCGTCCGGGCTTTTTTGTTGCCGATCGTGTTCCGCGGGATCCCGAAAGACCCCGGCGGAACGAACCCGCTCAGCGCGCGGCGAAGGCCGTGCGCAGGAGCTCGATCTGGGATCCGACGGGATTGTCGTTCGACATGGCCGGCATCGGCGCGGCTACCAGCTCGCCGAACAGGTCCTGGTCAAGGCGCTGGACATAGGCCTGCAGGCGCAGCGACCGCTTGACCAGAAGGCGGAAGGCCTCGGGAAGCTCTTCCCAGCCATTGGTGCTGACCTTGGCCGAGCTCGTGTCGAGGCGGATCTTCTTTTTCTCCGACATCATCTGCTCACGGCTCATCTCGCCGGAGTTGAGGGCGCGCTGCAGGAGAAGCCAAGAGGCGATCTGCATCAGGCGGGTGGTCAGTCGCATGGATTCGGCGGCATAGAGCGTCGCAGAGATGCGCGACAGTTTCTTCGCCTCGGTGCGGCCTTCCCCATCGAGATAGGCGGCGGTTTCCTCGACGAGGCCCATGCCGTCCGCGTAGAGCTTCCGGAATGCGGCGGACGACGCCTTGCGCTCGATGAAATTGATCGTGTTCGACCGCTTGCTCACTTCCGACATACCCCAAACTTCCCTGACTGGACCGCGCCGTAATCACTCAAACAGGTGTAGGTGCGGCGGCGCTTCCGCACACCGCCATACTGGGCATGTTCACAGAACAGCGCAACAAGATGCTTAATGCAAGGTTAACGTCCACAGGACGGGCTGTCTCAAGGCGGGGCAGCGTACGCCGGACAAAAAAAAGAGCCGCAAAAGCAGCTCTCAGGAGTTAAAACAGGGAGGCGTCAAACAAAGCAACGATGTCGCTTCGAATGAGTCCGGACGAATCCGAACAAACACAGTAAACACCTGTAAAGCTTAATGGCGGGTTAACGGAATTGCGAATTCCTGCCGTCTGACCCTTTTTAATACAGATTAATTCCGATCAGCGCTTGAAGAAGGCTTCTGCGGCGTCGCGGCTCGCCGATTTCGAGGACATCTCGGTCTCGATCCGGGCGATCTCCTCTTTCAGCGCGGCGACGGTTTCACCGAGCTCCTCGTGAGAGAGCAAGGAGAGGTCCTGGCCGAGCTGGTATTGGGGCTTCTTTTTCGGTTCGTCGTCATCCATGGGATCCTCCTCCTGCTTGCCGCCCGCATGGCGCGACCCTACAGTCTCGCCGGAGCCGAGAAAAGACAATCGCAAGGGCAGGGGCAGGCAAATGACAAGGATGAGGGCAGTCGAGATCGGCGAACCGGGCGGACCGCGGGCGCTGCGGATGACAGAGCGGCCGATACCGGAGCCCGGCGAGGGCGAAGTGCTGATCCGCGTCAAATGCGCCGGCGTCAACCGGCCGGACGTCCTGCAGCGCATGGGCTCCTATCCGCCGCCGGAAGGCGCGTCCGACCTGCCGGGGCTGGAAGTCTCGGGCGTCGTGGAGAAGGCGGGGCCGGGTGCGTCGCGTTTCGCTGAGGGCGATGCGGTCTGCGCGCTGACCGCCGGCGGCGGCTATGCCGAATTCGTCTCCGTGCACGAGAGCAACGCGCTGCCGATCCCCGGCGGCTTCACCTTCTCGGAGGCCGCGGCCATTCCGGAGACCTATTTCACCGTCTGGCACAATGTCTTCCAGCGCGGTGGCTTGCAGCCGGGCGAGACGTTTCTGGTGCATGGCGGCACGTCGGGTATCGGCACGACGGCGATCCAGCTCGCCAAGGCGTTCGGGTCGACCGTGATCACGACGGCGGGCAGCGCGGAGAAATGCGCGGCCTGCGAAAAGCTCGGCGCGGACCGGGCGGTCAATTACCGCGAGGATGATTTCGTCGAGGCGGTGCGGGAGACGACCGATGGCCATGGGGCCGACGTGATCCTCGACATGGTCGGCGGAGACTATATCACCCGCAACTACAAGGCTGCGGCCATCGAGGGCCGCATCGTGCAGATCGCCTTTCTGGGCGGGGCCAAGGCGGAGGCGAATTTCTCGCTCCTGATGATGAAGCGGCTTGTCCATACCGGCTCGACGCTGCGGGCGCGCTCGGTGGAGTTCAAGGGCGCGCTGGCCGCCGAACTCCAGGAAACTGTCTGGCCGCTTCTCGCCGACCGCAAGGTCCAGCCGGTCATGGACATGATCTATCCGCTGGCGGAAGCCTGGCGGGCGCATGAGCGCATGGAGGCGGGCAGCCATATCGGCAAGATCGTTCTGGATGTAGGATAGGCTCGGGAAGAGGAGCCCGGCAGGCCGCCTGACATGCAGTTTTTCGCCTGGACCGACACGCTCGGATATATCGCGGCCGGGGCGGTTTTCGTCAGCTTCAGCATGAAGAACATGCAGGCGCTGCGGATCGTCGCGCTTGTCAGCAATGTTGCGTTCATCTCCTATGCGCTGGTCGACGGGCTGACGCCGATCCTCGTCCTGCACGGGCTGCTTCTGCCGCTGAACCTGCTCCGGCTGGTCCAGATGCTGCGTGCGGTGCGCGAGGCCGAACACGCTGTGGCCGAGAGATCGAACTTTGAATGGCTGATCGCGCAGGGGGAGCGGTTGACCCTGGAAACGGGGGAGGTCCTGTTTCGCACGGGCGACGAGGCCGACGCGATGTTCGTCGTCGCCGAAGGCGAATTGGAGGTGGTCGAATATGGCGCGGTGCTGTCGCGCGGCGACCTGCTCGGCGAGATCGGCCTTTTCTCGCGGGAGCGCCGACGCACCGCGACCATTCGCGCGAGGACGCCGGCGACGCTGGCGCGGATTACCGGCAAGCGGGTCAAAAGCCTGCATTTCGACAATCCTGGTTTCGCCTATCACCTGACGCGCGTGGTCGCCGACCGTCTCAACGAAGATGTCCGAATGGAGAAGTCGCGAAAAGCGGCCAATCGACAAGGATTTGCCGATTGCAGTGACTGAGGCCTGAAGCGAAAGCGGAGGGCTCGCATCGAGCCAGCCCCCCTCTGTCTGCTGCGCAGACATCTCCCCCGCAAGGGGGGAGAGTGGGCGCGTGCGCTCGCTGGCGGGGAAGAGACTTTTCCCCCGCCTTTAAGCTCCTCGTTGCACNCGTCGCTGGCGGGGACCCCGGTCACGACGTGTTCGTNTCNTCCGANTANTGCGCCCAGGANTGGAGGTCCTTCAGGATCTCGTCGATCTCGTGGGNGNGGCGCTTGCGGCGGCCGGGCGGGTNGCCGGGGCGCATNGGNGACAATCGTNTNACCCGGCCGGCGGCGCGCCGCGCCTTCCAGCGGGCGAGGCGNNGCGCCTCCTTATCCAGATTTTCGAGCGCGCGTTTCAGCGCGATGAGACGGCGGCAAAGGCGGGTGGCGTCGACGGGATCGCCGGGCTCGGGAAGCTTTATCTCCGGAAGGGGAGCCAGGTCGCGGCCGTCCATCCAGGTGATGCGCGGGACGGATCTGGCGACGCGGCGGCGCGGGCCGAAATGGAAGTGCTTCAGCGGGTCGATCAGCGGGAAGACCGGCGGGCGGGTGTTGGCGGTTTGCTGCGGCACCTTGCGCTTGGGCTTGGGACGGGGGCCCATGCCGGCGAGGCCGAGATTGATGGTGATCATTTTGCAGTTCGTGCCGGATGTCGCCATCGCGGCCCCCCCTCTTGCAAAAACCAAGTGCTTAGCTGTCGCTAAACCCGGGTTTTCGCTTTCTCCCCCGCAAGGGGGGAGAGGGGCGGGTTCGATATCCCGCGCGGCGATCATGATCAGGCGGCGCAGCGCGGATTCGGCGGGGCGGAGGATGCGGTAGATGTGGTTGCGGGTGCAGCGCGGCAGGGTCGTGACCGCCTTGCCTTCCTCAAGGCCGATGACGAGCGAAAACAGCATCTCGACGATGCGGGTCAGAAGCCCCCTGTTGCGGGCGACGACCGCGTCCCAGTTTATGCCTTCCGCCGAGAACAACTCCGTAACCTCCTTTGTCCCGCCCTCAAGCTCCTCGCAGGCTCGTCGCTGGCGGGCCCGTCAAGGATAGGGGCGGCTACCGGGGCGGTGGACAGATTTCTGCGCAACGCCCCGCGCGCCGGGTTTTCGGCGAAGGGATATCCACCGGATGCCGGTTCAGTTTGACCGGAAGACCTGCCAGGCGATCAGGGCGGCGAGGATGGCGAGCAGCACGCCGGAGACGGCGAGCGACAGGCGGATTGCCTGGCGGACCTTGGCCTGGCGGTAGCGGGTGCGCGGCTTGACCCCGCGCAAAAGGAAGACGATCTGGCCGGAAAACTGGATCGAGGTCAGGTTGACGGCGAGCAGCAGCAGCGCATCGCCGGCCATCAACCATTCCATCTTGCCGAGGAAGAGGCCGATGGCGGTGGCGGGCGGCATCAGCGCGACGGCGACCATGACGCCGACCAGCACCGAGGCCGCGCCCGCCGTCAGCGACAAGGCGGCGGCGACGCCGGAGGCAAGCGCCAGCGCGATGGTCTCGAAGCCGACCGAGGCGCGCGCGGCGAGTTCGCTGGCGGATGTATCGAAGGGCAGGGCGACGCCCAGCACCGCGCCGATGAGGATGGCGAGGAGATTGCCGGCGATGCCGGCCTTCAGCCCGCGAAACAGCAGATCCTTCTCGCCGAGCGTCACGCCCAGGATGGCGCCGAGAACCGGACCGAGCAGGGGGGCGATCACCATGGCGCCGACGATGACGGCGACGTCGCCCTTGATCATGCCGAGCGCGGCGACGACGGCCGAGATGGCCACCAACAGCAGATAGGTCGGCGTCAGCGCGGCGTTGCGGGAAATCTGCGTCAGCAATTCCTCGCGCGTCTCGGAAATCTCGGCCTCGCTCTCGTCCTCCTTTTCCTCGCGCTTCGTGGACACGACGGCATCGAGCGGAGAGATGGCGATCTTCCAGTCCTCCGTGTCCTGCAGTTCGCCCTGCAGATCGTCGAGCAGCTTCTGCTGCGCCTTGTTGGAGGAAAGGAAGGCGACGGTGCGCACCGGACCCTTGGGGGCCGAGACGCCGGCCAGCGACACGCCCTCGCATTCGCCGATCTCGATGACCTTGTCGACGGCGTCCTTCGGGACAACAACCTGGATATATTGATGCGTCATCGCGGCTCCATCGCGCGATGGTATTCCGCGGGCAGCCGAGGCGGCAAGGCGGGGCCGCGCCCCGTCACGCTGATCAGACCCAGTCCGTGAAGACGGCCAGGATGATGACGAGCCAGATCGGAACGCCGAGAAGCCACAAACCGATTGCACGCATGACGATCTCCTTTTCGGGATGAGCGCGGGGGAGGTCCCGCTGCCTACCGCAGGAAAACGCGCGAGGGGGTGGCGGGTTCCCGGGGGCGTCGTTATCGAACAGGGTGCTGAAAGGAATCAAGCAAGTGCCGTCGAGCGGCAAGTTTATGTTTGCTGAATTGTCTTCGCATTAATCAAAATGGCGCTTATTCATTGTTTTGAACTCGCAGTAGTGGGATTGTTTGCTAAATAAATTTTCAGCGAGGCTTGAAATGCGAGTTATTATTCCGCTTCTCGTTCTTTTTTCAGTCGTATCCACGACAGCGGCTTATGCCCATGGTGGCGGCTGCCGAAAAAGCTCGCCACCCGGCCAATGTTGCCACATGGAGAGCAAGACCGGGCAGGTCCACTGCCACTAGGCCAGTAAGGCGGACATTACGGCGCGGCTGCGAGTTGCTTCACTGCCATCCCGACCCCGTCACTTGCCTTTTCCAGGCACTTAGCCGGGCTGCGCCCGCCAAAATGCGAAAAAAGGCTTTCTCTTTCACAAGGGGAGAGAGGGGGTGCGTTCCCGCTTCCTGCCCTTGGGTAAGAGCGACATGGAATGTCGCATCGCCTAGCTGATCGGTCGCAAACGGGGGTATCGCGGGTTTCAAATGCGGTTTCATATGGCGAGCTCGACGCCGGAGGACCGCATGGACAGCGAAGACCCGCCAAAGTCCGAAACGCCCAAGCCCGAAACGCCGACAGACCCGCTGATCGCGGAAGCGCTGGCCGGGGCGGTTCCGGCGGATGCGCCGTCGCGGCTGAGGAAGCGCGGCGGGCGCGCGGCGAATGCGCGGCGCGGCGGCGCGGCGATCCGGCAACTGCCCTGGACCGACGTCATCAACATCGATCATCCGACCGAGCCGCTGCCGCCGGAAGGGGTCGATGCGATCCACAATGGCGCGATGCGGGTGCTGGAGGAAATCGGCATCGAGTTCCTGCATCCGGACGCGGTGGCGATCCTGCGCGACGCGGGCTGTATCGTCGACGGCGAGAATGTGCGGATGGGCCGCGATCTCGTCATGGAGATGGTGGGCAGGGCGCCGTCGGAATTCACGCTGACGCCGCGCAATCCTGACCGCAAGATCACGATTGGCGGGCGCCACATGGTGTTCGGCAACATCTCGTCGCCGCCCAACTGTTCCGACATCGAGCGCGGGCGGCGGACGGGCAACCGGGCCGATTACCGGGAATTCCTGAAGCTGCTGCAATATTTCAACTGTATCCATTTCGCCGGCGGCTACCCGGTGGAGCCGCTGGATATCCACCCTTCCGTGCGCCATCTCGACTGCCTGTTCGACAAGCTGACACTGACCGACAAGGTCGCGCATGCCTATGCGCTGGGGCCGGAACGCATCGAGGACGTGATGGAGATGGTGCGCATCGCGGGCGGGCTTTCGCACGCCGAGTTCGACGCGACACCGCGCATGTATACCAATATCAACTCGACCTCGCCGCTGAAGCATGACTGGCCGATGCTGGACGGGGCGATGCGGCTTGCCAGACGCGGCCAGCCGACGATCGTGACGCCGTTCACGCTGGCCGGCGCGATGGCGCCGGTGACGATGGTGGGCGCGGTGACGCAGTCGATCGCGGAAGCGCTGGCGGCGATCGTGCTGCTGCAGATCATAAGGCCGGGGATCGGCGTCGGCATCGGCACCTTTACCTCCAATGTCGACATGAAGACGGGCGCGCCGGCGTTCGGCACCCCTGACTATGTGCGCGCGACGCAGATGACGGGGCAGCTGGCTCGGTTCTACGGCCTGCCGCTTCGCGCCTCCAACACTTGCGCGGCGAACACGCCCGACAACCAGGCGACCTGGGAATCGATGATGTCCATGTGGGCGGCCGTCACCTCCGGCACCAACATGGTCTACCACGCGGCTGGCTGGCTGGAGGGCGGCTTGTGCGCCTCCTTCGAGAAGTTCGTCATGGATTGCGAGGTGCTGCAGCAGTTCATCGCCTACATGACGCCGATGTCGACCGGGCCGGAGGATGTCGCGGTCGAGGCAATCCGCGAGGTCGGGCCGGGCGGCCATTTCTTCGGCATCCAGCACACGCAGGACCGTTACGAAACAGCCTTCTACGCGCCATTCCTGTCCGACTGGTCGAACTACGAGAACTGGGAGGAGCGCGGCGCGGTGACGACCGTGGAGCGGGCCAACAGGGTCGGCAAGGCCATCCTCGCCGAATATGAGGAGCCGCCGATGGACGCCGCCATCCGCGAGGAGCTGGAGGCCTTCGTGGAGAAGCGCAAGGCCGAAGGCGGGGCGCCGACGGATTTCTGATGGCCATTCGCGATAGGATGCAATGCATACTGCTGACGGGCTATGGCGGCCTCGACAAGCTCAAGGTGGTCGACGACCACCCGGTGCCGGTTCCAGGCGGGGGCGAGGTGCTGATCGAGGTCGGCGCGGCCGGCGTCAATAACACCGACATCAACACGCGCACGGGTTGGTACGCGAAATCCGTGACGGGCGGCACTGAGGAAGGCGCTTCTGACGGGTTCGGTGAGGTGGATACCGCGCAGTCCAGCTGGTCGGGCGCGGCGCTTGACCTGCCGCGCATCCAGGGCGCGGATGTCTGCGGCCGGATCGTCGCCGTCGGCTCCAGCGTGGACGAGAAGCGGATCGGCGAGCGGGTGCTGGTACAATCGATGCAGCCGCAGGCGCCTGACGAGGGCGGGCTGAGGATCGAAACCTTCGGCGCCGATTTCGACGGCGGCTTCGCCGAATATGCGGTGGCGAAGTCCGAGATGACGCTGGCGATCGACAGCGACCTCACCGATGTCCAGCTGGCCTCGTTTCCCTGCGCCTATTCGACGGCGGAGAACATGCTGGATAGGATCGGGCTTGGCGAGGGCGAGACGGTGCTGATCACGGGTGCATCGGGCGGGGTCGGCTCGGCAGCGGTGCAACTCGCAAAGCGGCGCGGCGCGCGGGTCATCGCGGTCGCGTCGCAGTCGAAGCACGATTTCGTGGCCGGCCTCGGCGCGGAGCGGCTTTTGGACCGGGGCGACGACCTCATCGAGGCGGTCGGCGAGATGGCGGTGGATGTCGTGGTCGATCTGGTTGCGGGGCCGCAATGGCCGTCGCTGATTGCCTGCCTTCGGCGCGGCGGCCGCTATGTGACGGCCGGGGCGATCGGCGGGCCGATCTGCGAGATCGATCTGCGCACGCTCTATCTCCACGACTTGACGCTGGCTGGCAGCACTTACCAGCCGAAAAGCGTCTTCGAAAACCTCGTAACCTATATCGAGCGCGGGGAAATCCGGCCGGTTGTCTCGAAGGTTTACGGCTTCTCACAGGTCGCCGATGCGCAGACCGATTTCATCGCCAAGCGCTATCCCGGCAAGCTGGTGATGGTGCCGGACCGGCTGGCGACGCAACAAGGGGAACAGGCATGAAAACTGAAACACGTGTGGTTGTCATCGGGGGCGGGGTGGTCGGCTGCTCGGTGCTGTATCACCTGGCCAAGGCCGGCTGGACCGACATCATGCTGATCGAGCGGTCGGAGCTGACCTCCGGCTCGACATGGCACGCGGCGGGCGGCTTCCACACGCTGAACGGCGACCCGAACGTCGCGAAGCTTCAGGCCTACACGATCTCGCTCTACGAGGAGCTGGAGAAGCTGACCGGCCAGTCCTGTTCGCTGCATCTCGTCGGCGGCTTCCAGATGGCCGATACGCCGGAGCGGATGGACTTCCTGCGGCAGGTGCACGCCAAGTGCCGCTATCTCGGCATGGACACGGAACTGGTCACGCCCTCCGAAGCGAAGGCGATGTTCCCGATCATGGACGAGACGAATTTCGTCGGGGCGTTGTGGGATCCGGTTGAAGGCCATCTCGACCCTTCCGGCACCACGCATGCCTATGCCAAGGCGGCGCGGATGCTGGGCGCGGAGATCGTCCTGCGCAACCCGGTGAAGGAACTGACGCAGGAGGCGGACGGCACGTGGAACGTGGTGACCGAGCGGGGCACGGTGAAGGCCGAGCATGTCGTCAATGCGGGCGGGCTGTGGGCGCGAGAAATCGGCCGCATGGTCGGGCTGGAACTGCCGGTGCTGGCGATGGAGCACATGTATCTCCTGACCGAGGACATGCCGGAGGTGGTCGCGCATAACGAGGCGACGGGGCGCGAGCTCTGCCATGTCATCGACTTCAAGGGCGAGATCTACACGCGCCAGGAGCGCAAGGGGCTTTTGCTCGGAACCTACGAGAAGGCCTGCGTGCCGTGGTCGCCGGTGAAGACGCCGTGGGATTTCGGCCATGAATTGCTGCAACCGGACATCGACCGGATCACGCCGTCGCTGGAGGTTGGGTTCCGGCACTTCCCGGCGCTGGAGCAGGCGGGCATCAAGCAGATCATCAACGGGCCGTTCACCTTCGCACCGGACGGGAACCCGCTGGTCGGGCCGGTGCCGGGCCTGACCAATTTCTGGTCGGCCTGCGCCGTGATGGCGGGCTTCAGCCAAGGCGGCGGCGTCGGGCTGACGCTGGCGAACTGGATGACCGAGGGCGATCCGGGCGCGGACGTCTGGGGCATGGACGTCTCGCGTTTCGGCGAGTGGGCGACGCTGCGCTACACCAACGCCAAGGTGCGCGAGAACTATTCGCGGCGCTTTTCGATCCGCTTTCCGAACGAGGAACTGCCGGCGGCGCGCCCCGCCCAGACGACGCCGCTCTACGACATCATGGTCGGCCAGAACGCGGTGATGGGCGATTCGTGGGGGCTGGAGACGCCGCTCTGGTTCGCGCCTTCGAGAGAAGAGGCGCATGACGTCGTCTCCTTCCACCGCTCGAACGATTTCGCCCATGTCGGCGCGGAAGTGAAGGCGGTGCGCGAGCGCGTCGGCGTCACCGAAATCGCCAATTTCGCGAAATACGAGGTCAGCGGGCCGGGAGCGGAGGATTTTCTCAACCGCATCCTGACCAACCGCATGCCGAAGACCGGCCGCATTGTTTTGTCTCCGATGCTGAACGAGTTCGGCAAGCTGATCGGCGACTTCACCATCGCCAAGGACGGCGACGAGCGCTTCATGGTGTGGGGCTCGTCGGCGGCGCAGCGCTATCACATGCGCTGGTTCGAGGCGCAGATGCCGGACGACGGCTCGGTATCGATCCACCGCTTCGACCAGACGCTGGTCGGCCTCTCCATCGCCGGGCCGAAGAGCCGGGCGGTGCTGGAAAAGCTGGTCGACGAGGACATCTCGAAGGACACCTTCCGTTTCATGGATTTCCGCGAGATGGCGGTGGCGGGCGCGCCCTGCATGGTCAACCGGATCACCTATACCGGCGATCTCGGCTACGAGCTCTGGATGGCGCCGGCTTATGAGCGGCAGGTCTATCTGGCCATCAAGGCGGCGGGCGAGGAATTCGGCATCGCCGATTTCGGCATGCGGGCGCTGCTGTCGATGCGGCTCGAAAAGAACTTCCCGACCTGGGGCCACGAGTTGCGGCCGATCTACGGGCCGTTCGAAGGATCGATGGACCGCTTCGTGAAGCTCGACAAGAACGACTTTATCGGCCGCGAACAGGCGGCGAAGGAGAAGGCGGACGGGCCGAAGCTGCGGCGCGTCTCCATGATCGTCGACGCAGAGGACGCCGACGTGATTGCCGACGAGCCGATCTGGGCCAAGGTCGGCGACACGGATTACGGCACGGTCGACGCGCCGCACGGTCATGGCCCGACCAGGATAGGACCGGACGGCAAGGACGCGGGATCGTCGGAAGGCGATTACGGCGCCGCTTCGGTGCGCGGCATCGCCGACGGCGACTGGCGGGTGGTTGGATGGGTAACGTCCGGCGGCTACGCGCATGGCGTCGAAGCCTCTATGGCGCAAGGCTATGTGCCTGCCGCGCTGGCGGAAAAGGCGGAGGAAGGACTGTTCGAGATCGAGATTCTGGGCAAGCGCTGTCCGGCAAAGATCGCGGTGGAGCCGCCGTTCGATCCGAGCGGGGAGAGGATGCGGGGTTAGGCGGCGCCTATTCGTCCGTCGCGTCGTAGGTCCAGACGCGGAACGCCTTCAGTTCATGCGGGCCGAAGGAGTTGATCAGGGGCACGTCGGCGGCGTCGCGGCCGCGGGCGACGAGGATGCGGCCGATGCGCGGGCGGTTGTTGCGCGGATCGAAGGTCAGCCATTGTCCGCCGAGATAGACTTCCATCCAGGCGGAGAAATCCATCGGGTTGAGAATCTCGACGCCGATGTCGCTCAGATGGCCGTTCACGTAGCGGGCGGGGATGTTCATGCAGCGGCAGAGCGCGATCGCGAGATGCGCGAAGTCGCGGCAGACGCCGACGCGTTCCTGATATGCTTCCAGCGCGGTGCGCGTGGCGCGGGCCCTCATGTAGTCGAAGGCGAGGTGGTTGTGGACGAAGTCGCAGATCGCCTGAACGCGGCTCCAGCCCGGCGGGACATGTTCGAACATGTCCCAGGCGATCTGGCTCAACTGGTCCGTCTCGCAGTAGCGGCTGCCCAGCAGATAGACGAGACAGTCGTCCGGCAGGTCCGGGACCGGGATTTCCTCGGCCCCGGGAAAAGCCTCGTCTTCCGTTCCCGGATCGGTGACGACGCCGTCCGCCCAGATCGAGAAATCGCCCGCCGGCGCGGTGAAGCGGCGGCAGACATTGCCGAACATGTCTACATAGGTGTGCGTCGGAACCTGCGGCGTCGTGACGACCCGTTCGGGCGCCGGCATGTCGCCGTGGTGCTCGGGCCGGATTTCCATCAGGCAGACCATCGGCGTGGGCTGCTCGCAGTAAACGGTGATGTCGTAGCCGAAGCGTATGAGCATGGGGCGTCCTGTCGGGAAACGTTCCCGACAGAACGTAAACGGTTACCGGTCCGTTCCGATAGGGGCGGGGCGCGACATATCCGCTCCTGCTACGGACGATTGGAACAGGCCGGATGCGGCAACCGTGGAAGCGCGGTCCTCATCGCCCATTGTCAGGTCGGCTCGACCGGCCAGCGGGCGCCGAGATCGTCCAGGCCGGCGCGGATCAGCTCTTCGAGGACCGATTCATCGATGTCGGACAGCTTGTTGATATACAGACAGGATTTGCCGAGCTTGTGCTTGCCGAGCCGCTCGAGAATGCCGCTGAAATCGGCATAGCCCGGCATGATGTAGACGACGAGACTGGCCTTGCGCGGGCTGAATCCGGTGGCGAGGAAATCGCCCTCGCGGCCGCTGTCATAGACATAGTGATAGGAGCCGTAGCCGACCATCGACGGACCCCACATGCGGGGACGCCAGCCGGTGACGCGCCTGAACAGGGCGTCGAGCGCAAACGCGTCCGCCCGCCTGCGCTCAGGCTCTACCGCCGCGAGAAAACCGGCGACGCTTTCGTCAGTGGGCTTTGTCTTGTTCTCGGTCATGGGAAGCGGCGGCCGTCCGGACAGGGCGGCCGCGCCCTGCCTCATTCCATGTGGAAGCCCGGGGTCGACATCATGATCTCGCGTTCTTCGTCGTCCATGTCCTCCGGGATGCCCTCGAAGAGCGGCGTCGAGAGATAGCGTTCGCCGGTGTCCGGCAACATGCACAGGATGACCGAGCCGGGGGCGGCCTTTTCGGCGATCTTCATCGAGACGGCGAAGGTGGAGCCGCCGGAAATGCCGGTGAAGATGCCTTCCTTCTGGGCGAGTTTCTTCGCCCAGGCGATGCCTTCCGGTCCGGGGATCGGGATCAGCTCGTCATAGAATTTCTTGTCGAGCGCTTCCTGCAGGACGAGCGGGATGAAGTCCGGCGTCCAGCCCTGGATCGGATGCGGCTCGAAGGCGGGGTGGCTGGCCGCCGGCGCGCCGTCCGATCCGCGTTCTTGCGCGGCGCCGCTGCCGACGAGCGCGGCGTTGGCGGGTTCCGTCAGGATGATCTTCGTCTCGGGGCGTTCCTTGCGCAGCACGCGGCCGACGCCGGTGACCGTGCCGCCCGTGCCGTAGCCGGAGACGAAATAGTCGAGTTTCTCGCCGGCAAAATCGCCGAGGATTTCCCGCGCGGTCGTCGATTCATGGATGTCGGCATTGGCCGGCGTCTCGAACTGGTGGGCGAGGAACCAGCCATGCTTCTCGGCCAGTTCGACGGCCTTCTTGTACATGCCGAGGCCTTTCTGGGCGCGGGGCGTCAGGACGACCTTCGCGCCGAGCATGCGCATCAACCGGCGCCGCTCGACGGAGAAACTGTCGGCCATGGTGATGACGAGCGGATAGCCCTTGGCGGCGCAGACCATGGCGAGGCCGATACCGGTGTTGCCCGAGGTCGCCTCGACGACGGTCTGGCCCGGCTTGAGCTTGCCCTCGCGCTCCGCCGCCTCGATGATGTTGACGGCGAGCCTGTCCTTGACGGAAGCGCCGGGATTGAAGGCCTCGGCCTTCACGTAGATCGTGACGTTGTCGGGCGCGAGATTGTTGATGCGGATGACCGGCGTGTCGCCGATCGTGTCGAGCACATTGGCGAAAAGCCGGCCGCGGCCACTGGTGGTTCTGAGCGTTTCGGACATGGGCGAGCCGCCTCCCTGCGGATCTGTGGGGTCAAACAGCCGCACCCTAACAGACAAAGCGGTTCCACATGAATTCCCGTTCCGGTATGTGTTCGCCGGTGGCGGCCTGTCGCGGCAACGCGCCTGTCCGTCCCTCATATTCGCACGAGAAACTTTCCTGAGGAGCGCGCGATGGACTTCACGAGCCTGAAAATACCGGACCTGAACGGCCGCAAAGTTCTGATCACAGGGGCTTCGACCGGGATCGGCGCGGCATGCGCGAAGGCCTTCGCCGCGCAGGGCGCACGTGTCGCCATCCATTACAATTCGAGCGCGGACGCCGCGAAGGCGGTGGAGACGGACATCGAAAATGCAGGCGGGCACGCCGCGCTGGTCAAGGCCGATTTCTCGGACTCCGGCGAGGTGCGCCGCGCCGTCGAGGAGGCCGCCGATATTCTCGGCGGGCTCGACGGGCTGATCAACAATGCCGGCGCCATGGTCAAGCGCGTCAAATACGAGGATGCGACCGACGCGGATTATGATGCGATCATGGATCTCAATGCGCGCTCGGTCGTGGCGGCGACACGGGCCGCAATTCCCCACATGAAGGAAAAGGGCGGCTTTATCGTCAACACATCGTCAATCGCGGGACGCAACGGCGCCAGCGGCGGGGCCGGGCTCTACGGTTCGTCGAAGGCGTTCGTCTCCAATGTCACGCGCGGCATGGCCAAGGAACTGATCGCCTACAATATCCGCGTCAACGCGGTGGCGCCCGGTGTCATCCTGACGCCGTTCCAGGAACGCTACACGAAGCAGGAGCAGCTGGACGCGATGCTGGCCATGATCCCGCAGGGCCGGCACGGGGTCGCCGAGGATTGCGTCGGCGCCTATCTGTTCCTCGCCTCCGGGATGCTGTCCGGTTACATGATCGGACAGGTTCTTGAGGTGAATGGCGGCCAGTTGATGCCTTAGGGGAGGTCGATGGACGGTTTTACCGCATCACGTTCGGCGAAGCGGGTGCCGCCGACTTCAGTCGGTAGCTTTCTCCTCGGCGTGGTGGCGGGACCGGTTCCGGACCACGATGCTTAGCCGCAGCTGTTTCTCCACTTCGATGATGGCGAAGAGCAGCGCCCCGATGCCGACGACCAGAAGGCCGTCGAAGAGCGGCACCGCCTCGGTGGCGAAGACGGATTGCAGCGGCGGGATGTAGGTCACCGCGAACTGCGCAAGCGTGACGGTGGCGATGGTGCCCCAGACGACGGGCGTCGCCCGGACGGCCTTCCAGGTCAGCGAGGTGCCGTAGATGTTCCGGATGAAGAACAGGTAGGCGATCTCCATCACCACCAGCGTGTTGAGCGCCATGGTGCGCGCCAGCTCGATGGAATGGCCGATATCGATTGCATAGGCGTAGATGCCGAAGACGCCGGCGAAGAACAGGCCGGAGACCAGCACGATCTGCCAGGCCATCTGGCCAGTGAGCAGCGGTTCGCCGCGCGGGCGAGGGGGGCGGCGCATCGTGTAGTCCTCGGTCGGCTCGAAGGCGAGCGCGATGCCGAGCGTGACCGCTGTGATCAGGTTGACCCAGAGGATCTGGATCGGCGTGACCGGCAGCGTCATGCCGAAAAGCAGCGCGACGATGATGGTGATCGCCTCGCCGGCATTGGTCGGCAGAGTCCAGCTGATCACCTTCTTGATGTTGTCATAGACCGTGCGGCCCTCGCGCACGGCGGCGACGATGGAGGCGAAATTGTCGTCGGCGAGCACCAGTTCGGCGGCTTCCTTGGCGGCCTCGCTGCCCTTGCGGCCCATGGCGATGCCCGCGTCGGCCCGCTTCAGCGCCGGCGCGTCATTGACGCCGTCGCCGGTCATGGCGACGGTGACGCCCTGCGACTGCAGCGCCATGACGAGGCGCAATTTGTGCTCGGGATTGGTGCGCGCGAAAATGTCGACGGCCGCCGCCGCGCCGGCCAGTTCCGCGTCGTCCATCTCGTCGATCTGGCGGCCGGTCAGCACCGCCTCGGAGTTCTCGAGCCCGATCAGCCCGCCGATGGCGGCGGCGGTGCCGGCATGGTCGCCGGTGATCATCTTGACGCGAATGCCGGCCTCGCGGCATTCGGCGACGGCCTCGATCGCCTCGGCGCGGGGCGGGTCGATCAGGCCGACCAGCCCGATCAGCACGAGGCCGCCCTCGACATCGGTGAAATTGACCGTGCGCTGTTCGTTTTCGACCTCCCGCGTGGCGATGGCGAGGACACGCTGGCCGCGGGCGGCCATCGCCTCGGCGCTCTCGACCCAGACTGCCTCCTCGAGAGGCTCGCACTCGCCGGACACGGCGCGCTGTTCGGCACACATGGCGAGCACCTGTTCCGGCGCGCCCTTGACGAAGATGTCGGCGTGGCCCGGATGGTCGTGATGCAGGGTCGCCATGAATTTATGGCGGGAATCGAAGGGGATCTCGTCGGTTCGGGTGCGCGCCGAGAGTTCCTGGCGGACATCGACGCCGACCTTGCCGGCGAAGGCGAGTAACGCGCCCTCCATCGGATCGCCCTCGACGATCCAGAATCCCTCGCGGCTGTGCAGGGAGGCGTCGTTGCAGGAGGCGGCGGCGCTGGCCAGTTCGGCCAGCAGCAGGTGGTCGAGCCCGTTGACGCGGCTGTCGGCGAGCCACACCGCGCCGTCAGGCTCGTAGCCATTGCCCTCGAAAGAAAAGAGGTGGCCGGTGACGGCGGCCGAGGCGACCATCATCTCGTTGCGGGTCAGCGTGCCGGTCTTGTCGGTGCAGATGACCGAAACCGAGCCGAGGGTCTCGATGGCGGGAAGGCGGCGTACGATCGCGTTGCGCCGCGCCATGGCCTGCACGCCGACGGCGAGCGTGATGGTCAGGACGGCGGGCAGCCCCTCGGGAATGGCGGCGACCGACAGGCCGACCACGGCCATGAACATCTCGGTGAAATCGTAGTGCTCGACGAAATAGCCGAAGGCGAGCAGGACGGCGGCGATCAGCAGGATGAAAACCGTCAGCCATTTGGCGAAGATATTCATCTGGCGCACCAGCGGCGTCGTCAGCACCTCGACATTGGCGAGCATGCCGGAGATGCGACCGATCTCGGTCTTCGCGCCGGTGGCGACGACGAGGCCGCGGCCCTGGCCGGCGGTCACCATCGTGCCGCTATAGGCCATGGAGAAACGGTCGCCGAGCGCCGCGTCGGGCGCGACGGGGGCGGTGGCCTTTTCGGCGGGCACGGATTCGCCCGTCAGGATCGCTTCCTCGATGCGCAAGCCGCTGGACCGGATCAGCCGCAGGTCGGCGGGAACCTTGTCGCCGGCCTCGAGCAGCACGATGTCGCCCGGCACGAGGTCCGCCGCATCGATGCTGCTTCGTTCGCCGTCGCGCAGCACCGCGGCGTGCGGCGCCAGCATGCCGCGGATCGATTCCATCGCCTTTTCGGCGCGGCCCTCCTGGATGAAGCCGATCACCGCATTGGCGATGACGACCGCGAGGATGACCGCCGTGTCGGCGAAATGCTGCATGGCCGCCGTGATGACGGCGGAGCCGATAAGGACATAGATCAGGATATTGTGGAAATGGGCGAGGAACCGCAGCACTGGATTCTGCCCGGGCGGCTGCGGCAGGCGGTTGGGACCGTGGAGTTCCAGCCGGGCGGCCGCGTCGGAGGCGGCCAGCCCGCCGGCCGAGGATTGGAGAGCGTCCAGGCAGTCGTCGATTTCGGCGGTGTGGCAGTTTTCCATCGAGCTCCATCCGTCCGGCCGGGCGGACGGCCTGCGAATTGACATCGGTGCGACTGAATACGCTGTTTGTGGCAGCGCACAATGAGCCATGTCAATCCGGCGAGCCGCATCGCGCTGCAACGTTGATCGCGCGGCGATCCCGTGCAATCCTGCGTCAAGTGGGGAAGGGTAGGGCCCGGTTCGGGCCTTTGCGTCTGGATGTATCGGGTCGTGCTCATCGTTGGCATGCTGATGCTGGCCATATCGGCCGGCGCGGCTTCGTCGGCCAACCGGATCGCGCTGGTCATCGGCAATTCAAGCTACGCTCAGGTGCCGTTCCTGCCGAACGCGGCCCAGGATGCACGCGATGTCGCCGGGGCGCTGCGCGATCTCGGTTTCGAGGTGCATGACGGCTACGACCTGACGCGGGCCCAGACGCTGTCGCTGACCGCCGCGGTGACAAGAAAGCTCGCATCCGACGATGTCGCGCTGTTCTATTTCTCCGGGCACGGCATCCAGATCGGGGCCGAAAATTTCGTCATTCCTGTCGACGCCGCCGGCGACGACGCGGAGGCTCTCAAACAGGCTTCGGTCAGCCTGCAGTCGATCCTGCGGGAGATGGAACTGCGCGCCGAGCGCAACATCATCATCCTCGACGCCTGCCGCAACAACCCGTTCCAGGCACGGATGATCAGCCGCGCGGTCGGCGGAACCACCCGCGGCCTGGCGCGCGTCGATGCCGGTGTCGGCTCCTATATCGCCTTTTCGACGCAACCGGGAAATGTCGCGCTCGACGGCGCCGGCAGGAACAGTCCGTTCACCGCGTCGCTGCTGAAGCATATCGGCGGCGCGGGCGATGATCTGCACGAACTGATGCGCAAGGTCCGCGCCGAGGTGGTGGATGCGACGGGCGGCCAGCAGGTGCCGTGGGAGAATTCCTCCATGATCGACCAGGTGTTCCTGTCGCTCCCCGGCGGGCGGGCGGCGGTGCCGCTCAACCGCAAGGACGGCGGCAGCGTGGTCGCCTCGGCACCGCCCGCGTCCGCGCCGCGCACGGAAACGGTGAACACGCCTCGGCAACCGCAATTTACCCATGTCGTGTCCGGCCTCGATCCGAATGGCGACGGGTTCCTGGCGCTTCGCGAGGGCTACACGTCCGGGGCGCGCCGGATCGCGACGATGGGCGAGGGTACGCGGCTGGCGGTGCTCGGCCAGGAGGGCGTCTGGTTCAATGTGCGCACCGAAACCGGGCTCGTCGGCTGGGCGCATTCCAACTGGATTCGCTTCGTCGGGGCTGCGCAGGCGACGCAACCGCCGCCGGTCGCCGCGCCCGCCGGGAAGAGTTGCGATCAGCTCTGGTACGAGCGCAACGCCTATTTCGCCAAATACGGGTACTGCTTCCAGAGCGCCCGCGGCCAGGCGGCGTTCCCGCCCGGCAATTGCCGGCCGGGGGTCACCGTGGACAACGCGCCCCTGACAGGCTTCGAACGCAGCGAGGTCGCGCGTCTCGCGGCGGAGGAGAAGCGCCTGGGCTGCCGGTAGGCGGGCCGGGGTGGAGCGCGCCGCAATGGCCGCCGAAATGCAGGTCGACATGTTCGCGCCTGCTCGCTCGAAGCGGATGCGGAGACCGGCGATCTCGCGATCCAGGCGCGAGCAATCACATGCTCGCCTCGACCTTGCCGTTGCCGGAGCGCTTCATGTCAGGATGCAGCGTCGATCCGAGGATGTGGTCGGCATTGCCGATCACCTGGCTGGAATGGCCGACGATCAGCGGATCCGGGCCGTGAACGACGCGCTTGTTCCTCTCCGGGTAAGGCAGTGACGACAGGAAATGCTGCATGCAGTTGAGGCGGGCGCGTTTCTTGTCGTCCGACTTGACGATGGTCCAGGGCGCGTCGGCGGTGTCGGTGTAGAAAAACATCGCTTCCTTCGCCTCGGTGTAGTCGTCCCACTTGGACAGCGAAAGCCGGTCGATCGGCGACAGCTTCCACTGTTTCAGCGGTTCTTTCTCGCGCGCCTTGAAGCGGCGGGCCTGTTCTTCCTGGGTCACGGAGAACCAGTATTTGAACAGGCGGACGCCGGAGCGCACCAGCATGCGCTCGATCTCGGGCGCCTCGCGCATGAATTCCAGATAGTCGGTCGGCGAGCAGAAGCCCATGACGCGCTCAACGCCGGCACGATTGTACCAGGAGCGGTCGAAAAGGACGATTTCGCCGGCCGATGGCAGATGTTCGATGTAGCGCTGGAAATACCATTGGGAGGATTCGCGTTCGGACGGTTTTTCCAGAGCGACGACGCGTGCGCCGCGCGGATTGAGATGCTCCATGAAACGCTTGATGGTGCCGCCCTTGCCGGCGCCGTCGCGGCCCTCGAACAGGATGACGACCTTCTGGCCGGTGTTCTTCACCCAGTCCTGAACCTTGAGAAGCTCGACCTGAAGCTGCGCCTTGTGCTCCTCATAGGCCTTTCGGGGCATCCTCGTCTTGTAGGGATATTCCCCGGTCTCGAAGGCGTGGCGGATCGCTTCGGGATCGTGGCGCATCTCCGCCAGTTCATGCAACTGCCTGCCAACACTGGCGGAAACGGGCCTTTCTGCGTCGCCCGGAACCTGCTCTAGCACCGGATCGGCGGGCGCCTCCGACATGGCCACGACTTCCGGCTGGGCGACCGGCTTCTGCGCCGCGCCATCGGGTTTTCCATTCGCGTTCGCCGTCATCTCTTCCTGCATCTTTTCCCTCTCGATAATGAACGAAACATTATCGCACGCCTGCGAGCGAATTACCTTGAGGCAGGTCAAGCCCGGCGGCCTTTCGTCATATGGCTGTCACGCGACTCTGGAATTGGGCTGTCATGGGACGCAGGCAGCGACGGGCCGGACATGGAAAAGAAAATCCGCACGATTTTCCTCTCTGATATCCATCTGGGGACGCGAGGTAGCCGGGCGGACATGCTGCTCGACTTCCTGCGCGAACACGACGCCGAGCGGATCTATCTCGTCGGCGATATCTTCGACGGCTGGCGGCTGAAGCGCGGCTGGTACTGGCCGCAATCGCATAATGACGTGGTGCAGAAATTGCTGCGCAAGGCGCGCAAGGGCACCGAGATCATCTATGTGCCGGGCAATCACGACGAGGTCATGCGGCATTATCTCGGTACGCATTTCGGCGGGATCGAGGTGCGCAACCGCGATATCCATGAAACGGCTGACGGCCGCAGGCTGCTGGTCATCCATGGCGACCAGTTCGACATGGTGGTGGTCAACGCGAAGTGGCTCGCCCATGTCGGCGACGTCGCCTACACGGTCGCGTTGGCGGTGAATTTCTGGTTCAACCGGGTGCGGCGGCTTTGGGGCGGGCAGTACTGGTCGCTGTCGAAATGGGCGAAACTCAGGGTCAAACAGGCGGTCAATTTCATCGGCGCCTATGAATCGATCCTGGTCGCGGAAGCGGCGAAGGCCGGCGTCGACGGCGTCGTCTGCGGCCATATCCACCATGCGGCGCTCGAGATGATGAACGGCATCCAGTACGTCAATACAGGCGACTGGGTGGAGAGCTGCACGGCGATTACTGAGGATTTCGACGGCACGCTCAGGCTGATCGACTGGTCGGCGGTCACGCGCGAGCGCGCGGCGCGGCGCCTGCCGGCCCTGCCGAAGCCCGCCGCATCCAATTCGAAAGAACAGAAGACGGCGGCCTGAGCCGCCAGACAAGGAAAGACACCCGCCGCCCATGAGCGATACGCTGACAGTCCAAGAGCAGCTCGGCGCTGCGGTTCACCAGAATGCAGCCCTGTCGAAGACAGGTTTCCTCGAACGGGTCTTTTCGAGGGCCTTCAACGGGCTGGTCTATCCGCAGATCTGGGAAGATCCGGAGGTGGACATGGCGGCGCTGGATATCACGCCGGACACGCATCTTGTCTGCATCGCATCGGGCGGCTGCAATCTGGCGAGTTACCTGACACGGGGACCGGCCTCGATTACCGCGGTGGACCTGTCGCCGGCGCATGTGGCGCTCAACCGCATGAAGCTCAAGGCGGCGCAATACCTGCCGGATCACGCGAGCTTCTACGGGCTGTTCGGGCGCGCCAATCTGCGCGGCAATTCCGATCTCTTCGACCGGCACATCGCGCCGCATTGTGACGAGGCGACGCGCGGCTACTGGAATGAGCGCCGGGGCGTTTTCGGCCGCCGCATCGACATGTTCGAGGATGGCTTCTACCGGGCCGGCATGCTTGGCCGCTTCATCGGCACCGCGCATGTGCTGGCGCGGTTGCTGGGGGTCGACCTGAATTCCTATCTCGCCTGCACGACGCTCGAGGAACAGTCGGCGTGGTTCGAGGAAAACCTCGCACCGGCGCTGGAGAAGCCTTTGGTGAAGCGGATCGTGCGCAACCGCGCCTCGCTGATCGGGCTCGGCATTCCGCCGCAGCAATATGACGAACTGGCGGGCGCCGCCGACGGCGACATGCTGGCGGTGCTGCGCGAGCGCACGCGGGCGCTGTTCTGCGATTTCCCTTTGTCGGAGAACTATTTCGCCTGGCAGGCGGTTGCGCGCGGTTACAAACCGGAGGGCGACGGGCCGATGCCGCCCTATCTGAAGCGCGAGAATTTCGAGGTACTGAAGGCCAATGCCGGGCGCGCGCAAATCCATAACCGCTCTCTGACCGACTTGCTCGGCGAAATGCCGGCGGGGTCGAAACACGGTTACGTGCTGCTCGACGCGCAGGACTGGATGACCGACCGGCAGCTCAACGATCTCTGGTCGCAGATCACCCGGACGGCTGCGCATGGCGCGCGCGTCATCTTCCGTACGGCCGGGGTTCCGTCCATCCTGCCGGGCCGGGTGGACGCGGCGATCCTCGACCGCTGGACCTATCACGCGGAGAAATCCGCCGCATGGACACGCGCCGACCGCTCGGCGATCTATGGCGGCTTCCATCTCTATACGCTGGACGGCTAGAACATGACGCGGGCGATGGAGCGGGATCAAGCGTTACAGTCCGCGGACGAGCATGGCGGGCTGATGGATGCGATCTATCGCAGGCAGCGTCATATCTACGACGCGACCCGCAAATATTTCCTGCTCGGGCGCGACCGGCTGATCGCCGATCTCGATGCGGGCGAGGGGATGGCCGTTCTGGAAGCGGCCTGCGGGACCGGGCGCAATCTGATCGTCGCGGCGAGGCGCTACCCGAAGGCGCGCTTTTACGGCTTTGATATCTCGACGGAAATGTTGAAGCAGGCCCGCCGCAATGTCGACAGGGCCGGCTTGTCCGGGCGGATCTTGCTGGCGCAGGGGGACGCGACGGAATTCGATCCGCAGGCGCTGTTCGGCGTAGCCGCTTTCGACCGCATATTCTTGTCCTACGCGGTGTCGATGATCCCGCCATGGCGCGCGGCAATCGGCGAGGCGGCGCGGCATCTTTCGCCGGGCGGCGCGCTGCATGTGGTCGATTTCGGCCAGCAGGAGCACTTGCCGGGCTGGTTTCGGGCGGGGCTTGTCGCGTGGCTGGCGAAGTTCCATGTCGAGCCGCGCGAAGACCTGGAAGCGGTCCTTGCGGGGGCGGCGCGGGAGGCGGGCGCGTGTCTGACATTCGAAAGCCTGCACCGGGACTATGCGCGTTACGGTGTCATCCGCCGCTGAGCCGTTGCGGTGACCCGCGCCGATGTCCTATCACGGCGCAAACGTCACCACGCGAGGAGCAAATGCACCATGCCGCATATCACCCTGACAGCATCCGATGGTTTCGAGCTTGGAGCCTATCGCGCCGATCCGGAAGGCGCGCCGAAGGGCGGCGTCGTGGTGATCCAGGAGATCTTCGGCGTGAATTCGCATATCCTTTCGATCTGCGACCGGCTGGCCGCCGACGGCTATGTCGCCATCGCGCCGGCGCTTTTCGACCGCGTGCAGCCGGGTTTCGAATCCGGCTATTCGCCGGAGGAGGTCGAGAGGGCGCGCGGCTTTCTGGCCGATCCGGACTGGGACGCGTTTCTGCGCGACACGGAAGCGGCTGCCGCGGCGCTCGCCGGCGCCGGCAAGGTCGGGATCGTCGGCTTTTGCCTTGGCGGCTCGATCGCCTTCCTTGCGGCGACGCGGCTGAAAGGGTTTTCGGCGGCGGTCGGCTTCTATGGCGGCAAGATCGCGGCGCATGCGGACGAAGTGCCGCAATGCCCGGTGCAACTGCATTACGGCTCCGAGGACCATGGCATTCCGATGAGCAATGTCGACACGGTGAAGGAAAAGCGGCCAGACGTGGAGATCTTCGTTTATGAAGGCGCGGGCCACGGTTTCAACTGCGACGCGCGCGGCAGTTTCCATCCCGAAGCCGCGAAGCTCGCCTGGGGCCGGACGCAGGCCTTTCTCTCTGCCCATATCGACTGATCCGCTTCCTTTCGCAGGCCGGGATCCGGCCTTGTTTTGGCCGGATCGGCGCGCCAATCGTCGTTGAATGGGCGATAGCGGCAAAGCGGGACGGGGCGTGGACATCGGATGACGGACGCCGCTTTGTTTCCCGCGCCGCCGGACGCTTTCTGGCGGGCGCCGTTTCCGAAGCAGGACCGGTCGCCGCGGCTGGCGGCGGCAAGCTCGATCGCGCTGCATGCGGCGATCCTCGCGGCCGCCATCCTGCTGATTCATACGCCTGCGCCGGAAGAAGCCCCCGAACGCCGGGTCAATGTCGAGATCATCGATGCAGGCCGCTTCGACGAGGCCTTCGCCCCCGAAGCGCCGGTGGAACCGGACAATGCGCGCTTCGCCCCTGAGCAGGATCTGCCGGAAGTGCGTCCCGATGGGCTCATCGTCGCGCGGACGCTGCGCTCCGACGCGGTACTCGCCGATCCGCGTAGCGCTAAGGCCAAGGCGGCGCTGCCGATGATGCAGTCCGACGAACGCATGCTGCAGCTTTGCAGCATCGAGGCGATGGAGCAGGTGGCAGGGCTCGGCGACGACTACGCGCCCGACATGATCGTCACCTATGCGATGGACGACGTGCGGGTGAAGGGCAGCACCGCCAGGGCGCCGGGCGCGGCGGTTCGCAGCCGCGGCCACTGGTTCAATCTGCGTTTCGAGTGTTCGGTGACGCCGGACCTCGACCATGTCGTCGCCTTCGCCTTCAGGCTGGGCAGCGCCATTCCCGAGGCGGAATGGGAGGGCCATAATCTTGTCGCGGGCGGCGATCTCGATCATCACTGACAACCGGGGAAAAGATTGCCGGTCATTCGCGAAATGGCCGGATTCTACCGCAGCTGATTCGTCCGCAACGGGCGGAAGCGGCATTCGTTCCGTTTTCTGCGAGGGCAAAAAGGCCCGCCAAGCATTTGAAAACACTGCATAAAAAGAAGCAGCCGAACCTCCCGGGAGATTCGGCTGCCGACATTGCGGTATCACAAGGGGTTGGGTGTGCGTTCCGCAACGTTAATGTGACTAACACATAAAATTATCTTTGAAAATTATCAGATTCGACAGGCGGGCCATTGCCGTCGATTTTCCTGTTGAAGGCATATAAGGATTTCTTTATATCGTTATATGCTTGAACCCAGAGGTGTCCCATGTCCAATCCGCTATCCGATCTCATTGCCGAAAAGGGCCTTCTGCTCGCCGATGGCGCGACCGGCACCAATTTGTTCGAGATGGGGCTGATGGCCGGCGAAGCGCCGGAATTGTGGAACGAGCAACAGCCCGAGAAGATCACCGAGCTGCATCAGGGCTTCGTCGATGCGGGGGCGGACATCATCCTGACCAACTCCTTCGGCGGGACGCGGCACCGGCTGAAACTGCACCATGCGCAGGACCGCGTGTTCGACCTCAACAAGAAGGCGGCCGAACTGGCGCGTGCGGTCGCCGACAAGGCCGATCACAAGGTTATCGTGGCCGGGTCGGTCGGGCCGACGGGCGAATTGCTGATCCCGCTCGGCGCGCTGAGCTACGAGGATGCTGTGGCGGCGTTCAAGGAACAGGTCGAGGGACTTAAGGCCGGCGGCGCCGATGTGGCCTGGATCGAGACCATGTCGTCGCCCGACGAGATCCGCGCGGCGGCGGAAGGAGCGACCGCGGCGGGTATGGCTTACGTCTTCACCGGGTCGTTCGATACGGCCGGCAAGACGATGATGGGTCTCGCGCCGAGGGACATTTTCGACGTGATCCCAGGCGACGACGGACAGCCGATCGCGCTCGGCGCGAATTGCGGCGTCGGCGCTCCGGATATCCTCTCCTCGCTGCTCGACATGAGCGAGGCGAAGCCGGACGCGAAGCTGATCGTCAAGGGGAATTGTGGCATTCCGGAATTCCAGGGCGAGAATATCGTCTATTCCGGAACGCCCGAGCTGATGGCCGACTATGTCGACCTGGCGATCGATGCCGGCGCGACGATCATCGGCGGCTGTTGCGGCACGTCCTGCGAGCATCTGAAGGCGATGCGTTATGCGCTCGATCATCACCAGAAGGGCGGGCGGCCGTCACTGGACGACGTGGTGACGAAAATCGGGCCGCTCAGGAACAAATCGGCGGGCGAGGGCGGCGACGCCGCGCCGCGCCGCGAACGCCGGGGCCGGCGCAGGGCCTGACGGCTGTTATTTCAGGCAGTCCGACGCTTTCTCGCAGCCGGTCGGATATTGAAGCCGCAAGGCGAGCATGTCCTGCCTGCGGATATTGAAGACGTCGTGGCCCAGTTCGGCGAAGACGGATTTCCCTGTGTAGAAGGGATTGTCGAGGGCGTAGCGGAAACCGAGCGCGCGGAGAAGAGCCTTGAGGACGGCGGAGCGGACAATGTCGGGAGCGATGTTTCCGCTGACCGCGATGCTGGCCTTTTCGATGGCATCGTTCTCCGGCGCGAGGCGCAGACCGGTGGCGGTGGCGCGCATCTTTGCGCCGTCGAGAACGGGATCGCCCGAGTCCGCCACCCGGTCTCCCCAAGCGGCATCGATCATGTGGATCTGCAGCGGCGCGCCTGGGTCGTTGACCAGTTCGAGCTGGATGTCGGAACCGGATACATTGATCTCGGTGATGGCAAGGCGAACGGATGCGATGACCGGCTTGACGAGATCGTCGGGGAATCCTGCGTCCGGCGGGCGGATATGAATCCGAAGCTTATGGCGCAGGGGTTTGGGCCATCGTGCGATTTCCGTTCGGCAAGGGCCGCCCGGATCGGCGCCGCAGGCCGCCGCCTTGTAAAGGTCTTCCACGGAGAGCTCGCCCTTGGAGATGGCCAAGTCCCGCGCGCTTGCAGGCGAAAGCTGCAAGGCGAGAAAGGCAAGGATGAGGGCGGCGAGTTTGTACGCGTGTCGCATGGTACATGTCTAGCAGCCGGATATTCGATGGCCAATCGGGAACGCCGCGGCCAGGGCGGCCGCGGCGTCGTTTTTCAGGCGCGTACCTCCTGTCGCTGGAAGACGAAATATGCGCCGGTGAAGAGCAGCATCATCCCGGCGAATAGGCCGGAGATCTGCGGCCAGACGATCAGGATCGACTGCATCGTGGGCAGAGGCGCGCCGACCAGAGCGCCCTGCATCTGCGACATGAAGACCGGTCCGACCGACCGCGAGGACGGATCGAGCAGCATGGTCGCCACCTCGCCATAGAGCGTCGCCGGCGAGATGCGGGCGACCGCGAGCCCGGTCTCGTAGGCATGGACGATGCTGACCGGGTCGTAGGGATCGAGCGGGGACAGCGCACTGGCGACGAAGGGGCTGATCATCGACCAGAAGATGGAGAAGATCAGCCACACCGACAGGGCGGCGAGCGCCGAGGTGGCCGGCGCCCGGATCAGCGTCGAGAAGGCCAGCGCCAACGCCAGCCAGACGCCGGTATAGACAAGCGTCGCGGCCAGGTAGGCGAGGCTTCGAGCCATGTCCCCGCCCGATGGCGGCAGGCCGAGCAGCAGGATGCCGAGCCCGAACATCAGCAGCCACAGCGTCAGAAGCGCGATGCCGATGACCAGCATGCCGCCCAGGAACTTGCCGAACAGGACGGCGTCCCGGTAGATCGGCTGGGCGAGGATGCGGCTCATCGTGCGCCTTCCATACTCACCGTTGACCCCGTCGAAACCGAGCGCGATCGCCACCAAGGGCAGAAGGAAGCCCATGAAGGAGGCGAAAGAGGGCAAAGGCTCGCGCGCCACGGTGAACAGTTTCAGGAAGAGGAACGGATCCTCGGACGTGGTCGCCTTGATCTGGTCGATCGCGGCATAGACCGCGCCGGCGGCCGTCAGCAGGACGAGCAGCATGATCAGGTGCATGCGCGCGCTGGTCATGTGGTCGGCGGCTTCCTTGAGGGCGACGGTCATGACGCCCTTGAGCGGGGAACCTTCACGCTTCATGGCGGGCCTCCTTGAAGAACAGGTTGTAGGCCTCGCCGAGCGACACGTGACGGGCGTCGATATTGGTCAGCGAACCGCCCCTTTCGACAATGCGCTTGGCGAGTTCCGCGCGGATGTCGCGGGCGGCGGTGATCAGCCAGCTGTCCTTGCCCGCCGGCCTAATGTCGCTGACGCCCTCGATGCGCTTCGCCGTCTCGGGCACGTCGATATTCTCCGCCGTGACCTCGATGTGGAAGGCGCCGTCGCCGACCTTGCCGGCCAGTTCCTCGACCGTGCCGACGAAGCCGATCCGCCCCTTGTTGAAGAGGGCGACGCGGCTGCAGATCGACTGGACGATGTCGAGCAGGTGCGAGGAGACCAGCACCGTGATCCCGTCCTTCGAAAAGGAGCGGATCAGGTCGAGCAGTTCGCTGGTAGATTGCGGGTCGAGGCCCGATGTCGGCTCGTCGAGAACGGCGATGCGGCTGTCGCGCATCAGCAATTCGGCGAGGCCGAGCCTTCGGCGCATGCCGTGCGAATAGGTCGCCACGCGCCGGTCGGCGACATCGGAGAGATGGACGCGGGCAAGCGCCGCGTCGATCTTCTTTTCGGCCTCGGCGGCGGTGAGGCCGCCGAGGCGCGCGGTGTAGCGAAGGTTCTCGCGCCCCGACAGGTTGTCGTAGAACCCGACGGAGTCCGGCAGGTAGCCGACGTCGCGCTTGACGGCGAGCGGCTCGCGGGCGGGGTCCCTGTCGAGGACGCGCACCGTGCCGCTGCTGGTTTCGGTGAGGCCGAGCAGCATGAGGATCGTGGTCGTCTTGCCGGCCCCGTTGGGGCCGAGCAGTCCGAGCACTTCACCTTCCTCGACGGCGAGATCGATCCCGTCGACGACGGGGACCGCGCCGTAACGCTTGGTCAGGCCCTTTGCTTCAATGACGTGCGTGCTCATCTGCGGCCATACCTCATCACGGCGAGTGCAAGAACCAGGACCGAGATGCCGATGATGCCGAGGCCGACGATGCCCCACATGGTCGAGGTCTCGACAGTGGTGCGGAACTGGGCGCTTTGCGAGGTGCCGGCCGCGTTGGCGCGCAACGTCACCATGTAATCGCCGGCGATCGCCTTTTCGGTCGGCTTGATGGTGACGTTGATATCCTGGCTGGCGCCGGCGGGGATTTCCGGCACCTCGGCCGGCTGGAAGGAAACCGCCCAGCCGTTCGGGTTGGAGGCGGCGAGCTTGACGCCCTCGGCCGGGGCGGAGCCCGTATTGTCCAGCTTGAAGGCAAAGCTCGATGCTTCGCCGGCGACGGCCTTGCCGGAAAGCCGGCCTTGCGGTCCGGTAAGCGCCAGCGATGGCGAGCCGGTCACCTCGAGCGCCAGGTCGGCGGCGGCCTTCTGGTCGCCCGCGACGGTGGCGACATGGATCGGGTAGTTGCCGGCCGGCACGGCATTGTCGAGCTTGACCTCCATGGTGACGTCCTCGGAAGCGCCGGCCTTGACCGGAATGCCGGTGATCTCGTCGGAGCCGTAGCCCTTCTTGAAGGTCGTCTGGAAGCCGGGCGGAACGTCGGCGTCGAGGTTGAACAGGGCGTCCTCGGGGCCGGCATTGGTCAGCTTCAGCTTGTATTTGAAGGTGGATTTCACGCTTCCGCGCAGCGCCGGCAGTTCAGGCTCCAGCGTCGCGACGGCCATCGGGGCGTCGGAGATGGTCAGGCTGATCGGCAGATCGACCGCGCCGTCGCCATAGTTTGCCTTGAGGTCGAGCGGGTAGGTCTTCGGCGCCGCGTCGGATGGCGGCGTCAGTTCGAGCGTCAGGTCGCCCGTATCGCGCGGGCCGACCATGGCGGTGGCCACTTCGTAGCCGTGGCCCTTGAGGGCCCAGGTCCAGCCGTTCGGTACGCCTGAAAGCGTCAGCGCCGCGCGGTGCGGCATCTCGGTGTCGTTGATGACGGTCAGCGGAATGCTGATCGCCTTGCCGGCGCCGGCGATGAAGTCCGGAGCCGGGGTGGTGATCCAGAAGCCGTGCGGCGGAACAGCCGCCGTCTGCATCGCGTCGGTCTGCGCGAAGGCAGGGGCGCTGGAAAGCAGGGTGCATGCGACCAGCGCACCCGTGAGCATGCGGGATTTCTCGTACATCGTATCCTCGTTTCAAAGATTTTCGGCGCGAACGGTTCGCGCGAGCGCAATCAGGAAAACGAGGCGTGGGGCGGGGCGCGGACGCGGTAATAGTGCTCGCAGGCGCCTGCGAAGGAAATGGCGTCCGCGAAGACTGCAAAGGAACTGGTTGGCGCCGGCAGGTCTGCCTGGCGCGAAGCGGTGAGAACTTCGCCGGGTTCGAAGGCCCGGTCCAGAGGATCGGCGCGAGGATCGTCGCCAGACAGGACCAGATCGGCATCGCCGCCCGTCACCGCCTGGGTGGTTGTGGCGGGGCTCTCGAGGCTGGTGTCGTCGGCAATGGCGTCGACTGGGGCGAGCGCGAGGAAAATCTGCAACAGCGCGGATGCCAGGCATCCGAGGAAGCCCGCCATCGGGGAAAACGCCGTATGTCTTCTCGAGCCCATCAGGAACGCCTGATCTCAGGAAGGGGGTCAGCCGCTCATCACGGCCGGTTGCAAAGCGTAACCAAGCCAGAATTGGGGCGATTTTGAGATCGGGGATTCTGCGGGTCGGCGGCCACGCCTATTGCATGCGCTGGCACTGGCTGGCGATGATGTCGCCGGTCGGGAACTGCTGGTTGAAGTTCATGAAAGTCGCGCTCACCATGTAGGAGTCGAACACCAGGATGGAGGTGCCGAGGATCGGGTCTGTCTTCTGGCCGCGGATCGCGAAAGCAATGCCGTTCCCGTCCTGGTTCAGCGACCACTGGCCCTGACCGACCCATCCGCCATATCCGTCCGTGCCCTGGGCCTGGACCGTGCCGTTGGGCATGACCTGGAAAACGGCCTGGTAGTAAACCGTGTGCGCATCCTTGCGGTAGATGTTCCGGGTGCCGTATTCGCATTGCCAGACCCCGGCGGGGTTGATCTGGGCGGACGCCTGTCCGGCGGACAGGGCAAGGGCCAGTCCGGCAACACTCCATGCGAATGCGCGACGCTGCATCGGCCCGTTCCCCCTTGGCCTGCCGGGCGTTCGAAGGACGTAGCCGGCGGGAATTGCCCCGCCGAGATCATCCGGCGTTTTCGGCGTCGGATCAAGGTATTTTTTCAGTTGGAAAATTTACCGCCGTCAGGGAAGCCGGTTGGGGGAGGCGAGGTCGCGCCCCCGGCGGGGCCGGAGGCGCGATGTTCTTTGCGTCAGGCGCGGCCGGCGAGCATCGGCTCGGTCATGGCGGCCGAGTAGGCGATGGACTGCTGGAGGAACGGATCGTAGCTCTCCAGCACGGTCGCGACGTCGGCGTTCTGGCCCTTGAGCTCTTCCTTGACTTCTTCCCAGGCGCTGCGCATCGCGGTGACGACATCTTCGGGGAAGTTCAGGAACTCCACGCCTTCGGATTTCAGCGACTGCATCGACTGGGCGTTGAAGTAGTCGAACTGGGCCTGCATCTCCAGCGCCGCCGCGTAGGACGCGCCTTCGCAGATCGCCTGCAGGTCGGGCGTCAATTCCGCCCAGGCGTCGGTGTTGAAGACCGTGGCGACGCCGGCGCCCGGCTCGGTATAGGCCGGGACGTAGCAGAGATTGGTGATGCGCTGCAGGCCGAAGGCCTGGTCGAGCATCGGGCCGACCCATTCGGCCGCGTCGATGGCGCCCGACTGGAGCGACTGGAAAATCTCGGTCGGCGGCAGCAGCACGGCGTTGACGCCGAGCTTGCGGAAGGTCTCGCCGCCGAGGCCGGCAATGCGCATGTTCAGGCCCTTGAGATCGTCGAGGCTTTCGATCCGGTTCTTGAACCAGCCGCCCGACTGCGTGTTGGAGTTGCCGCAATAGAAGGGCTTCAGATTGCGCTGGGCATAGATCGTGTCCCAGATTTCCTGACCGCCGCCCCACTTGATCCAGGCGAAGAGTTCGGTCGACGTCATGCCGAAGGGCACGCCGGTATACCAGTGCAACGCCGGGTTCTTGCCGGCGGCGTAGTAGGTGGGACCATGGCCGACGGGGACATTGCCTTGCTGGACAGCGTCCTCGACGCCGAAGGGCGGCACGAGTTCGCCGGCGCCGTAGACCGTCAGTTCCATGCGGCCGTCCGACATCTGGCCGACAAGCTCGGCGAAGCGCGTGACATTGGTGCCGACGCCCGGCGCGGCCTTCGGGAACGCCGAGGCGATGTTCCACTGGACCTTGCCCTGCGCGATGGCCGGCGCGGCAAGGGTGGATGCGGCGGCGATGCCGGCGCCGCTTGTCAGGAATGTTCTGCGTTTCATTTCATCTCCCCTGGGTTGAGTTCAGCCAAAGATCACATGCGGCAGCCATGTGGCAAGCGGCGGAAATGCCGCAAGGATGGCAAGCGCCAGCAATTGCAGGATCACGAAGGGTATGACGCCGCGATAGATGTCGCCGGTGGAGATCGAGCGCGGCGCCGCGGAGCGGAAATAGAACAGGGCGAAGCCGAAGGGGGGCGTCAGGAACGAGGTCTGCAGGTTCATCGCCATCAGCACGCCGAACCAGACCGGCGAGATGTCGGAGCCGAGTACGGCGGGGCCGAGCAGCGGCACGACGACGTAAATGATTTCAACGGCTTCGAGGATGAAGCCGAGGAAGAACACAAGCAGCATGATGATCGCCAGTGCCGCGACATGGCCACCTGGCAGATGCGCCAGCAGTCCGGTGACGAGATGGTCGCCGCCGAAGCCGCGGAAGACGAGCGACAGAAGCGACGCGGCGACGACGATGCCGAAGACCATGCCGGAGACCTTGACCGTCTCGATCGTCGCCGACGCGAGCGTGCCGGTGCGCCAGAGACGGGCGCCGGCGGTGATCGTTCCGAGCGCTATGAGAATGGCGGCGGCGATGGCGAAGAGACCGGCGACGCTGTTGCCGGTGGCGCGGCCGAGCCCCGCCATTTGCAGCGCGACGAGCAGGAAGGCGGCCAGCCCGGTGGCGACGATCAGGGCGCGCTCCGTCCTGTTGGCGGTTGCGGCGAAGGCGGCGAGCAGCAGCGCGCCGATCGCACCGAGCCCCGCGGCTTCCGTGGCCGTGGCGACGCCGCCGAGGATCGAACCGAGCACGGCGAGGATCAGCAGCGCTGGCGGCAGGAAGGTGGTCATGACCTCGCGGCGGGAGACGCGTTCGGGCTTCGGCGGCGGGGGTGCGTCCCTTGCCGGGCGCAGCGAGAAAAACAGCCAGGCGGCGTAGAGCGCGACGAGCACCAAACCGGGAACGAGCGCGCCGGCGAAGAGGTCGCCCACGGATACGGGAAGCGGCGCGAAATTGCCGGCTTTCTGCTGGGCTTCCAGATAGGTGTTGCCGATCTGGTCGCCGAGCAGGACGAGCAGGATCGAGGGCGGGATGATCTGGCCGAGCGTGCCGGAAGCGCAGATCAGCCCGGATGCGCTGCGCTTCGAAATGCCGGCGTCGAGCATCGGTTTCAGCCCGACGAGAACCAGCATGACCACCGTGGCGCCGATGATGCCGGTGGCCGCCGCGATCATCGCGGAAAACAGCAGCACCGAAAGGCCCATTCCGCGCGGGCTACCGCCCATCATGCGCGCGAGCACGGAGAGCATGTTCTCGGCGAGGCGGGCGCGTTCGAGCAGGACACCCATCAGCACGAAGAGCGGAACCGCCATCAGCAGGCTGTTCGACATGATGCCCCAGACGCGGGCCGGGAAGAAGGACAGGAACGAGAGGTCGAAGACGCCGAAAAGATGGCCGACGATGGCGGTCATCAAGGGCACGCCGGCGATCGCCAGCATGGCTGGGATGCCGCTCAGAATGCCCGCGAAGAGCCCGAGGAACATCGCGGCAAGAAAGATTTCCTGCGCCGTCACCCGAGTATGTCCCTCGGCGGGCGGGGGCGCAGAACGGCGGCGATGCCCTGGACGATGGTGAGCGCCGCGGCGACCGGCAGGGCCGACTTGACGAGGAACAGGCCGCCGAGACCGCCGGTTTCGACGGCGCCCTCGCGGATCGACCAGCTATAGGCGAGTTCCGGCCAGTAGGCCCAGATGATCAGTCCGAAGACCGGGACCAGGAAGGCGATGAGGGCGATGCGGTCGGCCCAGACGATATAGGCTTCGGGCAGCATCTCGGAGAAGATCTCGACGCGGACATGACCGTCGCGGGCGAGGCAGACGGGGATGGCGAAGACAAGAAGAACGGCGAAGGCGTAGTTGGCGACGTCCTGAAGGCGGATGAAGCCCGTGCCGAAGCCGTAACGCAGGATGACGACGGCCAGCACGGTGGCGACGAGGACGGAGGCTGCGAGAAGGCAGACCGCGAGCGCGATCCTGTCGAGAAATGTGCTGAGGGCGAGGAAGCTTTGCCGCATCGACCGGTCCGGAAATGAAAAGCCGCCGCACTCCAATCACCGCGACGCCGGACAGTCAATGGACGGGCGGGCCGTCAGGCGGTCTGGAGCGTCTTTTCGCGGAACTGCGACGGGCTCATGCCGATGCGTTCGCGGAAGGCGCGGTTGAACGGCGCGAGCGAGGAATAACCGAGATCGAAGGCGATGGAGGTGATCTGCTCATGCGCGGTTTCGGGCGCGGAGAGGCGGCGCTTGGCTTCCTCGATGCGGTGATCGTTGATGAAGGCGGCGAAGTTGCGGTAGCCGAGCCCCTTGTTGATGAGGCGGCGCAGCCGGTGTTCCGGGATGTTCATGCGGTTGGCCAGTTCGCCGATGGTCAGACCGGAATTCAGATAGACGCCTTCTCCCATCAGCTTTTCCAGCCGGGCGAGATCGAAGCGGTCTGCGGCGGAATTCGTGCCGGTGGGCTGCGGTGCGATCGCGGCGGGTTCCGGGAAGAGCGATTTGTGGATGCCGGCGATGCCGAAGCCGAAGGCCGCAGAGACGACGAACAGCACCGCGGCGATGGCCGGCGAGGCGAGCGTGCTGCGCAGGTCGAAGAGCTCGTAGACCTCGATCACGCCGATGGCGAGACAGACGAGCGGAACAAGAAAGGCGACGATGCCGGTGAATTGCCGGCGCGCGGCGACGAGATCGTCGCGCAAATTGCAGCGTGTCATGCGCAGGACATGGACCATCAGGGCCAGGACGATGGCGACATGGCCGAGTTTCGACGCCTGTTCGAGACCGGGAAACGGAATGCAGACGAGAAACAGGACCGCGATGGCGGCGAGCGGCGCGGCCATCCATGGCCGGAAGGCGAATTCGTCATCGAACAGGGCCATGATGAACAGCCAGAAGAAGGCCGGCGACAACATGGCGAGGAGCTTCAGCGGGATGGCGGCCGACCCTAGCGCGGCGTAGATCGGAGGGAGCGACACCACGGCATAGATGCCGGCGCCGAGCGCGAAAAGCGCGCCGAAGACCGTCGTCTCGCGGATCGGCCGGATCGCCAGCAGCAGGCCGGCCATCAGCAGCGTAATGCCGCCCGCCCCGCCACGCAGGGCGAAGTCGGCAAGCAGCGCGAGAGAGACGGCCTGATCTTCCATGCGCCCAAAGATAGTCGTTCCGCAGGCTCCGGAAAAGAACCATGCAGGCTAAACCGGTGGTTCGGGACAGGGCGTTACCGCCAAGGCAGCAGTTTTCTCCGGAACCGGCGGAGAATCGCCTTTCTCAGGCGCTTGCGGGGAAAGCGCGCGCGATCCTTGCATTCCGCAACCAGTGCGTCGTCGCCGCGCGCCCGGGCGTCAGCCTGCAGTCTGTCGAGCCATTGCAGCGCGGCGCGCGCCCTGTCGGGGTCGTCCATTCCCGTTTGAAAGGCGATGTCGCTCTGCAGGGCGAGTTGCGCGTCGTCGAATTCGATGCCGTAGCGCATGAGCGCCCGGCGACGGACACGGTCGGAGACCGCGCGTTGTCTTGCCGCCTGCGTGACGCTCACCTGGTCGGCATGAAGGCGGTAGGAGAGCAGGGCCTCCTGGATATTCGCCAGCTTGACGCTTGCGCCGGCCCGTTCCCACAGGTCGTAATCCTCGGCGGACGCCATCGCCTCGTCATACCGCAGCCCGGCCGCATCGAAAGGCGCGCGGCGAATGATGACGGTCGGGTGGGCGAAGGGGCTCGCAAAGAGCGACAGCGCGCGCAGCCTTTCATGGTCTTCGGGAAGGCGGGCCCGCCAGATCGTCCGACTGTCGCGAAACGCGGTGTACAAGGAGCCGCAAATCGTGACGTCCGGATTGGCGTCCATATAGGCGAGTTGGCGGTCCAGCCTCTGCGGGGCGGCGATGTCATCGGCGTCCATGCGCGCGACGAATTCGGTGGTTGCGGCGTCGAGGCCCTGGTTCAGGCGGCCGACGAGGCCGAGGTGACGGCCGTCGGAGAGGATGCGGGTCCTGTCATCGGCAAGGGCGTTGGCGATGTCGAGGCTGGCGTCGTCGGAACCGTCGTCTATGACAAGGAACTCGAAATTGCGTTCGGTCTGGGTCAGGATGCTCCGCATCGCCGCCGAGACGAATTGCGCGGCATTGCGCATCGGCATGAGGACCGTTACCCGGGGATTTCGGCTTGTCTGCAAAGTGCGCTCCCATGGCCCCGATATCGCCCGAATGGGCCAGTCTCCGCTTCGATCCCGCGAATGTCACCGACAGGGCGCATTTTTCCACCGTGCACGGGCCACTGGAAGCCTGGTTCCGGCAGACGCCGGCCCATGACGGCGTTTTTGGTACCACGGCGTTCTCCGGGCAGCCGACAGGCCATTCTTCCGAATGGTTGGTTGTCTGCGACGAACCCGAGCACGGACTGCGTAGCCGCATTCCGATCGAACGGCGCATCCTGTTCCTTGGCGAGCCGCCGGAAGTCAAGGTCTATCCGCCGGCCTATCTCAACCAGTTCGGCATCGTGGTCGGGCCGATACCGTTGCCGGGCTTTACGGGATGCCAGGTCCATCAACACTCGGCACTTCCCTGGTATTACGGGTTCAAAAGGCCTGTTTCGTGGGCGGAACTGGCGGCCGACAAGGAGAAAACACGGACGCTATCCGTTTTCTGCTCCGACAAGCGCCTGACGCCCCAGCAGGAAATCCGGCTTCGTTTGGTCGAGGATCTGAAACGCACATTCGGCGATCTCGTGGAGCATTACGGCAACGGTTTCCGACATGTCGAGGACAAGGCGGAGGGGCTGGCGCCGTTCCGGATGACGATCGTCCTGGAAAACAACACCCATGACGAATTCTGGACCGAGAAACTCGGCGACGCCTATCTGGGCCATTGTTTCCCGATCTATGCGGGCGGCCGGGTCGCGCGCCGGGATTTCGACCCTAAGGCCCGTCTCGACATCGATCTCTCCGATCGCGGGGCCGCGTTGAGGGCGGTGGAGAGGCTGGTGGAAAGGTTCGACTTTTCCGCTTTCGAAAATCTCATCCGCAAGCAGCGTCATGACGTGATGATGAGGCACAATCTTTTCGCGGTGGCCGATCGCCTGATCAAGGCGCGGCGTCATCGCAAAGGGATTCTCCTGCGGGCGAAGAGGGTCAGGCAGTCGTAACGATAACGCGGGATTGACGGTCCTTGCGGCGACGCCTACGCGTCCCGGTGACGCTTCGTGCGGGGGAGAAGCATGCCAGACGGCGAAACGGGACGATGAGCAGCGACCCACAGGTTCCGATCTACTATATCAATCTGCAAGGCAGGCCGGACCGGCGCGAGCGGATGGAAAAAGTGCTGTCTCAACGCGGATTGCGCGCGGAGCGGATCGAGGCCCACACGCCAGCGACCCTGCCGCCGGATTGTCGCACGGCGTTCGAGCAGGCCGACCGGATCTCGCGGCTGGAGGATGCGGAGATGGCGTGCCTCGCCAGCCATCGCGCTGCGATGCAGGCGATCATCGCGTCCGGTGCGCCGGCCGGCGTCATTCTGGAGGATGATGTGCGGATTGCCCGCGATTTCGGCCGGGTGGTCGGCATTCTCGCCGCGCGCGCCGATTTCGACATCGTTCGTCTGGAGACCTACCAGGAACGCTATCGCATGGCGGAACCGGCGCAGCCGCTCGGCGACGGCTTCACGGTCTACGGAATGGCGGAATTCGACGGCGGCGCCGGCGGCTACATGGTGACGCGGGAAGGCGCGGAGCGTTACCTCGCACAGGGGATCGATCCGACGGTCCCGGCGGATGACTGGCTGTTCAACATGCATTGCGCCAAGCCGAGGCGGCTGCGCGCCTGTCAGCTGGTGCCCGCGGTGGTGATCCAGTTCTGGCACCGGTCGCCGGACGGTCCGATGACCATGGACACCGACCTGCAGCGGGCGCGCGACAGGCGCTACGAACGGCAGGGGACCGTCTTTCGCGACGCGGCTCGGCCTTTGCTCGTCCGGGAGGTGCGCCGGGCCTATATCAGGCTGCGCAATGCGGGATTGCGGCTCAGGCACGGGAACCCGGTGTTCTATCGTTGCGTCAAGCCGCATGTCGGCTTCGCGGACGATTTGCCGGGGCAATCCGCGGCGGATGCCGGGGACGTCCCGCCGACACTATAACGTCGCGCCAGCGAGAGCGGCACGCCGTCGCGGGCCTGCGATTTGCGGCCTCGTCGCGAATGTGACAGAGGGGCCGGGTTTGGGTGGTTTGCGGGGAGGCCAAGGGGGTGCTGTGAGCGACGAACGAGACGTCCCGATTTTCTATATCAATCTCGCAAACAGGCCGGACCGGCGCGAGCGTATGGAGCGCATCTTCGCCGAACGCGGGCTTCGTGCGACGCGAATCGAGGCGTGCACGCCCGAAACGATCCCGCCGGAATATCGCGAGATTTACGAGAAGGCCGACCCGGCGAAGCGGTTGGCGGATGTGGAGATGGCGTCGCTCTCAAGCCATCTGCTCGCCATGCGGGCGATCGTCGAATCCGGCGCTCCGGCCGGGGTCGTGCTGGAAGACGACGTGCGCATCGCGCGCGCCTTCGGCCGGCAGGTGCGGGATTTGGCCGAACGCGCGGATTTCGATGTCGTCCGGCTGGAAACCTTCCAGGAGACGGTGCGTCTGGCCAAGCCTGCGCGTCCCCTGAGCGACGGCTTCATGCTTTACGGCATGGCGGAATATGATGGCTGCTGCGCGGGCTATATGCTGACGCGGGACGGCGCGCAGCGCTACCTGGCCATGCCGGTCGACCCGACGCTTCCGACCGATGACTGGCTGTTCGACATGCAGCGTCCGAAGCCGCCAAAGCTGCGTGCTTTCCAGATGGTTCCCGCTGTCGTGATCCAGTTCTGGCACCGGTCTCCGGACGGGGAGGCGGAGATGGATACCGACCTCAGCAGGGCGCGGGCCCAGAGATTCGAGGAACAGGGGAAACGCTTTCCCCGCTTCTCGTCAGTCCGGCTTCTCAGGGAAGCGCAACGTATCGGCTATCGCCTGCGCAGGGCGATCGAGCGGTTTCGCCACGGCAATCCGGTGTTCTATCGCAGCGCCAAGCCGCACAACGCCTTCGCGGACGATTTGTTCGCGGACGGTCCGGGCGAGCCACGCGAAACATATGCGCGGGAGACCGCGGACGCCGCATAGACCTCATGGCGCTGCCAGACATCCTGCCCGGCAGCGTGCTGTTCCACGGTCCGGATCAGAAGCCGAAGGCGGGGTTGGCCGGCGCGGTGGGGAAGTGCGGATCCTGTTCGCCGCGGGTCACGCGGCAGACGATGTCGGCATTCGGATTGTTCGGATCGCAGGCCTGACCGGCGGGGGCGATCGAACCGGTGGTGCGGGTGTCGACCTGGGCCTGTTGCTGCGGCTGTTTCACGTCCTTGGCGAAAGCAGGCTGGAAAGCGGCGGTCGCGACACCGAGGCCGAGAAGGGCGGCGGTTGCGAAACGCATCGTGCGGGCGGTCGTGGTCATGTCAAAATCCTTTCATTCGGCGGCCGCCGGGAGGCGTGCGGCCATGATCAGCAGATGGGTGATTTGCGGCGGGTCCGCCGCGCCGATTTCGGAATCGCGGCGCGATTTCCGGAAACGATCAGAGGTTTTCGGAATCGAACAGCGGGCGCTCCGCGTCGCGGGCGTCGTTCATCGGCTCCGGGCGGCTTGGAGGACCGAACCGTTGGAGCGAGCGTTGTCGTTTCCGGCAATAAACGTGGAAATCGTGATTCATTTGGTGAAAAAAGCATCCCGGCGAGCGCGCGCTGAAAAAGCCGGCTTGCAAGGCGTCGAAGGCCTGCTAGTTTTCCGGTCATGAGCCTCAAAACGAACATGCGTACCCTCCACAGCGACCTGCTGCTGCTGTGCGCGCGCATCGGCTATTCGCCTCACGGCAACTCCTGAGCGCGACACCGGCGCGGCGACGCGCCTCAATCCGTCTTCATCAGGAGGTTTCCATGACTTACCAGAACTATTCGCTCGAACAGCTGCGCGCCATCGACAATGCGCATCACCTGCATCCCTTCACCGATCACAAGGACCTGCGTGAGGCAGGCACGCGCGTGATCGTGCGCGCCGACGGGCCTTTCGTCTATGACAGCGAGGGCAATGAAATCCTCGACGGCATGGCCGGGCTGTGGTGCGTCAATGCCGGCTATGGCCGCGACGAACTCGCGGATGTGGCCGCCGAGCAGATGCGCGAGCTGCCTTATTACAACAATTTCTTCCGCTGCACGACGCCGACGCCGGCGCTGCTGGCCCAGAAGCTGGCCGAAATCGCGCCGCCGAATGTCAACCAGGTCTTCTTCGGCTCGTCGGGATCGGAATCGAACGACACCGCGCTTCGCATGGTGCGCCATTACTGGGCACTGGAGGGCAAGCCGGAAAAGAACATCATCATTTCGCGCAACTCGGCTTATCACGGCTCCACGGTCGCCGGTGTTTCGCTCGGCGGGATGTCGGCGATGCGTGAGCAGCTTTATGGCGAAGTGCCGAATATCCGCCACGTCATGTGCCCCTATGCCTACGGACTGGCCGAACCGGGCGAGAGCGATCATGATTTCGGCCTGCGCGCCGCGAAAGCCGTCGAGGACGAGATCCTCTCGGCCGGACCGGAGAATGTCGCGGCATTCATCGGCGAGCCGATCCAGGGCGCGGGCGGGGTGAAGATCCCGCCGGCGAGCTACTGGCCGGAGATCCAGCGCATCTGCGACAAATACGATGTGCTGCTGATGCTCGACGAGGTGATCACCGGCTACGGGCGGACGGGCGAATGGTTCGCGGCCCAGTCGATGGGCATCAAGCCGGACACGATGACGACGGCGAAAGGCCTGACATCGGGCTATCAGCCGCTGTCGGCGCTGCTGGTCGGGGATCGCATCGCCTCGACGCTGGTCGAGAAGGGCGGCGAATTTTATCACGGCTATACCTATTCCGGTCACCCGGTCGCCTGCGCGGTGGCGTTGAGGAACCTCGAGATCATCGAGCGCGAGGGACTGATCGACCGGGTTCGCGACGAGACCGGCCCCTATCTCGGCGAGGCGCTGAAAGCGGGTCTCGGCGACCATCCGCTGGTCGGCGAAATCCGCTCATTCGGCATGCTGGCCGCGATCGAGGTGGTCAAGGACAAGGCAACGCGGGAGCGCTTCCAGCCGTCCGGCACGGCAACGGAGGTCATTCGCGACCACGCCATCGCCAGCGGACTGATGATGCGCGCCGTGGCCGACACGATGATCATGTCGCCGCCGCTGATCTGGACGAAGGAAACGATCGACATGGCGGTCGAGCGCGTGAGCAAGGCCTTCGACCTGGCGGGCAAGGACCTGCTGTAAAGGCATGAACGCAAAGGGCCCCGCCGGTTTTGGCGAGGCCCTGCAATCTCTTTGAAATATGCGGCCGAGCCGTCAGTCGAACAGCGCCGACAGCCGCTTCTGTTCCGCTGCGTCGAAGGCGAGTTGCTCGCGATTGTGATCCCGCTTGTTTTTCTGCAGGACGCGCTGTGCCGCCTTGTCCAGCGCGTCACAGGTCGATTTCGCGGGGAGCGCCTTTAATTCCTTGCCGATCTTCGCGGCGTATTTCTCCGCGATCGCGATGTGGTGCTCTTCATGCTGGCGGGCGTAATCGGAGAGGTTTCGCCAGGCGATGCGCAGATCCGGGTCGTTGCTTTGGCGGTGTTCCTGCCAGCGCGGCAGGGTCATTTCGGCGTCGATGCGGAACTTCGCTTCGCCAAAGGCGCATTTTCCGCCCGATTCGTCATAGGAGATGGCGACCGGCACGAATTTGATCGCGGCGGACGCCAGGGCGTGGCCCTTTAGCGGGCCCTTGGCGGCGATCTCGCGATCGAGATCCTCGCCCGACACGCCGCGGATCGTATAATAGGTGGTGGTGACGCGCGACTGGGTGGAGATGCACGCGGCCAAGGTCAGCGCCGCTGCCGCAACCAGCCCGATCCGTGCGAAATGCCCTTTGTCCATCTGAATCCGATTCCGGCCCCTCTTGCGCCGAACATTAGCCGATATCGTCGCGCTGACCATCCTCTTGCAGGCAAAAAACGTCCGGCGCCGCTGCGACAAATGGCTTGCCGGGCTTAAGCATTTGGCAGGCTTGTTCTGTATGGCCCTGAACGGGTGCGAAAAACCTGGCTTGTTAATTGAAAAAATTGCCCGATTTAGGTTTGCTTAAGGTCTCAATAACCTCGTGGTAACCCTGTTGGCCCTAATGTCCGGGTCGAGGCAAACGTTCTTGCCTCGATCTCCGGAGAAGGTACTGCGTACCGGAGCCTTGTTTCTTCCGCCGCGTATTTTGGCGGACTCCTCACCGGTTTGCCGGTAACCGCATGCGACGCCCGCGTTGCCTGCGGTTTTGGTGATTGCGGCGCGAACTGACGCCGATCTCTCTTTAAACCCCGCCGCAGTTCCGATACCGGATGGCACATGACGCGCGCGATCATGTTCCAGGGAACGGGTTCGGATGTCGGCAAGACCGTTCTGGTCGCCGGCCTGTGCCGGCAGTTTGCCAATCGCGGCCTGAGGGTTCGCCCGTTCAAGCCACAGAACATGTCGAACAATGCGGCGGTCGCCGACGACGGCGGCGAGATCGGCCGGGCGCAGTGGCTGCAGGCGCTGGCCTGCCGGACGCCGCCCTCGATCCACATGAACCCGGTGCTTTTGAAGCCGCAAAGCGACCATGGCAGCCAGATCGTCGTGCAGGGCAGGGTGCGCGGCGAAGCGAAGGGGCGGGACTACCAGAAACTGAAGCCCGAATTGCTGGCGAGCGTTCTCGACAGCTACGAGGCGCTGCGCGGTCAGGCCGATATCATCCTGGTGGAGGGAGCCGGTTCGCCGGCCGAGATCAATCTGCGGGCCGGCGATATCGCAAATATGGGATTTGCGACGGCGGCGAACGTGCCGGTCGTCCTCGTCGGCGACATCGATCGTGGCGGGGTGATCGCCTCGCTGGTGGGGACGCATGCGATCCTGCCGGAACAGGACCGGGCGATGATCCGCGGTTTCCTGATCAACAAGTTCCGCGGCGATGTCACGCTGTTCGATGACGGGCTGACGGCGATCACCGATCATACGGGCTGGCGCTCCTTCGGTGTGCTGCCCTGGCTGAAGGACGCGGCGCGACTGCCGGCGGAGGATTCCGTCGCGCTGGAGCGAATGACACGCGGCGGGGACGGCGGCGTGACGATCGCGGTGCCGGTGCTCGACCGGGTCGCCAATTTCGACGATCTCGACCCGTTTGCCGGCGAGCCGGGCGTCGAGATCGTCTTCGTGTGGTCCGGCGAGCGGTTGCCCCGCGACGCGGCGGCGGTGATCATTCCGGGGTCCAAGTCGACCATCGCCGACCTGATCCGCTTTCGCGAGAATGGCTGGGACCGGGATATCGCCGCCCATGTGGCGCGGGGCGGCCATGTCGTCGGCATTTGCGGCGGCTACCAGATGCTGGGTCGCGTGGTGCGCGACCCGCTCGGTATCGAGGGGGCGACGCCGGAAGCCGACGGGCTGGGCCTGCTCGATGTCGAGACGGAGATGGCGCCGGAAAAGCGGGTCGAGAATGTCCGGGCGATTGCGCCTGCCCTTGGCGTCGAGCTCGCCGGCTACGAGATCCATCTGGGGATGACGAGCGGGCCGGATTGCGCGCGGCCGGCGCTCACCATCGCCGGGCGGCCCGATGGCGCGGTTTCAAAGGACGGCCGGGTCTTCGGCACATATTTACACGGGCTGTTCGACAGCGGGGCGTTCAGGGCCGCGTGGCTCGGCAGTCTCGGCGTTTCGTCGGAGGGCGGCGATCACCGTGGGACAGTGGAGGCGGCGCTGGACGCCATCGCGGCCGAGATGGAGCGCCATCTCGATGTTGACGCCTTGCTCAAGTCGGCCGGGTAGCGGGATCAGGCGGCGTCGGAATCGTCGACCGCTTCGGGATTTTTCTGCGATTTCCAGATCGAGGGCAGGCCGTTGAATTCGCACTGGTTGCGTCCGCTGCGCTTGGCCCTGTAGAGGGCGAAATCCGCGCCCTGGAAAATCGTGTGGTAGGAGGCTTCCTGCGGGAAGAGCGCGCCGCCGAGCGAGGCGGTGACCCGGATGATGTTGCCCTCGTAATAGGTCTTGTTTTCCTCCAGTGCGGCGCGGATGCGCTCGGCGGCGTTGACCGCGCCGGAGGCGCCGGCGCCCAGAAGAAAGACCGCGAATTCCTCGCCGCCGATGCGCGCGACATGGTCGCGTTCGAAGACGTTGCCGGCGATGGAGACCGAAACCATGCGCAGCACGTGGTCGCCGGCCGCGTGCCCATGGGTGTCGTTGATCGCCTTGAAATGATCGATGTCGATCAGGATGAGCGCGTCTTCCTCTTCGTCGTCGTGGCGGGAATCGAACGCGCGCTTGCGGATGATGTCCTGCAGCGCCGTGCGGTTGAGCAGGCCGGTCAGGCCGTCGCGGCGCGCCATCTCCCTCAACTGGGAGTTGAATGCGCCCATGCGCAGCATGACCACCGAAAACAGGCCGACGAAGGGCACGGAAATCGCCAGTGTCAGCAGGAAGGCGAAGATGCGCAGCTGCGTTGCGTATTCGGCCATGATGTCGGGCATGAACAGTTCATACATTGCCTGCGTCGCGATGGCGGCGACGAAGGCAATGATCAGCGACCAGAGCAGCGTCTTGCGGAACGCAGTTTGCATGTCGCGAACGGTAAAAATGCGGTCGATCATCCAGGACAGTAAATTCATGGGGCGAATATGCCGCCTGTTTAGACGCGATAGGTTAATGCGCGAAGCCACCTTGTTCCTATCCCGGCAAATCGTAACGCAAGCGGTTAACGACCGGTAAAGCGGATTGGCGCAATGTCTTTCGATGCCGTCGCAAACGCGATTGACTCGACGTCGGCGCGAGGCCTAACTGGCGAATGTCATGGTTCCCGGAAACGGGACGAGAAAGGGAATGCGACGGAGCCGGAAATCCCGGCAATCCAATCGCAGCCGACCCCGCGACTGTAGAATGGCAGGCATCCGTCCCCGGCGATCGGGGCGCCACTGGAGACATCCGGGAAGGCAGGGTGCCGAAAAACGCCATGAGCCAGGAGACCTGCCGTGACGCCGAGCCAAAGGGGCGGGGAGCTCCCGAACGGACCAGGTCTCAAGCCGGATGCGGCGTCACAGGGGGAGACCTGCAGTCTGGACGGGGCAACCGCCAAGAGATGACGGGAGCCGTCCGATTCGAAACGAAACCGATCTTGCCGCCATTGCTGGCGTGACGCTTGTCCTTGGCGGGGCGCGGTCCGGCAAATCGGCCTTCGGCGAGAAGCTGGTCGCTTCGAGCGGGCTTGCGCCTGTTTACCTGGCGACCAGTGAGCCGCGCGACGACGAAATGACGACGCGGATCGCACATCATCGCGCGCGGCGCGGGCCGGAGTGGATGACGGTCGAGGAACCGGACGATCTGGAAGGCGCTCTCGCGCGCGAGGCGCAACCGGGGCGTGTGGTTCTGGTCGACTGCTTGACGCTGTGGATCTCCAATCTGATGATGGCCGATGCCGACATCGCGGCGCGCGGCGCGGCGCTTTGCTCCGCGCTCGCGGGCGTCGGCGGTCCCGTGATCCTGATTTCCAACGAGGTCGGGCTCGGCATCGTGCCGGACAACCGCATGGCGCGCGATTTCCGCGACCATGCCGGGCGCCTGCACCAGGATGTCGCGGCCATCGCCGACACGGTCTATTTTGTCGCGGCGGGCCTGCCGCTGAAAATGAAGGGATAAGACAATGCAGTCCAAGATACCGGCCACGGTGATCACCGGGTTCCTCGGCGCGGGCAAGACGACGATGATCCGCAACCTGCTGGAAAATGCCGGCGGCCGGAAGATCGCGCTGATCATCAACGAGTTCGGCGATCTCGGCGTCGACGGCGAGGTGCTGAAGGGCTGCGGCATCGAGACCCGCGGCGAGGACGATATTGTCGAGCTGAACAATGGCTGCATCTGCTGCACCGTGGCCGACGATTTCATCCCGACCATGGCGAAGCTGCTGGAGCGCGAGAACCGGCCGGACCATATCGTCATCGAGACCTCGGGGTTGGCGCTGCCGCAGCCGCTGGTAGCAGCCTTCAACTGGCCGGACATCAAGACGGCCGTGACGGTCGACGGCGTCATCACGGTGGTCGACGCGGCGGCCGTTTCGGAAGGCCGGTTCGCCGACGATCACGACAGGCTGGAGGCGCAGCGCGCCGCAGACGAGGCGCTCGACCACGAAAGTCCGCTGGAGGAACTGTTCGAGGACCAGATTCGCGCCGCCGACATGGTGGTGCTGAACAAGGCCGATCTGATCGATGCCGCCCGGCTGGAGGCGGTGCGGTCCGATGTCGCCGGCCAGACCGACCGGGCGCTGAAGATCGTCCATGCGACGCAGGGCAGATTGCCGGCCGATGTGCTGCTCGGGCTGGATTCGGCGACCGAGGACCAGATCGCGCTCCGCAAGTCGCATCACGAGATGGAGCATGAGGACGGCGTCGATCATGACCACGATCACGACGAATTCGAGAGCTTCGTCGCAGAAACGGGTGCGATCTCCGATCCGAACGCGTTCGTCGCGGGACTGAAGGAGATCATCGGGCGCCATGACGTGTTGCGCCTGAAAGGCTTTATCGACGTGCCGGGCAAGCCGATGCGCCTCGTCGTGCAGGCGGTCGGCCAGCGCATCGAGACCTATTTCGACCGGCCGTGGGGCGCGGGCGAGGATCGCTCGACCAAGCTGGTGGTGATCGGTCTGCATGACATCGACCGGAAGGCCATCGGCGAGGCGATAGCCGCAGCGGCGGGCTGATGCATCTTCTCCTCGCGCAGAAGGGGTCGATTTCGGACGGGGACGGCGAGGCGATCGATCTCGGCCAGACGCCGGGCGATATCTGCGTGCTCTCGGCGGCCGACACGGAACTGGCGAGCCTCGCTAATGCCTGTCGCGGCGAGGGGCCGTCGCTGCGGCTTGTCAATTTGTTGCAACTGAAACATCCGATGTCGGTCGACAGCTGGGTCGAGCGGACGGGGCGGCACGCGAAGCTGATCGTGATCCGCATTCTCGGCGGGGCCGGTTACTGGCCTTACGGGCTGGAGGCGATCCATGCGGCGGCGGTGACGCATGGGGTGAAACTCGCCGTCCTGCCGGGCGACGACAAGGCGGATCCGGGGCTGGCGCAGTTCTGCACGCTTCCCGTCGAGACCTGCGAGACGCTGTGGCGCTTCCTGATCGAAGGCGGCGCGGAGAATGCGCGGGGCTTTCTCGATGCCTGCGGCGATGTGCTGGCGGGACGGGCGATCGAGAGCGAGGCGGCGCCGCTTCTGAAGTCGGGGGTGTTCAGGTTACCCCCCTCTGCCCCTGGCGGGGCATCTCCCCCGCGAGGGGGGAGAGTGGAGCATGGGGGCGTCCCCTCTGCTCAAATTTGGGAAATTGAGGAACCGTCATCGCCTCCACTCTCCCCCCTCGCGGGGGAGATGTCGGCGAAGCCGACAGAGGGGGGGACGCCGAAGGGCACTGTCGCCATCATCTTCTACCGGGCCTTGGTGCAGTCCGGGCAGACCGGGCCGGTCGAGGCATTGGCGAAGGCTCTTTCGGAGCGGGGATTGGCGGTGTTGCCGGTTTATGTGTCGAGCCTGAAGGATCCGGTTTCGGCGGCGACCGTGGAGGCGCTGTTCGATCAGCACGGGCCGGATGTGGTGTTGAACGCGACCGGCTTCGCGGTTTCCGCGCCAGGGGCGGATCGGACGCCGACGGTGCTGGAGCGCGACGGGGCGCCGGTGATCCAGGTGGTGCTGTCGGGGTCGCCGAAAGAGGTCTGGGAAGCGTCGCCGCAGGGGCTGAACGCGCGCGACCTCGCGATGAATGTCGCGCTGCCGGAGGTCGACGGGCGGGTCTTGTCGCGCGCCGTGTCGTTCAAGAGCGCGAGCGCCTGGGACGCGGGGACCGAGTGCAATATCGTCACGCATGAGCCGGTGGCCGACCGGGTCGCCTTCGTCGCCGAGCTGGCGGCGCGCTGGGTGCGGTTGCGACGCAAAGCGGCTGGCGAAAAGCGCGTCGCCATCGTGCTCGCCAACTATCCGAACCGGGACGGGCGGCTCGCCAATGGAGTCGGGCTCGATACGCCGGCGGGAACCATCGAAGCGCTGAAGGCGATGGCCGAGGCGGGCTTTCCCGTCGGCGAGATCCCGGCGGACGGCGATGCGCTGATCGACCATCTGAAGAAGGGGCCGACCAACGCCGTTTCCGATGCGCGGGAGATCCGCGAGACGATTTCGTTGAAACAATACAAGGACTTCTTCGCCGGGCTTCCGGATGCGATTCAGGCGCAGGCGGTCGAGCGCTGGGGCGAACCGGAAGCCGATCCGTTCTTCAGGGACGGGGTTTTCGCGCTGCCGCTGGCGCGGTTCGGCGAGACGCTGGTCGGTATCCAGCCGGCGCGCGGCTACAATATCGACCCGAAGGAGACCTACCATTCGCCGGACCTCGTGCCGCCGCATGGCTATCTGGCCTTCTACGCCTATCTGCGCGCGGTCTATGGCGCGGACGCGGTCGTCCATATGGGCAAGCACGGCAACCTCGAATGGCTGCCGGGCAAGGCGCTGGCGCTGTCGGAGACGTGCTGGCCGGAGGCGGTGTTCGGGCCGCTGCCGCATGTCTATCCGTTCATCGTCAACGATCCCGGCGAGGGGACGCAGGCCAAGCGCCGGACATCGGCGGTCATCATCGATCACCTGACGCCGCCGCTGACGCGCGCCGAGAGCTACGGACCACTGAAGGACCTCGAAGCGCTGGTCGACGAATATTACGAGGCGGCGGGCGGCGATCCGCGCCGGCTGAAAGTGCTGAAGGTCCGGATCCTCGACCTCGTCCGCGATATCGGCCTCGACCATGACGCGGGCATCGCCGAGGGCGATGAGACGGACACGGCGCTGGAGAAGCTCGACGCCTATCTGTGCGACCTGAAGGAGATGCAGATCCGCGACGGGCTGCACATTTTCGGGCGCGCGCCGGAAGGGCGGCTGCTCACCGATCTGGTGACCGCGCTGGCGCGGGTGCCGCGCGGATTGGGCGAGGGGGCGGACCAAAGCTTGCAGCGGGCGATTGCGGCGGATGTGCTTGGTGGGCGCGCGCGGGCTGTCGACATCGGCGCCGGGACCCCCTCTGTCGCCTCCGGCGACATCTCCCCCGCAAGGGGGGAGAATGGAGGCGGCGACGCCGCCGGTTTCCCAATGGCCGAGGTTGGAGCGGAACGAGAACCCCTGCCTCCACTCTCCCCCCTTGTGGGGGAGATGTCGGCGCAGCCGACAGAGGGGGGTAGGGCGCAGTCGGCGGAGACGGGCTCTTTCGACCCCCTCGACTGCGACATGGCTGCCGGCTGGTCCGGGCCCAGACCCGACATCCTGCAAGCAGTTTCCGCCGACCCGTGGCGGACGGCGGGCGATACCGTGGAGCGGGTCGAACTACTGGCGGCGAAGCTGGTCGGCGCGGAGATGCAATGCCCGGAACGCTGGGCGCGAACGCGGGCGGTGCTGGAAGGCATCGACAACCGGTTGAGGCCTTCGGTGGAAATCTGCGGCCGCTCAGAGATCGTCGGGCTTATGGCGGCGCTTGGCGGGCGGTTCGTGGAGCCGGGCCCGTCGGGCGCGCCGACGCGCGGGCGGCCCGACGTGCTGCCGACGGGGCGCAATTTCTATTCGGTCGACAGCCGGGCGGTGCCGACGGAGACGGCTTGGGAACTGGGCCGAAAATCCGCAGAATTGCTGGTGACGCGCTATACGCAGGACCACGGCGAATGGCCGGTCTCGTTCGGGCTGACGGCGTGGGGCACGTCGAACATGCGCACCGGCGGAGACGACATCGCGCAGGCGATGGCGCTGATCGGCGCGAAGCCCGTCTGGGATGGTATTTCGCGGCGGGTAACCGGGTTCGAGATCATCCCGGTGGCGAAGCTCGGGCGGCCGCGGGTGGACGTGACACTGAGGATTTCGGGCTTCTTCCGCGACGCCTTCCCGGACCAGATCGCGCTGTTCGACAAGGCGGTTCGCGCGGTCGGGGCGCTGGAGGAGGACGAGGGCGACAATCCGGTCGCGGCGCGAATGCGCGCCGAGGCGGCAAGGCTTGCGGCGGACGGCGAGGACGCGGAGACAGCGGCGCGCAGGGCGGGTTACCGGGTGTTCGGCTCGAAGCCCGGATCCTATGGCGCGGGACTTCAGGCGCTGATCGACGAGAAGGGCTGGGCCGGCAAGGCGGATCTGGCGGAAGCCTATCTCGTCTGGGGCGGTTACGCCTATGGCGCACACGCCGAGGGCAGCGCCGAGCGCGGGTTGTTCGAGGAACGGCTCAGGGGCATGCAGGCCGTCGTTCAGAACCAGGACAATCGTGAGCACGATCTGCTCGATTCCGACGATTACTACCAGTTCGAAGGCGGCATGACCGCGGCGGTGGAGACGCTGAAGGGCGAGACGCCGGCGGTCTACCACAATGACCATTCGCGGCCGGAACGTCCCGTTGTGCGGACGCTGGAGGAGGAGATCGGCCGGGTCGTGCGCGCCCGCGTCGTCAATCCGAAATGGATCGCGGGCGTGATGCGGCACGGCTACAAGGGCGCCTTCGAGATGGCGGCGACGGTTGACTACATGTTCGCTTTCGCCGCGACGACGGGGGCGGTCCGCGATCATCATTTCGAGGCCGTCTACCAGGCCTATCTGATGGACGAGACGGTGCGCGACTTCATCGCCGAGAAGAACCCGGATGCGTTGCGCGAGATGGCCGACCGGCTGAGGGACGCGATCGAGCGCGGGCTGTGGACCCCGAAAAGCAATTCGGCGATGTTCGCGCTGAATGAAATGTCCGGAGAGCGTGGCCAGGCATGATCGAGATCGTGAAAACCGCCGGCGAGGATGCCGTGCTCGAAGGGCGGCTCGACGGGCTGCTGGATGCGCATGCGGAGGCGATCGGGAAGGCCTTCGATCCGCAGACGGTCGGGTTCGTGGCGCGCGATGGCGACGGGGCGTTTCTGGGCGGGCTTTACGGCTGGGGTCAGCTCGGCTGGTTCTTCGTCAAGCTGCTGGCGCTGGAGCCGAGCACGCGCAAGGCCGGCATCGGCGGCAGGCTGCTGACGGAAGCCGAGGATCATGCCCGCGCCGAGGGGCTCGTCGGCGTCTATCTCGACACCTACGAGTTTCAGGCGCCGGGATTCTACGAGACGATGGGCTACACGGAGTTCGGGCGCCTGCCGGCGGCGGGCGGGCATCCACAGCGCTTCTGGTACGCCAAGATATTCGACGGGACGGAGAGTAGACGATGAGCGACGACAATGACCGCCACGCCACCAAGATGGCGAAGAAGAAGGCGGCGCGCGACAAGATCATGGCCACCAAGACGGACGAGAAGGGCCTCGTCATCGTCCATACCGGCAAGGGCAAGGGCAAGTCGACGGCGGCCTTCGGGATGATCTTCCGGCATATCGCGCATGGCCGGAAATGCGCCGTGGTGCAATTCATCAAGGGCGGGATGGAAACCGGCGAGCGCAACCTGATCCAGGAACGGTTCTCCGATATCTGCTCGTTCCACACGATGGGCGAGGGCTTCACCTGGGAAACCCAGAACAAGGAGCGCGACATCGAGATGGCGAAGGCCGCCTGGGAGAAGGCGAAGGAACTGATCCGCGACGAGACGAACACGATGGTGCTGCTCGACGAGATCAATATCGCCATCCGCTACGACTATGTGCACGCGCATGAGGTCGTCGAGTTCCTCAAGACGGAAAAGCCGGAGATGACGCATGTGGTGCTGACCGGCCGCAATGCCTCGGAAGAGCTGATCGAGGCGGCGGACCTTGTCACCGAGATGGAACTGGTCAAACATCCCTTCCGGTCAGGCATCAAGGCGCAGATCGGCGTGGAATATTGAAATGACGACCTATGACGCGGTGGTTCTGGGCGCAGGCATTGTCGGCGTCGCGACGGCGATCCAGCTGCGCAAGCGCGGGCTTTCCGTCGCACTGGTCGACCGGCGCGGACCGGGCGAGGAGACGAGCCACGGCAATGCCGGGCTGATCCAGCGCGAAGGCGTTCACCCCTATGTGTTCCCGCGCGATCCGCGCACGATTATCGGCGTCGCGCTGAAGCGGCGCAGCGATGCCGATTACCATGTCTCCTCGCTGCCGTCGGTCGCGCCCTTCCTGATGCGCTATTTCGCGGCCTCGAGCCCGGCGCGCGCACGAAAGACCTACGAGGCGAACATACCGCTGTTCGCGCGCTGCCTGGAGGCGCATGAGGCGCTGATGGCGGAGGCGGGCTCGCAGGACCTTGTGCGCAAGACGGGCTGGATCCGGCTGTTCCGCAAGCAGGCCAGCGCGGCGGAGGCGGATTCGCAGGCCAGCGAATTGCGCGAGATCGGCCTCGCCGCGACGATGCTCGACGGAAAGGCGCTGAATGCGTTGGAGCCGGATATCGACACGTCGAAACTGGCCGGCGGGCTGCATTACGGCGATCCCTGGTGCTGCAACAATCCGGGCGCTTTGGTGAAATCCTATGCGGCGCTCTACGAGAAGCTTGGCGGCGAGATCCTGACGGCGGAGATCGCCGGCGTCGAGCGGCGGGACGGACGGTGGGCGGTGACGACGAATGGTCCGGACATCACCGCCGAGCAACTGGTCGTCACGCTCGGCCCGTGGTCGAAGCGGCTGCTGGACGCGGTCGGCGTGAACCTGCCGATGGGCGTCAAGCGCGGCTACCATCGCCATTACGCGCCGCAGGGCGACGCCAAGCTGAACCGGCCGGTGCTCGACGGGGATGTCGGCTATGTCATGGCGCCGATGGCGCGCGGGGTGCGGCTGACATCGGGCGCGGAATTCGCCCGGCAGGACGCGCCGGCCACGCCGCGGCAGTTGCAGCGTGTCCTGCCCAAGGCGCGAGAGGTTTTTCCGCTTGGCGAAAGCGTCGACGATCGCGCATGGCTCGGCGCGCGGCCGGTGTTGCCGGACATGCTGCCGGTCATCGGGGCCGCGCCGAGGAATCCCGGCCTGTGGCTGCATTTCGGTCACGCCCATCATGGTTTCACGCTGGGGCCGGCGACGGCGGAACTCGTCTCTCAATTGATAACGGGCGAGACACCCTATTGCGATCCCGCGCCCTACAGCCCCCAGCGTTTCACCCGGTCGCGATAGGCGGACCAGGCGTCGCCATAGGTGCGGGCGAGCCATCGCTCCTCATAGGGTATGGCGAAGACATAGAGCGCCGCGAGCGCGCCGGCGGAAATCGCCGCCGGCCATGACGCCGCAAGCAGTATCCAACCGAAACAAAGCGCGAGATTGGCGGTGTAGGTCGGATTGCGGGTCCGGGCGAAGATGCCGTCGGTGACGAGGCCCCGATCGGCGCCCATCGACTGGTCGAGACCGAGCTTCATGATCGCGAAGGAGCTGACCGAACTGGCGACGGAAACGAGCGGAAAGCCGACGAACCAGCGAATGCCGTCCGGCCAGCCCCAGGCGTTCCAGCTCGCGGAGCCCGCATAGTAGGCCGCGCCTATCGCGATAGCGGTCACGCTCCAGGTGACGACGCGCGCCGGCCAGCCGAAACGCAGCGGCGGCCAGATCGGGCGAGCCGGGTTCTTGTCAGACCACGCAATGACCGCGGCGACGGCGAGGCAGGCGATGACTGTGATCGACGCGAAGATCATTTCCAAGGATATCAACCGGCTCGGGATGCGTATGCCGTTGAGTTAGGCGAGGCGTGCGGGACGCCAAGTGATAAAAAATCGCAATCTTAGCGAAAAAAGCAAAATTGAACGCATCGCCTTAACCATACGGTCATCCTGCTGGCATAGCTTGGAGGGTCAGGGCCTATGACCGGCAGGGGCACGGGACGGGAGCGGATATGAACTTTGTCGCCCAAATGAAAAGATCCGGCCTGGAAACAGCCACCGAATGCAGCCTTCTCTTTGAAGATCTGCCTCAGCTCGATGCGAGTGAATTCGCCGGGCGGCTGGAGCAGGCGATCGGCACAAACGCGGCCGTCGCAGACATCGAGGATCAGGCCGCCGGGACGGCGCATTATATCTCCCTGACCGCCGGCGGCTGCAGGATCGCCGTCGAAGTCAGCAAGAACACCCGGCCGCCGCCCGTCTATTTCGAGGCCCTCGACTGGCCGATGCTGCATCGCAATTTTCCCGAAGCCGAAGAGATCGTGCGCGGCCATCATGCGCTGATCCATATCTCGGTCGAGGCCGAGTATGACGCTGTCGCCAATGCGCTCGGCATGCGGCCCGTCAACACGACCTTCACCCGCAACCTGCTGGCCGCCCGGGCCGCCGCCGCGGTGAGCCGGATCGCAATGCCTTCCGCCATCCACTGGAAGGGCTGCGAGATGCTTTACAAGCCGGGTCCGTTCCTGCGCGAACTGGACACCGAGCCCGTCGAACTCTTCGTCAAGGTGACGCCGTTCTCGAGCAACCGGCAGATCGGCGGCGTGCGCGCCGTCGGCGGGTCGACGCGCGGCGCCTATGAATTGCTGGGCCGCGAAGTGGTGATGGAGGAAGCACCCGTTCCGGTCGACTGGGTTATCCGGGCGCTGCACGCATTCGTGACGCGTTGCCAGGCCAATGGCGGATTGCTGCCGCATCTGGCCACCTTCGCGCCGGGCAGGGGCGACATCCTGATCGTCCGTCACCTGGAATCGACGCCCGAGATCCAGGAGCCGCATATTTCGCTGGAAGTGCGGCGGGCCGACGAAGTCGGCTTCGACGCGACCCATGTCGACGATATCGCGCTGGCGACCGTGACCAAGCCCAAATGGGACGGCGCCGAACGCCGCGCCCGACCGAAAAGCGCCAAGCCTTTCGGCCGCCGCGGTCTCGCCTGACCTTTAATCAGTGGCCAGCCGGCGCCTCGCCGGCTTGCGGCTTCTTCATCAACAGGGCGCCCAGGGCCAGGCTGGCGAAGAGCGCGGCCAGGATCCACGACACATCGGCGAAGGACATCACCCATGCCTGCTGGCTGGCCATGCCGGCGAGCTGGCTGAGCGCAGCCGCGTCGCCGGGAATTCCGCTTGCCGCGTAATTGGCGGAGAGTTGGTCGAGGAAGCCGACCGCGGCGTGATTGGCCGAGGTCACGGTTTCTGCGATGTGGGCGTAATGCAAATCCGAGCGGTCGCTCAGCAGCGTCGTGATGGCGGCGAGACCGACCGCGCCGCCGAGGTTGCGGGTCAGGTTGAACAGGCCGGAGGCGGCTTTCAGCCGTTCGACGGGCAGGGTGCCGAGCGCCAGATTGGTGATCGTGACCATGCAGAACATCAGCGACGCGCCGCGGATGATCTGCGGCAGAAACAGTTCCCAATAGTCCCAGTCGGAGGTGATGCCGGTCAGCATCCAGGTTGAGTAGGCGAAGCCGAGAAACCCGAGCAGCAGCATCAGGCGCGGATCGACCTTGTTGGACAGGGCGCCCGAAAACGGCGCGCTCAGGAACATGGCGATGCCGGTGATGAAGACCGTTTCGCCGATCATCAGCGAATCGTAGCCACGGATCCGGCCGAGATAGAGCGGGTAGAGATAGACCAGCCCGTAAAGGCCGATGCCCATGACGAAGGAAAAGACCGAGCCGAAGGCGAAGTTGATATTGCGGAATGCCGTCAGGTCGACCACCGGAAAACTGGCGGTGAAGGCGCGGTAGAAGAAGACGACCGCCCCGATGACCATGAAAATCGCGAAGAACAGGATCGTCTCGTCGCTCAGCCAGTCATTCGCCGGACCTTCCTCCAGCACATATTCGAGCGCGCCGAGGAAGACCGCCATGCCGAAAAAGCCGAGCCAGTCGAAGGATTTGGCCAAGCTGAACTCAGGCTGGTCGAAATCGATCAGCGTCCAGGCGATGGTGGCGACCGCGATGCCCGGGCCGACATTGATCAGGAACAGCCAGTGCCATGACAGGTTGCTCGAGAGATAGCCGCCGACAGTCGGGCCGATCGTCGGGGCGAGTGTCGCGACGAGGCCGATGATCGGTGCGATGATCGCCTGCTTGGAACGCGGGAAGATCGTATAGGCGGCCGCGAAGACCGAGGGGATCATGCCGCCGCCGATGAAGCCCTGAATGGCGCGGTAGACGATCATCTGGTCGATATTGGTGGCGGTGGCGGCGAGCACGCTCGCCGCGGTGAAGCCGGCGGCCGAAACGGAAAACAGGATTCTCGTCGACAGGATGCGCGCCAGCGTGCCGGAGAGCGGTATCATGATCACTTCGGCGATCAGATAGCTTGTCTGCACCCAGGAAATCTCGTCGGCGCCGGCGTTAAGGCCGGCCTGGATCTCGGCGAGCGAGGCGGAGACGATCTGGATGTCGAGGATCGCCATGAACATGCCGAAGACCATCGCGAGGAAGGCGATCAGCCGGCGCGGATCGACGCGTTCCTCGGCGGGAGCGCCGGCGACGTCGTTATATGTCGTATCGGCCATGACCGGTGTCCGCCCGCGCGCCGCCTACTCTGCCGAAGCCGTGTCGACGGTCTGGCCGCCGGTGCGCGTGTCGATGTCGACGACGACGCTGAGGCCGGCCCTCAGGCGGCCTTCCTCGACCGCCTTTGCGGGCAGGGCGATGCGCACGGGTACGCGCTGGACGACCTTGGTGAAGTTGCCGGTGGCGTTGTTGGCCGGCAGCAGGGAAAAGACCGAGCCGGTCGCGGGCGAAATCGAGACGACGGTGCCCTCGATTGGCTCGTCCTCATAGGCGTCGATATGGATGGCGACTTTCTCGCCCGGCCTGATGCCGGCAAGCTGCGTTTCCTTGAAATTGGCGTCGACATAGAGACCGTTGACGGGAACCAGCGCTGCGAGGCGCTGGCCCGTGTTGACGAGGTCGCCTTCCTGCATGTCGAGATTGCCGATGATGCCGTCATAGGGCGCGTGCAGCACGGTGAAGGAAAGATCGCGGTCCGCCTTGTCGGCAGCGAGTTGCATGGAGGTCAATGCGCTCTCGGCTTCGGCTCTTTGGGCGCGAAGCACCGCGATATTGGCGTCTGCGGCCTGGATTCCGGCCGCGGCGCCGGAGAGGTTTGCCTTGGCCTGTTCCCAGGCCGCTTCGGCGGCGTCGAGGGTCGCGCCGGACGCATGGCCGTCGCTGTTGAGCGCCTTGGCGCGGGTCAGGGCGGCCTTGGCGTTGGTCTCGGCGGCGGCGAGTGCTTCCTGTTGCGCCTTCGCCTGGGCGAGGGCGGCCTGCGCGCCGCCGATCTGGGCGTCGATGCGCTTCAGCGTCAGTTCCTGGGTCGCGATCTGGGCCTTCGCCTGGTCGGCGGCGATGCGGTAGTCGCCATCGTCGAGCGTGACGAGCGGATCACCGGCCTTGACGTGCTGGTTGTTGGCGACGAGCACCTTTTTGATATAGCCGGAAACCTTGGGCGAGATGGTCGCGATATCGCCGCCGACATAGGCGTTGTCCGTCGAAACCATGAAACGGCCGACGGTCCACCAATCATATCCGTACCAGCCGGCGCCGGCCAGCGCGAGAAGGGCAATGCCCGCGAGGAGCATGCGGCGCCGGCCGGGGCGCTTCGGCTCATCGGCGGCCGGCGTTGCCTCGACGGTTTCCGCGGAGGCGTCGGGCTTGCGGGCGGTGTCTTCGCCACGGGGGAAGGATTTCAGTTCGGCGGTAGGCGCGGTGTCGGGCGAGTTGTCCGAAGGGGTCTCTTGGTTGGTGGCGGATTTTGCTGCGGACATGGCTGCGGACTCGCGAAATAAATTGAACTGAACCGTTCGGTTCGAATTGACATAGACCTATCAACGGGCCATATCAAGAGGAAATCGAACCGCTCGGTTCGATTCACAAAAAGAATGCCAAGGTGTCGCGACATGCCCGTACTGACGAAGAACGACGAGAGCCTGAAGAAAGCCCTCGAGGTGGCGCACACGGCTCCCAACCGCCGCGTGGCGGGGCAGGATCCGGTCAAGCGTCAGCAGATTCTCGATGGCGCCAAGCAGGTGTTTCTGAGCGTCGGCTTCGACGCGGCTTCGATGAACGACATCACCCGCGAAGCCGGTGTCTCCAAGGGTACGATCTATGTCTATTTCGGCAGCAAGGAAGAGCTGTTCGGCGCACTGATCGACCGGGAGCGCCGGGCGAAGCTCGCCCTGTTGGCGGAAGCGCTCGACGAGAAGTATACGGTGCGCGAAACGCTGATGCGATATGGTTTTCTGCTGACAAGGCTTATGACTTCATCGCAACTGACTCGGGTCCAGCGGATGGTGATCGGCGTCAGCGAGCGCATGCCGGAACTCGGAAAGCAGTTTTTCGATACGGGGCCGGATTCCGGCAAGGCGCTGCTTGCGGACTATTTCGCCAAGCAGATCGAGGCCGGACTGCTCGATATTCCGGATGCGGTGCTGGCTGCGCAGCAGCTTTACGACCTGTGTGCGGGCGGTCTGACGCGCAAATGCATATTCGGCGCGATCGCCGCGCCGCCCGATGAAGAGGTGATCGTCCGGACCGTGACAAGCGGCGTCGACATGTTCATGGCGTATTACGGAACGGACAAGCTTCGTGAAGGCTAGTAGCCGAACCATGTCCTGAGTGGATGGGCGGGATCGCTGACGAGTTTTATCGCCAGCGCGAGGCAGACAAACACCAGCAGCGGCTTGATCACGCGGGCGCCGCCCTTCATGGCGAGACGGGACCCGACCTGCGCGCCGGCGATCTGTGCCGCGCCCATGACCAGCCCCACTTTCCACAAGACCGCGCCGGCGAAGGCGAAAAGGACGAGGCCGCCGACATTGGAGGCGAGGTTCAGGAGCTTCGTGTGCGCCGTCGCTTTCAGGACGCCGAAGCCGGCGAGCCCGACGAAGGCCAGCATGAAGAAGGAGCCCGTGCCGGGGCCGAACAAGCCGTCATAGAAGCCGATCAACGGCGGGATGGTCACGCCGAACAGGAACGGGTTTATCCGTTGCGCCCGGTCGATGTCGTCGAGACCCGGCCTAAGCAGGAAATAGACCGCTATGGCGACCAGCAGGATCGGCAGGACCGCGCCGAAAATATCGCCCGGCATGACCGTCGCCGTCAGCGCGCCGAGAACCGATCCGGCAAAGGCAAGCAGGGCGGGCAGGATCTGCGGACGCAGGCTGACATGGCCGTGGCGCTGATAGCTCCATGTCGCCGAAGCCGCGCCGAACATGCCCTGCAGCTTGTTGGTGCCGAGCGCATGCACCGGGGCGGCGCCCGCGAGAAGAAGCGCCGGGATGGTGATCAGCCCGCCGCCGCCGGCAATCGAATCGACGAAGCCCGCCGCGAAGGCGGCGGCGACAAGCAGGAGGACGATATCGGGGGCGAATTCGAACATGGATACGGTTCGGAGTTTGGGTATTCGGCATATGCAGTGCGCCGCTTTACCATGCCGCCATCCTTGCGCCACCCCTTCGCGGCGTCATTCCGGGTCGCGCCAAGCGCGCCCGCACTGACGGTGCTGTGGAGCAGCCGGATTTGCGCAAGCGGCGACTCAGGCTAGTCTCGCAAGACAGAATGATGCGGAGAATTCCCGATGGGTTGGCTGGATGCGCTTAAAACGAGGCTCGAACGGGAAAAGGTCGTGCGGCTGGTCGCCAACGACCCGGCGCTGACGGCCGAATTGCTGCTTCTGTTCAAGGTCATCCTGGCCGATGGGGAGGTGAAGACGGCGGAACTCGATACGTTCAAGCGCATCTGCCGGGACAGTTTTAGCCTCGATCCCGACGTGATGGACGGCGTCTACGAATATCTGAACGACTTCGCCTATGAGACGACCCCGGCGCAGGCCGCGGCGGTGTTCGCCGACCTGCCGATGGAGCGGCGCCAGCGCTTGCTCGACCACATGATCGCAATCGCCGAGGCGGATAGCGACATCGACCGCCATGAAGAGCGGTTCCTGGCGCGCATCGCCGACATGCTGGATTTCGACATCACCGAAATTCGCAGGGGCTGACCGCCGCCGTCGCAATTTTCCTTTTCGAAGTCGCGCATCGAATTGACCCTGTCCGGCGGCGCGCCTAGGGTGCCGCCCGTTATCGGCAGTGCCCCGAACCGTTGCGGGGCCGAAAGGTGTCCGTTGCAGCCGACCCAAACAGGGGGTGTCGCGACAGAACTGCCGCAAGGTCCGGGCGTTCGCCGGCGACAAGCCGGGAGCCGCGCATTTGGCGATAACGTATTGCGGACCCAGGGACCCACAGCCATGACATATTCGCCGCGCCTTGCAGCGCCCTTCGCCGCCTCCGATGCAATGACGGGAGAGGCGTAACTCATGCTGAAAGGTATCAAGGGCGGTCCGAGCTACGGAATCATGGTCTGCGGCCATGGCAGCCGCAACCAGAACGCCGTCGGCGAATTCTCCAAGCTGGCGATCCGGCTGCGCGAGCGGTTTCCGCAATGGCCGGTCGATTACGGTTATCTCGAATTCGCCAATCCGGTCCTGCACAAGGGGCTGGACGCGCTGAAGGAGAAGGGCGTCGACCATATTCTCGCCGTGCCGGGCATGCTGTTCGCCGCCGGCCACGCCAAGAACGACCTGCCGTCGGTGCTGAACAGCTACCAGGCGAAAAATCCCGATATCAGAATCGATTACGGCCGCGAGCTCGGCATCGACCTGAAGATGATCCGGGCCGCCGGAGCGCGCGTTCAGGAAGCGCTCGACGCCTGCGAGAGCGACGTGCCGATGGAGGAGACCATGCTGGTGGTGGTCGGGCGCGGCGCGTCGGACCCGGACGCCAATTCCAATGTCGCCAAGGTGATGCGCATGCTGTGGGAAGGCATGGGGTTCGGCTGGGGCGAAACTGCCTATTCGGGCGTGACCTTTCCGCTGGTGAAGCCGGCTCTGCAACATGCCGCCAAGCTCGGTTACCGGCGCATCCTCGTCTTCCCCTATTTCCTGTTCACCGGTGTGCTGGTGAAGCGCATTTATTCGCAGACCGACGAGGTGGCCGCCGAGCACCCCGAGATCGAGTTCGTCAAGGCGCCCTATCTGAACGACCACGACCTGGTGATCGAGACCTTCGTCGACCGTGTGCGCGAGATCCTCGACGGCGTGAAAAACATGAACTGCCAGATGTGCAAATATCGCGAGCAGGTGCTGGGCTTCGAGGCGGAGGTTGGCCAGGCGCAGGAAAGCCATCATCATCATGTCGAGGGCGTCGGCGGCGCGCCGGCAAACTGCCCCTGCAACGGCGATTGCGACGGGCGCTGCCGCGACGAGGAGTTCTGCCGCGAGCATGGCATCGAGTGGACGCCGGTTCATGCGCATGACCATGGCCATGATCATGACCACCATCACGGCCACGACCATTCCCACGATCACGGCCATCACCATCATCCCTATCCGCATGCCGATCACCCGCTCGGGCCGAAAAGCATGGAAAAGGCGAAGGGCTGAGGCCGGATGATGATGGACTATGTCCGCGAGCCTGAGGCGATCTATGCGCAGTCGTTCGAGATGATTTCGCGGGTCGAACAGTTGCAGGCGCTTCCGAAGGCGATCCGGCCGGTCGCGACACGGATCGTCCATGCCTGCGGAATGCCGGAAATCCTGGGCGACCTGCGGTTCTCCGGCAATATCGCCGAGGCCGTGCCGCGGGCGCTGGCGGCGGGGGCGCATGTCTATTGCGACGTGGAGACGCTGCGCTATGGCGTGATGAAGCATCTGCTGCCGGAAGGCTGCGCGCTGCATTGCCGGATTTCGGCGCCGGAGGTCGCGGAGCATGCGAAAGCCAACCGGATGACGCGGGCGGCGGCGCAGATCGATCTGTGGGGCGAACGCCTCGAAGGCCAGATCGTCGCGATCGGAAACGCGCCGACCGCCCTGTTCCGGCTGCTCGAACATATCGATGCGGGCGGGGCGAGGCCGGCGGCGATCATCGCCTTGCCGGTCGGCTTCGTCGGCGCGGCGGAATCGAAGGCGGAATTGGCGCGCGACCCGCGCGGCGTGCCCTTCATCACGCTCCTTGGACAGAAGGGCGGGGTGGGCATGACGCAGGCCGCGGTCAACGGGCTGGCCGGGGGGCTGAACACATGAGCGAGGCCTGGCTGCATATCGTCGGCATCGGCGAGGACGGCATGGCGGGGCTGTCGGCGGAAGCGCAGAAGCTGGTCGGCGAGGCAGACGTGATCGTCGGCGGCGACCGGCACCACACTCTGGCGCCGAATGTCAGGGCGGAACGCATCGCCTGGCCGTCGCCCTTCAATGCGATGATCGAGGAGATCAGGAGCCACAAGGGACGGCGCGTCGTCGTTCTGGTGACGGGCGATCCGCTGTGGTTCTCGGTCGGTGCGAAGATCCTCAAGGGGATTCCGCGCGAGGAGATCGTCTTCCACCCGCAATTGTCGGCGTTCCAGTTCGCCTCCTGCCGTATGGGCTGGTCGCTGGCCGATGTCGAGACGCTGACCGTGCATGGCCGCGCCGCCGAGCAGATCATCCCGTGGTTCGCGCCCGGTGTGCGCATGATCCTGCTGACCAAGGATGCGAGCTCGCCGGGCACGGTGGCGCGATTGCTGACCGAGCGCGGCTACGGGCCGTCGAAGCTGACCGTGCTGGCCGCGCTGGGCGGGCCGAACGAGGCGCGGTTCGACGGGGTGGCGGAGAGCTGGGACCAGGCGGTTCCGGATTTCCACGTGCTGGCGGTCGAGATCGTTGCCGGGCCGGATGCGCAGGTAATGCCGCGGACCGGCCTGCCGGACGATCAATTCACGCATGACGGCAAGATCACCAAGCGGACCGCGCGGGCGCTGGCGCTGGCGAAGCTGGTGCCGGTGCGCGACGGCATGCTCTGGGATGTCGGCTGCGGCTGCGGCTCCATCGCCATCGAATGGATGCGCGGCGCGCCGGAGGCCCGGGCCATCGGCATCGAGCCGCAGGAGAAGCGGCGCGTTATGGCCGAGGCGAATGCGGTGAAGCTCGGTGCGCCGAAACTGCAACTGGTCGACGGGACCGCGCCGGACGCGCTTGCCGGCTTGCCAGCGCCGGACGCCGCCTTCATCGGCGGCGGGATCTCCCGGGAGACGATCGAGGCCTGCATGGCGGCGCTGAAGCCGCATGGCCGACTGGTGGCGCATGCGGCGACGCTGGAGAGCGAGGCGGTGCTGCTCGACATATTCAACGCACATGGCGGCGAGTTGCAGCGCATCGCCACCGAGACGGCGGAGCCGGTCGGGCCGTTTCATGGCTGGAAGCCCTCCATGGCGGTGACGCAATGGGCGTGGACGAAAACACCATGACCGGAACGCTTTACGGGCTGGGCGTCGGGCCGGGCGATCCCGAATTGCTGACGCTGAAGGCGCACCGCATCCTCAAGGCGTGCCCGGTCGTCGCCTATCCGGCGCCGGATACGGGCGAGAGCTTCGCGCGGTCGATCGTGGCGGATTTCCTGTCGCCCTATCAGGTCGAAGTGCCGATCGTCGTGCCGATGCGCACCGAGCGCTTTCCGGCGGCGGAGGTCTATGACAAGGCGGGCGACGAGATCGCGGCGCATCTGGATGCCGGGCGCGATGTCGCGGTGCTGTGCGAGGGCGACCCGTTCTTCTATGGCTCCTTCATGTATGTGTTCGAGCGGCTGGGCGGGCGTTATCCGACAGAGATCGTACCGGGCGTCTCATCGATCATGGCGTCGGCGGCGGCGGCCAAGCGGCCGCTTGCAGCACGTAACGACGTGCTGACGGTGTTGCCGGGGCCGCTCGACGACGACGCGCTGCAGGCGCGCATCACGATGTCGGATGCGGTTGCGATCATGAAGGTCGGCCGGCACCTGCCGCGCATCCGCGCGCTGATCGGCCGGCTCGGACTGACCGGCGCCGCGGCCTATTGCGAGCGGATCAGCCTCGGCGAGGAAAAAGTCGTGCCGCTGGAATCGCTTGCGGCGGAGACCGCACCCTATTTCTCGATGATCCTTATCTATCGCGGCGGCGAGGAATGGATCCGCGCGCTTCCCGCCGGCGGAGCCTCCGATGCGGCCTGAGACCAAAACACCCGCCATCGTCATCTTGAGCGATGCGGCGATGCCGGTCGCCGTCGCGATCCGTGCGGCAACCGGTGGCACGATCCGTGGCGCGGCGAAGCGCGTATCGCAGTCGGACGGCGTTTCCTTCTTCGATGAGGCGAAGGCCCATCTGCAGGCTCTGTTTCGCGACGGCATGCCGATCGTCGCCGTCATGGCGTCGGGCGCGGTGATCCGCATCCTCGCGCCGTTGCTGGCGGACAAGCAGGAGGAACCGCCGGTGATCGCGGTGGCGGAAGACGCTACCGCCGTGGTGCCGCTGCTCGGCGGCCATCACGGCGCGAACGATCTGGCGCGCGGGATTGCCGCCGCGCTTGATGCCACGGCGGCGATCACGACGGCGGGCGATCTGCGGTTCGGCGTGGCGCTGGATGCGCCGCCGGAGGGCTATATTCTCGCCAATCCGGATCAGGCGAAGGCTGTCATGGCGGAATTGCTGGCCGGAACCAGCGCCGAAGTGAACGGCGTTGCGCCTTGGCTGGCGGAAAGCGGCCTCGACATGACCGAAGAAGGGTCGGTCAGGCTTACGGTGACCGATCTCGCGGTGGAACCCGCCGCAAACGAGCTTGTCTATTATCCAAAGACGCTTGCGCTGGGTCTCGGCTGCGAGCGCGGCTGCGATCCGGAGGAAGCATGGACGCTGGCGCGCGAGACGCTGGCCGAGGCCGGTCTGGCGGAGGGGGCAGTGGGCGTTGTCTGCTCTCTCGACGTTAAGGCCGACGAGGCGGCGGTCCATCATGTCGCTGAACGGCTCGGCGTGCCGGCCCGTTTCTTCGATGTGGCGTCATTGGAAGCGGAGACGCCTCGGCTGAAGAACCCGTCCGATATCGTCTTCGCCGAAGTAGGCTGCCATGGCGTTGCCGAAGGCGCCGCGCTGGCGGCTGCCGGGTCGGAGGGCGAACTGATCGCCGAGAAACGCAAATCGGCGCGTGCGACCTGCGCCATCGCCCGCGCGCCTCAGCCTTTCAAGGCCGCGTCGCTACCGGGCCGGTCGCGGGGGACGCTTTATGTCGTCGGTATCGGGCCGGGTTCGGAGGGCTGGCGCTCGCCGGAGGTGAGCCGCATGGTGGCGGCCTCGACCGATCTCGTCGGCTATTCGCTCTATCTCGATCTGCTGGGACCGCTGACCGCCGGCAGGACGCGGCACGATTTCGACCTCGGCAAGGAGGAGGATCGCGTGCGTCATGCGATGGAACTGGCCGGCGAGGGCAAGGATGTCGCGCTGGTCTGCTCGGGCGACGCCGGCATCTATGCGATGGCGACGCTCGTCTTCGAACTGATCGACCGGAAAGGCGTATCGGACGCGGCGCGGCGGATCGGCATTGCTGTCTCGCCCGGCATCTCCGCTCTGCAGGGGGCCGCCGCGCGGGCGGGCGCGCCATTGGGTCATGATTTCTGCACGATCTCGCTTTCGGATTTGCTGACGCCGTGGGAGGATATCCAGCGGCGCGTAAGGGCGGCGGGCGAGGGCGATTTCGTGGTCGCCTTCTACAATCCGGTGTCGAAGAAGCGGCGCATGCAACTTGCCTGGGCGCGTGACGAATTGCTGAGACATCGCCCGGCGGAGACGCCAGTCATCCTGGCGACCAATCTGGGCCGCGAGGGCGAGGCGGTGCGCGTCGTGCCGCTCGGACAACTCAATGTCGAGGATGTCGACATGCTGACCGTCGTCGTCGTCGGGTCGTCGGACAGCCGAACGGTCGCGACCGGCGACGGGAAGACTTGGGTCTATACGCCGCGTGGCTATTCCGGGAAGGCCGGGACGCAAATGGGGAGCGTGTGATGGAATTCGGAGCCAGGCCCCCCCTCTGTCACTTCGTGACATCTCCCCCGCAAGGGGGGAGAGTGGCGCGTGATTTTCGGAACAGAGCGCGGGACGGACAGGTTCGCCTCCACTCTCCCCCCTTGCGGGGGAGATGTCCGCGCAGCGGACAGAGGGGGGTATTTACTCGATGACAGTCTATTTCATCGGAGCCGGGCCGGGTGCGCCGGATTTGATTACCGTGCGCGGGCTTCGCCTGATCGAGCGCTGCCCGGTCTGCCTCTATGCCGGGTCGCTGGTGCCCGAGGAGATCGTGCAGGCCGCGCCATCGGATGCGCTGGTTATGGACACCGCGCCGATGCATCTCGACCAGATTGTCGAGGAGATGGCGAAGGCGCATGAAGCCGGGCAGGACGTTGCGCGCGTGCATTCCGGCGACCCGTCGATCTATGGCGCGGTGGCCGAGCAGATGCGGCGGCTCGATGCGATGGGGATCGACTACGAGGTCGTGCCGGGTGTGCCGGCTTTTGCCGGGGCAGCGGCGAAGCTGAAGACGGAACTGACGCTGCCGGAGATCGCCCAGACGATCATCGTGACCCGCACCGGCATGAAGGCCTCCTCGATGCCGGAAGGCGAGCAACTGGAAGTGCTCGGCCAGTCCGGCGCGACGCTCGCGATCCATCTGTCGATCCGCAATCTCGATTATGTCCGCCGGGCGCTCGAGCCCTATTACGGCGCCGATTGCCCGGTGGTGATCGCCTATCGCGCGACTTGGCCGGACGAGCTCTATATCCGCACGACGCTGGCCGATATGCGAGACCATGTTCGCGAGGCCAAGATCACACGGACGGCGCTGATCTTCGTCGGCAAGGTGTTCGGCGAAGCGGAGTTCCGGGACTCCGATCTCTACAATTCGGATTTCTCGCATGTGCTGCGCAATCGCGGGAAGAAGAGGGTCTCTGCCGCCGATTGATATCCGTCATGGCGGATTGTGGCGGGATGCCGACATTTTTGTTTCCTATCTGAATGTCTCCGCACTCAGGAGGACCGGCATGATCGAGTTCATGGATGAAAGCACCGGCAAGTTCGTCGGCATCCGCGCGAGCGGCAAGCTGACCGACGCCGATTATAAGAACGTTCTCATTCCGCGTTTGGAACGATTGTTCGAGGCGCATGGAAAGCTCGACGTCCTCTTTCTGCTCGACGACACGTTCGACGGGATGGAGTTGGCGGCGATGTGGGACGATGCCTCGTTCGGCATGAAGCATCTGGCGGAATACGAGAAGCTTGCCGTTGTCGGCGGCCCGGAATGGATCCACCGGGGCATCAGGGCGTTCCGCTTCCTGTTCAAGGGCGAGGTGCGGACCTATCGGGGCGATCAGCTGGAAAAGGCCTGGGAGTGGGTCGCCGGCTAAAGGCCGAAAACAAAGGAGAAAAGAAAATGACGATCATGGAAAGCCTTTCCGAACTGCGCGGCCGTATCGAGGATTTGCAGAAACGCCTTGCCGACAAGGTGTCGGAATTCAGCAAGGACGAGCGGGTGCCGGCCGAGCATCGCGCCAAGGTCGACGCCATGCAGGCGCAGGCCGAGGCGGTGAAGGAGAAACTGCCGGAAGAGGAGAATTCGGTCTGGGATGCGGTCAAGCACGAGGTCCAGCGGGACATGGATGCGCTCGCCCAGGATTTCGATCATACCGTCTCCTATATCGACACTCATTTCCGCGAGCAGAAATAGACGGATTTCCGGTATCGCGTTTGTGGACGGCGAACCGGCTACCGCTTCGCCGACAAACGCTTATGCCGCGAAAATCAGGCTCGATCCGAGGATGACGAGGCCCGCGCCCAGCCATGCGAAGGCGGCCGGGCGTTCGCCTGTCCTGATCCAGATGAGCGGCAGGATCCAAGCCGGCGTCGCGGCCGACAGCGTCGCGACGATGCCGACCTTGCCGCCGGACAGCGCAAACAGGATCAGCGTCATGCCGATGCCCATGGCGGATATGCCGGAGAGGGCGACGAGCCCGGTTGTCTTCAGCGTCAGTTTCGCCCTGGGTTGAACCGCCTTCATGCCCGTCGCCATCAGGGCTGACAGGCAGACGACCGAGACAAGGACGCGCAAGGCCGAGGCGGAGGCCGGATCGACTCCGGTTTCCATGACGGGCCTGGCGATCAGCGAGCCGACGGACTGGCAAAGCGCTGCTCCCATGCCGAGAGCGACGCCGAGCCACATCGGCCCCTTCACCGATTCCCAGGTGCTCAATTGCGAGCGGCGCTTGCCGAAGACGATCGCCAGGACGACGCCGGCAAAGACGATGGCGATGCCGAGGATCTTCTGGCCGACGATGGTCTCGCCCAGAAACAACCAGCCGAGCACGGCGGAGATCGGCGCGTTGGTGGAAAACAGGATGTTGGAGCGGCGCGGTCCCAACCTGTTCATGGTCAGGAACAGGCAGGTGTCGCCGAGAAAGATGCCGATGAGGCCGGACAGGACCAGCGGCAGGAGATGCGCGGTCTCGATCGTCCGCCAGCCGCCGGTGATCGCGACGAAGGCGGCGAGGACGACCAGGACGATCCCCATGCGCAGCCGGTTGAAGGCAATCGCGCCGAGTTCGGCTGAGGGGCCGGCGGCGATAACCGCCGAGAAGGCCCAGGTCATCGCCGCGGCAACGGCGGCAAGTTCGAAGACGCTCATGCTTTAGCCACTCAGGCGGCGGCGCCGGCTTGCGGCGCGGCGCGCAGCGTGATGACGGCGAAGCCGAAAGCGACCGTCGCGCAAAAGGCAATGGACGCCACCATGGGCAGCGTCGTCCCGTCGAAGAACGGAGCGGTGATGACGATCATCACGCCGCCGGCCACCATCTGCAGCGTACCGCCAAGCGACGAGGCGAGGCCCGCCTTGTCGCCATGATCGTCGAGCGCCATCACCATGACGGGCGCCATGACGAGGCCGAAAAAGGCGTAGCCGATGAACAACAGCGTTATCAGGACGCCCAGCGTGTTGAAGCCGGCAAGGGTCAGTCCGAGGAGGACGATCATGGATACGAAAAAGCCGAAGGTGGCGATCAGCACCATGCGGGCCATGCCATAGCGCTCGCCAAGCATTGGGGCGATCTGCGATGCGCCGAAGAAACCGATGGCGTTGACCGCGAAGGCGAGGCTGAACCCGACCGGGGACAGCCCGTACTGGCCGGTGTAAACGAAGGACGCCGTCGACAGGAAGACGAAGAAGCTCGCCATGCCGAAGCCGCCAATCAGCGTCAGGCCGATGAATTTCGCATCGGTCATCAGGGTGCGTATGCCGGCCAGCAACATGCGTGGCCGGATGGGAACGCGTTTCTCGACCGGCAGCGTTTCGGGAAGCTGCGTCGCGGTGAGCACGACGGAGAGGACGGCGGCGCCGGCCAGAACCTCGAAGATCAGGCGCCAGCTTCCGAGTGCGATCAGACCGGAACCGGCGAGCGGCGCCAGCATGGGCGAGACGGAAATGACGAGCATGATCAGCGCCATCATCCGCGTCGCCTGGCCGCCCGTGTAAAGGTCGCGCACGATGGCGCGCGGCACGACCATGACGGTTGCCGCGCCCATCGCCTGGACGAAACGGCCCGCGGCCAGCCAGGCGATGGATGGCGCCCATGCGGAGGCGAGCGAACCGGCGATGAAGATCGCGAGCCCGATATAGATCGGCTGCTTGCGGCCGATCCAGTCGGCCAGCGGGCCGTAGACGAGCTGGGCGACGCCGAAGGCTATGAAATAGGCCGTGAGCGTCGTCTGGGTCGCCGCGATGGTCGTTTGCAGGTCATCGGCGATGGTCGGCAGCGCCGGCAGATACATGTCGATCGCGAAGGGGCCGACCAGCGCGAGCAGGCCGAGCGTGATCGCCGAACGCAAGAATCCGGGCTGCATGGGAGCCTCCGTATGACCGGTGATGTTACGGAATAAACGAAAACGGGCCGAAACGGCCCGCTCATCATCCTCTATACCTGTCTCGATCCGGAGGCCAGACCTGTCGCGTGGCATGCTGACATTTCAGCGCCGGTGTTGCCTTTTCGTCAGCAGGGCCGGCGCTCATGCATCGAGGAAAAGGGCAGGTCGGCCAACTCGTCCGCGTCCATCGCCCGAATGGCGGGATGCGACAGCGGATCGCTGTCGCAGGCTGCGTCGGATGTGAACGCGGAGGGCTTCAGCCATTTGAAAATCGTGTAGATCAGCTTTATCATCATGATGGCGTTTAACGCCTATATTCAGGAAATATAAATCGACTTCTTATGAAGAATGATTTAGAAAATCTGAAATGAGAAATCTGAACCGCGTCCATCTTTCAGGGTTGAGGGCCGTCGAGGCGGTCGGACGGCTCGGCGCTCTTGCGGGCGCCGCCGACGAGCTGGGTGTTACGCCGGGCGCCATCAGCCAGCAGGTGCAACGCACCGAGGAGGCGCTGGGAAGGGCCCTGTTCTCGCGCGAGGGCAAGCGATTGCGGCTGACGCCGCTCGGGGCGGAAATCTGCGCGCGCCTGACGGCGGGCATGACGGAACTGTCGCGCGCCGTGGCGCTCGCCGAGGAGCGGACGCAGGGCGGGCTGACCGTATCGGTCGCGCCGATCTTCGCCTCGAAATGGCTCGTCTGGAAGCTCGACGGCTTTCGGCGCACGGACCCGGATGTGCGGGTGCGGATCGACGCCGATGTCGGGCTGGTCAATCCGAACATGGCCGATGTCGATGCCTGCGTGCGCGTCGGCAAGGGGAACTATCCGGGCGTCAAGGCGGAGTGGATGCTGGATCAGGAGGTCTTTCCGGTCTGCCATCCAAGGTTGGCGGAAACCTTGAAGACGCCGGCCGATCTCGCCAAGGTTCCGATCATCCGGGACCAGTATGCAATGTTTTCCTGGGACGTGTGGCTGAAGCCGAACGGGCTCGATGTGTCGATCCTCGGCGACGGGCCGGTCTATTCCGACGGCGCGCTCGGCCTCGATGCGGCCATCGCCGGGCAGGGCGTGTTTCTCGCCTGGGAGCCGCTGGCGAGCCATGCGCTTGCTTCCGGGCAGGCGGTCGCGCCGTTTCCGGACCGCTATCCGACGGGCTACGCCTACTGGTTCGTCACCGGCGAGACGGCGCGTGGCAATCCGCATGTGGCGCGGTTTCGCGACTGGCTGAAGGCGGAGCTGACCGGTTCCGTCGGCGACGTCAGCGGACCCCGGCAGCGTTCGCGGGAAGATAGATGATGCCGGCAAGAAGGTCGCTCACCGCGGTCAACGTCGCCTCCGCGGCATTGTCGTCTTTCAGGCTTTCGCGTGCGAGGAATCCGCTGCGGGCCAGCGCTATGAGCGTCGGCGAGGTGGCGAAGGTGTTGTGATTGAGCCGGTCGCTGGGCGAGTCTTCGCCCGAAAGATCGAGTACGGTGATGCCCGCACGGCGCAGGTCCTCGATGTCGCCGCCCTGTCCGACGCGCGGATATCCGCCGCGCAAACGCCCCGAAGCCTGCAGCGCGCGATCCTTGCGGGACACGAAGATCGCCGTGTTCGCGGGCAGCGGATCGATGTCCCGCAGCAGCAGGCCGAACACATCCACATCGATATCGGGTGCGGCGAGGACCAGCATCCTGATCCGATTGAGGACCGCCGTTTCCCGTTTTTCGGACAGGGAGCGCAATGCCTTCATGGTCAGCAGCGCCCCCATCGAGTGGCCGACCAGTTGGATCGATTCGGCTTTGCTGTCTGCCGCAAGACGGAGCGTTTCCACGAGACCGTCACGGGCGAACTCGACACTGTCGCGATCGTAGAGATACAGCGCCGGCTTGCCGGCAGAGGGCCAGGAAAAGTTCACGGCGACGCCTGGAACCTCGAAATCGTGCATGATCTGCACCTGGCGATAGAGGCCCTCGGCGAAATCGGTGTTGTAGCCGTGCACGAAGATGAAGACGATGCGCTCCTCCCTCGGAAGCGTCTCCAGGCGGGCGTTCAGCCGGGACAGGAATTGATCCCGCGCCATGCCGGTCGTTGCCCTTACGGGAACGAATTGTTTCGCGGGGTTGGGCGCGTTCTTGGGATAGACGACCTTTCCGAGCGGTCGCTGCGGCGGAACGGATACCGCGATGTCGGCGAAATTCAGCGCCGCGGAGCGTTCGCTGTCGAACATCACCAAGGGATCGGCGCTCGGTTTGCGCGAGGTCGCCACGAGTATTTCCGTCAGTTCCGCGCCGGGCGCGAGTTCGGCGGTCAGAGGCAGGATTTGCGGCGGAGACACGCATCCCGTCAGGAAAACGGTGAGGATCAGGGCCAGACCAATGCGCATCATTCGTTGCGGTCTCGTCTCATTCGACTGTGTTGCGTGGCTGGGCGGAGAGAAGCCCGAAACAGCGCTCCGATCAACCCGTATCGGTGGGCGCGTTCCGGGTGAGCATGATCACCGGCACGGCCAATCGCCGGGCGGCCTCGATCTTCGCATAGGCGCCGTCGCCGCCGGAATTCCGGCAGACGATGTGGGTGATCTTATGGTCTCTTAGCAGCGCGGCTTCTTCATCGGCCGTGCGGCCCGGCAGGCCGATGACCAGATCGTGATCGGGCAGGGGAAGCGGGGTTTCCGGCGGGTCGACCATGCGGATGACGAAATGCACGTCGGCGCGCGCCGCGAAGAGCGCGATGTGCTGGCTTCCGAGCGCCAGAAAAACGCGGGCATCGGGCGGGATCGCATCGCAGGCCTCCTCGAGCGAGGCAACCTCGATCCAATGGTCGCCGTCCTGCTTTTTCCAGGGCGGGCGCATCCGGATTTCAAGGCGCACCCCTGCCGCCCGTGCCGCCTGCCTGGCGTTTCGGGAGATGCGCGGTGCGAAAGGATGGGTCGCATCGATCAGCCGGGTGACATTCTCCGCACGCAGATAATCGGCCAGGCCTTCGGCGCCGCCGAAGCCGCCGATCCGTACTTCGCCAACGATCGGCCTCGGCTCCTTCGTCCGTCCGGCAAGGGAGGTGATGACACGCCAGTCCGGATGGTCGCGGACGAAGTCCGCCGCGATCTGCGCGGCCTCGCGCGTGCCGCCGAGAATGAGCACGGTTTCGGTCATGCGAGGTCCGTGCGGGCGAGAATTGCGCCCTTGCGGTCGGTGACGATCACCTCGACCGCCACGGGCGCATCCTGGAGGGTCCGCTTCGCTGTCAGGCGCGCCAGATCGGCGATCGGGGTGGCGAGGTCGATGGCGTTTTCACGAGTCAGCTCAAGCACTTCCTGTGCGGTGTTGGCTTCAAGAATCCGCTGGCCAAGCGATCGCTCCAGGCCGGCGTCCAACGCCTTCTTCAGCAGGAAATCCATGTCCACCTGGCTGCGGCCGGAATGCAGGTCGAGCGCGCCCTGGGCGAGCTTCGTCATCTTGGCGAAGCCGCCGGCTATCGTCAGCTTTGGGATCGGGTGGGCGCGCAGATATTTCAGCAGACCGCCGGCGAAATCGCCCATGTCGAGAAGTGCGAAATCCGGCAGGTGATAAAGCGCCTGCGCCGCCGCCTCGGAGGTCGAGCCGGTCGCGCCGAGGACGTGATCTTGGCCGGCGGCACGGGCGACGTCGATGCCGCGATGGATGGAATGGATCCAGGCGGAGCAGGAGAAGGGATGCACGATCCCCGTCGTGCCGAGGATGGAAATACCGCCGACGATGCCGAGACGCGGGTTCCAGGTCTTTTCCGCGAGAGCCTGGCCGCCGGGCACGGAAACGGACACCTCGACATCCGCCGCGACGCCGTGTTCGGCACAGAGCGCCACGATTTCCTTCGTCATCATGGCTCGCGGCACGGGATTGATCGCGGGCTCGCCCGGCGGGATCGGCAGGCCGGCTTTGGTGACCGTTCCGACACCGTCGCCGGCGCGAAAGGCGATGCCGGTTCCAGGCGACGCGCGGGCGACGCGGGCGACTATGGTCGCGCCATGGGTCACATCCGGATCATCTCCCGCATCCTTGACGATGCCGGCCTCGGCGAAGTCGTCGCCGAGGATTTCGCGCGCGAGGGCGAAAGCGGGTGTTTCGCCCTTCGGCAGGGTGATCGTGACGGGGTCGGGGAATTTGCCGGTCAGCAGGGCCGTCAGAGCCGCCCTGGTCGCGGCGGTGGCGCAGGCACCCGTGGTCCAGCCGCGCCTGAGCGGGCCGGATGGCTTGCGCCCGGGGTCGGCGATTTCGGCTTTTTCCGTGACCATGACCGCCTTATAGGTGACAGCATGAAGACGACAAAGCGCCAAACGCGACGCCGGAGAGCGGCATGATCGACGGATTGCCCCGTTTCGAACCGGGCCATGTCTGGCTGGTCGGCGCCGGGCCGGGTGATCCCGGCCTGTTGACGCTGCACGCGGTCAATGCGCTGAAGCAGGCCGACATCGTGGTGCATGACGCTCTGGTCAACGCCGAATGCCTCGCGCTGGCGCGCGACGGCGCGGTGCTCGAATATGCCGGAAAGCGCGGCGGCAAGCCGTCGCCGAAACAGCGCGATATCTCGCTGCGCCTCGTCGAACTGGCGCAGTCGGGCAAGCGGGTTTTGCGGCTGAAGGGCGGCGACCCGTTCGTCTTCGGACGCGGCGGGGAAGAAGCGCTGACTTTGGTCGAGCACGGCGTACCGTTCCGCATCGTGCCGGGCGTGACAGCGGGGATCGGCGGGCTCGCCTATGCCGGCATCCCGGTGACGCATCGCGACACCAATCACAATGTCACATTCCTGACCGGGCATGACGCCACCGGGGTGATGCCGGACGCGATCGACTGGGCCGGCGTGGCGCGCTCCTCGCCGGTGATCGTCATGTATATGGCGATGAAGCATATCGGCACCATATCGACGCGGCTGATCGCCGAGGGGCGTTCTCCAGACGAGCCGGTGGCGTTCGTCTGCAACGCGACGACCGCGCAGCAGCAGGTTCTGGAAACGACACTCGCGCGGGCCGAGGCGGATATTGCAGGCGCCGGTCTGTCGCCGCCGGCCATCGTCGTTATCGGCGAGGTTGTGCGCATGCGCGCGGCGCTCGATTGGCTGGGCGCTGCGACCGAGGGACGGAAACTCGTGACCGATCCGCTTGGAAGCCGGTCGGCGGATCGTTCGGCATGAACGGTTTCCTCGTCGCCGCGCCGCATTCCGGCTCGGGCAAGACGACGGTGACGCTCGGGCTGTTGCGGGCGCTGCGGAACCGGGGCGTGAAACTGGCGCCCGCGAAAGCCGGTCCGGACTATATCGATCCGGCCTTCCACGAGGCTGCGAGCGGCGAGCCCTGTATCAATCTCGACCCTTGGGCGATGCGCCCCGACCTGCTGCATGCACTCGCCAACAGCCATGCCGGCGACGATCGCCTGCTGATCGTGGAAGGCATGATGGGCCTGTTCGACGGGGCGGCGGACGGCGAGGGCTCGGCCGCCGATCTCGCGGTGCTGCTCGGCCTGCCGATCGTCTTCGTCGTCGATTGCGGTCGGATGGCGCATTCCATCGCGGCGCTCGTATCGGGATTCATGGACTTTCGCGAAGACGTTGAAATCGCGGGCGTCATCCTCAATCGCGTCGGCAGCGCACGGCACGAATCCATGTTGCGCGAAGCGCTCGACGCGCGTGGCATCGCGGTTCTTGGCGTCGTGCACCGGCAGGAGGAATTGCATCTGCCGTCGCGCCATCTTGGCCTGGTCCAGGCGGGTGAACACCAGGATATCGAGCGGTTTTTCGCAGACGCGGCCCTCGCCGTGACGGTCGGCGTCGATCTTGACCGGCTGGCGGCGTTGACGGTGCGGGGCCGCGGCTCGAACCGGACCGCGTCGCGCCTGCCGCCTCTCGGCCAGCGGATCTCGGTTGCCCGCGACGAGGCCTTCGCCTTTTCCTATCCGCATCTTCTCCACGGCTGGCGGGATCAGGGAGCGGAAATCTCCTTTTTCTCGCCACTGGCCGATGAGATACCTTCCGGGGATCCGGACGCGGTCTATCTGCCGGGCGGCTATCCCGAATTGCATGCGGAGAGGATCGCGGCGGCGGGGCGTTTTCTTGGAGGTCTGCGCGCGGCCGCTGAAGCCGGTATTCGGGTCTATGGGGAGTGTGGGGGCTACATGGTGCTCGGTGACGAACTGATCGACGGCGGGGGCGAGCGCCACGGAATGGCGGGGTTGCTGCCCGTGACGACCTCCTATGCAAAACGCCAACGCCATCTCGGCTACCGGCGACTGACACCGCTTGCCGGAGCGCCGTGGGATCTGCCGCTCACCGCGCATGAATTTCACTATTCGACACTGATTTCCGAGGGAGAGGGCGAGCGGCTGTTCTCGGCGAGCGATGCGCGTGGCGAGGCGTTGGGCGAGGTCGGCCTCAGGCGCGGCTCCGTCTCCGGGTCCTACATGCATGTGATCGACAGGGCGGCATGACGGGCGCGGTTCGTCATGGCGGCGCGCTGGATCGCGCCATCGCCCGGCATGGCGGCCGCCGCGAGGAATGGCTGGACCTGTCCACCGGCATCAATCCGGTTGCCTATCCGGTTGCGGAGCTTTCCGCCGAAATCTGGCACAGGCTGCCGGACGAAGGGCTCATGGAAGAGTGCCTGGAGGCCGCGCGCGCCTGCTATGGCGTTCCGGACGGGGCAGCGATCGTCGCGGCGCCCGGCACCCAGGCCATCATCCAGTGGCTGCCGGTGCTGTTCAACTATCTCGACCGCGCGGCCATCGTTTCGCCGACCTATGGCGAATATGAGCACGCGCTGAGAATGACCGGCGTTCATGTCGATCTGCCGGGCGATCTGCCCGCCGATCCCGACGGGACCGATCTGCTCATCGTCGGCCAGCCGAACAATCCCGACGGTCGGACATGGCCGGTCGGGAAGATCCTGCCATTTGCGCAAGCGCGGCGCGTGGCGGTGGTCGACGAGGCTTTCGCCGATGTCGCGCCGGATTGCTCACTTGTATCGGAGACGGGCCGGCATGGACTGCTGGTCTTGCGATCGTTCGGAAAGTTCTTCGGACTTGCGGGGCTTCGGTTGGGTTTTGCCATTGGCGATCCCGACGTCGTGTCGGGACTGGCGCAAATGATCGGCCCCTGGGCGGTCTCCGGCCCTGCGCTCGCGATCGGCGCGCGCGCGCTGCGCGACGAGCACTGGATCACGGAGACGCGGTCGCGCCTAGCCGGCGACAGCGGGAAACTGGCGACGCTTCTTGAACGGCAAGGCATGCGGATCGTCGGGCGCACTGACCTCTTCGTGACCGCGCATCATCCGTCAGCGCATGATCTCGCCGAGAAACTCGCCGGCCGGCACATTCTCGTTCGCGTGTTCGATCATGAGACAGGCTGGATACGCTTCGGTTTACCAAGCGGGGAGGGCGCGTTCGAGCGGCTGAATTCAGCACTTGCCGAAATCGGCACCGCCATGCACAACCCTGCGTAATGTATGTTTCCGGCAGTCTCGCAGTCCTTCTCGTCGCGCTCATCCTCGACCGCCTGATCGGCGATCCGGACGCGATCTGGTCGCGGGTGCCGCATCCTGTCGTCGGCTTCGGCAAGCTCGTTGGCGCCTTCGACCGGGCCTTCAACAATGAGGACGTCTCCGGCGCGGCGCGCGCGCGGCGCGGCTTCTTCTCGATCCTCCTGCTTGTCGTCTTCGGCGCTGTTATCGGCCGCTGGCTGGACCTGTTGCTGGACCTCATCGGCATTGCCGGGATCGTTATCGAGATCCTGATCGTCACCGTGTTGCTGGCGCAGAAATCGCTGGTCGACCATGTGCGCGCGGTGCGCGACGGGCTTGACGAGGGCGGTCTCGACGGCGGGCGAGAGGCCGTGTCGCTGATCGTCGGACGCGATCCGGAAACGCTGGACGAGAGCGCCGTTGCGCGTGCCGCTGTCGAGAGCCTTGCCGAGAATGCCTCCGACGGCGTGGTGGCGCCTGCCTTCTGGTATGCGGTGCTCGGCCTGCCGGGCCTGTTCGCCTACAAGATCATCAATACCGCCGATTCCATGATCGGCCATCGCAACGAGAAATATCTCGCTTTCGGCCGGTCCTCGGCGATCCTCGACGATATCGTCAACTGGATCCCGGCGCGGCTGACCGGGCTGATGATCGCGATCGCCGACGGGAGCCTGCGCGGGCTGAGACGGGCGCGCCGTACGCTGGTCGTGATGGTCCGGGACGCGAAGCTGCACCGTTCGCCCAATGCCGGCTGGCCCGAAAGCGCCATGGCGGCGGCGACCGGCGTGGCGCTTGGCGGACCTCGCTATTATGGCGGCGAATTGACCGACGACCCGTTTCTCAATGTCGCCGGACGTCACTCGGTGACGGAAAAGGATATCGAGAAAGCGATTGCCGTTTTCTGGCGGGCGATGACCGTGCTCGCCGTGACCGTCGCGGTTCTCGCCGCGCTCATCTGACGTCCGCCGACCGTCTCTCGATCGCGCGCTGCAGGTCCGGCGCGGCGGCGATCAGCCGGCGCGTCACCTCGTGGCCGGGATGATCCAGCACATCGCCGGTCCGGCCTGACTCGATAATCTTTCCATGATCCATCACCAGCACGTCGTGCGTGATGGCGCGGGCGACGGTCAGGTCGTGAGTGATGAACAGGAAGGCGAGGCCGAGATCGTCGTTGAGCCGCGCGAAGAGATCGAGGATCTGTGCGCGGATCGAGACATCGAGCGCCGAGACCGGTTCGTCGGCGACGACCAGTTTCGGCCGGGTGATGATGGCGCGGGCGATGGCGAGGCGCTGGCGCTGGCCGCCGGAAAATTCGTGCGGATATTTCGTCGCGTCCGCCGGCTGCATGCCGACTTCCTCGAGCGCCGCCGCGATGCGTTCGCGCCGTTCGGGACGCGTCAGCTTCTTGTCTATCAGGTGCAAGGGCTCGGCGACGGAATGGCCGATCTTCTGGCGCGGATCGAAGGAACCGTAGGGATCCTGGAAGACGACCTGCATCTCGCGGCGGGCCGGGCGCAGCGCATCCTCGCCGAGCGCGGATGTTTCCATGCCGTCGAAGCTGATCGTGCCCGCGGTCGGATGATCGAGCGCGAGAATCATGCGTGCGAGGGTGGACTTTCCGCAGCCGGACTGGCCGACCAAGGCGACCGAGTGGCCGGAGCGCACCGCGAAGGAGACGCCGTCGACGGCACGGGTCGGTTCGCCGCGCCTGAAAAGGCCGGTGCGATGACCGGGAAAATGCCGGGCGACATCGTCCAGTTCGAGAAGCTTGCTGTCGCCGTCGGGCGGGGTTTGCGCGTTGGCCCAGACCGGCACGTGGATCGAGGCCTCGGCGAGGCGGCGCGTGTAGGGGTGTTTCTGTTCGCGCAGCACCGTTGCCGTTTCGCCGGCCTCCTGCACCTCGCCGTTGCGCAGGATGGTGATGCGGTCGGCCATGTCGGCGACGACGCCGAGATCGTGGCTGATCAGGATCAGGCCCATGCCGTCCTCGGCGACGAGTTCGCGCAGCAGGTCAAGGATCTGGGCCTGCAACACGACGTCGAGCGCCGTGGTCGGCTCGTCGGCGATCAGCAGTTTCGGGCGCAGCGCGCAGGCAATGGCAATGACAACGCGCTGGCGCTGGCCGCCGGAGAGTTCGTGCGGGTAGCGGGTGAGCGGAAATCTGGCCTCGGGCAGGCCGACGCGCTCAAGCATCTGCCGGGCCCGATCAAGCGCTTCGGCGCGGTCGAGGCCGCGATGAAAGCGAATGCCTTCGGCGACCTGTTCGCCGATGGTCTTGACCGGGTTGAGCGCCGTCATCGGTTCCTGGAAGACCATGCCGATATCGTCGCCGCGCAATTCGCACATGCGGCTTTCGCTCGCAGCCAACAGCTCTTCTCCGGCGAAACGGATCGCGCCGGCGGCCCGCGCGGCGTGCGGCAGCAGGCGCATCACGCTTTGCGCGGTCATCGACTTGCCCGAGCCGGATTCGCCGACGAGCCCGACGACCTCGCCGGTCCGAACGGTGAGATCGATATCCCTGAGGATCGGATAGTCTCCGATCGACAGCGACAGGTTCTCGATTTCAAGGACCGGGTCCGTCATCGCTGCCGCCGCAATCTCGGGTCGAGCACGTCGCGCAACCCGTCGCCCAGCAGGTTCAGACCGAGAACCGTGACGATGATGGCGACACCCGGCACGATCGCCATGTGCGGCGCGATCGCCATCATGGTCTGTGCCTCGAACAGCATGCGGCCCCAGCTCGGTTCCGGGGGCTGGGTGCCGAGCCCGACATAGGACAGCCCGGCCTCGGCGAGGATGCCGAGCGAGAACTGGATCGTACCCTGGACGACGAGCAGGTTGGCGATGTTCGGCAATATGTGCTGCACGGTGATCAGGCCGGCGCGCTTGCCCGAGGCGCGGGCGGCGAGGACGAATTCGCGGGGCCAGAGCGCCAGCGCCCCGCCCCGGGCGACGCGGGCGAAGACCGGAATGTTGAAAATGCCGATGGCGATGACGGCGTTGATGGCGCCGGGGCCGAAGATCGCGGTGATCATCACTGCCGAGAGCAGCGCCGGGAAGGCGAAGACGATGTCGGATGCGCGCATCAGGACTTCGTCGAGGACGCCGCGCTTGGCTGCCGCCAGCGTGCCGAGCGGAACGCCAATGGCGATGCCGATGCCGACCGCGATCAGCGCGACCGCGATGGAGTTCCGCGAGCCGACCATGATCATGGACAGGATATCGCGGCCGAAATGATCGGTGCCGAACCAGTGAGCGCCGGAAGGCGCCTGCAACCGGTCAGCGATGACCAGCTTCGTCACGTCATAGGGTGTCCAGACAAAGGAGACGAGCGCGACCGCAACGACGAGCGCGGTGATCAGCGCGCCGGCCATGAAGGAGCGGTTGCGTAACGCCTTGCCGACGAAATGGCGCCAGTCCTCGTGTTCTGTGGCGATCAGGTCTGCGGCCATGTCAGCGCCGCCTCAGCCGCGGATCGGCCCAGGCATAGGCAAGATCGACGAGGAAATTGACGATGACGACGGTGGCGACCAGCAGGACGACGACGCTTTCGACGACGATCAGGTCACGCTGGGTGATTGCCTGGAAGACGAGGCGGCCGAGGCCCGGCAGATAGAAGACGTTCTCGATGATGATCGTGCCGGCGAGCAGGAAGGCGAATTGCAGGCCGAGAATGGTCAGGACGGGGATCAGCGCGTTGCGCAGGGCATGGCGGCGCAGCACGAGCCGGGTGGGCAGGCCCTTGGCGCGGGCGGTGCGGATGTAGTCCTCGCCGAGCACGTCGAGCAGGGCAGAGCGCGTGACCCGCGCGAGGATCGCCGCTTGCGGCAGGGCGAGCGCGATGGCGGGCAGGATCAGCGCGGCAAGCGCCTTGCCTATGCCGGCGTCCCAGCCGGGGAAGCCGCCGGCCGGCACGAGGCGCAGGGCGATGGCGAAGACATAGACGAGCAGGATGGCGAACCAGAAATTGGGGATGGCGATGCCGAGTTGCGTCGCCGCCATGACGCCGGTGTCGGCGGCGGAGCCGCGCCGCGCCGCCGAGAAGATGCCGACGGGAATGGCGATGACGGTCGACAGGGCGAGCGCCATCAGCGCCAGCGGCAGCGAGACGACGAGGCGCTCCCGGACGAGGTCGATCACCGGCACGGAATAGGTGTATGAGCGGCCGAAATCGCCGCTCAGCATGCCGCCGATCCAGGCGAAATAGCGGGGCACGAGCGGCAGATCGAGGCCCATCTGCTGGCGTAGCGCCGCAACCGCGTCCTCGGTGGCGTTGATGCCGAGCATCAGCCGCGCCGGGTCGCCCGGCACGATTTCCAGCACGGCGAAGACGATCACGCTTGCCGCGAGGAGGGTGATGATGACGATCAGGATGCGGCGCAGCGCGTAGGACAGCATGGGCGGAGACTAGCGGGCGCCGGAGTAAAGACAAAGGCGGGCCAGGGCGGCCCGCCCCGAAGGATGTCGAAAGAACCTAGTCAGTCCAGCGAACGGCCGACAGGTCGTTCGACTGTACCGGCACATTGTGCCACAGGCCTTCCAGCTTGGCGTCCCAGATGCCGAGTTTCGGCAGTTCGAAGAGGTAGCCGTTGACGGCGTCGTTGGCGATGATCTCCTGCGCCTGACGCAGCAATTCGTAGCGCTTGTCCTCGTCGGCCGTTACGTCGAGCTCTGCCATCACCTTCTTGAACGCGTCGGAGTGATAATCGAAATAATAATCGTCGCGCGCATAGATGCCGATGTCGTTCGGCTCCGTGTGGGAGATGATGGTCAGGTCGTAGTCCTTCTGCTTGAACACCTGATCGAGCCACTGCGCCCATTCGACCGGGATGATCTCGAGATCGATGCCGACCTCGCGCAGTTGGGACGCAACGATCTCGCCGCCGCGACGCGCATAGGCGGGCGGGGGCAGTTTCAGCGTCGCCGAGAAGCCGTCGGGATAGCCGGCCTCGGCCAGCAGAGCCTTCGATTTCTCGGGATCGTAGGGATAGGTCTCCACCAGTTCGACATAGGCCGGGTTATGCGGTGCGAAATGGGTGCCGATCGGCGTGCCGAAGCCGAACATGGCGCCGTCGATGATCGCCTGGCGGTCGAGCGCATGCGCAATCGCCTGGCGCACTTCCAGCTTGCTGAAGGGTTCCTTGCCATTGTTGGTCGAGAGGATGGTCTCGCCCTCCGTGGAGCCGATCACCACCGAAAAGCGCGGATCGCCCTCGAATTGCGCGACCGCCTCCGGAGCGGGGAAGGCGGGGAAAGCCTGAATGTCGCCGGCGAGCAGCGCGGCAGTCGCGGCCGCCGGGTCCGAGATGAAGCGGTAGGTCACTTTATCAAGCGCCACCGGTTCGCCCCAGTAGTCGGCACTCTTTTCCAGCGTGGCCGAGGAGCCCTGCGCCCAGTCGACGAATTTGAACGGACCGGTGCCGACCGGCTTTTCCTTGTTGGTCTCGGCCGATTCCGGCGCGACGATCACCGCGTCGCCCCAGCCCATATTGTAGAGGAAGGAGCCTTGGGGGTGGCTGAGCGTCACCTTCACGGTCAGCTCGTCCACCGCCTCGGCGCTTGCGATGGCCGAGAAGAGGGCCTTCTGGGCATTGGTGGACTCGTCGCCGCGGGCGCGGTCGAGCGAGAAGACCACATCGCCCGCGTCGAGGCTCGTTCCATCATGGAACGTCACGCCGTCATGCAGTTTGAATGTGTAGGTCAGCCCGTCTTCGGACACCGACCAGCTTTCGGCCAGCGAGGGCAGAACTGCTCCGTCGGGGCCTATGCGGGTCAGACCCTGGAAGATGTTCTGGTAGACGATGTCGTCGATCGCACCGGCGGCGCCCGCGGTCGGATCAAGGTGCGGCGGTTCGAGCTGGATCGCCAGTGTCAGGTCCGTGCGCGCGGCGAAGGCCGAACTGGTGAGGGCGAGCGCAAGCGCCGCGCCGGCAAGAAGAGTGCTGGTCCTGGATATCATCGTGCGGCCTCCCGAATGTCGCTCAGGAATTTATACAGGACCGGGGCGGATTGTCAGCAGGGATCGTCGCTCGAGTGTTGCGCCGCGAAGCTCAGCCCGGCGTCGACAGCAACTCGCCGAGCGCCAGCGCCATCACCTGCGCGGACTGCACCATGTCGGAGATGCCGACCCACTCATCGGGGCGGTGGGCGAGGTCGAGGATGCCGGGGCCGTAGGCGACGCAGTCATAGAGATGGCCGAGGCGGGCGATGTGCTTCTGGTCGTATGTGCCCGGCGAGATGACATAGTCCGGCTCGCGGTCGAAGATCGCCTGGATGCCGTGGGCGACGGCGCTCGCAACCGGTGCGTCCTTCTCCGTCATGAGGGGCATCACCTCCATGAGATCGCGGATCGCATAGTCGAAGTCGGGACGCGTCGCTTTCAGGCTTTCGAGGATTGAAAGGATTTCTCCCTTCACCTCACCGATCTCTTCCTCGATCAGGAAGCGGCGGTCGATGGTCAGCCGGCAGGAATCGGGGACATTGGGCGAGGGCAGGCCGGTATAGTCGTCGGTCTGGCCGCCATGGATGGAATTGATGTTGAGGGTCGAGCGACGCGCGCCTTCCGGGACGACCGGCATGCGTGTCTGCTTGGCGTCGAGGGCCGGGAACAGCTTCTCCTCGAAGGCCGCGAGCAGGGCGCCCATGTGGCGCACGGCGCAATCGCCGAGGAACGGCATGGAGCCATGCGCCTGCTCGCCCTTCGTCTCGATCTCAGCCCACCAGACGCCTCGATGGCCGAGACAGACGCGATCCTTGTTGAGGGGCTCGGGAATGATGACGTGGTCGACGCGGGGCCTGGAGAAATAGCCCTTGCGCGCCAGATGGGCGACGCCGCCGAAGCCGCCGGATTCCTCGTCCACCGTGCCGGAAATCTCGATGGCGCCGGGGAAATCGGGATTGGCCGCAATGAAAGCCTCGACCGCGATGATCGAGGCGGCGAGCCCGCCCTTCATGTCGCAGGCGCCGCGGCCATAGACGCGGCCATCGCGGACCACGCCCTCGAATGGATCGACGGTCCAGCCGTCTCCCGCCTCGACCACATCGATATGGGAATTGAAATGCACGCAGGCGCCGGGCCGCGCGCCCTCTCGCCGGGCAATCACATTGGTGCGTGGATAGCGATCGGTATCGCCGGGTTCGCCTTCGCCGCGGACATATTCGATCTCGAAGCCGGATTTTGCCAGCCTGTTGCCGATGAATTCGGCGCAAGGCGCATAGGCTTCGCCTGGCGGATTGACCGTCGGGAAGCGGATCAGTTCGCGGGTCAGGTCGACGAGGTCGTCCTCGCGTCCGGCAATCGATTCCAGCATGGGCTCCATGGGCGGCATTGATCATGAGTTGGCGCGCGAGGGCAAGGTGTCTGCGCGTGACCTATCGCGCGCTCACACCCCCGATTGCCGGACGGCTATCCGTGATGCCGGATGTTGCCCTGTTGCATCATGGCTCGCGGAAATGTCGAGAGACGGTCAAATCCCCATGATTTTTCGATCCGTACGATGATTTGCAGATTGCAAATATTTGTCCGCCCTGCATAGTTTCGAGTCGAGGTTTCCGGAAAATCAGTTCGCTTCATGTCGAGATGGGGCGCAGATCAGAATACAGGGGATTGTCGTGAAGAAGATCATACTGAGCTTGGTGTCGGCCGCATTCGTATCGCCGGCTTTCGCAGCGGACCGGATTGGCGCGACGGATTATGACTCTCCGCAGGCTGCCCCGGTTTCCGGCAGCATCGGCGCATCCGTCGGCGCGCTTGTCGCGACCAGCGACGGCGATTCCGAGACGGCCACCGTCTACAATGTCAACGGCAAGCTGAACTACCGTTTCGACCCGTATTGGAACGGCCAGTTCGATGCCCGCTACAATGGCGTAACGGCGGACGGGGACACATTCTCCGCAATCGGCGGCGCCGTCCATATTTTCAAACGCGATCCGAGCGCCTATGCGGTCGGCGGCTTCGCGGCCTATGACTGGCTTTCCATCGATGATGTCGATGGCGACTTATCCTCCTACCGCCTCGGTCCGGAGTTCCAGATCTACAACGGCAATATCACCTATTATGGGCAGGCCTTCTGGGGCCAATATCTGGTTGACGGAGACAGCGTCGGCACATGGGGCGCTCGCGGCGAGGTTCGGTATTTCCACACCGAGAATTTGCGCTTTGAAGGCGAACTGGGCTTCACCCAGATTTCCGACGGCGGGGACGACGCCAGCATCTTCACGGCCGGCCTCGAAGCGGAGAAGCGCTTCGATGGGACGCCTTTCTCCGTCTGGGGACGCTACCAGTACGACCATGTCAGCGTCGATGGCGACAGCGTCGGCGGACATACGTTCCTCGCCGGTTTCCGGGCCGCGTTCGGCACGGGTTCGCTGTTCGACGAGGACCGCAACGGTGCGTCCATGGAGACGCCGAAGAGCAGCCAGATTTTCTAGCTCTTCATTTCTGCCGGATGAACTCTGCAAGAGAGGAAGCCGCGCCATCCGCGCGGCTTTTTCATTTTGGTAACCATGGCGGGCTTTTAGGCGCTGTGTGAAAAGCGCAGATGCCCGCCTGTAACTTTTTATTACGGCGAAGTTGTTATTTTGACCGTGGGGTAAAGGAAGGCTAACGTCGAAAGAGGGGCGGCAGTCTTCGTGTAACAGGAGTAAGTCGGGTGAAACGTTTTCTCGCAAGTGCCGCTCTCGCGGCAGCGATTGTCGTGTCGGGGGCGACTGCAAGTCTTGCCAATCGTCTTGTCGCGCATGTCGATCTTTCCAGCCAGACCATGACCGTCAAGAAAGACGGTCGGACGCTGTATAATTGGCGCGTCAGCACCGCGCGCAGCGGCTACCGCACGCCGACCGGCAAGTGGAGCCCGACGCGCATGCACAAGATGTGGCATTCGCGGAAATATGACATGTCGCCAATGCCTTATTCGATTTTCTTTTATGGCGGCTATGCCATCCACGGCACCAATGCGGTCAACAGGCTCGGCCGTCCGGCGTCGCATGGCTGCGTCCGGCTGGACACCCGCAATGCGCGCAAGCTCTACCAGCTGACCAAGCAGGTGGGCCCGCAGAACATGCGTGTCGTCATCACGCATTAAGCGCGTACCGTTTCGAGATCAGGCGGAAGGCCGGCGTCAGCGCCGGCCTTTTGTTTTCCTGGATGCGCTCGTGTTGACGTGCCAGCGGCGATGCGACCAGAGCCACTGGTCGGGATGCTCGCGCACCCAGCGCTCGACGACGTCGTTGAGCATTTGTGTCGATGCGGGGATGTCGATCACCCCGTCGGAGTTGCGCGGCAAGTCGATCGCTTCTTCCAGAATGATGCGGAAACGGCCGCCGGGAAGGCGGATGCAGCGCGCCGGATGGACCGGCCGTTCGTAGTGGCGGGCCAGCTTCGGCAGAAGCGGATTGGTCTGCACCGGCTTGCCGAAAAAGGTGCCGAGGACACCGCGCGCGAATTTCTGGTCGACGAGCATGCCGACGGATTTGCCGTCGTCGAGCGCGCGGGCGAGCCCCCAGGCGGCGCCGGCTTTCGAGGGCACGAGATGTCCCATCGAGGTGCGGCGTGCGGCAAGGAGGCGTTTGGCGATGTAGGGATTGTTCGGCGGGCGGAACAGCGCGGTGATTTCGAGACCATAGGCCGCCGCGCAGATCGGCAGCAGTTCGAAATTGCCGATATGGCCCGTAAAGAAGATGCAGGAGGCTTTCTCTTCCTGCAGGCGCTTGAAGATCTCGACGCCTTCGATCTCGATCAGGCCCGTATCGGGGGAGTCCGGATCGTAATCGATAAGTTTTTCCAGAAACACATATTCAGCGCCAAGGCGAAACAGGTTGCGCCAGCTCCGCTTGGCGATTGTGCGCAACTCTTCCTCCGGTTTTTCGGGGAAGGCGAGCCGCAGATTTTCCATCACCAGCTTGTTGCGGCTGCTCAGCGGGCCAAGCCGCTGGCCGAGCATCGCGCCGAGCTCGATCGCCCAGCTTGCGGGAAGCAGCCGCGCGAGATTGAGCATCGCGAAGGTCAGATGCGCGATCAGCCAGTATTCGAGCCGGGCGACTTTCTTCCAGACGCGAAGGAAGGCGGTACGCATCGCGGGTCCTTCAGCCGACCTTGAGCAGGATCTTGCCGAAGACGTCGCGCGTTTCCATGCGCGCGAGCGCTTCGCCGATGCCGTCGAAATCGACCTCGGTATCGACGACGGGGTGGACGATGCCGCGCGCCATCTTCTGCATGGCGTCGTTCATGTTCTGCATGCGGCAGCCGAACGAGCCGATGATGCGGAATTGCTGTTGGAACAGCATCATCAGGTTCATCTGCGTCGAGACGCCGGAAGTCGACCCGCAGGTGACGAGACGGCCGCCACGCTTGAGCGACAGCATCGAGCCCGCCCATGTGTCGGCGCCGACATGCTCGAAGACAACATCGACCCCCTTCTTCTTCGTCAGCTTGCGCACGACCCCTTCGAACCGGTCTTCGCGGTAGTTGATGACGTGATCGGCGCCCAGCGCCTTCGCCGGTTCGATCTTGGCGTCGGAGCCGACGGTGGTGATCACCGTACATCCCATGCGCTTGGCCAGCTGGATCGCCGCCGTGCCGATGCCCGAGCCGCCGGCATGGACGAGAACGGTTTCGCCCGGCTTCAGCGAGGCATTGTCGAAGAGCATGTGCTCGACAGTGCCGAAGGTGATCGGCGCGAGCGCGGCGCCGGTCTCGTCCACGCCGGGCGGTGCGGGCACGAGATTGCGGGCGGGCAGGTTGATCAGTTCCTGGGCGAAGCCGTCGAGATGGAAGCCATGCACGCCGGCGACGTTCTCGCAGAGATTGTCGCGGCCTTCCTGGCACGGGCCGCATAGTCCGCAGGTCTGCGCACCGAAGATCGAGACGAGCTGGCCCTGCTTCAGGCCGCCGACACCCGGTCCGACCGCGTCGACACGGCCGGCCGCTTCCGCGCCGATGACCAGCGGCATCTTGCGCTTGGCGAACGCCATGCCGCGCCAGCCCCAGACGTCGATATGGTTCAGCGCCACCTTTGCGATGCGCACCGTGACTTCGCCGAGGCCGGGGGGCGGCGGCGGCGGCAGGTCGACTTCAACAAGCTTGCGGTCTTCCACGAGCTGCAGGGCGCGCATGGCGTTTCCTTCCGGCAGATTCTTGTAGTGCGGGGCTTATGCGGGTTCGGCCGCGATGACAAGGCAGGTGTTCTGGCCGCCGAATCCGAAGGAATTCGACAGCACGCGTCCGACCGTCGCCGCGCGCTTCGTGTTGGGCACGACATCGAGTTCGATAGCCGGATCGGGATTGGCGTGATTGATCGTCGGCGGAAGCGTGCCTGTGCGGATCGTCAGCAGTGAGAAGACGGCCTCGATCGCGCCGGCGGCGGTCAGCGTGTGGCCGATCATCGACTTGTTGGAGGATATCGGGATCGACGGCATCGCATCGCCGAAAACGGTCGATAGCGACAGGCTCTCCATCTTGTCGTTTTCCGGGGTCGAGGTGCCGTGCGCGTTGATATAGCCGACGTCGCCGGTCGAAACGCCGGCATCGTCGAGCGCGGCGCGCACGGCGGCGATCGCCGGCGAACCGTCCGGCTTGGAGCGGGTGCGGTGGAAATCGTCGGCGCATTCGCCGCAGCCTTCGAGGATGCCGAGCACGGTCGCACCGCGTGCGGTGGCGCTTTCGAGCGACTCCATCACCAGCGCACCGGCGCCTTCGGCCATGACGAATCCGTCGCGATCCTTGGAAAAGGGTTTCGAGGCCTTTTCCGGCACGTCGTTCTGGGTCGACAGCGCCGAGAGCAGCGAGAAGCGGACCAGCGCCTCGGACGTCACCGAGCCGTCGGTGCCGACGGCGACGACGCGTTCGGCCTCGCCGCGGCGGATTGCCTCCACGCCGAGCTGGATCGCAGTCGCGCCCGAGGCGCAGGCTGTCGACAGCGTGATCGGAAGGCCGCGCGTGCCGATGCGCTGCTGCAGTCGGGAGGCGATGGTGCCGAACTGCGCCGACTGGAAGAATGCCGGATGACTGCCGGTGCGCGCCGCATGCAGCAGGCGCTGGTACCCCGGCTCACCGCCGGATTTCGCCCCGTCGGCATCGAGCGCGATGCGCTGCCACCATTCCAGTTCCACCGGCGGGGCTGCAAGAAAGAGCGGTCCGCCGAATTCGCTTTGCGACAGGCCGGATTCCGCGATCGCCTCGAGCGCCGCGAATTCCGCCATGGCGTAGGACAGCGCCACGGAGCCCGCCTCTGGGGGCGACATGAAATCGACCGTGCCGGCGATGGTGGTGCGCAGATGGTCGGTCGCAAACCGCGTGATGCGATGGATGCCGGACTGGCCGGCGGTCAGCTTGGCCCAGTTCTCGTCCTTGCCGCTGCCGAGCGAAGAGACGACGCCGGCCCCGGTGATGGCGATGACGGGACGTCCGGCGTGATCGGTGAAGCGGCTCATCCGGTCGCTCCTTCTGCCTTGCGCACGACCGCCATCCCCTCGGCGGCGTTGAAGCCGACGGTCAGGACGCCGATGGAAGAGGGGGCTGCATCGGCTTCCGCCTCGAAGTCGGGATCGAGGACCGGGAGCTTTTCGCCCGTCGACAGCGACAGGGCCGCGAGCGCGACGGCAAGCGGGAATTGCGCCTCTGACAGATTGCCGGTCGCCGTGGTGAGGCCCCGGACGGGCACGCCGGCAAGGCTCTCGGTCAGGAACGCCTTCTCGTCGGCCGTGCGGGCGTTTGCGCCGGAGACCGCGGAGAAGACGATATCCGTTTCGCCAAGGCCGGTCTCCGCGGCAAGCCGGTCGAGACGTTTGCGGGTTTCCTGCGAGCCGGTCGGGCCGAGATCGGCCGCGACCGTGCCGAGCGAGGCGTAGATTTTCGCGCCGCGCGCTTTCGCGTGGTCGCGGCTTTCCAGGACGAGGAACACGCCGCCCGAGCCGGTGACGATCCCTCCGCCCTCGGCCTGCCCGCGCTGCCAGACCGGCCGCCACGTGTCGCGCATAAGGTGATGGGCGAGTTCGTAGGAAAGCAGCATGTCCGGATGTTCGGTGTTGTAGGCGCCGCCAACGAGGGCGTGCGTGCTCTGGCCCGAGCGGATCCGCGCCGCCGCAGTCTGGATCGCGGAAATGCCCGCGCCTTCCTCGCCCATGAAGGTCCGCGACGAGCCGGTGACCTTGTGGACGATGGAAATGTTGCCGGCGAGCAGGTTGGACAGCTGCGCCAGGAACAGCGTCGGGCGCAGTTCGGTCGTCAGCACCTCGTTGATCGCCACGCCGATATCCGGCGCGCCGTCGGCGATCCGCTTCAGGATCATCGTGTCGACGTCGACATCGCGTTCACCGCCGCCGGCGGCCACGATCATGTCCATCGAGGCGCAGAGCGCTTCGTCGCCCTTGATGCCGGCATCCTCCAGCGCGAGGCCGGCGGAATAGGTGCCGATGCGCTGCCAGGCTTCCATCTGGCGCTGATCGCCGCGCTTGGCGATCTGCAGCGACCAGTCGACCTCCGGCAGCGGGTGCACCGTGTAGGGCGCGAACCGATCGGTATCGATCACGGGCGCGCTGAAGTCGCGCAGCGCCGCCCAGTTCGCCTGCACGCCTTCGCCGAGCGATGTCAGCAGGCCGATGCCGGTGATGACGACGTCGTTTGAGGCGGACATTGGGGTGCGATCAACCAGCGTTTCGGCGGAGACGACCGTCAGGCCGCCTTGGCGGCGACCAGGGAGTCGATCTTGGCGCAGAGATTCTTCAGCACGAAATATTCTTCCGTGGCGACCTTGCCGTCATTGACGTCCTGCGTCCACTGTTCGAGCGGGATCTTGATGCCGAATTCCTTGTCGATGGCGAACACGATGTCGAGAAAGTCGAGGCTGTCGATGCCGAGATCGTCGATGGTGTGGCTTTCCGGCGTGATCGAGTCACGTTCGATTTCGCTTGTGTCGGCAATGATATCGGCGACTTTGTCGAATGTGGTTGACACGTCTTGGTCCTTCGCTTGCTGGCGGCTTGGCCGGGAGGAGGCTCCGCCATATCGTAATGTTGTTGCTTGGGCGCTCTCTAGCGTGTTTGTGCGGCAAGGAAAAGTCCGTTGTGGGGCGGTTTTCGCAACCATAAGGCGAATGGCCGCGCGGCTTCGCGCAACGGTGATGTCGGAAGGAAGGCGGATGGACATGGGAAGGGCAGGCAGCGTGGAGATTTGGGGGCATCTGGCGTCAGGCGAGCCGGTTCATCGGGTCTTCCTCGAAGGGGGCGGTCTGCGCGCGCATGTGATCACGCGCGGCGCGACCGTTCAGGCGCTTCACCTCGACGGCCACGAGGCGCCGCTGACGCTCGGTTTCGACCGCCTCGACGATTACGAGACCCATTCTCCCTATTTCGGCGCGACCGCCGGACGCTTCGCGAACCGGATCGCCCGTGCGCGCTTCACGCTCGACGGAACCGAACACCGGCTGGACGCCAATGACAACGGCCAATGCCTGCATGGCGGATTGAAGGGCTTTTCGGAGCGGCTCTGGACGGTCGAGGAAACCGGCGAGAGCCACGCCGTGCTGCGTCTCGACAGCGCCGATGGCGACATGGGTTTTCCGGGCAATCTGACAGCGCGGTGCCGCTACGAACTGGCTGGCGAGGGGGAGCTCCAGGTGACGCTGACGGCTGAAACCGACGCGCCGACCATCTGCTCGATGGCGCATCACAGCTATTTCAACCTCGAGGATGGCGGCGCAGGGCCGGTGACGGACCACCAGTTGGAAATCCGCGCGAACGCCTATCTGCCGGTCGATTCGCTTCTGATCCCGGTCAGTCCGCCGGCGCGTCTCCAGGGCACGAAGTTCGATTTCCGGGAGATGCGGCGGATCGACGCCATCGACGCCAATGCCTCCTACGACCATAATTTCTGCCTCGAAGGCGAGGGCATGCGATCGGTCGCCGAGTTGCGCGCGCCGCGTTCCGGCGTCGCGATGGAGGTTCTGACCGGCGAACCCGGCCTGCAGGTCTTCACCGCGCCGGCGATGGAGGTTTCCGTCCCCGGTCTCGGCGGCCGGCATTACGGTCACCATGCCGGCATGTGCATGGAGACGCAGATCTGGCCGGACTCCCCGAACCAGCCCGATTATCCGAGCGCGGTGCTGCGCCCGGGCGAGTTGCGCGAGCAGCGCACGGTTTACCGGTTCTCCAAATCCGCCTGATTTTTAGGGGCGAATGTCCGTCAGCCTTTGCATGGGCATCAATGCGCCGTGGTGGCGGATGACCATGCCCGCGACGGTGTGAGCGAAAAGCGCCGCGTCCTGCGGGCTTTTGCCCGCGAGGCGTGCGGCGAGATAGGCGCCGTTGAAACTGTCGCCCGCGCCGGTCGTATCCAGCGGCTCGATGGCTTGCGGGGGCGGCACCGGCGTCACCGTCATGTCGACCGCGACGAGCGCCTCGGCTCCGCCCGACTTGACGACGATCTCGCCCGGACCGTGAGGGCGAATGCGCTCGATGGTTTCCGCCGGGCTCGCATCGCCGAACAGCGCCTGCTCGTCATCGAATGTCGGCAGCACGATGGAGGCTGCCGCATAGCCGCCGCGCATGACCGCGCGGGCATGGTCCGGGTCGGCCCAGAGCCTAGGCCGGTAATTGGGATCGAAGGCGACGACCGTGTCGCCCGCCCGCGCCGTCTCGATGATGGACAGCAGATCGTCGCGACCGCGCTGGTCAAGGATGGCGAGCGTGATGCCGGAAAAATAGATCAGCCCGGCTCCCGAGAGGCTTTCGGCGAGCGCATCGTGGTCGTCGGCGAGGCAGCGGGCCGCGGCGTTCTGACGCCAATAGGTGAAGGACCGCTCGCCATGCGCGTCCAGGGTGATGGCGTAAAGGCCGGGCGCCCGGCCGTGGATCGTCGGGCTGGCGGCGACGCCGATGCCGTTGGCGCGCAGGAACGCGATCTGTTCGCGCGAGAAAGGATCGTCGCCGAAGGCGGAGACATAGTCGGTCTCCGTCGACGCGGCGGACAGCGCGCGCAGATACCAGAGCGTGTTCAACGTGTCGCCTGCATAGCCCTGCCGCCATGTCACGCCCTCGCGGCCGGACAATTCGATCATGCATTCACCGATGGAAACGACACGGGTCATGGACGTATGGGCGCGATCAGATGCGTTTGGACTATTTTGTCGGATAGAGCATGGCGAACGAAACTTGGCAAGAAAGGGCGGGGTGGCCGCTCATCGCGCCGGTGCGATTCGCGACCGTGATCCTTCGCCGCAAAGATGACAGTCCTGTTTCCCGCGCGATTTCGCACGGCCCGATTTGCCTGTTGTTCCGGCGGTTTTCGGGCGCGTTTTCCACTGTCGTATGAATGTCATCTGCGACCGTAGAATAGGCCCGACGGGTTTGGGGGGCACGCGGTCGGTCGCCATGCATGTGAAGGCAGTCATCTTCGATTGGGCCGGAACGCTGGTCGACTTCGGGTCGCTGGCGCCGTTGTTGTCGTTGAAGCGCGTCTTCGAGGAAGCCGGCGTGACGGTTTCGGAGGACGATATCCGCGCCGGAATGGGGCTCGGCAAGCTCGATCACATCATGGCTATCGGGTTCGGCGCGCGTGCCGGGCAGGCCTGGGCGAAGAGCCATGGCGGCCAGCCCTTCGAGGAGCGCGACGCGATCCTGCTGCATGAACGGTTCCGGGAAATCAGCCGGCAGACGGCGGCGGAGCGCGGCAAGCTGATCGGCGGCGTGCTTGCCGCCTGCCGGGCGCTGCGCGACCGCGACATCCTGATCGGAACGACGACCGGCTATACGCGCGATATCATGGAGCGGGTGATCGCGGTGGCCAGGGCGCAGGGGTTCGAGGCGGAAGCAGTTGTCTGCGCCGACGATGTGCCGGAATGCCGGCCGTCTCCGCTGGCGCTCTATCACGCGATGGTGTCGCTCGGCGTCTATCCGGCCTCCTCGGTTGTCAAGGTCGACGACACGGTGCCGGGCCTGATGGAGGGCAAGGCGGCGGGCGCGTGGACCGTCGGGATCAGCGAGACCGGCAACGAGATGGGGCTCGGCGAGGACGCCCTGACGGCGCTGCCGGCCCGCGAAAGGCTCGACCTGGCGAATGCCGCGGCCAAACGGCTGACCGATGCCGGCGCCGATTACGTGATCGGCTCGGTGGCGGAGATCGCCAGTATCGTCGATGACATCAATGAGCGGCTTGCCGACGGGGAACGTCCCGAATTGCTGGAATACGAACCGGAAGCGGCCTGAATAGCCGAAGTTTTCGCCCAAAACTTCGCCGGATAACTATTCACCCGAGATTTCGCATGTTTGTCACAAGGCTGGCGTAGCAGGGTCAAACCTTGACCGGAGCCTGATTCGCCGCCATGCGCTACGCCATTTACTTCACGCCGCCGCGAGACCACCCGCTGACACGCGCGGCCTCCAGCTGGCTTGGACGCGACGCGTTTTCCGGGCTGACGCTGCCGCATGCGGAGCGGACCGGCCTGGCGCTGGGCGAACTCGCCTATTTCACCGCCGTTCCCCGCCGCTACGGCTTCCACGGCACGCTGAAGGCGCCGTTCCGGCTTTCGGAGGACTTCAGCGAGGATGACCTGGTCGCCGCCGCGGAAGCCTTTTCCCGGCAGATCCAGCCGGTGACGATCGACCGCGTCACCGTTGCGCGCCTGGGCGGTTTCTTCGCCATCGTGCCGGAAGCCCCCAATCCGGCGCTCAACGAATTTGCCGGCCAGGTCGTCGCGATCTTCGACCGGTTGCGCGCGCCGCTGACCGAGAAGGAATTCCAGCGCCGCGATCCGGACAGGCTGTCGACCTCGCAACTGCGCAACCTGCAGAATTGGGGCTATCCTTACGTCTTCGACGATTTCCGCTTCCATATGACGCTGACGGGGCATGTGGAACCGGCGGACAGGCCGCGGCTGCAGGCGGCGCTTGAGCGCCATTTCCACGACGTTCTGGCCGAGCCGCTGCATATCGATCATCTGGCGATCTTTATCGAACGCGAAACCGGCGCGCCTTTCGAGGTGCATTCGATCTTTCCGATCGCGGCGGGCGGCAAGCGCCGCTTTGCCTGAGCTACAGCCTGCCGTGCCGGCGTAACAGTTCGGCGAAATACCGAGCTTCGTCCAACCCCGCCTCAAGCGCGAAGATCAGCGCCTGCGTCCAGTAGAAACAGGCGGCGTCGATGTCGCCCGCCGCACTGAACCTGTCCGCGGCTTCGTCATAGAGCGAGGCGAGGCGAGGGCCGTCGCCGGCGGCATGGGCGTCGAGCAGCGCCGCGTCCAGCGCACCGGACGAAGGGGCCGATATCGCCGCCTCAGGCAAGCCGCGACGCCACCCAGCGATGGAACATGTGGGTGGGGCTGTCCATGACCGGCGAGAACTTGCCGCCGTCGAAGCCGCTCGCATGGCGGCCGCGCTGCATGCCCTCGACGACGAAGATGTCCTCCTTGAAGACGGTTTCCCAGAGCGCCGAATTCCGGGCGCGTAAGCCTGCATGGTCGGCGTCGAGCGCCTCTTCCGCGTGATAATAGATCTCGACATGCTCGACCGTCCGGTCGATGGCGACCGGCTCCAGCAGGATCGCGAAGGAATGGTCGCGGTGAACGCCGAACAGCACGTTCGGATAAAACGCGATATATTCCGCCGCGGTTTGCCAGCGGTCGCCGAGGCCGGGCGCGTCGGGGAAAACGAGCCCGTCTTCATCGGCGAGCTGGCGATAAACCAGCGTTCCCTGGCCGGAAAAGGCGTCCGGTTCCTCGATATTGTAGTGATCCTCAAGGCGCGAATAGCTGTTCAGGCCCGGATGTACCCACGGCAGGTGATAGCTCTCACAGTAGTTCTCGACGGCCAGCTTCCAGTTCGTCGCGACATCGAGCGTGAACCCGGAATCCGCCCCTGAATGGAGCAAGGGCGTGCCGAATTCGCGCCAGCGTTCGATCGCGGCGCGATGCGCCGTCTCGAAGGGCGGGGCCTCGCCCGAGATGTTGACGAAGACCACGTCGCGCCAGACGTAGGACGGTATCTCGACGAGGCCGAGGTCTTCTCTGCGGATCGCTTCGTGGCTGTTATGGCCGGGGCCGCCGACATGCGGCGTCGCCTTGAGCGCGCCGTCCAGATCGTAGCACCAGGAATGGTAGGGACAGCGGATCGCGCCGCGGATCGGGCCGGGCTCCCGGATCAGGATCATGCCGCGGTGGCGGCAGATATTGAGGAACACGCGCAGCTTTCCGTCGCGGCCGCGGATGGCGACGAGCGGCTGGCCGAGAAAGGTGATCGGCATGGCGTCGCCCTTCGCGGGCACATCCTTGGCGAAACCGATCCCGGCCCAGCCATCGAAGAACAGCCTGTCGCGCTCGGTCTCGAACCAGGTCTGATCGACATAGTGCCGGTTCGGCAGGCCTCTGGCCGTCGCGACGGGTTCAAGGACGGGAGCCAGTTCCTCATCCGCCAAACGCTGGTCCATGGTGAACCTCCATCCGTCGTTCCAGGTTTTCAGGGGACGGATTGTGGGCGTCTCCGCGGGGCTTGCCCATGCGGAAATGAGAAATCCGCATGTCCAAACGCGACACAACGGCGCGATTGACGTCAAAACCTGTTTGCCATACTCCACTTTGCCCATAGCGACCGCGAACGGGCAAAGACGCCGACCTTGTTTCATTTTCCGCTGAAGACTCTTGCCTGGATCGGAGCGGGGCTGTGCCTCATCCCGATCGTCGCCGTCGGCTTTTCGGCGCTCGGCGGCACCCTCGAGACGTGGGCCGGGCTCTGGGACACGGTGATGCCGCGCTATATCTGGAACACGGTGCAGCTGTCGCTTTTCGTGGCGGTGGGCACGGCGGCGACGGGCACCGGGGCCGCATGGCTCGTGACGATGTGCCGGTTTCCCGGCAGCCGCATCCTCGAAATCGTGCTGGCGCTGCCGCTCGCTTTCCCGGCCTATGTTCTGGCCTATGCCTATACGGACCTGCTGGATCATCCGGGCGCCGTGCAGACGGCGCTCAGGGCGGTGACGGGGTGGGGGCCGCGCGACTACTGGTTTCCGGAGATCCGCTCGCTGCCCGGTGCGGCGCTGATGCTGATCTTCGTTCTCTATCCCTATGTCTATCTGTTGGCCCGAGCGGCGTTTCTGCGCCAGTCGCCAACGGCCTATTTCGCGGCGCGCACGATGGGCCACGGGCCGTGGAGCGCCTTTTGGCGTGTCAGCCTGCCGGTGGCGCGGCCGGCGATCGCCGGCGGCACGATCCTCGCCATGATGGAGACCATCGCCGATTACGGCACGGTGGCGCATTTCGGCGTGCAGACCTTTGCGACCGGCATCTACCAGGCGTGGTTTTCCATGGGCGACCGGGCGGCGGCCTCGCAACTCGCCTTTTGCCTGATGCTGACGGCGCTCTTCCTTGTCCTGCTCGAGGTGAAACAGCGCGGCGGTGCGAAGCAGTACAATGCCGGAAACCGGGTCGAGGCGATGACGGTGCATCACCTGGGGGGCTGGCGCGCGGCGCTGGCGATCCTCGCCTGCCTGATCCCGGTCCTGTGCGGTTTCGCGATCCCGCTGGTCGTGCTGTTCGAAATGGCGATCAAGTCCGGCCAGAACCCGTTCGAGGGGCGCTATCTCGACTTCGTGCAGAACTCGCTGATCCTCGCTTCCGTCGCCGCGGTGCTGACCGTGATCGGAGCGACCATTGTCGGGTACCGGGTGCGGCTGGCGCCCGGCAGGGCGGCGGCGATCACCAAGACACTGTCCGGCATCGGCTATGCGCTGCCGGGCTCGGTCGTCGCGGTCGGCCTGCTGGTGCCGTTCGCGCGGCTCGACAATACTGTCGACGCTTTCATGCGCGAGCATTTCGACATCTCGACGGGATTGCTGATCACCGGCTCGATCGCGCTCCTGGTGATGACCTATATCGTGCGTTTCATGGCGGCGGCCTTGTCGGCTTTCGACACCGGCATCAGCCAGATCAAGCCCAATGTCGACGCGGTGGCGCGCACGCTCGGCTCCGGCACGTTCGGCATGCTGAGAAGGGTGCATTTGCCGCTGATGCGCGCAAGCCTGCTGACGGCGGTGCTGATCGTCTTCGTCGACACGATGAAGGAATTGCCGGCGACGCTGATCCTCCGGCCGTTCAATTTCAACACGCTCGCCGTGCAGGCGCACCGGCTCGCTTCCGACGAGCGGCTGGCGCAGGCGGCGGTTCCGTCGCTGGTGATCGTCGCTTTCGGCCTGTTGCCGGTGATCCTGCTGTGCCGCTCGATCGCGCAGACGCAGCAGATGCATGTGTCGACACGCGCGGAAGTCCCGCTCGCTTCCGATACGGTGCCGCAAAAAGCCGCCTGAAACCAAGGGCTTCAGGCGGTTCGCGGATGATCCGATTCAACGGTTAGGTAGGCGAAGGCTTGGCTTCGGCGTTTACTTGAAGCCGACGGCGTTGAAGATGCTCTGCGCTTCGGTCTGGTTCTCGCCCAATGCGGCGAGGTTCAGCTGGTCGCGCTTGAACTCGCCCAGCTGCGTGACCGAGGCCGACAGGCCGACCCCTTCGACCACCGGGTACTCGTCATTGCCTGAAGCGAAATATTCCTGCGCGGAATCGGAGGCCAGATATTCGAGGAACTTGATCGCGTTCTCGCGGTTTGGCGCATTCTTCAGGACGCCGGCCGCCGAGACGTTGACATGGGTGCCGCGGCCGTCCTGGTTCGGGAAGACCCAACCGATCTGGTCGACATGCTCGGAGAGGCCTTCCACGTCGATGCGCAGGGAGCGCGCGAAATAGTAGGAATTCGCGACGGCGATGTCGCATTCGCCCGAGACGAGGCCCTTAAGCTGGTCCGTATCTCCGCCCTGCGGCGAGCGGGCGAGATTGTCCTTCACGCCTTGCGCCCAGGCTTCGGCCGCCTCGGCGCCGTCGGTCGCGATGATCGAGGCGAGCAGCGACAGGTTGTAGATGTTCGTCGACGAGCGAATGCAGACCTGGCCCTTGTATTTCGGGTCGGCGAGTTCCTCGTAGGTTTGCGGCGGCTCGGAGACCCGATCCTTGTTGTAGAAGATCAGGCGGGCGCGCGTCGAAAAGCCGAACCAGAGATTTTCCGGATGCTGCAGGGCGGCCGGGATGCGCTCTTCGAGGACATCGCTGTCGACGGGCGAAAACAGGTCGGCGTCGGCGGCGCGCCAGATGCGTCCGGCATCGACTGTGATCAGGACGTCGGCGGGGCTGTTCTTGCCTTCCGCCTTGAGGCGCTCGATCAGTTCGTCGGCATTGCCCTCGATACGGTTTACCGTGATGCCGGTCTGTTCCTCGAAGTCCGAATAGAGCCGCTCATCCGTGTCGTAATGGCGTGACGAATAGAGATTGACCGAACCGTCCGCGAAAGCGGCGGACGTCGCGGGCAGGGCGATTGCGATGGACAGGGTGGTGGAAAGAAGGCGTGCGCGCAGCGCCATGGATAGCTCCCGTAGCTTCTTTTTCTAATATGACATTCGCTGTCATATTTACCTGAGGGAACGCCTGTGGCCTGTCAAGAAAAAAGTTGACCAAATCGGTGAGGTTTATCTGGAATGATTCCAAACAAGGCGCTATATAACGTTCCGTAACGGAGACGACCCATGCGCCTTACGAAGCAGACGAACTACGCCTTTCGCATCCTGATGTACTGTTCGGCCAATGGCGGCCAGTTGAGCCGTGTTGCCGAAATCGCAAAGGCTTACGGCGTTTCCGAACCGTTCCTGTTCAAGATCCTGCAGCCGCTGAACGAGGGCGGGCTGATCGAGACGGTGCGCGGCCGCAATGGCGGCATCCGGCTTGCGCGCGACGCCTCTGATATCACGCTGCTCGACGTCGTAAGGCTGACCGAGGACGGTTTTTCGATGGCCGAGTGCTTCGACCGCGAGGATGCGGACTGTCCGCTGGTTGAGACGTGCAAGCTGTCGGCGGCATTGCGCGAGGCGTTGAACGCGTTTTTCGCCGTGCTGGCGAAGCACTCGATTGCCGACCTCGCCAAGCCGAATGACAGCATCGGCTTCCTGCTCGGGCTGGAACGGCGCAAGGAAGCGATCGCGGCGGCCTGAGCCGGCCGCTTCACCCCCAAGGTTTGATGGATTGCCGCCATGTTTTTGATGACATGGCGAAGCTGCTCGCCCTATGGTCGGCTGAGCCGGCCCTCGCGCGCCGGTTGGAGCAATCGGTTATGTTGAATTCGAGTTTTGGGAGGGGCGACATCGTGAAACGCGACACCGGAAACGAGGCGAAGGGCAAGATGCTTTCGGCGGCAGGCGGTGCGGCCGGCACGCTCGCACTTGCATTGGTGTTGACAGGTGCGCCGAGCGCGCCGGCATTCGCTCAGCTGTCGAGCACGGTTACCGTGACCGGCAAGGCAGGAGATGCCGAAGTCCAGGCCCAGGGCACCGAAAGCACCGACCTTGCGGAGCCGCTGCCCAGCCTGACGGCCAGCCAGAGGCTCGATCTCGACATCTCGAAGGGGCGCGATTCCGCCCATGCGGACGCCGAAGACGTGGTGTCGGTGACCGTGACGGTCACCAATGACGGCAATTTTCCGATCGACAGGGTCGTGGTGGACGGCGCCAGCCTGACCATTGGCGGCGACACGGTCGATCTCGAGCCGGCTGACTTCCAGCCGCCGAGCGCGGATATGCCGAAGGGCGAGACCGTCACCTTCACGGCGACGCGGCCGCTGACCGCCGAACAGGTCTTCAGGGCCGTGGCCGCGGGAGACGGCATCATCGTCAATGCGGGCGTTGCCGGAACGGCCAATGGAAATCAGGTCACGGCATCGGTCGAACCCGGCAATCTCCTCGTCGCGGCCAATCCGCAACTGGCGATCGCAACGGCCAGCGTTCTCGAAAAAGCCGACGGCAACGAGGGCGAGGGCGCCGAGACCGGCGACACGATCCTCTACAAATACACGGTCGAGAATGTCGGCAATGTCTCTGTGGCGGATGTGGCGGTGACCGTCGACCTCGCCGGCAAGACGCTGCAGTCGCAGGGGACGCCGGATCTGGGTGTCGAGCCCTTCGAGGTGACGGTTTCGACCAACGATCCTCTCGGCCTGAACGGGGACGATCCGGAAACCGCCGGTGTTTACGACATGCTCGGGCCGGGCGGCGCCGTGGCCTTCACCCATGCGCATGTCGTGACGCAGGAAGAGTTCGAGGCCCAGTAAGAGGCGACCGGCAGACCCCGCAGTGCAGCGAAGAGCATCGAAAACGCGAAGAACAAGGCGTCCGGATCGGCCGATCCGGTCGCTTTTTTTCGCCTGCCTCCTGCCGCCCGTCATGCTGGCGGGACCGGCCTTCGCGGAAATCGTCAACAGCGCGGTTGCGTCCGGCGTCCATGGCGGGGCGCTCGTCCAGTCCGGCGGGTCCCAGGCGACCGTTATGGTCGCGGCGGGCACGCCGGCGCTGGAAGTCGGCGTCGAAGCCGCCATGACGGGCGATGCCGCGCCGGGCCTGCCCGATGGTGACGTGATCGACTATTCGATCGCGATCGCCAATACCGGCAATGTCGGGCTTGTCGGCGTGCGCCTGACGCTCGAACTGCAGCAGGACGGGGAGGTTTTCGCGCCCACCGATCCGCCGCGCTACGAGGGCGGCGACACGGCCAATCCCGGCGTGCTCGACCGGGGCGAGACCTGGCGCTATTCGGCCAGCTACAAGCTGGCGCGGCCCAATCTGGAAAATGGCGGCGACATACTGGCCACGGTGACCGGCGCAGGCCGTGCCGGGGACCGGTCGGCGGCGGACGAGCGCGCGCTTTCGACCGCGGTTCCCACGCTTCAAGGCATCGAGAGGACCGATGTGTCGCTGGCGCATACGCCGAGCGCGATCGCGGCGCGTCCGGGCGATCAGGTGGATTACACGCTGACGATCAGCAATCGCAGCACGAAGCCCGTCTCCACCCGGCTCAGGGCGCTTCTCGCCGATGGCGTCAGGCTGGTGCCCGGCAGTGTTCTGGAGGATGGCGAGGTCGCCGATGTGGCGATCGAGGGCCAGCGCGTGGATTTCGGCGTCGTGTCGGTCGGCGCGCGCAGCAGCGTTTCGCTGCGCTATCTTGGCGAGATCGTCGACGCGCCGGCGCGCGGCTATCTCCTCAACACGGCGCAGATCGCCGATCCGGATTCGCTGATTCCCCTGCTGCCGCCCTCTCTGGCGACGGTGCGGACGAGCAACAACCCGCCGGGCTGCACCGAGATTTCGCTGCTCGTCTACCAGGACGAGAACCGCAACGGTTTCGCCGATGCGGACGAAGCGGGAATTTCGGGCGCGCGCATCACCGCCGGGCAGGACATATTGCTGACCACGGATGTGGAGGGGCAATACGCCACGCCCTGCATGGAAGTGTCGCGGCTTGGCGCGGTCGGGATGATGTTCGAACTCGATGAGGCGACCTTGCCGGAAGGCTATCACGCGACGACGACCAACCCGGTATCGCTCCGCGTCGAGGCGGGGGGCAGCGGTTCCGTCTCATTCGGCGTCGCGTCCGCCCGCATCCTGCGGGTCGACCTGAACGCCGCCGCCTTCGATCGCAACGAAACGACGCCGGACGAGAGCCTGCTGGAGGGCATCACCCGGCTGATCAGCGCGCTGCAACGCGAACCGTCCATCCTGCGGCTGACCTATTACGCCAATCGCGAGCGGGTTGATCTGCCGGAGGAGCGCCTCGACGAGGTGCGCCAGGCGATCCTCGAACGCTGGGCCGCGGCGGGCAATGCCTATGATCTGGAGATCGAGGCGCGCGTCATCCACGGCGACGGCTGAATTTCGCGGCAAGTCCCGACGGGGCCGTTGACGGGCCGGTTTTCTATCGATACTTCAAGAATTATCGATATATCGGACAATCGAGATGGACGCCTCCCGCAAATATGCCGCCGAGTTCATCGGCACGGCTTTCCTCCTCGCCACGGTGGTGGGCTCCGGAATCATGGCGGAGCGGCTGGCGGGCGGCAATGTCGCCGTCGCGTTGCTCGGCAACACGATCCCGACCGGGGCGATCCTCTACGTGCTCATCACCATGCTCGGGCCGATCTCCGGCGCGCATTTCAACCCGGCGGTGACCTTCGCCTTCTGGCTTCGCCGCGAGATCGAGGCACGTGAAAGCCTCGTCTATATCGCCCTGCAGGTCGCTGGCGGCCTTATCGGCGTCTGGGCGGCGCATGCGATGTTCGCCGAAGATATTTTCCAGGTGTCGGCGAAGATCCGCACCGGCGGGGCGCAATGGTTCGCCGAGATCGTCGCCACCTTCGGCCTCGTCTTCACCATCTTCGCGACGCTGAAGGCGAGCCCCAAATCCGTCGCGGCGGCGGTCGGACTCTACATCACGGCGGCCTACTGGTTCACCGCCTCGACCTCTTTCGCAAACCCTGCGGTCACGGTCGCCCGGGCCTTCTCCGACACGTTTGCGGGTATCCGGCCGATCGACATGCCCTGGTTCATCGCGATGCAGTTCATCGGCGCCGCTGCCGCTTTCGCGGTCTGCCGCTGGTTGCTCGCCGAAGACCGGAAGGTCGGCAAGGCGGGTTGAAGCCTTCCCCGCGATCTGGTTTGAATCCCGACGACAGCAAATAATCGGGAGGAACTTCATGGCCGGCTATATCCTGGCGATCGATCAGGGCACGACTTCGTCGCGCGCCATCGTCTTCGACGACAGGCAGCAGATCGCCGGAACCGGACAACAGGAGTTCCCGCAGCATTTTCCCAAGTCCGGCTGGGTGGAGCATGAGCTGGAGGATATCTGGCAAAGCGTGGTCGAGACATGTCGCGCCGCGATCGCCGATGCCGGCATCGAGGCGTCCGACATCGCCGCGATCGGCATCACCAACCAACGCGAGACCGTGGCGCTTTGGGACAGGGCGACCGGCGAGCCCGTGCATCGCGCGATCGTCTGGCAGGACCGGCGCACCGCCGACTTCTGCGATTCCCTGAAGGCAGAGGGCCATGAGGCTGAATTCACGGCGAAAACCGGCCTTCTCCTCGATCCCTATTTCTCCGGCTCGAAGATCGCCTGGCTGCTCGATAATGTCGACGGGCTGCGCGCCCGCGCCGAGGCCGGCGAGATCGCCTTTGGCACGATCGACACGTTCCTGATCTGGCGGTTGACCGGCGGCGAGCGCCACGTCACCGACGCGACCAATGCGGCGCGCACGCTGATCTTCAACATCGACGAGGAGGACTGGGACGACGGTCTGCTCGATATCCTGCGCATTCCCCGTGCGATGCTGCCGGAGGTGCTGGATTGCGCCGCCGATTTCGGCACGGCGACGGCGGATATCCTCGGTGCGGATATTCCGGTCTGCGGCGTTGCCGGCGACCAGCAGGCCGCGACGATCGGACAGGCCTGTTTCGAGCCGGGGATGTTCAAATCGACCTATGGCACCGGATGTTTCGCGCTGCTGAACACGGGCAGGGACCGGGTGGCGTCGAGGAACCGCATGCTGACGACGATCGCCTACAGGCTTGGCGGAGAGACCACCTACGCGCTGGAAGGTTCCATCTTCATGGCTGGCGCATCTGTGCAGTGGCTGCGCGACGGGCTCGGCATCATCGAAACCGCCGCCGAAAGCGGCAAGATGGCCGAGAAGGCCGATCCCGAACAGGATGTCTATCTGGTGCCGGCCTTCGTCGGGCTCGGCGCGCCGCATTGGGACGCGAATGCGCGCGGCGCACTGTTCGGCCTGACGCGCGGCACCGGCCCGAACGAGATTGCCAAGGCGACGCTTGAAGCGGTCTGCTACCAGACCCGCGACCTGCTGGAAGCGATGCATGACGACTGGGACGCGCCGGACCACACCTCGACCACGCTGCGCGTCGACGGCGGCATGGTTGCTTCCGACTGGACCATGCAATGCCTCGCCGACATTCTCGATGCCCCGGTCGACCGGCCCGTGGTGCTCGAAACGACGGCGCTCGGCGCGGCCTGGCTCGCCGGCTCCCATGTCGGCGCGTGGCCGGGCCGGGACGATTTTGCCAAAAGCTGGGCTCTGGAGCGGCAGTTTACGCCGGCAATGGACGAGGCGGAGAGGGCGCGCAAATATGCCGGCTGGAAGGACGCGGTCGGACGGACCTTGTCGGCGCGCTAGCTCTTGCGGCCGGTGACTCGGTCGAGAATGGCGAGTGCGCGGCCGACCGTTTCCATTTCCTCACCGCTCAGCCTGTTCAGGAGCTCGGCCTCCCGCGTCTTCAGGAGCGCGGTCAGCGCATCGTAGCCTTTCCGGCCGGTCCGGGTCAGCGTCAGATGCTCTATCCGGCGGTCGGCCTCGTCGCGGTTGCGCTCCAGCCAGCGGCGGTTTTCCAGGGCCGAGACGGCGCGCGAGACCTTGGTCTTGTGCAGGCCGGTGCGGCGGACGATCTCGCGCGCGGTCAGCGTTTCCGCCTGGCCGAGATGGGCGAGCACTTTCCACTCGGGGCGCGTCATGCCGTGCTCGTCGCGATAGACGGGTTGGAAATGCCGGCTCAGCGCCTCGGAGATGCGGTCGAGGCGATAGGGCAGGAAATTTTCGAGGTCGATGCTCACAGCCCGCCCTGCGCGGCGACGAAGTCGACGATTTCCCCGACCCCCTTGCCATGGCGCAGATCGGTGAAGAGGAACGGCTTGTCGGCGCGGCCCTTCTCGGCGTCCTGGCGCATGCGGTCGAGATCGGCGCCGACATGGGGCGCGAGATCGGCCTTGTTGATGATCAGCAGGTCTGAACGGGTGATCGCCGGCCCGCCTTTGCGCGGGATATCATCGCCCTGGCAGACCGAGATCACATAGAGCGACAGGTCGGCGAGATCGGGCGAGAAGGTGGCGGCGAGATTGTCCCCGCCGGATTCGATGAAGATCACCTCGATATCGGGCACGCGCTCGCGCAGGCGCTCGATGGCGCGCAGATTGATCGAGGCGTCCTCACGGATGGCGGTGTGGGGGCAGCCGCCCGTCTCGACGCCCTCGATGCGCTCGGCGGGCAGGGCCTGCATGCGCGTCAGCGCCTCGGCGTCCTCGGCGGTGTAGATGTCGTTGGTGACGACGCCGATCGAATATTTCTCGCGCATCGCCTTGCAGAGTTCGGCCGTCAGCGTTGTCTTGCCGGAGCCGACGGGACCGCCGATGCCGATGCGAAGGGGGCCGTTGGTGGAGGTGGTCATTTGCGTCCTAGTCCAGAAGTGAAAACATATCTCTTTTCAGGCCGGGCAGGCCAGTCACGTTCCATCCATAGGGATCTTCCTCGCCGCCGAAGTCTCCCAACAGATCCAATCTGATGCCGTCCCGAAAAATTACTACAAGCCTCGGCGCCGATCCAACAAGTGTGATCGATGCGACCCTCTTCCCGCGCAGCCCTTCGAGTTCGCGGCGGATGCGAGCCGGGCAGTCGTGCGACCGCAGTTGGTATCCGGTATTCCGCCATAACCGCCACCCGGACGCGAAGATGAAAATGTCGAAACCCGACTTCAGAACCTGGTAGCCGCCGCTCCGCACTCTTTTCCGCGGCTTGCGCCATATCGGCCGGCATTCGCCCATCGCAAGATTGAAGGTCAGACCGACCGAGTGCCCGACAAAGCAAACCGGTTTGTCCTCGATGCAACGAAATGTCCTTTGAAGCTTCAGCCGTCCGACGGCACTCACGAGAGGAACAGCCTCGTTCCGAGCGTTTCGTGTTGCATGGCGGCAATGTCGGCCAAAACGGTTGCGCTGCCAAGGTCGTCCAGCGTTGACGAAGCGGCACGGCTGGCGGTTTCGGCGATGGTTGGTTCGAGGGCCGCGAGCAGCGCCGCCGCGCCGCGCTGGCCGGTGACCGACAGGCGGATCGCGACCTGCAACTGGTTGGCGACAAAGGTATGCAGGAAGGCGGCGAGGCCTTCGGCGAGCGGGATCGCGTCGTGTCCGCAGGCCGCGCCGACGGCGACGCAGAGCGGCGTGCCGCGCGGCGGCAGGGCTCCGTCATCGAACCAGTAGGCGGCGGCTTCGAGGAACCCCGTGCCCTGGTCCACCGTTTCGCGATGGCGTTCGGCGGAACCGGTCATGGCGCGGGCCAGTTCGGCTGTTGCCGTAAGGTTTTCGGGTATTTTCGCCTGACGCCAGCTCTCCGCGAAGAAGACGGCGTCGTTCCATTGCGGTCCGGCGGCAAGCAGCGCCTTCAGCCAGGCTTCCAGCGTCGCCGTATCGGCGACGGCGCCATTCGCCACGGCCTGTTCAAGGGCGGCCGAATAGGCATAGCCGCCGGTCGGAAAGACCGGAGACAGCCACGACATCAGCCGGAGCAGGGCGGTCGGATCGCTCAAGAACGCGCCCTTTCGGCGAGGTCGGCGAGATCGCCGATCAGCGCATAGTGCAGTTCGCGCGCCAGTTTCAGCGACGGGCCGATAACGAACAGGAGCGAGCCGATGACGAACAGCCAGATCGCGGTGTTTTCCCACGCCTTGTAGAAGAACATCCAGGAGCCGACGAGGAACAGCATGCCGGCGGTCACCTGTACCAGCGTGGAGGCCAGTTCATAGGCGGCATAGAGCTTCTGGTTCTGCTTGGTCGAGTGTCGCGTCTCGGGGGCGAATATCTTCATGCGGTGTTCTCCCGGTTTCGCAGAGGCAGCACCGGCCTCAATGTTCCACGGATTGCGAGAAGAGGTGAATGACGACGACGCCGGCGATGATCAAGCAGAGGCCGAGGATCGCGGGCACGTCGAGCCGTTGTCCGAGCATCAGCCACGCCGCGAGCGTGATCAGCACGATGCCCGCGCCCGACCAGATGGCGTAGACAATGCCTGCCGGGATGACGCGGATCGGAAAGGACAGAAGCCAGAAGGACACCGCATAGAAGACGATGGTAATGGCGCTCGGCCAGAGCCGGGTGAAACTCTCCGTTCGGACAAGGGCGGTCGTGGCGATCACCTCGGCGACGATGGCCGCGCCGAGCAGGGCGTAGTTGACGAAAGCGGTCGAGGGCATGGGGTCCAATCCTGCGGCAGCGGCGACAGTCTCGCGCTAATGATGGTGATGACCGTGGCCGTGATCGTGCCCCGCATGCGCATCGCCATAGGCGCCGCCTTCCGGGTCGAACGGGGCATTGGTCTCGGCGACGGTCGCGCCCAGACCCTCCAGCATGTCGCGGATGACGTGGTCTTGGCGGATCAGGATGCGGTCGGTGAGGATCTGGGCCGCCAGATGGCGGTTGCCGATCTGCCAGGACAGGGCGAGGAGGTGGCGGCTGTCGCGGCCGCGCACCTCGTAAAGCGCTTCCGGCGCGGCGCAGACCTCGATGACGCGCCCGTCATCCAGTACCAGCCCGTCGCCGTGACGCAGCAGGCGCGCCTCGGCCAGGTCGAGCAGGAACTCGATGCCGTTGTCGGAGACCATTTTCATGCGCCGGCGATGGCGCGCGGTCTCGTCCAGCGTGATGGTGTCGGAAGGATCGTGGAAGTGGCGGGTGACGGAGGCGGCGGTCTGCATGGCCGCGATTCTATACCGGTTTTTGCACCGCACGCCAGCGCCGGAATAACCAGAGCCCCAGCAGGATCAGAAGGACCGCCATGGACATCGAGGATGTCGCCGCCTTGATTTGCGAATCAAGGCTCGCGGCCTCGACGATCCGGGGCGTGATCCCGTTGGGGCCGAGTTCCAGCATCGCGTCGACGTCTAGATTTTCGCGGTAGTCGAACACCATGCCGGGCAGGGCGGTTGCCGCGAGCGGCCAGCGCCACGGGCCCCAGCGCGCGGGCGCAAGCCGCAGGATCGCCCATCCGAGCGTCAGCGCCAGCAATGCCGGATAGGCGGTGTCGAGCTTGTGCTGCACATTGGCGTAAAACGCCGCGCCCTCAGGCGAGAGCGCGGCGAGAAAGGCTTTCGCGTCGTCGAAGGAGTAGCCGCCGGGGCGCAGATCGAAAACGGCCAGCCCGCCGGCTTGCGCCGAGATCCTCGGGATCGACCAGAAGATCATGACGCAATAAACGGCGAGCGTGACCGCGAAAACGAACCAGAAGAGGCGGTTTTTCCTGGTCATGCGGGAGTTTCAGGCAGCTCCGTCCAGAACCAGCTGTTCGATCTCGTGGACCGGATGCTTCGTGAGATCCTTGGCGACCTCGGCGATGACCTTGTCCTGGACTTCCTTGTGCAGTTCCTTTCGCAGGTCGCCCAGCACGTGCGGCGCGGCGACGAGCACGAGTTCGGAGAACATGCCCTTGTGGGCGTGACCGTAAAGCCGCTGCGCGATGTCCTTGGCGAAGCGCTCCTTTTCGACGCGGTGCCAGTCGGTCTCCTGCACGGCGCTGCGATGCGAGCCGCCGTCGCTCAGTCTGCCGGGGCGATCGGCGGCCTGTTCGCGATCCGGCGGATTGGCGTGCTCCAGTTCGCGGAACACGGTCAGGTTGGGGAATTTCTCGTCGCCGTCATTGCGCAGGAACAGCGCTTTTTCGCCATCGGCGATCACCAGCCAGCCTTCGTGTTTGAGTTTGGTTTTCGACATGAAATCCTCCTGACTTAGACATATCGACCCTAACTCGCAGATTGTGGCGAAGTTGCAATTGAGCGCGATCAAGAGAGGCAGCGATGGCAACTTAGTCGCGCCACGTTCAGCAATGCAGGGACGTGACGGTCTAGGCAAGTAAAAGTCTTTCTATGACCGTCGGTGGTGGGCTCTTTCGGGTTCCTTAGGTGACCTTGCGTCACTTAACTCATTGGAAAATCTGATAATTCTCCTTGTTAACTTAATGTTAATAACTATAATCGGCCGGGTTTTGCGTATGTTAGATTTATTGAGGAGGGTTGGGATGAATCTCAGATCTATTGGACTTGGACTGGCGGCTGTATCCTTGTTTGCGTTCGGTGCGGCCGCTCATGCCGCGCCGGTTAACAGTACCGGCAATGTGACGCCGGGGGTGATTTATGGTTCTGGCAATGCAAACGGGGCATTTACTGGCGAGGCACAGAATAACATTGAGGTGGGCCTGCGTGCGCACCAGCGATATCCAGCAGCGAACATCTTCAATTATGATGGGATAAATACCTACGTTTTCGATTCGACGGTTCTGACGACGAATCCCTCAAATCGTTCGGTCTTCAATTTCGACTGGTCCATCAACGTTGGCTCAACAGGGCTTTTTCTGGATGATTTCAGTTACGTGCTTTCTTATGACACGGACGCGTCGAGTAACACCGTATATGCCTCGTTCGATCCATTCGCCGGTCCGGGCTATTTCGACCACGCGTTAGGAACCAGTTCGACCACCGCTGGTACAGCAGTGGTGGCTAGCAATATATCTGAACTGATTTTGAACATGGCCACCAACACCGTGGCGCAGCAATCCACCAATCTGGGCTTCGGAACCAATCTGGGTGTTCCGCTTTCGGCGGATCCGGATGCGCCGGGCATCTATAATTTCAAGCTCGAAGTCTTCGCGTTGAATACGTCGGATCTTCTCGCCTCGTCAGAAATCACCGTGAGGGTTAACCCTGTCCCTGTTCCAGGGGCTTTGCCTTTGCTTGCTTCGGGGATAGGCGTTTTTGGGCTGATGTGGCGCCGTCGTCGGCGTGGTGCTGACTGATTTCATACAGACGGTCAATTAACTAGGCCCTCGTCTCTCCTAGGCGGGGGCCAATTCTTTTCAGATAGTCTTTTTCCTAACTTGCCTGGTTGGCAAGTAACTCAAAACAGGAAGTATCTCTGCGCCATGGGCAGCACTTCCGCCGGCTCGCAGGTCAGCAATTCGCCATTGGCGCGGACCTCGTAGGTTTCCGGATCGACTTCGATGGCCGGCGTCAGGTCGTTGAGCACCATCGATTTCTTGGAAATGCCGCCGCGGGTGTTTTCGACCGCGACGAGTTCCTTGTCCGTGCCGAGCCTGTCGCCCAGACCGCTTTCCATGGCGGCGTTCGAGGTGAAGACGACCGAGGAGTTGGTCAACGCCTTGCCATAGGCCCCGAACATGTAGCGGTAATGCACCGGCTGCGGGGTCGGGATCGAGGCGTTCGGGTCGCCCATCGGCGCGGCGGCGATGGAGCCGCCGACCAGCACCATTTCCGGCTTGGCGCCGAAAAAGGCGGGATTCCACAGGACGAGGTCGGCGCGCTTTCCGGGCTCGATCGAGCCGATTTCCCTGGCCATGCCCTGCGCGATCGCCGGGTTGATCGTGTATTTGGCGATATAGCGGCGCACCCGCAGATTGTCGTTCTGGCCATGCTCTTCCGGCAGGCGGCCGCGCTGGCGCTTCATCTTGTCCGCGGTCTGCCAGGTGCGGATGATCACCTCGCCGACTCGGCCCATCGCCTGGCTGTCGGACGAGATGATCGAGAAGGCGCCCATGTCGTGCAGGATGTCTTCGGCAGCGATCGTTTCCTTGCGGATGCGGCTTTCGGCGAAGGCGACGTCCTCGGGGATGTTGGCGTCGAGATGGTGGCAGACCATCAGCATGTCGAGATGCTCGTCGACGGTGTTCTTCGTGTAGGGCCGGGTCGGGTTGGTCGAGGACGGGATGACGTTGGACAGGCCGCAGACCTTGATGATGTCCGGCGCGTGGCCGCCGCCGGCGCCCTCCGTGTGGAAGGCGTGGATGGTGCGGCCCTTGATCGCGTCGATGGTCGATTCCACGAAGCCGCTCTCGTTGAGCGTGTCGGTGTGGATCATCACCTGCACGTCGTAATCGTCGGCGACCGACAGGCAGTTGTCGATGGCCCCGGGCGTCGTGCCCCAGTCCTCGTGCAGTTTCAGCGAGCAGGCCCCGCCGAGGATCATCTCCTGCAGCGCGCCGGGCAGGGAGGCGTTGCCCTTGCCGGAAAAGCCGAGATTCATCGGAAAGGCGTCGGCGGACTGGATCATGCGGGCGATGTGCCAGGGGCCGGGCGTGCAGGTGGTTGCCAGCGTGCCGTGGGCCGGGCCGGTGCCGCCGCCGAGCAT